>CAYYWX010000006.1:0-52602 GCA_964475405.1 uncultured Verrucomicrobiota bacterium
TATGGCAAGGAGGACGAATTCACTCTGGCCAAACGTGAGAATTGGACGTTCGGGTCCCGGAAGGAACACCACCGCATACGTGAACAAGTCGGCGAAGAGTTCTGGGCCACGGTCCATATCGATCTGCGGATGACTGATATATCTGACTTTGTCATTGCCTATTGTCCAACAAACGTCTACAGCGTCGGAACTGTGCATGAGATTGTGATGGCGCGACTGCAGCAGAAACCTGTCCTATTGGTTTCGCCTCAGGTCACGTTTCCAGCTTATGATGAATTACGCGCTCACCTCAAGAAGGTCGAGGATATCAAGGCTCTAGATTTGCTCAGCCGTGTAGAGCAGGAGATTCCGATCCGATCCAACCCAAAAGGCGTTCCCAGCATGTGGTATGCGACGCTGCTTCGTCCCGACTACTTCTTTGACGGATTCGGGTTTGCTGAGTTTGCGCAGACGTTTGGATGGAAAGGCGGCATGCTTGACGATCAAGAGAGAGCAAAAAGGCCGCAGCGTCCTCTTCTCCGGTATCTGAGAGATCTTAACAGGGGGATTCCAAAGACATATGATCACGCGCAAGACAAATGGGTGGAGAATCCAGACTGGTTGATTCTGGACAATAACACTCGTGGCAAGGCTCGCCGTTCGAGGAAGAAGGAATGATCAAGATGTCACTCCTTTCTAAGCAGGAGCACGTCAGGTTTGAAGAGATTAAGACAGCCTTAAAAATGATCAACCTGCGGCTACGTTGTCGAATTGACATTGCCGGGACAAGACAACTGTATAATCAATTCAGAGCCGTCATTCACCTTCATGAGGATGTGGTGACTCGAACACGCAACCGTGCTATTCACCCATCCGATCCGGACCTACAGGCCTTGCGAGAATTGGCTCTCGAAGCGTATGTTGGCCTTGGGAGCCAAGCCGAACCTAAGTTGCTGACGCTTAATGACTACGACTACCAACGTTTTGGTCCTTTTCTAGGAGTCAGTGACGAAGGTAGCGCTGCTGTCGAGATTTGCCGAGCGGCTCTTGAGGATCCAAAGCACACTGCATTCAAGACCAATGATCCAATGGTGATTGGCTTGGCGCTGGACGCAGAGCGACTGGTTGCCGTGGGAGAAGTGGCGGTAGGTCCAGCCGAATATTGCAATATACGATTAGATACCACAGGACATCTGTTAAATACGACAAACGTTGGAGCGCAAGTAAACATCCGATATTACAAAAATCCTTCTGTGGTTATAGCTTTGCCCGGCGAGCCGCACGGGGCTGTGACCCAGGCGGTCAAAAATATAAAACACCTGGTACAACCCTTTTTAAAGACTCCGGACGGAAACCCCAGACCGACCACGGTCCTGTTGAGATTTGTTGGGAAGCAACAGGAAGGATGGCAAAAACAAGTATTCATCAAAATTAGACGCAAAATAAAGAGCTCTCAACGTTATAACTCAGCGATTCGCCAGATTGATCTGTGTCAGATTGTAAGAAAAAACAGGCCAGGAGTGCTTGATGTGAAAGAAGCAATAGATCTGGCGGTTTACTGTGGAATTAAGGAAGTGGCTCTTGAAGGTTCTAAACGAACTGCGGTAGAAAGATCCATTATTCCTGTCCCGGGACTTCTCAATTATTTTCCGCCTGGTCTTTTGCAAGAGATTTTAGACTACGCATTCAAGCGCGGAATCCGCGTAAAGCCATTAAAGGTTGTAGACGTTGAAACCACGGCTCGAAATATTTGGATGGGACTGTCGTCTGCAAGGCATATGGGATTAGAACTCGGCAAGTATGGGCTAGTACCGCTTACATTTGAGGAACAGAAGGCCGTAATTTGCGACATTCAAAAATGGTTTAGCAAGTGGTGTGCCGCGCCTGTGCATTATATTGACTTGCCTGCCCTTGGTCATGATGCTCTTGGCCAAGAGAAGGTGTACGGAGAAAAGAATGCGGTGGAAGGAACAAAACGGTGGCTTGAGCTAGTTTCCAATTGTGGTGTTTCCATCGTGCTGATAGACACGGCTGATAAGTCTAAAGAGAAACGGCTTATGAAGCGGAATAAAAAAGATGCAAAAGGGATCTTAAATATTGATGAGATTATCGAGATTGACAGGTTTGCGCATGAGAAGGACCTGAAAGTCCTTTGGGCTGGTGGGCTTAAAATGAAACAGGCATATCAACTTAGCAAACTTGGCGTGTTTGGATTATACGTGACGAGTGATGTGGCGGATAAGATAGCGGTTACGCCGGACTATGCCAATGATCGGGGGCTGTCGTCCCAAAAGGAGCCACGGTTCGGGAAAATATTAAAATTAAAAACTCTTATCGAAGCTGGTTTTATGACCAAGCGAATGTCGGAATGCGGTAAAAAAAGAGAGGCGAATAAACTCAATATGCTTGCGCGAGGAATACTTAGAGCCGGGAATAATGCTTTTTCAAGAAAAGAAAAAATCCTGCAACGTCATCTCGTGAAGTGTTGGCGAATATCAATGAAAACCACGACTATATTAAGGTCAAAATGAATATACATAATCTTTGTCCGCCGTGATGGCACATGGAACAGTCCTTGTCAGGAACATGCTGGTCAACAATATGGCAAATGAAGAAATACTACAACGCCCTGGGAAGCGATTGGCCCTCTTTTTCGACGGCACCTGGAATAAACCAGAAAACAATACTAATGTCTGGCGTCTCTATCTAATGCTCGGACGCCAGAGCGGCGACGGTGTGCTTCAAGAAAGTTATTACGACGAAGGGCTTGGTGCTCGCTGGTATGATGAGCTTACAGGTGGAATCTTCGGCAGAGGGCTTTCGGTCAATGTCCGGGAAGGTTACCGCTGGTTAATGGAGCACTACGATCATGGCGACGAAATATATTTGTTCGGTTTCAGTCGAGGTGCTTTTACTGCACGTAGTCTTGCAGGATTGATTGCTCGCTGTGGATTATTAAAACCCGATTCACCGGTGTCATTTGAGCAGATATTTGAGCGCTACCAAAAAGGTGACGTGGTTCGTCCAATCTATGAACTTAAGTATCTGGAAGAAAACGGCGAAAAGAACTTCGTCTTCGAGGAACAGGTCTTACTGAAGCATGTATGGTATCATCGTGACCTGATAAAAATGGTTGGCGTATGGGACACTGTCGGTTCCATTGGAGTTCCCTTCGGAAATATCAAAGGTATAAGCCGTAATACGCTTCATTTCCACAACACACATTTGAGCACAATTGTTCAGCATTCCTATCAAGCGCTTGCACTAGATGAAGAGCGTCAACCCTATTGGGCAGTGCTGTGGACCCGCTTCATCCCAGAGCAACCAGATCCTCAGGCGTTTCTCGACAATCATCCCCGCTACGTGGAGCAGCGTTGGTTCTCGGGTGCGCACGCTAATGTCGGCGGCGGTTACCGCCGGATATCCCGTTCGCTACATAATGCTGCCTGTTTATTCCGATTTTGTGTTCGTAAATGCTTACTGCCGAATAATCCTCTTGCTCATGTGGATAACAGTTCGTTTGCTAATTATGCTACCCGTGATTTCCTGCCACCGGATCAGCTAGAAATTCTATTGGATATCCAAGGATTAAAGGGAGGTGCTCCGGTTGATTTAAATAATGAATTATCGGTAAGGGACCGGCTGACAGCGTTATTACTTGTGGATTTAGCATTACGGCGTTCAGAATTAGCCAGCTTATCGTGGGATAATGTACAACATAATCGGGAAGGTGATGGCTGCCTAATCCAGTTGGCCCCTGAAAATCAGAAAATGGCGACAAAGGCGGCTATCGCTTTGCCTATATTATACCCGCCTACTCAAAAGTTGTTGGAACGTTATGCGCAGATGAGAGACATTAAAATTGGGCAACACAATAATACGCCTTTAATTATTGATAAAAAACAGCTACCGGCAAGCAGCAAAACAATTGCCTGTATTATCAAACAACTTGCCACAAAGCTCGGTCTACGGACTTATCATCAAGCCGTGCCATCCTGCCATGATCTACGGCGTACATTTGCTACCTGTAATGCAAAACCCTTGGGACTCGAACTCGACCTGCAGGAGATATCTGAGCGTCTCCGAGCCGGTATTAATGTAATCAACCAGCATTATATTTTACAGAATCCATTATTGCAGGAATCCAAGGCAAAAAAACACCGGGAAAAACTAAAATCGAAAGATACGGATGAAGTTATTATGGAATTACTCCAGACAATAGAAACTATGGCGCCAAAAGATATTGGATTTCTGGAATCGTATAAAACGGTGGTAACGAATCGACAGACATCAAGAAGAGAAGCCCATGCTATTGGACATGTAGCGGAATGGATACCAGAGATAGAAGCTATTTCAATCCTACGCAAGGTTTGGAATCATGTCCCTCGTGTCAGGTGTTTGCGGCAATATTTTACGTCGCGGCATGCGTTAAAACGAATTGGAAAACACGGCCTGGCTTATTATGATGCTGTCATTGTTAGTAATCTGGCAGACAAGTATGAACCAATTTCCGACCATGTCGGGGTGCTTTCCAAGGAAATGCGGCAGATTGTGTTGTTGTTTGAGCCGATGGCAATTGGACACGTAAAATTGATTAAGCGCAACAAAATAGGAGAATTTTTCAAAGCAATAAAAAATGGAGACGAAAAACTGACTAATGCCAAAACTGACAAGACATAACGCCCAAAACTGGCAAGACATACCCATGAAAAGAAAGCTTCAAAACGACAAGATTGCGCAACTACCTGATAATAAAGCAGATAATTAACAGGCGTGGCGAGTGAATTGAATTAAACCTTGGGCAGGAACTTGGAAGGCTGGAGCTCTACCATTGAGCTACACCCGCGAAATAAACAGAAATTCAACTAACATACCTTCATGCGGATGTCAAGGCATGCCCGAAATTAAAAGCGAATGAATTATTTACGGCGCTGCATGCTTTGTATCAGCGCCATGATCTGTGCCGGTGCAAGTAGGTCGCGTCCCGGGACTGACGAAGGACGGAAATGTTGCCTGGCAGGCAACCCGAATAATTACATGACCAATGATTAATATTCTAGAAGGGTTGCGTTGGTGTACGCTCCCATCAGGGACAATGCATTGGTAAGAGTAGCATTGGTTATGACATTAGGCGTTCTATCAGGATTGGCGAGGGAATCCACCCACAAGCCTGAACCGGAGCAACGGACAAAATTACCACCCATGCCGCCATGGTTTCCGCCCCATGTGGCCGAGAGGGTGTCAAAGTCCACGCTGCTGAGGCCGTTTTTATCGCACAGCAGGACATAATCCCCGTCGTCGTCCGTACGGCCGGACATATAATGATAACTGCAGTTATCAGAGGTTACGTTAGTAAGGGCCGTTCCGATCTTATGCTGCACATTTGTACGGAAGTTTCCCGCGGCTGTCGGGCAGATAAACATGCCGGGGGCAAGACTTTTTGCCTGGGTGATGTATCCGTCTCCTCCAACCAGGTGGCCCGGGGGAAAAGCCGCACGGAAAGTATCGCGCGTATCAAGTCCCCATATCACACAGGCTTTATATATACCGTTCAGGTTTGAAAGGCAGTTGATACGGCGGGCGCTTTCACGGACCGCGCCAAGTTTTGGCAGCAGCAGCGCGGCCAAAATGCCGATAATCGCGATTACCACCAGCAGTTCTACGAGGGTGAAGGCCCGGATGTGGATTTTACGCCAAATATGTTTCATTTGCTGTTTATCCTCCAAATTTAGAGTTTAACACTTGATGCATATAATCTAAGTCTTTGATTCCAAAAGTCAATACCATTTTTCGTTCAAAATTTTTAACTGACGGGACGAATAAAAGTATTGCGTTTCAAAGAACGGGGTGTAAAACTCCCTCCGTCATGAATATAGCACGGATCCTGATTTTGGGCGGGGCGCGCAGCGGGAAAAGCCGCCTGGCCCTGAAACTTGCCGAAACCAACTGGCGGAGACCGCTTTACGTGGCCACCGCCGAGGCGGCTGACCGGGAAATGACCGCGCGCATCGCGGCCCACAAAAAAGCCCGTTCCCGCCGCTGGGCCTGCGCGGAAGAGCCGCTTGATCAGGCGCTCGGGCAAACTTTACCCGGCCAGGGACGTGCTGCTCGTTGATTGCCTGACGCTTTGGCTCAGCAATGTGATTTTCAAAGAAGGTTTGAAGTCGTATAAACGGCGAAAGTCGGAATTGTTGAGGGCGGTGCGCACGAGCAGGAAAAGCCTGGTAATGGTCAGCAATGAGGTCGGATTGGGCATCGTGCCGGAAAGCGAGGCCGGCCGGCAGTTCCGCGATATGGCCGGCTGGCTGCACCAGGATTTGGCATCGGTTGTTGACACGGTCGTGTTCGTCTCGGCCGGATTGCCGCTCGTGATGAAAGGAAAATTGCCGGGGTAATAACAAAAAATGAATTTACTTGAACAAACAATTAAAAACATCAAGCCGGTTGACACGAAGCTGATCGCCAAGGCTTACGAGCGTCTGGACAATCTGACCAAGCCCCGGCGCAGCCTCGGCTTGCTGGAAGAAATTGCCGCCCGCCTCGCGGCCATTATCGGCATCGTGAAGCCGCGCGTGACCGGCAAGAAAATCTGCGTCTTTGTCGGGGACCATGACGTGGTCAAGGAGGGCGTCAGCGCTTATCCGCAGGAAGTGACCATGCTTATGGTGAAAAATTTCATTGCCGGCCGCGCTGCGGTCAATGTTCTCGCCAAACGTTCCGGCGCCGGGGTGGAAGTCATTGACATCGGGATGGCCAATGATCCGGGCGCGTTGCCCGGCCTTGTCCGCCAGAATGTCCGCCGCGGGGCCGGCAACATTTCAAGGGGTCCGGCCATGAGCGCCGACGAAGCGGAGCGGGCGGTCGCGGTCGGCATAAACCTGGCCGATGACGCGGTTAAACGCGGTATTAATCTCCTGGCGACCGGCGAAATGGGAATCGGCAACACGACGCCCGCCGCCGCCTTGCACGCCGCCTATCTGGGCCTGCCGGTGGATGAACTGGTCGGCCCGGGGACCGGATTGGATTTTGACGGCGTGCGCCGGAAGGTAGAGGTTGTCAACCGTGCGCTGGAAGTGAACAAGCCCCTCTGTTCCGGGCCGCTGCAAACCCTGGCCGCGCTCGGCGGGCTGGAAATTGCCGGCATCTGCGGGCTTTGCCTTGGCGCGGCGGCCCGGTCGCGGCCGGTGGTGGTGGACGGGTTTATCTCCGGCGCCGGGGCGTTGGCGGCAATGCGCATTTGCCCGGCGGTCAAGGATTATCTTTTCTTCGCCCATGTCAGCGCCGAGCCCGGCCACAAGAAGTTTTTTGAAAGCGAAAAATTGCGCCCGATCGTCAACCTTGACATGCGGCTCGGGGAGGGGACCGGCGCGGCGATTGCCATGCAGATTATTGAGGACGCCCTGGCCATTTACAATGAAATGGCGACTTTTGCCGAGGCCGGGATCGCGCCGGGCGCGTGAGCCGATTTATGTTTAGCAACCTTATTACAGCCATTCGGACCCTGACAATCCTGCCGGTTCCGGGCCGGGAAGCCGGCCGGCCGGCCGATTCGTTTTATTTTTTCCCGCTGGTCGGCGAAATGATCGGCGGCGCGGTCCTGCTGGCGGCCTGGCTTGTCGCCGTCAGGATCGGCTGGACGATGGGCGCGGCCTGGGCCGGTGTTTTTGTCATGGTTTGCCTGACGCGCGCCCTTCATCTGGACGGCCTGGGCGACACGGTTGACGCATTTTTCGCGGCCAATACGCGCGAACGCCGCTTGGAAATCATGAAGGACCCGCACGTCGGCGCCTTTGGCGCGGCGGCGATTGTCCTCGCCATCCTTTGCAAGGCGGTGGCGTTGGAAAGATTGTGCGCAACCGGACATTTTGCCTGGATTATCCTGCCGATTGTCCTGGCCCGGATGGTAATGGTCCTGGTTGCCGTGAGCCTGCCGTATGCCCGGGCGGAAGGCGGCAAGGCGCGGGATTTTTTTACGGGGGCGAAGCCGGCGCATTTCTGGGCGGCCTGCGCCGTGGCGGTTTTATTCTGCTATTTGCACGCCGGGTACCTCGGTCTTTTGGTTGCCGCCGCCGCGCTTTTGCTCGGCCTGTTCATGGTCCGTTGGATGAAACGCAATTTTGGCGGCGCGACCGGCGACCTGCTCGGCTTTGCGGGCGAGAAGACGGAATGCGCGCTTTATTTCCTGCTGGCGTTGATTTCATGAATTTTCCATTGCGCCATTTTATTTCTCGCTCAGGTATTCTTTGTTTATTTGCCGCGCTGATTTTTATTTCCGGCGGATGCGCGCGAAAGCGGGAATTGCCGGCCGGTGAAAACGCTCCCCGGGTGATTTCGCTCGCGCCGAACGTCACCGAAATCATTTGCGCCCTCGGCGCCGAAAAAATGCTTGTCGGGCGCACGAGCGCCTGCGATTATCCGCCGGGAATTGTCAAAAACATCCCGGTTATCGGCGGATTCGGCGCGCCCTCGCTGGAAGCGCTGGTAAATTTGCGGCCGACGATCGTGATTGACGTTGACCTTGAGGACGAGTCCGTGGCCGGGATGATAAAAAAAATCGGGATCAAGCATGTGCGCGTGCCCTGTGCGCGGATTGATGATGTTCCCGGGGCGATAAAAATTATCGGCGGCATGGTCGGCGCGGATTCCCGCGCGGATGAATTGGCGAATAACCTTGCCCGGCAAATAATGGAAATGCGTTCGGCGCCCGGGCTTTCCGGTAAAGAAAGGCCGACGGTTTTCGCGGAAATATGGTCGGATCCGCTGATGACCGCCGGCGCCGGATCGCTGATCAACGAGGCGATTGCCCTGGCCGGAGGTAAAAATATAGCCGGGGAAATCAACAAGGAATATTTCAGCGTGTCGGCGGAATGGGTTGTCAGCCGCGATCCCGACATTATCATCTGCCTTGATTTTACAAAAACAAACGATGTTTCCGCCAGGACGGGCTGGGCAGGGATGAAAGCGGTGCGGAATGGGCGGGTCTACTCCGGGCTGGACAACAATCTGATCCTGCGGGCCGGTCCGCGCGTGCTGGACGGGGTGGGGGTGCTGAGGGAATGTATTTCCGGGAAGAAGACGCCATGAACGAAAATAAATTTCAGAGGAGCAAAGTGGCTTTTGTCTGGCTCCTGGTCGCGCTCGCGCCGGTTATACTTTTTTTATGCGTTCTGGCGGGGGCCGTGCCGTTAAGTTTCCGGGAATTGACGATTCCTTCCGGCCAGGCCATCTTGACACTGCGCCTGGGAAGAATCCTTTGCGGTTTCGCGGTCGGGGCCGGCCTGGCGTGTTCCGGGGTCGTCTTGCAGGCCCTGTTGCGCAATCCGCTGGCCGATCCCTATGTGCTCGGCGTGAGCAGCGGCGCGGCGCTGGGCGTCGCGGCGGCGATCATCGCCGGCATCGCCGGCATTTATGTCCTGCCGCTTTGCGCGTTTGCCGGGGCGGTGATTGTTCTGGCGATTGTGCTCTTGCTCGCCTACCGGCGGGGAACTACGAATATTTACGCGCTGCTCCTGAGCGGGATAATTGTCGGTTCAATTTGTTCCAGCCTGCTCATGCTCATTATTTCAATCGCCCCACTGGAGGGGTTGCACAGCATCACCTGGTGGATGCTGGGTAATTTGCAGGTCACTTCCCTGCCGTTGCTGGTTTTTGCCGCGGTTCTTGTGGCCGTGGGATTTGCCGGCGTCTGGCTCATGGCCCGCCAGCTCAACGCGCTCGCCCTTGGCCGGGAGATGGCCCATCATCTCGGCGTGCCGATCGGGGCGGTTGTTACCGGGGCGGTTATCCTGGCGACGCTGATGACCGCCGCGGCGGTGGCCGTGTCGGGCCTGATTGGCTTTGTCGGGCTTATTATCCCGCACCTGGTGCGCCTGGTGATCGGCCCGGATCATCGGCGGCTCGTGCCGGCTTCGGCCCTGGCCGGCGGCCTGTTCCTGGTAATCTGCGACACGGCCGCGCGGACAATCTGGGCGCCGGTTGAAATACCGGTGGGCGTTATCACGGCGCTCATCGGCGGACCGCTTTTCCTGTTTCTTCTGCGGCGCAGTTCCCGGGGGTGGTTTGAATGAACACGGCTTTTGAATTTATCAATGTCAGGGCCGGATACGATGAGCGGATCGTCCTGGCGGATATTGAATTACGGGCCGCCGCGGGCGAGATGATCGCCTTGCTGGGCCCGAACGGCGCGGGCAAGTCAACCTTGTTCAGGGTGCTGAGCGGACTGGTCAGGCCCGTTTCGGGCAGGGTTTTCCTTTGCGACGGAGAGGTGCACAAAATGCGCGCCGCGCGCCGTTCGCGCCTGCTGGCGGTCGTGCCGCAGGAATTAAAAATGCCGCCGGCGTTCACCGTGGAAGAAATGGTCGCCATGGGCCGCGTGACGATTTTGCCTCCCTGGCAGAAGCCGTCGGACGAAGACCGGAAAATTGTCGCGCGCTCTCTTGTTTACGCCGACGTCAACGACTTGGGCAACCGTCCTTTTGATCTGCTCAGCGGCGGCGAGAAACAGAGGGTGCTGATTGCCATGGCGCTGGCGCAGGAGCCGAAAGTCATCATCATGGACGAGCCCACCACGCACCTGGACGCCAACCACGCTTTGGAAATCATGCAGATTGTTGAAAGGATGAACCGCGAGCGCGGTCTGACGGTCCTGATGATCAGCCACGATCTCAACCTGGCGGCCGAGTTTTGCCGCCGGCTCATTCTGCTTGATCATGGCCGGATTGTCGCCGACGGCGCGCCGGCGGAGGTTTTCCAGGAGGATATTTTGCAGAAGGTGTATCATTGCGAAATGCGCGTCCAGCCGGATCTGCGCACCGGCCGGCCGTATGTCAAGCCCTGCGCGCGGCATACGGACGCGGCGGGCATGGCCGCGGGCGCGGCCTCCGCCGTGAAAATTCACATCATTGCCGGCGGCGGGAGCGGGGCGGAACTTTTGCGCCAGCTGGTCTTTAACAATTTTACGAACGTCACCTGCGGGGTGCTCAACGAGCGCGATACCGACGCGCAGGTCTGCGAGGCGCTCGGCATTCAGGCCGTGCTTGAAAAGCCTTTTTCTTCAATCGGCGCTGAATCCTACCGGCAGGCGGAAGAAACGGCTTCCCGGGCCGACGTGCTGGTTGTCTGCGAGGTTCCATTCGGGCCGGGGAACACGATTAATCTGCGGCTGGCGGAAAACGCCTTGAAGCGCGGCGCAAAGGTTCTGATCAACGACGCCAATCTGCAGGGGCGCGATTACAGCCCCGGCAATGAGGCCGCGGTCAGGATCAGCCGGATGCTCAGCGAGGGCGCCCGCGCCTGGAACAACCTGCATGACCTGCGCCAGATACTTGTCCGCCTCGACCGGTAACTTTCACCATTCAGAGTTCTTCGCCGGCGGATTGAACGTTCAACGTTGAATGTTGAACGTGGCCGTTGAAAAACTGTTTTTCCGGTCATTCAGAGCGGAGCGAAGAATCTCCAAATCGCAGATTTGGGCCATTTTTGAGATCCCTCGACTGTGCTCGGGATGACAATCGCAGGCGGCAACGACTTTTTCAACGGCCTCTTGAACGTTTGCTTCATCTGAATTGTTACGTTAATATCTATGATTCGTTGGGTCCATCCGCCTGGCTCAGGCCGCGGACCTTGCGGCACAAGGCGGCGAGCAGGTCCGAGCAATCGCGCGGGTCAAGAACGACTTCAATCAAGGCCGGCCGGCCTTTCTCCGCCAGTGCGGCGGCGATGGCCTTTTCAAGCTCCTCCTCGGTCTGGACGCGGAAACCTTCGGCGCCGTCGAACACCGCGGAAAGTTTGCCGTATTGCCAGTTCTGGATGTCGTTGTAAGGGCCGTCGTGGATCAGTCTTTCAATCACGTAGCCCTTATTGTTCAGGACGAAAATAATCGGGTTGCATTTTCTGGCGATGATGGTTGAAAGCTCCTGGGCCGTCATCTGGAAGGCGCCGTCGCCGATGAGCGCCACGGCCCGCTTGTCCGGCCTGGCCAGCGCGACGCCGAGCGTCGCCGGCAGGGCAAAGCCGATCGAAAGATAATAAGCCTGCGCGATGAAATTTTCGGCCTCTTCAATGTATAAGTCGGCCGCGGCGCAAATGCAATCGCCGGTGTCGGAAACAAGGATCGTGGCGTCGTCCAGCAGGGCGTTGATTCTTTCGTAAAACCGCCGGACGGTTATTGCCTTTCCCGGCTGGGGGGTGTAATCGCGCCGGGGCAGAATGTGGCCCCTGGGATGGGACTGGACATAAGAATGCTGGCGCAGGAGCGGCGTGACGGCCGTGATGAAATCGCCCAGCCGGACATTGTCGTAACAATGGTGATTGATCTGCAGGCTGCTGGAGTGCGCGTTGATGAGGTGGTTTTCATCCAGCTTGGAGGTGAACATGCCGGTGTTGAAGTCGTTCATCCAGACCCCCAGGCAAAGCACGCAGTCCGAGGCTTCGATCTGTTCGCGCACGTAATCCCGGCTGAACGTGCCTTGGTAGAGCCCGATAAACTGGGGATGAAGCTCGGGCAGAACCGACTTGCTGCTGATGGTCGTGGCATAGGGCAGCTCAACGGTTTCCACCAGGCGCAAGGCCTGGGAGGCGAGTTGAAACCTGAGTATTTCAACGCCGGCAATGATAACCGGGTTTTTCGCCGCGTTGATCATCTCCGCCGCCTCCCTGACCGCTTCCGCCAGGGTGTCCGGGTCGGAGTTTGCCGGGCCGACGGACGCGGAGTCGCCGTGGCGGACGTGGCATTCCAAGTCAACGGCGTCAACCGGGATTTCAAAATAAACCGGCCTTTTACAGGCAAGGCAGTTGGCCAGGACGCGGTCAATATCCGCCGCGGCCGTGTCCGGATTGTCGAGCAGGGCGGAATCAACCGTCAGTTTTTTGAAAATATCCGATTGCAGGCTGTAATCGCCGGCCAGATGGTGGACAAGCGCGCGGGAATGTTTCTGGCGCGAATGGGGCGCGCCGCTGATGACGATCAGTGGAACCTGCTCGGCATAAGCCCCGGCCACGGCGTTGAGTATGCTGAAGCCGCCGACGCCGTAGGTGACGATCGCCGTCCCCGCGCCGTGCGCGCGGGCATAGCCGTCGGCGGCATAGCCGGCGTTGAGCTCGTTGCAGGTCCCGACAAATTCAAGGCCGTTTTCAATCACCCGGTCCAGGAAATCCAGGACGTAATCGCCGGGCACGCCGAAGGCGTGCCGGATGCCGATATTTTTCAGTCCTTTGATCAGGTGTTGAGCAATGCTGTTTTTTTTAGTCATGATTTATTCCTTTAATTTAAAAAATTTATATCAAAAATTACGGGAAATGGAAAGGATTGACACGGGCGCATATATGAAGATAATTTATGCATATTGTTTTAGTATTCTGCATCATCTTGTATTTAGCTAAGACTGGTATTTAAAAAGGAGGAGATGGTCATGATAGCAAGATTAGTCTGGATGTGCATGGTTTTTGCCTTGTTTACGTCAGTCGCAGCGGCAAAACCGGGCGGCAGAATTACCAAGTATGAAGCGAGCCAGGAGAAAAGCAGCAGTGGTCAGCGGGTAATGGTTTTGCACATTGAGGCCGAACGTTTAAATGCCGCCGCAAAACAGTTTGTCAAGCTCGCCATACAGGTAAAGGATGCTGACGATATCGTGTATTTTGCAAAGGTTACCTCGCAGGGAGGAGCGGCCGTATTTGGCGGCGGTCCGATGGTCGTAACTATTTGGACCTTTAAGATTGTGTTGGATAATATCAAAAAGCCCCGGTTATCATACGAAGTCGTCCTTATTGACGGGGCTACAAATGAGACCGTTGACTCCCGGGTGCGCGGGATCCCAAAACGCGACATTTGGGACAAGGAAAATGAAAAAGCTGAAAAACTTGATGTTAAACAGTTTGTTGGCGGAAGTCCATTTGAAGCCCCAAGCAAAATACCGGGCATATGAACAGGGGTGTTTCTTTTGTTTACGGAAGGATGCGTCCGCCGGTATCTTCAGGTCATCGCCAAGCACGCGCGTGTGGCGATAATGATCCATGGGGGAAAGCGGTTTGAATACGTTTGACATTATGGTAATTGTTTTTATCATGCCTTAATTTTCAGGATTGTTCGTCTGGCGCATCCTTGGTTGTTGCTGGATGACAGGATTGCTGTTGTATATTGCAGAATCAACATGGCGGAAAACGCTTCCATAAAAGAAACTTTGCGCACTCCTCTCTATGCGGAACATGTCGCCCTCGGGGCGCGCATGGTGCCGTTTGCCGGGTGGGAAATGCCGCTCCTTTACCGGGGCATAATTCCCGAACATCTTTATACGCGCGAAAAAGTTTCCATCTTTGATATCTGCCATATGGGCGAGTTTGAAATAAGCGGCCCGGACGCCGAATCCGACCTGGAGCGCCTGCTGACCCAGTCGGTGAAAAAAATCCCCGCCGGCGGCTGCGCCTACGGATATTTGCTGGCCGAGGACGGCGGCGTGAAGGACGACCTGATCTGTTACCGGTTCGACAGGCTCACGGCGGGCCGGTTCGACCCGTTCGATAAGCTCAGGGCAGGCCCGTTCGACGATTCGACAGGGCTCACCACAAGCAAGCTCAGGGCAGGCGGGCTCGCGGCCGGCCCGGAAAAATTCTGGCTGGTGGTCAACGCTTCCACCGCCGCCGCGGACGCGCAGTGGATAAAGGCCCATCTTTCCGCGAATACTGTTTTCCGCGATTTATCTTCCGTGACCGCCAAGCTGGATATCCAGGGCCCGCGCGCGCGGGAAGCAATGGAGTTTTCGCTTGGGGTCAAGATGCCCGACCTTGAATATTATCATTTTTGCCCCATTGAGCTCGACGGCGTCAGCTGCGTTCTCAGCCGGACGGGTTATACGGGCGAGTTCGGCTATGAGCTTTATCTGCCCGCCGGCGCCGTGCAGGGGTTCTGGAAAAAATTGCTCGCGCCGGGCCAGATTCTGCCCGCCGGGCTGGGGGCGCGCGACACGTTGCGCGTTGAGATGGGCTTTCCGCTCTACGGCCATGAATTATCCGAAAAATTCACGCCGGCCGGGGCCGCGCCCGGTAAAAAATTCATTGACCTGGACAAGGCTTTCATCGGCCGCGAGGCGGTTTTGCGCGCCCTAGAAGACCGGGCGACCGGGCAATTGGTCGGCCTGCGGCTGGAAGGGCGCATGGCGGCGCGCCCGGAAGATTTTATTTTTGAAGAAGGGGGAAAAAATGCGGGAAAAATTACGAGCGGACTTTTCGCGCCCAGCCTGAACGTCGCGGTCGCGCTCGGCTACGTTGCGCGGGAGTTCGCCGCCGTCGGCCGGAAATTGAGCGTGAAATCGCGCGGGAAAAATCTTATGGTTGAAGTGGTCCAGCTTCCGTTTTATAAACAGGGCACGGCGCGCGGGAAGAAATAAAAGCATTAATTCAAAGGAAATATGGGCGGAATGACATTTTACGGCGGCAGTCCGGACGATGACCGGGCGATGCTCGCGGAGCTGAAGGCGGAATCTTTTGACGACTTGTTCGCCGAGATTCCCGCGGATTTGCGCGCGGCCGAATTTAATCTTCCGCCGGGCATGGCCGAGATGGAAATGACGCGCCGCCTGGGCGCCCTGGCCGGCATGAATTCAACCCACCTCGTCAATTTCTGCGGCGGCGGATTTTATGATCACTTCATCCCGGCGGCGGTGGACGCCCTGGCCGGCCGGGCCGAGTTTTACACCGCCTACACCCCTTACCAGCCGGAAGTTTCGCAGGGCACGCTCCAGGCGATTTATGAATACCAGACCATGCTCGCGCGCCTGACGGAGATGGAGGTTTCCAACGCCTCTCTTTACGACGGCGGCACCGCCCTTTTTGAGGCGATTATGATGGCTTTCCGCATTACCCGCCGGCGCCGGGTGTTGATTGACGCGGGGGTCAATCCCATTTATCGCGCCATGCTTAAGTGTTATTCGGCCAATTTATCCTTTGAATTCGTGGAAATTCCGTTGCGCGCCGGGTTCGCCGACCGGGAAAAAATAAAGGCGCTCTTGAACGATGACGTGGCGGCGGTCATTTTGCAGAATCCGAATTTCTTCGGCTGCCTGGATGATTGCTCCGATATCATCGCCTCCGCCCACGCGGTCGGCGCGCTGGGCATCATGTCGGTTTATCCCGTTTCCCTGGGGATAGTGAAGACGCCCGGTGCGATGGGGGCGGACATCGTTACCGGCGAGGCGCAGAGCATCGGCCTGCCGCTTTCGTTCGGCGGCCCTTACCTCGGGTTCATGACGACGCTCAAGAAGCATGTCCATAAAATGCCCGGGCGCATCGTCGGGGCCACGCAGGACAGCAAGGGCCGGCGCGGGTTCGTGCTCACGCTCCAGGCGCGCGAGCAGCATATCCGGCGCGAAAAAGCCACGTCCAATATTTGCAGCAACGAGGCCTTGTGCGCCCTGCGCGCGCTGATTTATCTCAGCCTGCTGGGTAAAACCGGGATGGTGCAGCTGGCCGAATCCTGCGCGGCGAACGCCGCCTACGCCTGGAATAAATTGACCGCGATTCCCCGGGTCACGCCGCTTTACGGCCACGCCTACTTCTTCAATGAGTTCGCCGTCAGCCTGCCGGCGAACGCGGCGGACGTCGTCAGCGCCCTGATCGACCGCGGGTTCGCGGCCGGGTTCCCGGCCGGGCGCTATTATCCCGGATTGGAAAAGGTGTTGCTGGTGGCTTTCACCGAAAAACGGACCAAGGAAGAAATTGACATGTTTGCCGCCGCTTTGGAGGCGGTTTTATGAAGAAGGCACAAAAGCACATAGGCAGAAGGCAGAAGTGGGAAGAAATTGAAAGGCAAAATGAAGAATGTTCTGAATTTTTTTGTTTTTATCTTTCACTTTGTGCCTATGTGCCTTCTGCCTTTGTGCCTTCATTAATAAAATGAAACTTATATTTGAAAAAAATTCGCCCGGCCGGCGCGCGGCGCGGTTTCCGCGCCAGGCCCTGCCGGAAGGCCGGCTGATTGACGCAAAATTTCTGCGCGCGCGCCCGGCCGGCCTGCCGGAACTGCCGGAGGTTGAAGTCGTGCGCCATTTCACCAATCTTTCGCGGCTGAATTTTTCGGTGGACACTAATTTTTATCCGCTCGGATCCTGCACGATGAAGTATAACCCGAAAGCCTGCGAGGTTGCCGCCGCCCTGCCGGGTTTCGCGCAGATTCATCCGCTCTGGCCCCAGTTGCGGCACGGCGGCCAGCTTACGCAGGGCGCCTTGCGGCTCCTTTATGAAACCGAGCGGCTCCTCTCCGAGATGACCGGCATGGCCGAGTTCACCCTCCAGCCCCTCGCGGGCGCGCACGGCGAACTGACCGGCACGATGATCATGGCCGCCTACCACCGCGACCGTGGCAACAAAAAAACAAAGATCATCATTCCCGATTCGGCGCACGGCACCAACCCGGCCAGCGCGGCCCTGGCGGGGTTTGAGGTGGTGACGATCCCTTCCAACAGCCGCGGCACGGTTGATATCGTGAAATTGAAGGAAAAAATCGGCGGCGACACCGCCGGCATGATGTTGACCAATCCGAACACGCTCGGCCTGTTTGAGCCGGAAGTCAGGGCCATCGCGGAGATGATCCACGCGGCGGACGCCCTGATGTATTACGATGGCGCCAATTTTAACGCCGTCATCGGCCGGTGCAAGCCCTCCGAAATGGGTTTTGATATCTGCCATTTGAACCTGCACAAAACATTTGCCACGCCGCATGGCGGCGGCGGGCCGGGGGCCGGGCCGGTCGGGGTTGTCGAGAAATTAAGGCAATACCTCCCGATTTCGCGCGTGGCCAAAAACGAGGACGGCATGTTCCGCCTGGATTATGATTACCCGAAGAGCATCGGTTACGTGGCGCCCTTTTACGGTAATTTCGCGGTAATTGTCCGGACCTACGCTTATTGCCTGATGCTCGGGCGCGACGGGTTGCGTGCGGTAAGCGACCGGGCCGTGCTCAACGCCAATTATGTCCTCGCGAAATTGCGCGATGTTTCCCCGCCGGCCCATGACCGGCGCTGCATGCACGAGTGCGTGCTGAGCGCCGGGCGTTTTGGCGAAAAGGGGGTTCACGCCCTTGACATTGCCAAGGGCCTCATTGACCGCGGAATTCATCCGCCCACGGTCTATTTCCCGCTCATTGTCCCCGAGGCGATGATGGTTGAGCCGACCGAAACCGAAACGCGCGAATCACTTGATGAATTTATTGCCGCCATGCGCGCGCTGGCGCGGACGGCGTCTGAAAATCCGGCGGAACTATCGGCCGCCCCGGTTACGACCGGCGTCGGACGCCTTGACGAGGTCGCCGCCGCCCGGAACATGGACCTGGTGTTTGTCCAAAAATAATATTTGTCAAATTGACGGTAATAATGTATTGTTTCGGTACTAGGACAGGAGCGCCGATTTTGAAATCAATGCGTAAAATAACCGGCTTTATTTTTCTCTTTGCCGCGTTGAATTGGCTTGCAGGTTTTCCCGCCGCCGCGTTGGCCGTGGACAACTCCGCCGGCGCCATGGTCGGCTCCATCAGCGTCCCCTTTGTCGCCAATGAAGGCCAGGTCGCCAGTCCGGCCGTGAAATATTACGCGCGCACTTTCGGCGGGACGGTTTACGCGCTCGCTGACGGAAAGATTGTTTATTCACTGCCGAAATATGAAGCGGGCAAAACGACGGGGTCGGCCGTGATAACCGAGATTTTGCGGGGCGCTTTTCAGTCCGGGCCATCCGGCGCCGGCAAATCTTTATCAAAGGTCAGCTCGTTCATCGGCGGCCAGCCGGAAAAATGGAAATCCAACCTGCCTGTTTTTGACAAGGTTGATTTCGGCGAGGTGTATGAAGGCGTCAACCTGTTGCTTTCCGCCCGCGGCAATAACGTGGAAAAGATTTTCGTGCTTTCTCCCGGCGCGGACCCGCGCGAAATTGCCCTTGGTTTTGAGGGTGTTTCCGGCGTTGAAATCATGCCCGATGGAAAGCTGGAGCTCCAGACGGCGCTCGGGGCGGTTTATTTCACCCGGCCGGTCGCCTGGCAGATTGACGCCCGCGGCAAATCATTGCCGGTCGCGGTTGATTATGCCATGGGCGAGGACGGACAGATCGGGTTTGAACTTTCTTCCTATGATCCCGGCAATATCCTCGTGATTGATCCTCTCCTGGCCTCAACCTTTATCGGCGGCGGCGGGTCCGATGCCGTCCAGGCCATGGCGATTGACAGCCAGACCAATGTCTATGTCGCCGGTTACACGGATTCTTCCGATTTCCCCGTCACCAACACTCCTTACAGTTCGGTCCCGGCCGGCTTGCAGGATGTTTTTGTATCCAAGTTTAACGCCGGCCTGGGCACCCTGGCGGCCTCCACCTATATCGGCGGCAGTTCCAACGACCAGGCCACGGCCCTTGGCGTTGCCGCGGACGGGCGCGTATGGGTGGCCGGTTACACGGAATCAACCAACTTTCCGGCGCCCGGAACGCCGATGTTTTCAGCCAACCGCGGAGGCCGGGACGCGTTCGTCACGATTTTATCAGCCGATTTAAGTTCGCTTGACCAGGCGACTTACCTGGGCGGCAGCAACACCGATTACGCGGCGGCCATCGCCATGGATAATTCATCCCTCCGGCAATATGTCGTCGGCTACACCGAATCCCGCAATTTCCTCCCGGTTATCACCGGATATCGGACCAATTACGTCGGGGCGCGCGATGCCTTCGTGGTGCTCTTCAGCAATAACGTGGGCTCCCTGACGGCCGGCACTTTTCTCGGTGGAACAAACACCGACGAGGCCGCCGCCGTTGTGGTGAAGACGGTTAATTCGACGAATTATCTTTATGTTGCCGGTTCCACTTCTTCCACCAATTTCCCCGTAATTAATGCTTACAAAAGGATTTATGGCGGCGGCCCCGGTGACGCGTTTGTTTCCCGCCTGGGCCTCACCTTGACGAACCTGATCGCTTCCACGTTCCTTGGCGGAACAAGCAATGATGCGGCTACCGCCATTGACGTTGATGTCAGCAACCGGGTTTACGTGGCGGGTTATACAACTTCCACCAATTTCTCGCGTAATCTCACGAACAACGTTTATCTTGCCGGCTTTACCAACGCCTCCCGGGGCGCTCAGGATATATTCGTAAGCTGCCTGACGAACAACCTGACGAATCTTTATGCCTCCACTTATATCGGCGGCACCGGGGATGACGTGGCAAAATGCCTGGCGGTGGGCGGCCACTCCAGCTTTGAGAGCGGCATTGACAGCGCAACACGCACTTATGTCTACCTTGCCGGTTACACGGCGTCTGCCAATTTCCCAACGACGCGCACTGCTTATGACCGGAATTACCATGGCGGCGAGGATGCCTTCCTCCTGCGCCTTGACGGACCACTGACAAATATGCATGCCTCAACCTATTTGGGCGGCGTCACCAACGACCGTGCCCTGGCGCTGGCGCTTGCTCCCGACAGCAACACGCTTTTTGTGGCGGGTGTAACCGCCTCAAGCAACGATTTTCCAGCCACCGACGCGGCTTATCGGAATGTTTTCTCCGGTGGCGCGGATGACGGCTTTGTGGCCAAAATGCCCGCGGCGCTTGCCTACGGGACGGTGAAGTGGCAGCATGAAATCAGTCCCGATGGGTACTGCAGTTCGCCGGCCATGGGTTGGGATGGGGCGATCATGGTTGGCACGAAAACATCCCTTCAAGCCATCGCGCGCTCAGGCGCACGCTGGGAGGTGGCGACAACATCGTCGGTGGCATCTCAGGGGCCATCAGGCTATGAGGGGCTTGGATCTCCATGCGTCGGCACCAATAACGTCACTTACATCAACACAAGTAGCGGAAAAGTCCACGCGATTACAGCCGATCATGCGGTCGACTGGACTTACAACACCGCGCTTCCTTCAGCTTCAGATTGGTCTTCCATTGGGATTGACAACTCAGGCAGGCTTTATTTCAGCCGGGACACTAAATTCTTCGCGCTTAATCCTACCAATGGATCGGCGCTTTGGACCAATACGCTTTCTTCAGCCGGCGACTCGTCCCCGGCAATCAGTTCAAACGGCACTATATATGTTGCTTCCACGATAAGTCCCAAGATTTATGCTTATGCCCCGGCCGGCAGCGTCACAAACCGAAGATGGACCACGGATGGCGGATTTATGTATTCCTCGCCGGCGCTGGATACGGATGCGGCCGCCGGAACGACCACCGGCACGGTTTATGCCATGGCCAGCAACACTCTCTATGCCCTTAATTCCGCCGGCACGACCACGAGGACATGGAGAGTCACAACTGGCGGAAGTTATGCGTGGTCTTCCCCGGCCATCGGCTCAAATAATTTTATTTACGTTGGCGCCGGCAGTTACCTCTATGCTTTGAACACGAACGGCACAACGGGGGCAGTCTGGGCCGTTGACAGCGAAATCAGGTCATCGCCGGCCGTTGCCGCCGACGGATCAATTATTGCCGGCACGGTAGACGGATTTATTTATTCGTTCAACACGAACGGGACCACCAACTGGACCTATGAGACGGATTTCCTTAACATGCAGTCCCCGCTGATTGACAGCGAGGGCACGATTTATGTCAGCGATCATTTCAATATTTATGCCCTTTACGGTTCGGCGCCGCCGGCGGACAGCGCCTGGCCTATGTTCCGGCATGACGCCCTGCGCACCGGCAACCAGGGGTTGAATGCCGCTTCCTTGCTGAAACCGGCCACTCCGACCGCCATAGGTAAACCCGGCAATTATATCCAGGTGAGCTGGAGCGCTTCGCCAAACGCCCTTAGTTATGAACTCTGGCGCTATACCAATGACACATCGTCCTCCGCCACCCGGATTGCGCGCTTGGCCGGGACCAGTTATAACGATTCCGCCGTTGAGTCGGGCCAGCTTTATAACTACTGGGTCAAGGTCAAGACGCCGGTTACCATCAGCGCGTTCAGCGAGACCAGCATCGGCAGTCTTCCGCCGGCGCCGCCGGAATACCTCTCGGCCAGCAAGGGCGTGCCGACCAATTATGTCCAGCTGACCTGGCATGCCTCGCCCAACGTCACGAATTATTCTCTCTACCGCGGGTTGACCAGCAATTCCCTCGCCGCCGCGTATATTGCTTCTGTTTCCGCCCCGCAGACCAATTATGATGATACCACCGTTTCCACTGGTCTGCGTTATTACTACTGGGTCATGGCCCGCAATGCCCAGTCGGCGGAGAGCGCATTCAGCACCAACGACTATGGCGGAATCCCATGTTCAGCACCGACCGGGCTCACCGCCAGTCAAGGAACGGCTATTCGTTTGGTCGCCTTGAACTGGAATATTTCAACCGGCGCTGTTTCTTACCTTGTATATCGCAATATTGAAAGCAATTCCGCCACGGCGGAATTTATTATTACCAACGTCGTTGGGCTTGGGACGAACGATATCTCCGGGACGCCGCTGTGCCGTTATTATTACTGGCTCAAGGCCACCAATGAATTCGGGTTGAGCGTTTTCAGCGAGGCGAGCTACGGCTGGAGCCTGCTGGCGCCGCCTAACTCGGTCTCGGCCAACGCGGAAATTTTGCCCAATACGATCCGGGTGTCATGGATTGCCGGCTCATCCGACGCCGCCGCCCACTCGATCTTCCGCGGTGTAAGTTCCGACCCTGCCGCGGCCACCTGGCAGGCGGACATGGTCTACAACACCCCGACCGCCACGAATTATGACGATACGAGCATTACCCTTGGCCCGGCCTATTATTACTGGGTGGCGGCGAAGAACAGTTATGGCACCAGCGCCTGGGCGGCGGCGAGCGCGCCGGCCGGCCTTCCTCCCGCCTCGCCGACGGACCTGGATGCCAGCGACGGCGTCTACAGCAACATGGTGCGAGTCAGCTGCAACGCTTCGCCCGGCGCGACATCTTACGCGGTCTACCGGAATGTAAATTACGACCCGTCCAGCGCCACGCTGCTCGGTTCGGCGGCGGCCAATGTCTATGAGGATACCACCGCGGTCAACGGAACTCTTTATTATTACTGGATCAAGGCCGGCAACCGGTATGGTTTCAGTCCCCTGAGCACCTTTAATTCGGGCTGGCGCGGCATGGTGCCGCCAGATTCCGTAAGCGCCGGCAACGGAATTTCAACCGGCGAGGTGAGCATAACCTGGAGCGCTGCGCCGGGCGCGTCGGCTTATGAGCTCTGGCGCGGAACAGCCTATAGCGCCGCCTCCGCCAGCCGGCTGGTTAATAATATTGCCGAACTATCCTACAGCGACCAGTCCGCGATCCCCGGGACGGTTTACTATTACCGGGTCAAGGCCAAGAACGGCAATTATTCAAGCGTCTTCAGCTCGCCCGCCGCGGGATTCAAGGCGATCGGCATACTGGATATCGGCGTTTCGGATTTTGTCTTTGTGCCGACCATTGCCGGTGCGCTTTCGCATCCTTCCGCGGTTTCCTTTGCCGTCGCCAACTTGAGCGGGATTGACATGACTACTCCGAACAACACGGTGCAATATGATTTTTACCTCTCCACAAACGCGGTTTTTGGGAATAATGATTCCTGGATTGGCGGCACTAATTCTGCCGTCTCCCTGCCCGCCGGCGCTTCAACCCGGATTGCCTTGCCGCAGAGTATCCGGCAGGGAATTACCATCCCGTCCTGGGCAACCAGCAATTATTACGTGTTTGTTTATATCAACCATTGCCTGCCCTCCGTGTGGCTTGACCCGAACCTGGCAAATAACGTCACGCGCCGGGTCGGGAGTTCGATTTCAATCGCGCCGGCGGGCGCCATTCAGCCGGTCTGGAATGATTTTGACGGCGATGGCAAATCAGACTTGGCGCTTTATCAGGCCGCCAGCACTTCGGCCGGCTCAGGGCAGGCCGGCACGTGGCTGGTCCGGTTTTCAACTACCGCCGTGACGGAAGGTTTGGCCGGTTTTGGCGGGCCGGGTTACCGCGCGATACCCCGTGATTATGACGGCGACGGAAAGTTTGACCCGGCTCTTTATCAGTCCTCCTCGGGCGGATGGCGAGTCAGCATGTCCGCCTCCGGTTACCAGAGCGCCCTGGCCGCGGGGCTGGGCGGGGCGGACCAGTCCGCCGTGCCGGCTGATTATGACGGCGATGGGCTTGTTGATCCCGCGGTTTACCGGGAAGTTACGGGCACCTGGCGGGTATGGATGTCCGGTTCAGGGTATGTGGAAGTGAATGAATCCGGCCTGGGAGGCTCGGGCTGGCGGCCGGTTCCGGCCGATTATGACGGCGACGCCAGGACCGATCCGGCCGTCTATCAGGAGTCCTCCACTTCGGCAGGCTCATGGCCGGCCGGCACATGGCTGGTCTGGCTTTCGGGCGATTCTTACCGGATGGCTTATGCGGTTAACCTGGGCGGCTCCGGCCAGAGTCCCGTTCCGGCTGATTATGACGGTGACGGCAAGGTTGACCTGGCTGTCTATCATGAGGCCAGCGGCACCTGGCGGGTCTGGCCTTCAGGCACCGAGTATCGGGAAAACAGCGTGCCCGCGGGCGGGGCCGGGCAGAAGGCGGCGCCGGGAGATTATGATGGCGACGGGCTGGTGGACCTGGCCGTCTATTGGGAAAGCATGGGCATGTGGCGCCTCTGGTTTTCAAGTTATCAGTATGCGGAGATGGATGTTCTTATGTCCGGCGGGATTAATTTCCAGGCAATCACCGCGGGAGAGTAAGAAGAAAGAAATCAGTAGTCAGAGATCGGAGGTCAGTCTGATTCCTGCCCCTGACCCCTGGCCGCTGACCTCTGATTTCTATAAGGACATATGCTCGCAGAAAAAAACATTTCACAAGGGCCAAAAACCAGGAATAAAATCTGTGCCTTCATAACCGGCTTCACCCTCGTCGAGCTCCTGGTGGTCCTGGCCGTTATTGGGATTTTGATAATGATCCTGGTGCCGTCCCTGCGGAACGCCCGCGAACGGGCGAACTCAACCTCATGCCAGAACAACCTGCGTCAATTCGGCATCGCCATGGGTCGCTATATGAGCGACTGGAAAGGATATTTTATTTATCCCGGAGTTGGGAGCGTACAGAACGTGAAAGCAGGTGGATTAGGTTCATCAATTTGGACGCTTAACGACGGCTCTACTAAAGATACTGGCAAATATAATTCCATATTAGGTTCAGGAGGATCCAGTGGCGCCCAACCGGATTCGTGGCAAAATTTTGTCGCCAGTTATCTGACGAATCAGGTTACATTAAGTGGGCTCAGTGCCGGAATGCCTTCCGTGCGGGTCTGTCCTTCGGTCTTACGTGAACTGAAGGCCGGTAATTATTTTAACCCGGCCGCCACTAATTGTTTCAAGGGTTCTCGTAATGAAAAAGACTGGGAAGGCGAAGATTATGAGGTTGTCGATTTTGAATCCTCATGGGATGCTAACGACAATCTTATTCTTGTGAATTATTTTACCACTTATGCAATCAATGCGGGTCAATGCGGTGTCGATCGGAAAAAAATTTCCGCCAACACCATCGCGTTCATTGACTGGAACGCCAGGGAGGGCTGGGGGGCCTATATTGCCTATACCAACTGGATGTTTAATAACACGGCCAAAGGCATTGTCCAGGATACTTTCAAGGGGACCAACTGGTGGCTGACGGAAACCGGGTTTCATCACAAGGAGGGGACCAATCGCTGCGCCAATTATGTGGCAATGGACGGCCATGTGGGTTCGGTCGGCATCAATGAAATCAACAGCAGTTATTTTTCATCAATCGGGCCGCAGTAGGAAGAAGTCAGGGGCGAGTAAGTAGAGGTCAGAGATCAGAGGTCAGCAGGCACAAAGTCTGAGGGAAAAATGCAGAATACAAAATCTAAGATACTGAGTGTTCAGAATAAAAACTTTGTGCCTTTGTGCCTCTGTGCCGCTGGCCTACTCCGCCGAAGTAAAGCCCTTGGCTACGAAGGCTGGATGCCTTTCCGGCACGGCTTCACCCTGGTCGAACTCATGGTCGTCATGGTGGTCATTAGCATTATGGTCGGCATCACCATCCCCGTTTCAAAATTTGTGGTCCATAAATCACGTGAATCCAGCCAGAGAGTATACATTGAAAAGATAAAAAGCGCTCTTGAGGATTACCGCGCCGCCTACGGTGAGTATCCGATTACGCCGCCGAATCCCGGTTCCGACAACCATTACCCACTATCCTATAACACCGAATGTTTTTACACAACCAACAGTCCCTTTACAAGTGTTTCTTTTGCGACCAGTACGGTGGAGTCTGTCTATTCAGAGACTTCGGGCGGACAGACATCGTTCAAGATTGATTATGGTCTGACTTATCCGCTCATGCTCAAGCAGACTGAAAAAGGCGCGCGGCCCTTTATGTTATTCCCAGAAGTTTCAGTTGCTTATCTTGTTTATAACGCAGCAAGTTTCGCGAATCCTGAAAAGCCTATGGAAGGATCATACCAAATAAGAAGAAAAAAGAAATCGGGCGGTTATTTTTCAAAAACGATTAATTATATTTATGGCAATCCGATCAATCGCCCGGAAGCCATTGACCCGGTCTCGCGATGTCATTGGTTGTATTATTCGGCTGACGGACTAACCTACAGCCTGACGACCAATTCGTTCTGAATTAGGAGTTAAGAATGTTTCTCACAGAGCGCACAGAGTTCACAGGGAGAAAGCAAGAAGAGCAAAGCTTTGGTTTTATTTTTTTTCACTTTCTAAAAAAAATAAAACCAACATCCTTCTCGGTGTTCTCTGTGAGCTCTAGCGAGCCTGGCGAGCGGGCGAGAGATCTCCGGCGTTCATCCGGCTTGCCATGTGTTTCTCGTGGTTTCACCCTCGTTGAACTCCTGGTGGTCATTGCCATCATCGCCATCCTGGCGGGCATGATGATGCCGATGTTCTATGGTGCCAAGGAACGGGCTCGGGAGGTAAAGGCAAAGGTTGTGGTCAAGGCCCTGGAAACCGCCTTTAAAGCCTATCTTGATACTTATAAGGTTTGGCCGTCTGCAATTACCGAAGGGACCGTTTATGATGTCGCCGACAGTGACGGCATCGCTCTCTATTCCATGTTGAGCGGCAGTTTGGCGGGTGCCGCGCTAAACCCGCAGGGGATAACATTTATGGACTTTGAATATTTCACCAATGCCGCGATGGACTCAACAACCGCATGGGATCCGTGGTCCAACCCTTCCGATGCTTCCATGCATCGGGCATATCATGTCATGTTTGATAGGAACTATGACAATCAGGTCAAAGTTGATGGAAAGGATGTTTATCGCTGCGTGGTCGTCTGGTCGTTGGGGAAAAACCGGACGGATGATTCCGGCGGCGGGGACGACGTGGCGAGTTGGAAATAGGAAGAAGGGGGGGGGCAGATGTCAGACGTCTGAAATCAGTCTGATTTCTGACCTCTGATCTCTGGTCGCTGACCTCTGGTTGCTGATTTTAAGGACATATGCTTGCGGAAAATAAAATTACAGAAGGTTTCAGAATAAAGCAGAAGGTTGGCGCATCCGGCTTGCCGCGCGGTTTTACTCTCGTCGAACTCATGGTCGTTATCAGCATCATCGCCATCCTGGTGTCGATGCTTTTCACGGTGATCATCGGGGCGAAGGACAAGGCGCGCAAAAAGCAAGCCCTGACCGAGGCGTATAACATTGTTTTGGCCCTTAAGACCTATTACGCGGAGTATGAAAAATGGCCCAACCAAATCTACAAAACGAATGACACAACCTACTTTGCCAATAATTACCTGGTCATCCGGGAGTTGGTTGGCCAGAATCAACGCAAGAAAGCTTTTCTTGCCGTGCCGACCAATCAAATTGATAGCGCGGGAAATTTTGTTGACCCCTGGGGGATACCATATGTCATTTGTTTGGATGACGATTTGAACGGTAATTGCACGATCAGTGTCACAAATTTTGCTTATTATAACAGCATTGGTGTTCCGTCGCGGACTAATATTTATTCATACGGTTATTCCGTGCCAAACATGGACGTGGCCGTTGCATCTTTCGCGAATACCACCAATTCGTTTCCGGTGGAGACGTGGAGTGAGCCGCGTTAGCCCGCAGAGATCAGCAATCAGAGATCGGAGGTCAGTCTGATTTCTGACCACAGACCTCTGGTTTTTTTAAAGACATATGCTCGAAGAAAAAAATGCAGAAATATCAGAAATGTATAAAAAAATTTACAGGCGCGGATTTACCCTGGTAGAGCTCCTGCTCGTGATTCTCCTGATGGCGATCATCATCGGCATCTCCTCTCCGGCTTGGATCGGTATGGGGCGCGGGGCGGGCATGCGCGGGTCGGTGCGCGCCGTCAGCTCAACGCTTTCGCTCCTGCGCCAGTGGGCCATTACCCACAAGGAAAATGTCACCTTTTATTATTTTGAGGGAGTCGCGCCTTCCGCTTCTTACTATTACGCTGTCAATGAGGCCAATACGGTGCTTGAAAAAACCAATGAACTGCCGATGGAAGTAATGTTTGGCGGCTCCACTTCGGTTACGTTCAAAACGGATGGGGGGCTGGCTTCAGGAGCAGTGCCGGAACATATTTATATTCTGGATAGGAAATTTACAAATGAATCAGACGTGATATTTAAGGGAAAAACGATTTCAATCAACGGCCTGACCGGGGGGATTCATGTGGAGTAGGGGAAGAGAGGCACAAAGGCAGCCTGCCCGAGCTCGGCCAGGGAAGGCAGTAGGCAGAATTCAGCAAGAAGGAGATCAGAGGTCGGAGGTCAGGCTGATTTCTGGCCGCTGACTTCTGGCTGCTGCCTTCCACCTCCGCCGGGACATCATAGTGGATAGGCCTGACTACTTGGCAATATGCTTTCAGGAAAAATAAGACAATATGTTACGTTTAAACATGGGGAAAAATAATAACTGTTCGGCATCCGGCTTCAGCCTGGTTGAAATTTCGCTTGCCCTCCTTATCATTGGCGTCGGCATGCTGGCCATTCTCGGCTTGTTCCCGGCGGGGTTGGACCAGAACGTCCGTTCCATCGGCGATACCCACGCCGCCCTGTTCGCGCAGGAGGTCTTCAGCTCCATGAGGGTTCAGTCCGAGACGAACTGGGCTTCTTTGGACTCAAGCGCGACTTATGCGGTATCTGGATCTAGTAATTGGTTTGGGCCAGACGCCCTTGATGTAAAACTTGACAATGAAATCCACGTAAATATTTATTCTCATGTTGATAGTTCAAATGTTTTTTTTGTTGATCACGCCTTCCGGTATCAGATCACCCTTACGAATGACGGTTTCCGGATCAAGTCGGCCGCTTTGCGTTTCTGGGCGGGTGAGTTCGGAACGGCTAGCAACCCGGCCTTGTTTTATTCGGAATTTTACAGAAGCAGCCAGTAGATAGAATGCAGGCAGAAGGAGGCCAGATGCCAGAGATCAGAGGTCGGTCTGATTTCTGACCTCTGACCTCTGATCTCTGACTTCTGGTTTCTATAAGGATATATGCGCGCAGAAAAAAATACCGCAGAAGAGTTGGGAACGAAGATGAAAATTTACCATACTGGTTTTACCCTCATCGAAATCCTTGTCTCCATGTCGGTCCTGATGGTTATCGTCATCATGGTCACCAATATGTTCCGGAACGCTTCCGAGGCCTGGGATACCGGCACCCAGCGCGCCGAGATGAACACTTCTGCCCGGGCCGCCGTTGAATATATCGCTCGTGAACTCTCTTGCGCCATGGCGGGCTCATTTCAAGACTCGGCAGGAAATACACTTTATTTAAAGAGATTTAAATTGGAAACAGACGCTCACGACAATGTTCAGGATTTAAGCTTTATTGCGTTGTCGGGCGAAGATCAGGCATTGCGCGGCGTTAGGTTCAGGTATGATCGAAACGACGGCCATATTATTGAAATGCGGCGTGATACAGATGCATCCTTCGATCGTTATGACGTGCTGGACTGGGGTGAATGGAGCGGCGGGGCGACATTAATGATCACCAACGTCTGGCGGTTTCAAGTTTTTGCATATGCCACAGAAGATGATATGAAGATGGGGAATTCGTCTCTTAATTATGATTCTGAAAATCCGGCTAATAATCATTTATTACCTGTCTGCGTTGATATTTCAATTGAAATGCTTTGCGAACGGGATATGAAACGGGCGTTAAACATAGACTTGATTGACCAGGTTGGATTTGTCCTGGCTAATTCACGGGTTTATACAACGCGGGTTTGTTTTCAGAATCGCGCCGTGAGCGGAAGATAGTGGCAGGAAGAGGTCAGAGATCAGAGGTCAGTAGGAAAAAGACAGAAACAGGAATCAGTAGTTGGACTGGGGAAAGAAGAAGCCAGGGGCCAAAGTCAATATTGACGCAATTTATCCGGACTGGCAAGTGCGAGTAAGATTTGATATATTTTAAAATCAATGAAATTGAACAGGAACATAACCTTGCTTAAAATGGCGGACGGGGAAGACGAATGTTTTATGAGAGCTTCCCCGCGGGACAGGATAGCTTTCATGTGGCCATTGACGGCGGAATTGTGGTCATTGAGAGGGGATAAACGTGTTAAACAAAGATTACAGAGACATATTACAAAGCTTATTAAAAAATGAGGTGGAATTCCTTGTTGTCGGCGCATATGCAATGGGAGCGCAGGGGTATCCGCGGGCCACCGGCGATATTGACGTTTGGATAAACGCTTCCGGAATCAATTCAAAAAAAATATTTAAAGCGCTTGCTGATTTTGGCGCGCCGGTTTCAAATATATCCGAGACTACGTTTGCCGAAGAAGGCGTTATTTTTCAGATAGGCGTTATGCCGCGCAGGATTGACGTGATTACTCATATTGACGGCGTGAATTTCAAGGATGCCTATGCCGCAAAATTAGTCGTTGAGATTGACGGTTTAAAAATACCGTTTCTAGCCAAAGCGGATATTATTAAAAATAAATTGGCAAGCGGGCGTCCAAAAGACCGCTTGGACGTGGAATATTTAAAAAAAGTTCCGCAATGATGGCGATTTGTTTCCCGAATCGCGCCGGGAGCGGAAGGTAAAGAAGGTACAAAGGCAGAAGGCACGTAGGCACAAAGGAGGAAAAATGGATAAAGAAGTGAAAACATACAGAGATTTGATGGTATGGCAAAAGGCAATGGTGCTTGTTACGGAAGTCTATAGACAAACCAAAGTCTTCCCAAAGGAGGAAGTTTATGGTTTGACCTCCCAAGTGCGGCGCTGCGCGATTTCAATTCCAAGTAATATTGCAGAAGGTTATGGTAGAAATTCAACAAGTGATTATATTCGTTTTCTGCAAATTGCATCCGGTTCATTATACGAATTACAGACGCAACTGGAGATTTCTATGAATTTGGAATATCTGAGCAAGGGCGTTGTTGAGCGGCTATATTCATTGAGTAGAGAAATTGAACGAATGTTGAGTAGTTTGATACGTAAGTTAAAACAGGCATAAAGCGGCAAAGTCGGAGGGAAAATGCAGAATGTTCAGAAAAAAAACTCTGTGCCTTTGTGCCTTTGTGCCTCTGTGCCTTCTTCTAACTCCGGCGTTGCCCTGATCATCGTGCTTGGCCTGCTGACGGTCATGGTGCTGATGGCGGTGACCTTCGCCATTTCCATGCGGACCGAGCGCCTTGCCTCCGGAAATAACGCCGATAATGTCCGCGCCAGGGAACTTGTCCATGTCGGGTTGGCGCGGGCCATGGATGATATTAATGCTCTAATCCAAATGCACAGTTGTTTTGTCATAGATGAGTCGGGCAGGATTGTCCTTGTTAGGCCGAATCATGATTTCCAAGTAGGGGATGAAGTCAGGTTTTTTTCCCCCTCAAATCTACCAAACTATTTGGTTCCAAACTTTGTCTATAAAGTGTTTTCCAAGTCAGAAGAGTACATAAGTGTAACTTCGAATGATTTGCCAGTAACAAATTTAACTGTCGGAAACTTTAATGACCGGGTTATGACTAATGATTCTTTACCCGGCCCTTCTGGACCATCAACCGTCATATCTGGTATGCGGTCATATACGCTAGGCACGCCAATTAGGACAAAATCCGTTCCTGATCTTACTCAATATGTTATACCAATAGATGACTTCCATATTAAATTGGCTACAAGTTATCGCAATGCTTTGAAAAGAGTGGCAAACCCACTCCCGCCTAATGTTCCTGATAGTATTGAGTTGCAACCGTTGCATGGTATTTATCCGGTAGTTACCAATGATCTGGCATTTGACAACCAGCTTGTTTATAAAGCTACTCGTGATCGTTTACGAACAGGCACGGCTGTTCGATTGGAACCCCCGAACCTTTTTGGATCCTTGCCCAGTCCTTTATCGGCTGCATCCGTATATTATGTAAAAAGTGTTTCCAACCAAGTGGTCGAATTGGCAGAAACTAACCATTATAGATATATCCAGTTGTGCGATAGTTATATAAACGCGGTGGCGGACAGGCCAATTTCAATTACATACGCTTTGAATGATAAGGTCATCATTATTCCAATCCAATCGGTTGCATCGTCTAATTTGGCGTTGGTTTCATGCAGTGCCAGTCAATCACGATCGATCGCTGATTTTTCGGAGTTAGTCACAGTGGATTCTTCCCTTGATGCGGTGAACGTAACAAATCATTATCATTCCGGAGATGCCGTGGCGTTCGCTCCGGCACCTGCTCCGCTCCAAGAAAAAAATCCTTATTATGTCATAACGAATGCGCCTGGTAAAATTCAGTTGGCTAATTCGATTGAAAATGCATTATCAACTCCGCCGGTAAGAATTGATATAACATTTAGTTCGGGTAGTAATCGAATGTTTAATCTAGGACTTTCAGGTGAGGCTGTAAATTATTTTCCCATGGCCGTATTTGATAGTGTTGCAAAAGTTTTGGCGGCGTCTTCTAGTAATGTTTTTGTTGGGATTAATGCGTCAACGAACGGTGAACTGATGGGAAAAGTGCGATACGCTATGGCCGATTGTTCCGGACTTCTGGATGCAAATTTTGTTGGCGGCGATACGCGCAATACCGGGGTGAATCCACGTGAGTTCCAGTTGGCAAATCTGCCGGAATCGGCAGGATCATTGCCGGCGAAACGCGATGTATATAAAAGATACGAAACATTTTCCGAACTAGTTCAAAATCTCAATTATTACCCCAGCGACCTCTTTGTGTATTCCAGCAGTCGGCCGGAACAATGGGATTGCAATCTGATGAATCTTCAAAAGCCAATCAATATTGGGGGCAACTTGATACAGTTGCAGAATCAAAAAATGGCAATTACAAACGCTTTATGGTTGGCTGGCGTTACGTCTATTGTAGAGGCGGGAATCATTTATTCAAATCTTTTAGATTACGTGGATGACAATTTAATTCCCGCAAATTTTGAATTTTCCGTTGAAAACGTGCCGATGATCAATGAAGTGGTTGTCAGCAACCTTGTCATCGTTGCCGACGAGAATCCTCCTTCTGCAAATAAAATATATACAGTCAAAACAGATATTATTATTGAGTGTTGGTATCCGTTTGTCGTAGGTACAAGTGTTACTTTTGATGTGGTGTCCTCGACCGCGTTTGGCGAACAAAACAATATCAAGCCAGACAATCCGCTCTTGCCAACAACAAGAAGTATTGGTCCTCCTCTTTCGAATGGTTTTTTCATAATTACGAATAACTACTCAAAGAATATGCCGCCTGTGCCGAAGGTTTCAACAATGAAGCTCATATCCACAAATTATATCAGTATTAAGTTAGGGTCAGATGTTGTGGATCAATTAAATAATCCTATAATTTTGACAAACAATCATGTTGGTACGGATAATATTGGCACCAACTCTTCTTGTGCGGCAGCCGAATGTCTTGATCCAAGGTTTAATGCCAATTCAACTTCCGATCAATGGCGGGTCGAAGTTTTACCGTTGCATACGCTGAACGACACAAATACTTGGACGAAATCATTTATGCCATCATCTTTTGATGGTGATACAGCGATGTTTGTTGCCAATAAACAATTGTCGTCAGTAGCCGAGTTGGGATATCTGGCATTTGCACCATGGCGGACTGTCAAGTTATATGGGCCGGATCGAATCCGAGTTTTGGATGTATTTGCAATCGCCACGGATCCAGCCAGTTGGTTTGCAACAAACAGGTGGAATCGAGGACAAATCAATCCGAATACTAAATCATTGGATGTCATGAAGGCATGGTTCCAGGGCATGTCCGTTGATAAGTATCCGGGACAAACTGTAGGCGCGACGCCATTAGGGTCGGCGGAAGCGCAAACTGTGGCGCAGTTGATTGTGGACCAATCCGGTTCTTACACGAATCTTTCCGATCTTGGGCGAGTGTTGGATAATTACCTTTCAGGACTTGCTGGAAAAAGCGAGTTGGAAAAAGAATCATATTTTCGCAATACCTGCGGATTGTTCAATATTCATCAAAACGTATTTGCCATTCTCATAGAAGCGAAAGCGGCTTCAGGTGGAAACATTCCAAGGAATCCGGCCAAGCAGCGCGCGGTGGCGATTGTCTGGCGCGATCCTTTCACTGGCGAAATGTTTGTGCGCCATGTCAAGTGGCTGGGGGATTAAGAGCGAGGCACACGCGGCGGATCGTATGCCCGCCCGTCATAGTGGTTTGTAGGCAGGGAAAGAAGAAAAACAGTCCTAAAAAACTGTAACTCCTCAGTTATTGGTGCGAAACGGTAGGGCGGTTTCGCCGAAACCGCCGCGGCGCGCTCGGCGATCGCGCCCTACCAATTTCAACCCCCTCAAAACTGAGGTATTGCAAAAAATCGGATAAAATGTTTGACATTGGTCGCAGTAAAATTAAAATGATTTTGTTTGTTTTTGATGTTCCATAAGGTGTAGGTTTGTGATGGTTTGGAAAACCTTGAACCCGGAACTGTGAACTTATAAAATACTTGTCAGGGAGACGTTTGATGAACATAACCCCCGTGCGTTTTTCAGTCATTATAATCCTTTGTGCATTATTGTCAGCCCTTTGTGGAAGCGATGCCCTGGCCCAGGCGCGCCGGGCAGGCGGGGCGACCGCCGTCGCGCCGGCCGCCGCCAAGGAAGGGGTGGTGATAAGGAAAGTAGACGTGATAAAGGTCAGGTCCCCCGATTACAGCACCAGCCTCAATGAGGTCACCCTCACCCCCGGCGATTGGGCGAAAATACTGGTGCGGTTTGACACGGATGCTGACTGGACCGACCAGCTTGAGATGCGCTTTTATATCGTTGTCAAAAATCCCAAAACCTCTGCTTATACCATGTTCACCGCCACTTACGTTTATTCCGAAATTCCCAGGGGGCGGGGGCACCAGGTCGCCGTTTACCTGCGTCCGCGGACCTCCGAGCGCTATGGCTGGCCGGAGCAGGCGGGCGTGGAAATTTATTCCAAGGGCGAGGTGGTTTCAGCGGGCAGTTTTCCGGAAAGCAATAAACCATGGTGGAAGACGGCCAACGTGCGCACGGTGGAAGGCTATGTGCTGGATCGTTCCCAGACTCCGTTTGCCAATATCGCGACGGATAATTACGAACTGCCGAAGGGGAAGTAGGGGAAAGAGGTCAGAGATCAGAGGTCGGTCTGACTTCTGATTAGTACCTGATATGTCAGGAACCGCTATGACAAACGAGAGGAAATTCAGGCGGTGAGAGAGATAAGTTTTTGATGACAGCCGGCGAAAGCATAAGAAAGCATAATATAGGAGATCAACGGCGCATTTCCGCTGTTTTTTTTGGCCAAGAATGTTGCGGGGAACGGATTTGGTTCGTGGAAGCGGTGGATACACGGGATTATCGCCAAACATTTAAGTTAGCGCCAGCGATGCAGTCGTGGGGCGAATTTGGTTTCCGACGAAGGCGGATTCGAAAAAACAAGGCCAGCTTAGGCCGAATGCAGGTGCGTCGCGCGAAGCATTAGACTCGATTCTATGCAAGCGCGGGAAACCGGCTCGTGCTACGTAGCGAAGCTACTTCGCAGAGTAGCACAGTCGGTCTGAGATCGCCGCCGTCTTTTTCGAACCAAATTCGACACACTATTGGGTGGAAGTATTAATAATTTGGGTTGCGGCATAGCCCGCTTTGGGAAAGAATGAATATATTCGGACCAAAAAGAGTATTGGCGATTGATATCGGCGCCAGCCAGCTTAAGCTCGGCGAATTTTCCTTCAGCCGCGCTGGCATGGAGCTGCTCAGCATCCACCAGGTTCCGCTCGGGATCGATTCCGCCACGGAAACCGACTCGACCATGGCGATCCTCAACGCGCTTCAAAACACGATCAAGGAAAAGCATATCCATCCCGCGCCGGTGGCGCTCTCCATTTCGGGGCAGTCGGCTTTCCTGCGCCTTGTCAAGCTGCCACCGGTCAAGCGCAGCAAACTTCACCAGACAATTCTTTATGAAGCCCAGCAGAACGTGCCGTTCCCCATGGAGGAGGTGGTCTGGGACTACCAGCTTATGGGCGCTTCCGAGACCGAGTTGAACGTCATGCTCGTGGTGATCAAGAAGGATATCGTCGAAAACCTGACCGATTGCATCGAGGCGGTCGGGCTGGAGGTGGAGCTGGTGGACGTGGCGCCGATGGCCCTTTATAACGCCGTCTGCTATAATTACGGCGACCTTGGCGAATGCACGCTCGTGATTGATATCGGCGCGCGGTCAACCAACCTTGTTTTCATGGAAGCCGGCCAGTTCTGGAGCAGGAACCTTCCCCTCCTTGGTTCGGGCAACATGATCACCCAGCAGTTAATGAAGGAATTTGACCTCCCCTTCAAGGAAGCCGAGGAATTGAAGTTTGCCCACGCTTCCGTGGCTTTCGGCGGCGCCTACGAGGATTACTCGGACAAGGTCATCTCCAAGGTCTCCAAGACCGTCCGCGGCGTGATGACTCGCCTGCACATCGAGGTGGAGCGTTCCATCAACCTCTACCGCCATCAGCAGGGCGGACACAGTCCGAGCCGGCTGCTGCTGGCCGGCGGCGGCTCGGTCATATCGCGCACGGATGATTTTTTCAAGGAGAAGGTCAAGACCGAGGTGGAGTATTTAAATCCGTTCAAGAACGTGATTGTCAACGACGCGATCGGGGAGGAAGAAATCGGCCGCTGCGCCCACCTGATGGGCGAGATGGTCGGGGTGGGGTTGCGCCACGCGTTGTCGTGCCCGCTGGAAATCAACCTTGTCCCGCCGAAGATCATTGCCGAGCGTTCCTTCCGCCAGAAACAGCCGTTTCTTGTCGGCGCCGCCTTCGGGGTGGTGTTGCTGGCCTTCCTCTGGCTTGTGTATTTTTCGGTCACGACGGATATCCTGCATAAGAAAAAACTGAAGGCCGCCGAGAAAGTCTGCCAGCTTGAAACGATTGAAAGCCGGATGCTCCCGATCGAAAAGAAACAGAAAATTGTAAAACAACAGATTGCGGAACTGGCCGGTTTTACCCGGCAGAGGACACGCTGGCTTGAAATCCTGGATAACATCCATGCCTGTATGCCGGACGGCATGTGGATCGTTTCGCTCGCTCCGGTAAAAAAGAGTCCTTCGGCCGTGGAGAGCCCGAAAGGCGGCCGCGGCCCCCGCGGCGCCCCGCCGGCGCCGGCGCCGGCGGGCGCGCAATTTAACGCGATTGCCGTCCAGGGGCTGATTTTCGCCGACAAGGCATCGGATAAATCGGTCGCCCAGTTCCGCGATCGCCTGCGGGAGGCGCCCATGTTCGGCGCGAATACGGAAATCCGCCTGGCGCCAATGCCGTCCCAGAGCGATTTCGCGCGGCAGTTTGAAATGGAAATTGAGATCAAGGAGTAAACAGCAGGCTAGCAGGCACAAAGGCAGAAGTAGAAAGATGGAAAAATCAGAACAATTTTATTCGATTCTTTCACTGTGTGCCTGCTGCCTTCCCTGGCCGAGCTCGGGCAGGCTGACTTTGTGCCTTTTTTAAACCATGCTTAATCTGATTAAAAAATATATCTGGCTGACCATCGGCCTGGGGCTGGCTTTTGTCTTGCTGGCCGCGGTCGGCAGCCGTCTTTTCTTCGTGATGAAGCGTCATCAGAAGGAAGAGCAGGAACTGAACGCCGCCAAGACGCGTCTTGACCAGCTGTATCAGCGCGCGATATTTCCTTCCGCCGCAAATACCACCCTGGAACGCGAAAAAATGGCCGATCTCACGGACCAATTCAACGAGCTGAACAGCCTGCTTTCCGAAGGCCAGGTCCTGCCGGAGGAGATGGAAGCGGCCGAGTTCATGACTTATTTTGAAAAAACCATGCGGCGCATCCGCGATCGTCTGCAGGCCGGGCGCGTGGTTTTTCCTGAAAAATACGCCTTCGGGTTTGAAAAATATGCCGGAGGGTTGTTGCCTGTTCCCAGGGATATCCCGCGCCTCGTCCAGCAGTTGAAAATGACCGAGCGCCTCTGCCAGGTTCTGCCGGATGCCGCCGTTAAGGAATTGCTGGCTTTTACGCGCGAAGATTTTGAAGCCGCGGTTGACAAGCCCGGGACCGCCGCGCCGGCCGGCCGCGGTCGCGCGCCCGCTCCTGCCGCGCCGGCGCCCGGCGCGGGCGCCGGCCGTTCCCTGCCGGAAGGGCAGCTTTATTCGGTCCAGCATTTCAAGATGTCATTCCGGGCGCTCGAGGGCTCGGTGCTTGGCTTGCTCAACTGCCTGGCGCGCCTGCCGATGTTCACCGTTGTTACCAGGGTTGAGATAACCAATCCGCGCCGGGAAATCAGCATCGGCGTTCCGGATGCGGCCAAGCCCGCGGCGGGAGAGGCTGCCTCCAAAACGGCCGACAAGGCGCCGCCGGGGGAATTATCGCGCGATAAACGCATCGTCCTCGGCAAGGAAGAAGTTGAAGTCAAACTGGAAATGGACGTTTATAATTTCGGGCTGCCGATTGATTTCAGGGAAGGAACAATGAAAAAGAAGAAATGAGAAGCCGGGGGGCTGTAATCAGGATTTCTGCTTTAATAACATGAGAAAAGATGAAATAATTGCCTTGTTGAAAGCGGTTTACGACAAGATCCTGCTGGTGATTGTCCTTGTTGCGATCCTGGCGTCCCTGCTTATCCTCATTTTTTCCGCGGTCAGCGAAAAGAAATCGCTGGCCGATAATCAGTGGCTCCAGCCGCCGCAGGCCGGTCCGAAACAGAAAAGCCGCGAAACCACCTCGGTCTACGACGCCATCGAGGCGGTCGGAGCGCCTTTGCAGGTCAGCGGTTGGACCACGCCGATGGTCGTGGCCGAGTTGCGGGTCAATTGCATCAAGTGTAACCGGCCGATACCGATTAAAGCCGAAGTTTGCCCCTTCCGCAACTGCCAGGCGCAGCAGCCGCCGATTACGTCCGCCAAGCCGGATGCCGAGTTTGACGGCATGCCCGATGAATGGGAAATCCGCCACGGCCTGAATCCCAACATGGACGATGCTTCCCAGGATGCTGATAGCGACGGGTTTACGAACCTGGAGGAGTTCAAGGCGGGTACTAGTCCAAAAGACGCGGCCAGCGCGCCCCCGCCTGTTACCAAGCTGCGCCTTATAAAGGCCGGACGCATTCCTTTGCCCGTCGTTTTCGGGGGCGTCACGCAGTCCGGGACCAATCAGATCTTCATGGTCAAAAACAAACGCACCGGTCGTGATAGTTATGTCAATATCGGAGACGTGGTGGAAGGTTATAAAATAACGGGCTATGAAGCGAAAACAAACAAGGTCAGCCAGGGCACCTTTGAGACGTACGAAAACGTCTCAGAATTGAAAATCAGCAAGGATGGCAAGGAGTTCAAGTTGGTCCTTGGCGGCAAGGGCGGCCCGCAGGGCGAATCGGCCGCATCCCTCGTTTATCTGATTGACAACGCCAAGATGCTGGTTAAAAAGAATGATACTGTTTTATTGAAAAATTATAAGTATAAAGTTGTTGACATCGTTGATCAGAATGTTATTTTGGTTGACATGCAGTCGGGAGTGGAATTTACCATTGAGCCGTATGAAAAGTCCGCCAAGTAGAGTGTTTGCCTGAGGGCTGAAACGCAGATGCCAAATCAATTCCCATTTAATTACGGACGCCGTGGAACTGTGGGAATCAGACTGGTCTTTTTTCTGGGCTTGACCCTCCTGATCGCCGGCATTTTTGTTCTGAACGCCCAGGAAGATGACCAGGCCTCCGGCGATGAACAAGCGGCGTCGGCAACAGCGCCGGCGGAGAAGACCGCGCCGGTTGTGCCAAAAGAAGCCACGCCGGAAGTCAAAGGCGCCGCCGTTGAACCTGTCAAAATCACCCCGGCCGCCATTCCCGCTCCCGAAGCCGATGCCAGCCCGAAACAAACCCCGGCCGCCCTGCCGCCGGCCGAAGCAAGCCCCGCTTTAAGCGTGGTAAAGCCGGAGCAGGCCAAGCCGGAACCTGTCGTGGAAAGCAAGGACAGCGAAAAAAGCCAGGAAAGCAAAAACGGGGAAAAGATTGCCAAGGATGACAAGGCGCTGGAATTTGAAATTGACCGCGGCGGCCTGGCGGCAAAAGAAACTAAAACGGCGGAAGAAAAACAAGAATCTGTCGTGCCGAAGCCGGCCGGTAAAAAGCAAAAAAGCAAGGGGTTTTTCGGCGGCTTGTTCGGTTCGGGCAGGGAACAGAAGCCCGAAGGCGCGGATGCCGGGGCCGGACAGAAAGAGGATATTGCCGCGGGCGGCGATGAACAGGGCGTTGGCGTTCAAAAGAGCGCCCAGGACATGACCCCGGAAGAATTGCTTGCCGTCCAGGAAGAGGTGCGCCGGCAGGCAAGTGAGGTCGCGGGTTTAAAGAAACTTGACCAGGCCTACCAGGAGATGAGCCGGAAGGAATTTGACAAGGCGCTTGTGAATTTCAAGGATGCCTTGAACGTCATGCCCCTTCGTCCGCATACCGTTGAAACCAGGCAAAGGGCGATGATGAGCGAGGGCGAATGCGAATATCGCCTGGCCCTGGTTAATTATCAGGAAGGCAAGGTCAGGGAAGCCAGGGAAAATATCAACCGCTGCCTTGAATATTATCCGGCCCATCGCGGCGCGGTGCGCCTTTCGGAGCGCATCAAGGAGGATGAACTTGAGCGCCGGCGGGTTGATGCCATTCCCGTTCCGCTCAAAAAAGCGCCCGCTTACCTTGACAGGCAGAAGACAATCAAAGGCGAGATTAAGCGCGGTCGCGAATACATGGCCATCAAGCAGTATAATGATGCTGAAAATGAATTCAGAAGCGTGCTGGCGGACGAAAAACTCAATCCGGAAGCTTCCGCCAATCTGAAAAAAATAGCTGAAACGCGCTACAATCTGGAAACTGATGAATTTCAGCGCATGAAGGCGGAAATGCTTGCCCAGATCCGCGACACCTGGACCCCGCCGATCAAGAGACCCACCACAGGTCCGAGGATAATTGATCCCTTAACAATACCCGGTAACCAGGCCAGGCGGCGACTGGAAGATAAGTTGAAAAACATCATGATCCAGAAAATAGAATTTGTGGACGCAAATATAGAAAGCGTCATAAGTTATCTGCATCAGCAGAGCCTGGTGGGTGACCGGGATTCGCAGCCCGGGGACAAGGGCGTGAATATTCTCCTGCGCTTGAATCGGTCCGGTCAGTCAGCCGCGCCGGCCGCGCCGGCCGCCGCTGCCGCCGATGTGTTTGCCGCGGAAGACGCAAAACCGGCCGCTTCCACCGGCGCGGGCGGCGGAAACGTTCCGGCCATTACCATGACCATGCGCGATATTTCCCTGATGGATGCCATAAAATACATCACCGATATCGCCGGCTTGAAATACCGCGTTGACGAGCGGGTGGTGATTATCCATTCGCCCAATATCGCCGTTGAGAGCATGGAAACGCGGACTTATAAAGTTATGCCCACAACGATTGAACAGATGACCGGCGGGGCCGGCGGCGGCGCGGCAACCGCGACCCCCGCGACCGACGACAAGATGCAAATCGGCCAGGGGGCGTCATTGGGGTCCGCGGAACGGCCTGATATCAGGAAATTTCTTAATGATGCCGGCATTCCTTTTCCCGAGAGCACGTCCATCGTTTATATTCCCGCTCCGCCCCTGCTCATTGTCAAGAATACGGCCGAAAACCTTGAAAGTTTTGAAAGCCTGCTCAACAAGTTGAACGTGGCGACCGCCCAGGTGGCCATAGAGGCGCGCTTTGTTGAGATCGGCCAGTCCGATCTTGAGGAGCTCGGACTGGAATGGCTCCTGACCGATAACTGGGAAATCGCCACCAAGCCCAACGGCGAGCGCATCCAGATGAACAAGGGCAACATAACCAAGGGATTGAGGGAATTGAACGTCAGCGCCGGCCAGATCGGGACCGCGGTCGGCGGAACAATGGGTAATGTCGCGTCAATTTCAAGTATCCTCACCAATCCCGAATTGACCGTGATTCTCCATGCGCTCCAGCAGAAGGATGGCGTCAATCTCCTTTCCGCCCCGAAGGTGACCACCAAGAGCGGCTCCAACGCCAAGATCAAGGTCGTGGAAGAATTGATCTATCCGACCGAATACCAGCAGCAGGCGCAGTCAATCGGCACGACCACCTCCGGCAACCAGAGCCTGGTTCAGATCGTCGTCACGCCTTCGGCTTTTGAAACGCGGGATTTGGGCGTAATCCTGGACGTTACCCCGACCGTCGGCCCGGATAACGAAACGATTGACCTGGTCATGCTTCCGCAAGTGGTTGAATTGTCGCGCTGGATTGACTATGGATCCGATGTTCCGACCGGCGACGTGAACCGGCCCCAGCATATCACGCTTTTGCAGCCGGTTTTCCATTGCCGCGACATTACCACCAGTATTTCCATCTGGGACGGCCAGACGGTCGTTATGGGCGGCTTGATCAGCGAAGGGCAGGTGACCACCGAGGACCAGGTTCCCCTGCTGGGCGATATCCCGCTTCTCGGCTACCTCTTCCGCAGCAAGACCAGCAAGAGCATCAAGAAAAACCTGCTGATTTTTGTCACGGCCAACCTGGTTGATCCGGCCGGCAACAAGATGAAAAAAGATACCGGGACCTCCCCTCTGGTGGCCGAAAGCGGCCAGCAAACTACGGCGCGGTAACGGAATAAATTAAATATATCTTTGCCATCGGCCTGCCATTCGCAGGAATCGGCGTTCTCTGTTTAATAATTCTGCATTCTTCATTCTACATTCTGCATCGGACAAAGCATGACTTCGCGCATTATCCTCGTTGACGCCCTGGGAATGATTTACCGGGCGTTTTATGCCGTCGCCGGCCTGGCCACCAGCGCCGGCCAACCCACCAATGCCGTCTTCGGTTTCATAAAAATGCTTGCGCAAATCAACCGCGTCTGGCAGCCGACCCATGAGCTGGTCGTTTTTGACGGCGGGATTCCCGCGCAGCGCTCAAGATTGCTGCCGCAATACAAGGCGCAAAGGCCGCCCATGCCCGATTCCTTGCGCTCCCAGCTGCCCGAGGTGGAGGCGTATCTGAATGCGGCCATGATCAAGAGCGTGCGGATTGAAGGGGAGGAAGCGGACGACATCCTGGCTTCCGCCGCCGCGGACGCCGAAGCGGCCGGCCTGGAAACCATCGTGGCCACCTCCGACAAGGATCTGATGCAGGTTGTCAACGGCAACGTCGTCATGGTCGCGCCCGGCAAAATCGAGGACAAAATCGGGCCGGGGGAAGTTTTCCTGAAAACCGGGGTCAAGCCGTCGCAGATCGTGGAATGGCTCGCGCTGGTCGGGGACAGCTCGGACAATATTCCCGGCGTGCCGGGCGTCGGCGCCAAGACCGCCGCCAAGCTGCTCAACGAGTGGGGTTCGCTTGATGAAATGTACCGGCATATTGACCTGGTTCAGTCGGAGCGGATTCGCGCCCGGCTCGAGAGCGGCCGTCAGGACGTGTTGCGGAACATCCAGGTCATAACGCTGGACAAGGGCATTAAGCTGCCGTTTGACAGGGAGGACTTGAAAGTCGCTCCGCCCGACACGGAACGTTTGCGCTCTTTCTATACCCGGATGGAATTCCATTCTTTGGCGAATAGCTTGTAGACAGAGAACGCAATAAGTCAGACGAAGAAAACAGTCAATGTTCAGCCATGGTCTGTGGCAGGGCAGGCTTTGAGCGTTGAATTCCGCCTCTGGCGGGATAAGTGCTTGTGGCGCGTTTCGCGCCATTGAACGTTTCCCGCATGCTGAACCTAATTTCTGAAACATCCCGGGGGCCACGCGGGTGAGAGAGATAGTTTCCGTGAATTTAACAAAATCCATAATATTGCTTGCCGTCCTGGCGACCCTCTTCGCCTCCGGCCTGGCCGTGCGGCGCGCGGTGCTTGCCTCGCAATACGAACGTTACGGCCGCCAGCTGCCTTTTGACCTGGAAAGCGCGCTCAACTTCCGCCATGTGCGGCAACTTTGCGCGACGGGCGCCCTGCCGGTCATTGACCGGAAGGTTCAATATCCGGAAGGCGTGGTTGTGCGGCAGACTTACGAAACGGGGTCGGAATATATTTGCGCCTTTTTTGCGCGATTTTTCCCTTCCGGCGTGCCGCTCGACGAGCGCGTCCGCTGGATTTCAGCCGCCTGGTTCTGCCTGGGGATCCCGGCCCTTGTTCTCTGGATCTGGTGGTGGCAGGGTTCGCTCTGGGGCGCGGCGCTGGGCGGCGCCTATTATGCCTTGTCGCTCGCCGGCGTGATCCGTTCCACGGGCCAGGAACTTTCGCACGAAAATTTTGCCCTCCCGCTGCTCATCGCCCATTTCGCGGTTTCCGCCCTGGCGGAAAGTGAAAGGATGGAAAAGGCCCGTTTTGTCCCCTTCGTTTGCCTGGGTGCGCTTTCCGCCGTCCTGCTGGCCTGCGCGTTCATCCTCTGGGATTTGATCCAGTTTTACGTCATAATCTGGGCCCTGCTTGCCTTCGTCCGCGCGGTCAAGGGCGGGTATTTTTATGCAAGCCGCCGGATGATGCAATGGGCTCTGGTCCTGGCCGCCCTTGTCCTGGCGGGATTCATGAATCCATACCTGCGCGCCCATGGCTTCCTTTATTCGCCGGCCATGCTCCTGGCCTATGGCGCGCTGCTTGCCATGAGTTCTGATTGGTTATTCTGCATGCGGCGCGGTAACATTAGTGTCATTCCCGCTCGCCTCGGCGGAGCCTTCCGCCTTCGCGGCTCGGCAAAGCACCGCTTTGGCGCGACGACGGATGGCGAAGCCTGGGCGAATGCGGGAATCCAGGGAAAAGAAAATCTGGTTTCCCGTTTGCACGGGAATGACAGAAACGGAGCATCGCTTTTGGATAAAAACTCGTCCTTTTCAAAACAATGGATTGCCGTATTGCTGCGCCTTTCGCTGGCCCTCCTGCCGCTCGTTGCCGGGCTTTATCTCGGCCGGGCCTACCTGCAGTCCTATAATCATTTCGCCGAGCTTCTTTACGCGAAGATAATCTTTTTGAACGCCAAGCCGGCCGATCCATCCCTGCTTACCTTTGCCCAGCGGATCCTCTGGACACCGGCGTTAAATTCCGCAACTTTTATGTTGACAAAAAACATTTTCCCCGTTAGCCTTGTCCTGTTTTCAGTTTCAGCAGTCATATTTTTATTTAACCCCCGTTGTCGGACCGATCCCAAAATTACAGGGCTGTTTTTTTTCAGCTTCATGTCCTTTATATCATTTATCCTGTTTGTGCGCTTGCACGTGTTTGCGGCGGTGGGTTTTGCGGCGGTCATCGGTCTGCTGGGCGCCTGGTCCGTGCGCCGGGAAAATTTACCGGTGCGGGTCCTGGTTGTCTTCCTGCTGCTCGGGGGCACGGCGGCCGAGGGGGCCAACGTCCTGCGGGCCCCGGCGCGCTGGGGTGGCGTTCAGCCCTATCTCCAGCAGAGAATGGAGCTTGTTAGCTGGCTGAAAGCCAACGCGGCCGGCGAGCCGGTCCTGGCGAATTTCGGCATTAGCGCTTTCGCGCTCGCTTATGCCGATAACCCGATTATTCTGCACCCGAAATTCGAATCGCCGGAGATCAGAAAGCGCGTGCGGGAATACGGCGAAAAGCTTTTTAAGTCGGATGAAAATCAGTTCCGGTTGTGGGCCGACAAGTTCGGCGCGGCGTTTTACATATATTCGCTCGGCGAATTTGCCGATGTGAGCCCGGAAGCGCAGATGAGATATTTTGTGGATGCGCTTAATCCGCCGCCTTCGGCGCCGGCCAGGATGTTTGAATTCAACCCGGGAAAATCGCGCTGGTTTGTGCTGCTGTGGGCAAATCCGAAATACCGCGTGTTCCGGATCATCACCCGGAAGGATGAAAGATCGGCCGCGGTAATGGCCGCGGCGGCGCAAAAAAAGATTGCCGGCGGACTGCTGGAACAGGCCAGGACCGAGGCCGAGCTGGCCCTCCTTTATGATCCGGGCAATAAAACCGCCCAGGAGGCGATCTTGAGGGTTGCGGAACTGAAGAGGAAATAGCTTGAAATTGAAAATTAGTACCTGATATGTCAGGAACCGCGATGAAAAACAAGAAAATTACCACGTGCGCCACGGGCGCATCCGCCAGTGGTGGAGATGGCACGGATGACACTGATACCATAAAACCGTTAGACGGTCAGACGGTCGGACAGTCAACATCCGTGAAATCAGTGTAATCAGTGGTTGATTTTTTTAGGTTGCGGGCGTAGCCCGCTTTGGGAAAGAGAAATATGATTCTCCGCCAATTTCAAATTCCAATTATGAAAAAAATCTGCATCACCGGCGGTATAGCCTGCGGTAAAAGCCTCGTTGGCGATGTCCTGCGGGAAGCGGGCGCCAGGGTCATAGATGCCGATGATGTCTGCCACGACCTGTTTTCCCGGGGCGGGCCGGTGGCGGACAGGATTGTCGCCGTTTTTGGAAAGGCGATTTTAAACCGTGCCGGCGGCATTGACCGGAAGGCGCTCGCCGGGATTATTTTCGCGGATGCCGCCAAGCGCGAGCGGCTGAACGCGATCATGCACCCGGCGGCGCGGCGCGTGATAAACGCCTGGCTGAAAGCGCAGTCCCGCGGGCGCGGGGCGAAGATTGCCGCGGCGCTGGTCCCGCTCGTGTATGAGGCCGGATGGACCGGTGGCTGGGACGCGATAGTTTGCGTGGCCGCGCCGCTATCGGCGCAAATTGTGCGTTTGGCGCGGAAAGGTCTTTCGGAAAAGGATGCCAGGGCGCGTATCGCGGCCCAGCTGCCCCTGGCGGAGAAGATTAGCCGGTCCGATTATGTCATTTTTAACGCCGGGACTCTCGCGGGCCTGCGTCAGCAGGCCGCGCTTGTGTTCCGGAGCATCAAGGAGCAAACAGAGGAGTGCAATGGAAGAAAGAAATAACAGGGAAGAAGCAACAACCAGACGCCGCGGCCGCAATCAACGTTACGGCAAAAGCAGGGCGTTAATGTCCAAGATTTATGTCGATTCCGATCCGATCCCGCCGCGCAGTAACGGGAGCGGGGTGGATGGGAACAAGGCCGCCGCCGTGGCCCCGCCGCCGGCCGCCGTTGAAAGCGCGGCCGCCGAGGCCGAGGCAAAGCGCCCGGTGGAAGAGCCGGAGCGCCCCGCCGCCGACAAGGCGCGCGCTGATTCCAAGGCGATGCATCTTTCCGACCTGCAGAAGAAAAAGGTGCCGGAATTGAATGAGCTGGCCGCTTCGCTCGGCCTGACGGAATGGGGCGCGATGCGCAAGCATGAGCTCATATTTGAGATTCTCCGCGCCAATGCCGCCCGCAACGGCGCGCTCTTCGGCAAGGGCGTGCTGGAGATACTCCCGGACGGGTTCGGCTTCCTGCGCTCGCCCTATTATAATTACCTGCCTTGCCCGGAGGATATCTATGTCTCGCCCTCGCAGATCAGGCGCTTTGCCCTGCGCACCGGCGACGCGGTGGAAGGCGAAATCAGGTCGCCGAAGGACAAGGAAAGATTTTTCGCCCTCCTGCGGGTGGACGAGGTCAACGGCGAAAACCCGGAAAAGGGCATCAACAAGGTGCCGTTTGAAAACCTGACGCCGCTTTTCCCCAACCGGCGCATCAACCTGGAACGGGAGCACGACGAGATATCAATGCGCGTCATGGACGTCTTTACGCCCATCGGCATGGGCCAGCGCGGCGTGATCGTCGCCCCGCCCCGCACCGGCAAGACCGTCCTGCTGCAGAAAATCGCCAACAGCATTTCAAAGAATCATCCGAAGATTTATTTGATCGTGCTCCTGATTGACGAGCGGCCGGAAGAGGTGACCGACATGGAGCGCAGCACCAAGGCCCATGTCCTGAGTTCAACCTTCGATGAACCGCCGGAGCGGCATATCCAGGTGGCGGAAATGGTGATTGAGATGTCAAAGCGCATGGTGGAATGCGGGCGCGATGTCGTCATTCTCCTCGACAGCATCACGCGCCTTGCGCGCGCCTACAACACCATGGAACCGCACAGCGGCAAGATCCTCTCCGGCGGCGTTGATTCCAACGCCCTCCACAAGCCGAAACGCTTTTTCGGCGCCGCGCGGAACATCGAGGATGGCGGCAGCCTGACGATTGTCGCCACGGCGCTCGTGGATACCGGCAGCCGGATGGACGAGGTCATATTCGAGGAATTCAAGGGCACCGGCAACATGGAGTTGTGCCTTGACCGGCACCTCGTGGACAAGCGCATTTTCCCGGCGATCAATATTGAAAAATCGGGAACGCGCAAGGAAGAATTGTTGCTTCATCCGGACGAATTAAATAGAATCTGGATTTTGCGCAAGGCCCTCAGCGGCGTGCCGCCGGTTGAGGCCATGGAGCTGGTGGTGAACAAGCTGAAAAAAACCAAGAGCAACGCGGAGTTTTTAATGACTATGCATGAGTAAGGCTTTTGCGGAAATTATGCAAAAGCCCGGTTCGGGGATGAACCCCGAGCCCTGAACCCTGAACGGTGAACTTTTAAATCTGGATAATAAACATGAAAGTAAAGGTTGAGAAAAGCGGGTCCTGCCGGAAAACGTTGGTCGTGGAGCTGCCCGCCGAGGAGGTTGACGCGGAATACGGTAAAATCCTGGCGGCCTACAAGGACGTGGCCCGCATCCCCGGTTTCCGGAAGGGGCACGCGCCGGCCAATCTGGTTGAAAGTCATCTCGCAAAGGAAATCCGGGAGGAAACAAGGGACCGCCTCGTGGGTCTTACTTATCCCGAGGCGATCAAGCAGGCCGAGCTGAAGCCGGTCATGATCCTTGACGTGATCGCCGAGGTGACGCCCAAAAAGCCGCTGGTCTACCGCGTTATCCTCGATGTCCCGCCGGAATTCAAGCTGCCGAAGTATAAGAAAATCCCCATTGCCAGCAAGCCGGTTGAGGTTACGGATGGTGACGTCCAGAAGGCGTTTGACCGTTTTATGGACCGCATGGCGACGACCGAAACCGTGACCGACCGGCCCCTGCGCAAGGGCGACCTGGCGCAGGTTGATTATACCAGGAAAGATAACGCTCCCGCCCAGGCGCCGAAGGCTCCCGGCGGCAAGCAGTCCGATCCGTTCGCGGCCGGGCGTGATTTCTGGCTGGCGGTCGGCGAAGACAACCCGTTTCTCCCGGGGTTTGCCGACGCCCTCGAGGGCATGGCGGTCGACGCCCGGAAAGACATTACCCTGCAGGTTCCGGCCGATTTCAGGGTCCCGGAACTGGCGGGCAAGCAGGTCGTTTACGACGTCCACTTGAAGGCCGTCCGCGGGCGCGTCCCGCCGGTGATGAACGATGAATTTTTCAAGACAATCGGCGTCCAGTCGGAAACAGAACTGCGCGAGAAAATGAAAGCCGCCCTCCTGGAAGAGGCGCAGCGCATGGAAAAGGAACGCCAGAAAAACGAAATAATCGAGCATCTCCTCAAGCGCGTTGAAATGGACCTGCCGGAATCGGTCGTCCAGGAGGAGACCCGCCACATGTACGCGACCATCATGAAAGAAAGGCTCATGCGCGGCTCAACCCGTGAGCAGCTCGCGACCCAAAAGGAAGAACTGTTCACCAGCGCCACGAAAACCGCCGGGGAAAAGGTGAAGCTCGGCTATATTTTGCATAAGATCGGCGAGGAGGAAAAGATCGCCGTGGAGGAGTCCGAGCTCGAGCGTGAAATCAATTCCCTGGCGCAGCGTTACCGCATGGCGCCGGCTGAGTTGAAAAAGGAGCTGGAGGAGAAAAAAGAACTGGATACGCTCCGGCATGAAATCCGCATGGGTAAAATCCTTGATTTTATCCTGGCCAATGCCGGCCCGGAGGAAAAGGGAATAATGTCGAGGCTGTTCAATGCATGAACTTGAATGGAAAGGATGAATCATGACCGAAAGAAATCAGATGTTGGTGCCGATGGTGGTGGAACAGACCGGGCGCGGGGAGCGGGCCTATGACATTTATTCGCGGCTCCTGAAGGACCGGATCATATTCCTGGGAACGGCCGTGAACGACGAGGTAAGCAGCCTGGTCGTGGCCCAGCTGCTTTTCCTGCAGGCCGAGGACGCGGCGAAGGAAATCAGCTTTTATATCAATTCGCCCGGCGGGTCGGTGACCGCCGGCATGGCCATTTATGACACAATGCAGTTTGTCAAGTGCGACGTGGCCACTTATTGCGTCGGCCAGGCCGCCAGCATGGGCGCGGTGCTGCTGGCCGCTGGCACGAAGGGCAAGCGCTTTGCCCTGCCGAACGCGCGGATCATGCTTCACCAGCCCTGGGGCGGCGCCGAGGGCGCGGCCTCGGATATCAGCATCCAGGCCACCGAAATCCTCCGCCTGCGCGATATCCTCAACGGGATAATTTCAAAGCATACCGGCAAGCCGGCCGAGACCGTCGCCCGCGACACCGACCGGAACTTCTTCATGTCGGCGAAAGAGGCCAGGGAATACGGGCTGGTGGACGCCGTGGTCGTCAGCCGCCGGGAACTGGATCAGGCGGTGAAGTAAATGGCCAAGAAAGAAATTCCGGCGTGCTCGTTTTGCAAAAGGCCCCAGAACGCGGTAAAGCACCTGGTCATCGGCCCGGGCGCTAATATCTGCAGCGATTGCCTGGTGATGGCCGAGGTTGAGCTTGGCGCGGCGGCCAGTCCGTCCGCGAAAACAAAAACCCTTAACTTGCCCAAGCCGCATGAAATCAAGGCCCTCCTCGACAGCCACGTCATCGGCCAGGAACACGCCAAGAAGGTCCTTTCGGTCGCGGTTTACAACCATTACAAAAGGCTGACCCAGAAGGCGCATTTTCAGCACGACGACCCGCTCGCCGCCGTTGAAATCCAGAAAAGCAATATCCTCCTTATCGGCCCGACCGGCAGCGGCAAAACCCTGCTCGCCCAGACCCTGGCCCGGATCCTGGACGTGCCGTTCAGCATTTCCGACGCCACCCCCCTGACCGAGGCCGGTTATGTCGGCGAGGATGTGGAAAATATTTTGTTGCGCCTTATCCAGGCGGCCGACATGGATGTCGCCCGCGCCGAGACGGGGATTATTTATATCGACGAAATTGACAAGATCGGCCGCAAGGCTGACAACGTCTCCATAACCCGCGATGTTTCCGGCGAAGGCGTCCAGCAGGCCCTGCTGAAAATCGTGGAGGGAACCGTTGCCAATGTTCCCCAGCACGGCGGGCGCAAACATCCGCAGGCCGAGTTCATCAAAATCAACACCGAGGGCATCCTTTTTATCTGTGGGGGCGCGTTTGTCGGCCTGGACGAGATTGTCCGGAGAAGGGCGGGGGTGCGGAACATCGGTTTCAACCCGGAGGCGGAACGGGACTCTGCGTCCCGGCCGCAGGCTCGGCCGGCTGAATCCGGCCTGGCGGCGGTTGAGCCGGAAGACCTCATCAAATACGGCATGATACCGGAGTTTGTCGGGCGACTGCCGGTGGTGACGGTCCTGAGCGATCTGACCGAGGAAGACCTTGTGCGCGTGCTGGTTGAACCCCGCAACAGCATGATCCGGCAGTATGAAAAACTGATGGCGATGGAGGGCATCAAGCTCGTGGTTGAGCCCGCCGCCCTAAAGCATCTCGCGCGCCTGGCCATAAGGAAGAAAACCGGCGCCCGCGGCCTGCGCGCCATCCTTGAGCGCGTCATGCTGGACATAATGTACGAGGCGCCCTCCAAGCGGCACATCAAGGAATGCCGGCTAACCAAGGCGGTAATTGACGGTCATACGCGCGGCTTGGATGAGCCGGCGCAGAATATCGCCTGAAGGATGGATTCCCGGTAGTCAGCGGTCGGAATTCAGTTTCCTGACTTCTGGCCTCTGATTTCTGAACTCTAATCTCTGGCGGGCGCCGCTTTGTTGTCCTTGTCAAGAACCATGACGCGCGGGCGATGCGTGCGGGCGTCGTCGGTCGGGACAACGCTGAAGGCGAGAATGACCAGCCGGTCGCCGATCTTGCCCATGCGCGCCGCCGGGCCGTTGAGGCAGATGGTGCGCGAGCCCGGCTTGGCGGGAATGGCGTAAGTTTCAAATCGGTTCGTGTTTTCCATGTTGCTGACGAGGATTTTTTCATAGGGCAGGAGCTTGACCGCGTCCATCAGGTCGCGGTCAATTTCCAGGCTGCCCTCGTAGTCGGGCTTGACCCCTGTGACCCTTGCCAGGTGCAGCTTTGACTTTAACATCACTGAATACATGCGAGAAATGCTATCCAAAGCGAAATTCCGGCGCAAGAACAAAATGCGCTTCCCCGCCCTCGCCTTGTGGACTTCGATGTTGTCATTCCCGCGACCTTCCTTCG
>CAYYWX010000006.1:52612-87276 GCA_964475405.1 uncultured Verrucomicrobiota bacterium
CCGCCATAGCGGGCTACGCGAAGGCGGGAAGCGGGCCTGCCCGAGCTCGGCCAGGGAATCCAGCATTGACAAAAAAAAATCAGTCCCCCGTATAATCAGGCGATTTCCGCGGTTTTGCCTGTGTTTGCTGTGTATTGGTTTGGCCGGTGTTTCCGAAACCCGCGAAATCACAATCAGCATTCTTCACACGGCCGATATGCACGGTTGCCTTGAATCGTTCGCGCCCGGGGAATCCGGCAAGCCGGCGGGCCTGCCCGCCGGAGACGCTGGGTTATTATACCTGGTGGGGCGGCATGGCTGGAAGCATAAATGGCATACCTGTTCCGGCGGATTATGACGGCGATGGGAAAGCGGATATGGCCGTATACCTGCCCGCCACGCCCGCAACGCTGTCGCGTAGCGACTGCGGGCAGGCAGTGCCTTCGGCCCAGCCGATGCAGGCCGGCGGGCTTTTGCGCTGCGCGACCGAGGTGAACAGGATCAGGGCGCGGGAAAAGAACGTCGTCTTGATTGATTGCGGCGACTTTATCCAAGGGTCGGTTGAAAGTTATTTATCCCGGGGGGAGATAATGATGAAGGCGGCCGACTACCTGCGCTATGACGCCCTGGTGGTCGGCAACCACGAGTTTGACTGGGGGGTTGAAAGATTGGGCGCGCTTTACCGGGAAACCAAAATCCCGGTGTTGACCGCGGGCATCAACATTCCGGCCGATTCTTGCCTGGCAAGGGGGCGTCCGTTCATCGTGAAGGAAATTGAGGGCGTGAAGCTGGTCATCGTGGGATTGACCAACCCGCTCATCCCGATGTGGCAAAGGCCGCGCCAACTGGGCGGCTTGACCTTCCTTCAATCAACGGAAGCCCTGCGCGATGTCCTGGCGGAAGCGCGCAAAATCAAGCCGGACATACTGGTCCTGGCGGTCCACCAGGGTTGGCGGCAGTGGGGTGATGATTTTGCCAATAATATAAACAGCATCGCCAAATCATTTCCCGATTTCGACCTGATTATCGGCGCCCACTCGCACCAGGCGGTTGAAGCGCAGGACGTAAGCCGGGTTGTCTATACCCAGGCCGGTGACCACGGTTTCTGGCTTGGAAACGTAACTTTGAAATATGACGATCAACAGCGGAAATTGACGAAAATTGAACCGCGCCTGATCCCCATCGGGGCTGACATTCCGCCTGACCCGGGCCTGGAAAAAATGACGGCTGATTCCATCCGGTCGGCCAAATCATACCTTGGCCGCAAAATCGGGGAAAACAAGCGCGAATTGACGGCGGAGCCGGAAAAAGGCGGCCAGTCCGGCGTTCAAACCCTGATCTCGGCGGCGATTGCCGAATCGGTCAAGGCCGAGGTTGTTTTTCACGGCACCTTGTCTTCGGCCGGCCTGCGCCCGGGCGGCGTGCGGATGAGCGATGCCTGGAGAATGATGCCCTACGAAAACACAATCGCAAAAGCCGGTTTGACACTTGACGAAATACGTGAAATCCTTGAGGAGAACAGCAAGTTTTGCGGCAAATCGCAATTCCGGGGCGTTTACGGCGTTGCCTACGATTTGAACCCGCGCGCGCCGCCAGGGGAGCGGGTGAGCAACCTGCGCCTTGAGAATGGCCGCGCGATAAAGAGCGGCGAGAGAATTTCTTTCGCGGTCAACAGTTATGACCTGGCGTCGGCCGGCGGACGCTTCCCGCGTTTGCGGGAAATCATGGAGCGGCCCGCCTCGCGCCTGGAGGAAACGGACCGGGATACGCGCGCGGCGGTGGTTGAATACATCGGCAAGCATTCGCCGCTGGATATTCAGGCCGCGCCCGGGGCAAAAATCGCGAAAGGCAGAGTGAGAAACGCGGATTGAAAATGCCGCATTCTCTCGTTCCCTCGACTTGTCCGCCGGCGGAGCTTGGTGACGCACTACAACTGTAGCGCCGCACAGTGTGCGGCGAGCTTGGATTGCGGGCATGGCCCGCCTTGGCAAAATGAACGAAATTAAAAACAACGAGTGGATCACGATTGCCGGGGCGCGGGAGCACAACCTCAAGAACATAACCGTCAGGATGCCCCGCAACCGCCTGACGGTCATAACCGGCTTGAGCGGATCGGGCAAATCTTCGCTGGCCTTCGACACGCTTTACGCCGAGGGCCAGCGCCGGTACGTGGAAAGCCTTTCGGCCTACGCGCGCCAGTTCCTGGAGCAGATGCAGAAGCCGGAAGTCGATTACATCGAGGGCCTGTCGCCCGCGATCTCGATTGAACAGCGGACCGCCGGCTCAAACCCGCGTTCAATCGTGGCAACCAGCACGGAAATATACGACTACCTGCGGCTGCTCTTCGCCCATGTCGGCGTCCAGCACTGCCCGCGCTGCGGGAAGCCGGTCGCCAGGCAGAGCGCCGAGGAGATCGTGGACCGCCTGCTCCTCCTGCCCAACCTGACCAAGCTCTCGTTGCTCGCGCCGCAGATTCGCGACCGCAAGGGGCTGCAGGCCGAGGTGCTCGAAAACGCCCGCCGGCTGGGATTTGTCCGCGCGCGCGTGGACGGGACGCTTTACGAGCTGGACGCCATCCCGCCCCTGGATACCAAGAAAAAGCATTCCATTGATATTGTTGTTGACCGGCTGGTGATCACGAACCTGATCCGCTCCCGCCTCACGGACTCGGTTGAGCTCTCCCTGCGCCACGGCGCGGGGGTGATGATCGCGCTCCACCTGGACCCGCGCGGGAAATGGTGCGAGACCATTTATTCCGAAAAGCACGCCTGCGCCGATTGCGGCATCAGTTTTGAAAAGCCGACCCCGCGCCATTTTTCATTCAACAGCCCCTACGGCGCCTGCCCGGATTGCTCGGGGCTCGGCGTGAAACTGGTTTTCGACGAGGAGCTGATCGTTCCCAACGCCGATCTTTCAATCGAGAAAGGGGCGATCCGCGCCTGGAAACGCGGCGGGCGGCGCCAGATCATTTATTACAACTCCCTCCTGCGCGCCCTGGCCAAGCATTACGGCTTTGATTTGGACATGCCTTTCAAGCAGCTCCCGCCGCGCATCCAGAAAATAATTTTTCACGGGTCCGGTGATGAAAATATCGCCTGCGGGTTCTGGCGGCAGGGCGGCTATCACCAGTATAAAAAGCCGTTTGAGGGCGTCATCCCGAACCTTGAGCGCCTGAACGCGTCCTCCGACAGCGACTCCACCAAGAAGCGCCTCCAGCAGTACATGAGCCGGAGATTCTGCCGGGCCTGCCGCGGCAGCCGCTTGAAGCCGGAAATACTCTCCTGCCATGTCGGCGGGAAATCGATCATGGATGTCTGCCGGATGTCCGTGAGCGCGGCGGCCGGGTTCTTCGAGAGTTTGCGCCTTTCGGACCAGGAACAGCGCATCGCCGCGGAGGTTATCAAGGAGGTCCGCCAGCGGCTGGTATTCATGACGGATGTCGGGCTTGATTACCTGACGCTTGACCGCGAAAGCGGCTCGCTCTCCGGCGGCGAGGCCCAGCGCATCCGCCTCGCGACCCAGATCGGTTCGGGCCTGGTCGGCGTGCTCTACGTCCTCGATGAGCCGAGCATCGGGCTGCATCATCGCGACAACCAGCGCCTGATCAGGACCCTCCAGCGCCTGCGCGACCTCGGCAACACGGTCATTGTCGTGGAGCATGACGAGGACACGATCCGCCAGGCGGATTATGTCCTGGATCTCGGGCCCGGCGCCGGGCGGCACGGGGGCGAGGTGGTGTTCGCCGGCAACCCGCGGGAGCTTTTGCTGGATGAAAAATCGCTCACCGCGCGCTATCTGAACAAAACGCTCGCCATACCCGTCCCGCGCGAGCGCAAGCGGCCCGGCGCGGCGCAGATCGTCATCCACGAGGCGCGCGAAAATAATCTCAAGAACATCACCGTCGCCATCCCGCTCGGGCTGTTTGTCTGCGTCACCGGCGTTTCGGGCAGCGGCAAGAGCACCCTGGTTGACGAGGTTTTGCGCCGGGCGCTGTTCCGTCATTTTTACGACTCCAAGGAGCGCCCCGGCGCGCATCGGGCCATTACCGGCAAGGACTTCATTGACAAGGTCGTGGTGATTGACCAGTCGCCGATCGGCCGGACGCCGCGCAGCAACCCGGCCACCTATACCGGCGCGTTTGACCTGATTCGGCACTTGTTCTCGGAGTTGCCCGCTTCAAAAGTGCGCGGTTATAAAAAGGGGCGCTACAGCTTCAACGTCAAGGGCGGCCGCTGTGAGACATGCCGCGGCGACGGCATTCTGCAGATTGAAATGCACTTCCTGCCGGATGTCTATGTCACCTGCGAGCAGTGCGGCGGCCACCGCTACAACAGCGAGACGCTGGAAGTGCGTTATAACGGCAGGAACATCGCCGAGGTTTTAAGCATGACGATTGACGAGGCGTTTGATTTTTTCAGCCGCATCCCGGCCCTGCGCCAGAAGCTGCAGACCTTGTCCGAGGTCGGCCTCGGGTATGTCCAGCTAGGTCAGGCGGCCACGACCCTCTCCGGCGGCGAGGCCCAGCGCCTGAAGCTTTCGAGCGAGCTGAGCCGGAAGGCCACCGGCCGGACGGTTTACCTGCTGGATGAGCCCACCACCGGCCTTCATTTTGCCGACATCCAGAAGCTCTTGAACGTGCTCATGAGGTTGCGCGACGCCGGCAACACGATCGTGGTCATCGAGCATAACGCCGAGGTGATGAAAACCGCCGACCACATCATTGACCTGGGGCCGGAGGGCGGCGACGGAGGAGGGGAAGTGGTGGTCGCCGGCACCCCGGAAGAAGTGGCCGCCTGCGAGCGCTCCTATACCGGCCGCGTGCTGAAACAGGCTCTAAGTTCCTGATGGTGTTCAATAAAAAATTATTTATAAAGGCTGGCTATCATGTCGGCCACGCGTTCCCCATCCACGGCCGAAGACATGATCCCCCCCGCATATCCGGATCCTTCCCCGCAGGGGAAAAGTCTCTTGATCTGCACGTGTTCAAGTGTTTGCTTGTCCCTTGGAATTCTAACGGGGGAAGAGGTCCTGGATTCAACGCCAAGCACGATTGCTTCATTTGTAAGATATCCCTTGGTTTTACGTCCAATAAGTTTAAGCCCTTCTTGCAGGTTCAATCCAACCAAATGGGGCAGCCATTCGTGAAGGGGGGACTCGATTAATCCGGGCCGGTAGGAAGATTCCGGCAGGTTCGCGCTTCTGCGGCCGTTGACGAAATCGGCAAGACGCTGCGCCGGGGCAAATTGCGTGTTTCCCGCCTTCGCAAAACACAGCTTTTCCATATCTTCCTGAAAACGAAGGCCGGCAAACATCTCGTCAAGCTTGTCGTTAACCGGCAGGTCGCCCGGCCTTATTTCAACCACCATTCCCGAATTGGCAAAGCGACCGCCCCGGTCGGATGGGGACATGCCGTTCAGCACCAGTTCGCCGGGCGCGGTTGCGGCCGGTACGATCTCGCCGCCGGGGCACATGCAAAATGAATAGACGCCGCGATCGTGAACCTGCTCGACAAACGAATAAGTTGCGGCGGGTAAATACGCGTCCCTTTTCATGCCGTGGTACTGGAGGCGGTCAATCAGTTCCTGCGGATGTTCCACCCTGACCCCGACCGCAAACGGCTTGGCTTCGAGGAGTATCCTGTTTTCATGAAGCATCCTGTATATCTCCCGCGCCGAGTGACCCGCGGCGAGGATAACCGCAACGCCTTCCGCAATTGAACCATCGCGGAGCACCACTCCTTTTGCCTCCTGGTCCCGGATAACCAGGTTCGTGACGCGGGAATTAAAATGTAATTCCCCGCCGGCATTGAGGATGCTGTTGCGGATGGCCACAATCACCCGGGGCAGAACGTTTGTGCCGATATGGGGGTGCGCCTCTATCAAAATATCGTCCTGGGCGCCATGGAAATTGAGCACTTCAAGAATTTTCCGAACATTCCCCCTTTTTTTCGACCGGGTATACAGCTTTCCATCGGAAAAAGCTCCCGCGCCGCCTTCGCCGAATCCGTAATTGGAATCAGGATCAACGATATGTTTTTCATGAATGGCCGCGATATCCCGCTTTCGCTCGCCCACGTCCTTGCCGCGTTCGAAAATCACAGGCTTGAAACCGAGCTCGATAAGATGGAGGGCGGCAAACAGGCCCGCCGGGCCTGCGCCGATAATCACCACCGGGGGCCTTTTCGAAACATCGGGATAAAGGAAGGCGGGTTTTCCGGCCAATGGCAACGCTTCGTCTATATGGACATCCAGGTCCAGGTTGACGCGAATATTCGAACTGCGCGCGTCGATTGACCGGCGCCTGACGACAAGATCATGGATGCGCGCGCTTTCAATCTTCAGGTTATCCGAAGCAATGCTCTTCAGCTTCGCGATGTCGTGCGCCTGGGCGGGCGATACCGATATGTTAAGTTCTTTTTTCAATTCACCCGTTCGATCGCCCCCGCAAGGCCGCCGTGATAAATAATTTATTGCACCGTGGCCTTGACCGTGGAGTAAATTATATCGGCGTCAATGATCCCGTTCATCGTGTCCACGCCAAAATAAACCTGGTACGTCCCGGCCGGCAACGAAGGCAGGCTCAGCACTGTCGTGGAAGGCAGCGAGAAGAGCGGTCCCTGGTTGGCGGGTCGAACTTGGGATAGATCGGCCGCCTCGGCCCAGCTGCCCGAGCTTTGCAGGTAGTATGTCCCGACGGTCGTGAGCGCGACCACCCACCAATCCTTGTTGACGCCGGTGTAGCCGCCCGGATCCAGGGCGACCGCCACGGTAAAGGCATCGGACGTGGTCATGGTGATGTTGTTGGTTGAGCCGTTCAAGGCCACGACCGGCGAAGGTTGTGTTCCGCCGGTCCAGCCCGCGTCCTTAAGCAATCCCAGCGTGATCGGGCCGGGGCTGTGAATGGAATAACCGTCGGCCAGGGAGTAAACCATCAGGCCGTTGGCGGTTGCCCGGTAAACTTCGCCGAGGTGGCAGGCGCTCGATCCGTCGCTCCAGGTTGAGGGCGCGTAGATTGAAGGCGCGGTTCCGCCGTTGGCGGTGATCGCGTTGGCGCCGTAGAAATAAAGATTGTTGCCGGTCAGCTGGGACCCGAGGGCGCTGGACGGATTGGGAAAAAGCCCCGTGTTGAGCAGGGCCTGGAGCGATCCATTGACGATAAAGCGGTCATAGGACAGCGGAATGCCGGTTGTGCTCTCAATCTCGCCCCATGATCCCACTCCGCCCTGGTAGCTCCATGACCCGAGAAACCCGAGGCCGTGCGTGATCTCGTGCAGGATGACGCTGACAAAGTCGTATTTGCCCACGGGGCAGTTGCCGTCGGTGCCGAAATACCAGGGTTGCTGGGCGTTGTAGGCAATGATGATTTTTTCCTGGGAGGGATACAGGTCCGTGGAGGCGAGGGCATTGGCCAGGCTTACCGGGTAAAACGTAGAGGCAACGGGCGCCCCGGTGAAGTCGCGGAAGAATTTGCTGGCGCCGCCATGCCCGAGCGTGTCGGCCGGGGTGAGGTTCGCCCAGCAGGCATTAATGCTGATCGGGACGGTTGACTGGACCAGTGTGCCCCAGATCTGGGCGGCATAGGTGAAAGCCGCCTTGGCCTCCTCCGGCCAGCCGATGCAGGTGTCGCCAAAGGCGTTGACTTCCCCGGCGTTCAGGTACCGGATTGTAAATGTGGCGCTGGTCGCCTTGCTGAACGCTTCTGACGGGGGAGGGACGCGGACGAGCCGGCCGTCGTTCTTGGCGGCCTTGAGTGTGACCGCGGGGCCGTTAACGCTGATGGTCTCGCCAAGGGCGCAGAATGTGAAAGCGAAGATTACGATGCCGATCAACATCACGCATGCCGCCGAACCGATTTTTCGTCTCTTCATGATATGAACTCCTTAATAAGGTTTAATTCGATGAAAAATATATAATAAACGCCGCGCGCTGGCGAGCAAAAAAGCGTTGGCGTAGCCGGCCCGGAGCGGATGGACAAAAGGCTGGATTATCGGCGGCAAGTGGCATGTAAATATCAAAAAAGTATTTTTATCTGTAAGCAACCGGAGGAAAAAATGAACAAGGAAAGACTCAATCTCTTGAAGGAATTAACGGAAGCATCCGGCGTATCCGGCCATGAGCGGGAGGTCCGGGATGTTCTGAAAAAACATTTAAAGGGCAGGGCCGAAGTGTCCCAGGATCGCATGGGCAGTATTGTCTTTAAAAAGAAGGGAACGGCCGACAATCCCAGGATCATGATTCCCGGCCATATGGACGAGCTGGGGTTCATGGTGAAATGTATCACCGAGGAAGGATGCCTGAGGTTTATACGAATACGATTAACGGGTTCGGTCAAATTGGCGGAGATAATATAGGAATCTTTATGTAAGATTTACAGCAATGCAAAATCGAACTTATAGAATCGTGGAATCATTTACACTAGGGGTTTCCCTTTTGTTTGTTTTGATATTTTTGATTTGCCATTGTTGGTTTTTACGGATACGTGCCGAGCTTTGGTGCCGAGGGTATACACGCTGCCAGTTTGTTTCTCCTTCTGAAAAAAACATGCCAATAACAAATCTAAAGGAAGGGGTAATAACATGGGTATATTCTAAAGGGAGTTTGATCGGTTTTTTTAATCGAAATGCAATGTTTATTCAAATTGACAGTCATGAAAAGGACGAGGATGTATTATCAAGATTTGTTAATATTGAGACGAGTTTAGTACTCTTGCAAATTGTTTTGGCCGCAATGTGCATGTTTTTATGGGTAAGACTATTTTATATAAAAAAGCAAAATGGTAAAGGTAAGGTATAGGTAAAATAGGTGTCACCCATTAGAGGTGGACGTCAAGAGAAAATAATATTCTGTATTAGTTCAGATATTTTTTCTGAGAAAAAAGACGGGTTTTAGGTTAAAAACACATCCGATCAAGTGGGTGTAGGGGCTGAAAACCTAGAGAACGAAAGAATTAATAGATTTTTATGATGCGTAAAAAATCGACTAATAATCAATTTGTCCCCGCAATCCCGCGAGGTCTTTTCACGGGATATGCTCGGGTCTCATCATGGGACGCTGATTGTCTGGATTGGGACAGGCCGATAGAAATGGATGATCTTGGAATAATTAACTTCTAAAAAAATAAGGGTAAGGCGTGTAAGTTGTGAGTATATCTAATTCGGATCGTCAACTTTTCAAATTCATCGATTCGATCGGCCCCTTGCCCGTGCAAATAGTTGGTATCTTCTTGTATCTCTTTGTGTTAGTGGTTATAGTACCAAGTTTATTTATAAGGCTGCGTGATCATTCCATTGATTCGATTGTTTGGCTTGGAGTATTGATGATTTTTACAGCGTTGACGGGTTTGACTGTAACGATCATTCACCTTGTTACAAATGCCTTATATCGCGTAAGTTTGACGTTAATAGAAATATTGATTTTAATGATTGTCTTCTTGAGTGCGTCTAGCGGTATTGTATTTATTGCAAGCGAAATCCTACCGATACGCTTTTCTTGGACTCCAGGACTAATTACATTACTGACATTTTGCGGCCACGTGTTCATTGTTCGAGGAATGATAGATACCGTTAAGCATCGTAATCTTAAGGTCGTATTAAAGTTGATTTCGTTGAGTCTGGTCATTATCGTTGGGGTTATAGATGTTGGGGTATGTATCAAGTTTCTTGTTAAATAGGGCTTGTAGCAATATCAGTAGTGTCTAAAGGGGTTCAGGCCGATTCGGTAATTGGAAAAGACGGTAAAATTGAAAATAAAAACAGGAAATGAGGGAAGAAATTCCGGAGACGATGAAAGAACCGGAGGGGAAAAATATTATTTCTGCCTTCAACTATACTCTTGATTCCGCCGGCCGGCGCATTCAATCGAAAATCGGCAATCGGAAATAGCAACCGGGTCCATCTCCTACGGCTACGATCAATATGACCAATTAACCTCCGCCTCCCGCACCAACAGCCCCAACGCCGCTCTTGATGCCGCTTATAATTTCAAACGAATAAATAATACAAGAATATTTGAGATGCCATAGTAACATCTTGGTGAGGACTCACATGAATCAAGATATGGTGGATAATTTTAATATGTCAATGATATCAGCGTGGCTATATGTAAGAATTCAAAGTGTTTTTCTTATAGCATATGTGATCGCTCCTATATTGGCAATGATCCTTCAAGAAATCCTTTATCGTTATGGACTGATTTCTATATATGAGCTTGCATATCCGTATGATCCTTTTCCGGCGCGTATATTTATTGGCTGGCTTACGAATTTGATAAATGGATTCTTGGATTCAGTCATTCTGGCAATTGCATTTTCGGTGATTATTCCTCGTTTGCTAATAATGCGAATTAAAATGAAATTGCCCATTTGGTTAGATTATGTATTGGCTGAAGCAGCAGTGTTGTCAGTCTGGTCTTTTTTCTTGATGTTTATATGCAAATTATTGCCGCCTTCTTTTTCATGGTTTAAAACATTTCATGAAATAGGTTTATTTTTGCCAGTAGCTTTTCTTTTTGGAATATTTGGAGTGTTGGTTTGCCGACGTTTGCTAATAATCAGTAAGCGTCCGAACAAGCACTCTCTAGGCATGAGCGGAGGCGCAGATAACGTATGTTAAAATGGAATTTGTCACTTGCCATTCTAATCTATCTTGCCTATTGTTTTTCCCTACATGAAGATATTTTGTTTAATTCTTGGGGCAGTTCTTGCTTTGGCGGGATTGCGTAGTGCGACTGCGGGAGAGGTTGTCGCCGAGCATGGTCCGCGACTGGTTTGCGATCAGCCCGTTTATAATTTCGGCACGAACAATACCGAAAAGCCCATCTCCCATATCTTTATCTTGCGCAATGCTGGTGACGAACCTTTGACCATCCGCAAGACTCATGCGGCCTGCGGTTGCGCCAAGATGGGCCTGACCACAAACACCATCTTGCCAGGAAAAACCGCCGAACTATCCATCGTCCTTTCTCTGCATGGCCGCAGTGGTCCGGCCCGGAAAGCCATCACGCTGGAATCCAACGACCCCCAGAAACCATTATCCAAGGTGGAGTTTGTGGGCACATTCATTGTCGATGTGGAGGTAATCCCGCAAATCATCAGTTTCGGCACCCGCGCGCCGGGCGACAGTGGAGAACGATATGCCGATATTACTACCTCTTCCAATGTGACATTCCAAGTAACCGGTTTAAAGCTTGATTCCACGCAGTTCACTGCCTCCATTGAAACCAACGTAGTGGGCAAGCAATACCGTTTGCGCGTTCGGGTCAAGCCGGACACACCCGGCGGTAAGTTTGAGACTGTGGCCCACGTGCTGACCGATCATCCCCGCTATCCTGATATTTCCGTTTCCTTGGTCCAGTTTGTCAGTGAGGACATTGTGGCCGTGCCGCGGACGCTGAAATTCTCCCAGCCTGTAGGCGGATCTTCGCCTCCCCGCTATGTCACCTTGATTTCGCGTGCAAATAAGCCGTTTGCCATTACCGATGTGACTCCGCCCTGTCCCGACATGCGCTTCCAGGTCCAGACAAATGGTCCTGCCCGTTACCGGATTGAGTTTTCGGGAGGAACGATCTCATCAAATCTAAACGGGGCCGCCATCCAGGTCACGACCGACCGTTCCGGGCTTAACCCGATCACAATCCCTGTGGAGTTTTAGCCAACCAAAGTTCACAGTTCAGGGTTCACCGTTCATGGTTCCCTTCGTTCCACTCGGGGCAAATCAGGACGCGGCAACTGAGTGCCGCGGCTACAAAAAGAAATGAGTTAGTGTAGTCGCCTCACTCCGCTGAGGCGTCTGGAACAATTGCCGCCGTTGGCGGAACCGAAATTCGCCCTGCGATCCAGCCTTCGTAGCCAAAGTCCTTACTTCGGCGGAGTAGGCCCTTGCCGTCCAACCGCAGCGGTCGGACGGAGTAAGAAACTTTATTGCCTTATGTATTTCAACTTCTTTGCAAGGTTTTATATATTTATGTATGAGAATTTTAAGATGCGGCGGGGCCAGCTCGTGCTTCGTAGCGAAGGCTTACTTCGCAGAGTAGCACGGCCCACACCCTACCTTTAAAACAATTGCCGCCTCTGGTGGGCCTGGTTTATTTTTTTATATGCAAGAAGAATAGGAATTGATGATGAATATTCGGAACGGTATTTGTAAAGCCACCTTTTGCGGGATGATTTTTATCATTGGTGTCGGGTTGTTGATTGGAGCATGTTCCAGCGCCAATGCTTCGGATATTTCCCCTTCAACGCCGTTGGTAATTGAATATTTCTTTGAACCGGGATGTGACGATTGCGCGCGGGTGAACGGCAAGATTTTACCAGAGGTGGACGCTTATTACCCCGGATTATGCGAAATCCGCCGGTTTGATATCACGCAATCCACAAACTACCTGCATCTGGCGCATTATCAAATCAGCCTGAACAAGGAGGTCAACGCGCCGGTCAGCATGGTGGTGAACGGACGGCATCTGCTGGCCGATATTGACGAGATTCAAGGGCAGTTATTGAAGGTGCTGGACGAGGCCATTGCCTCCGGCGAAGTCCCGGCAATTGCATCCCAATCGCCGGAAGTCGGGATGAACCTGTTGGAAACCCGTGTGCAAAAATTCACGGTTATTGGCGTTATGATGGCCGGATTGGTGGATGGAATCAATCCCTGCGCCATTTCCACCCTGGTTTTCTTTATGAGCATATTCGGACCATGGCGCCGTATCTTAAATACGCCATATTAAGCTGCTCAAGGATTTTGAGGCGTTTACGGATTGCTGGTAAAGTGCCAGCCAAACGGAAGTTTCCCTCCTGAATAAGGTCGGAATATAAACCAGAAATTGTCATCATCAATTCTTCCAGATAAAAACTTCCACTTGAATTGAGGTTCTCCTGGGATTGTCGGTGACATTTATGAATGAAGTTTAAGCATTTGTGTAGAGATTCTGAATTAATTGGCAGATTGTATCGGTTGATTTCCCTGAGCCCCTGTTTCGTAATAATATGCGGGAAATGAGGCTTTCGACCCTTGATTCCGTTGAACTGTCGTTGACAGGAATTCTTGGTTATTTTTTTCATGGTGTCAATGTGCTCCTTTATTTTTGTCTTCAAAAACAACTGCCGGCATGGCGGCCATGGCGGTTGTCTTCTGGCTATCGTCCAGGTGGGTGTAGTGCTCGGTCATGGCGGGGGACCCATGGCCGACGATTTGCTGAATGACATGCTGTTGTGCGCCGCCGGCGGCCATTAGCGACACAAAGGAATGCCGGAGGCTGTGGAACCCAACCCGGACAATAACTCGGCGCCTGTGAAGATTAGCTGATTTCTCGGTGGTCTGGAGGCCACAGGCTTCAAAGTGTTTCTGCATGTACTTGGTAATTTCAGACGAACCTTTTGCGTGTAACTCCCGTTCTTTTGGAAAGAAATAATCACCTTCAACGGTCTTCATCATATCCTCAAGCCTGGGGCGCAAGATAGTATGGATCGGGATTCTGATTTTTTTATTCAAACGTTTTGTTTTCACGGGAATCACTTCGAGCATATTCTCCTTCAGGTTGACGGCATCCTTCCGGAGATTGACAACGTCTGCCAATCTAAGGGCAGTGAAAAGACCGATCATGAACATAGACTGCATATTACCGGTCGCGCTTCCAATGACCTTTTGCAGCTCAGGCATTGTCAAGTTGCGCCGGCCTTCATGTTCTTTTTCCAGGCTGGCAACGCAATCCCATGGATTGATAACAAGTCCAGCCTTGGCCTTCAGTTTTCTGTAAAGGCCGGTCAGGAATCGCTTATGCGAATTAAACGTGGATGTGCTTATGCGGGACTGCCAGAGATCCGCAGCATAGTCTTGAACATCAATTTCAGTAACTTCGTGAAGGAATTGCAACTTCCGCGTCTCAGCCCAGTGTGCAAAACGTTTCCAAACCGCCTTATAGCCCACAATGGTGGAAGTCCCGGTCTTCTTTGGAATATCCAACCAAGCCTGCCACGCTTCCTGAAACAATAACTTGGTTGCCTGCCCTTGAACAATCCGGCGAGCAATCTCTGTCCTTCGTTTTTCCTGATCATCTTTTGGTAGATTGCCCAAGAGTTGAATAACTTTACTCACGGTTTCATCGATGGACACTGTATTGGTGACCTCGTCCTGTTTCTGTTTAAGGAGTTTCAGGGCATCATTCCGGTTCCTTGTTCCGGTCGAGTAGATATAATCCTTTCCCATATGCTGAAAGCGGCAATAGTAATTTGGGGATCTTTCACGCTTGAAAATATTTGACATGGTCTATCCTTTTAAATTTTTTCAATTACGGGGTGCACCGTGGAGCAGCTAGAAAGAAGCAACTCTATGGTGTAGCATGCCTTGAAAATAAAGGATTGTCAAGCAAAAGCCGTAACAAAAGCCGTGACAAAATGCAGTTTTAAGGAAGAATTGGAAAGGGCTGCTTTTATAAGTCGTTGATAATCAAAGCGCGCCCGGCAGGGTTCGAGCCTGCAACCTCCTGATCCGAAGTCAGGAACTCTGTCCAGTTGAGCTACGGGCGCCTGTATTAGCGTATAGCGTTTAACCTGATCACACTGCGCTAGTGGAGTGTATCACGCAGACATGTATTTATAGGTTGTCATGCTGCCTGCCCGCCATAGCATATTTGCGACGGCGGGAGCGTAGCGAAGCATCTCAGTTATAACGAGATTCCTCTCCGCCTGCGGCGGATCGGAATGACAATCCCGTGATTTTTCCAGCGTTTTTCAGTCTTATAAATTCATTTAATTCAGTTACATTACACTAGTTATCATCCATGTTCCCCTGCCGGCGGGATTGCTTTTTCAAGGAATGGAAATGCTTGGCTTCCAGCATCGCCGCGCGCTGGCGGCGGCTGCGGCGGCGCTTCTGGCGGCGGATTTTTTCAAACTCCTGCCGGCGCGCCGACTGTTCCCCGAGGACACGATCGGCGATCTTTTCGCACAATTCCCGCCGGGCGAGGAAACGGTTCAAGGCGCGCTGGCGCGTCTGCTGGCATTTTACCTGCAAACCGGTCGGCCCGTGCAATAATTGCACGCAGGACGAGGTCTTGTTTATTTTCTGGCCGCCGTGGCCGGATCCGCGGATGAATTCCTCACGGATATCGGCTTCGCGGATGCCGAGCCTGGCCATCCGTTCCAGCAACATCCTCTCCTTTGCGGCGTTGACGCCTGATTCTGTCATAAAATTCACCGCTTCAATATACCACGGCTGATTTTTATTGAAAATGCTAATTGATAAGGCATTATCTCCTGTCGGCAGATATCAGCACATGATCACCGCAATCCAGCAGAAAAAAAGTTACCTGTGGCTGTATCAGTTCAGCGGCTGGTCGGGCATGTTCGCCATCCTGACCTTATTCGGCCCGCTCTTTCCTCTGTTTTGTGACGCTTTGCGGATGTCCAAGACCCGGATCGGTTTCGTCCTCTCCATTTTGCCGCTTTCCTATTTGCTTTCAATCTTTCTTTCCAACTGGGTCATGCGCCAGGGGCCGAAGAAGATCCTGCTCAGGTTTTATTTTCTCAGATACTGGTTTATTCTTTTGCTGCCGCTGGCCGGGTGGATGGCAAAGCGTTTCGGCGATACGAGCGCCTTTGTCTGGGTGACCCTGATTGTGTTTTTCTTCGCCGTTTTCAGGTCGATTGCCGAGACCGGCTGGGCGACCTGGCTCCTGGAACTCATCCCGGCCCGGGTGCGCGGCAAGGTGGACGCGGTCAACGTCATGGTGGGCAATGTCACCGCGATGTGCGCCTCGTTGGCCGCGGTCCTGATCATGAAAAAATGGCCCGGCCTGCCCGGCTATAGCGTGGCCATGTATGCCGGCGCGTTTTTCGGTTTTATCAGTCTTGCCATGGCAACGCGCCTGCCGGGCGGCGCGCCCCAGGCCGCCGTGGGTAAACGGGAATGGTCCCTGATCGCCGACACTGTTGAGGCGATGCGCAACCCCAGTTTTAAAACGTGGTTCAAGGGCTCGGTGTTCTTTTTGTTTTGCGCCTCTTCCTTCGGCTTTTTGCCACTTTACATGAGCGAGCGGATCGGGTTTACGGCCGACAAAATAATGCTCTTTTCCGGCTGTTTCCAGGCCGGCGTCCTGGCGTCGGCTTTCTTCTGGGGATGGAGCGCGGACCGGTTCGGGAGCAAGCCGGTTTTCATGAGCGCCCTGACGGGCATTTCCCTGCTGCCGGTTTTGTTTTTTTTCCTTCCGCGCATGGATCAGCAGAGCCTTGTCGGCACCTGTTGCGTTTATGCTTTCTTCGGCGTCGTCCTCCAGGGCTGGTCCGCCGGGGCAAGCCGTTATTTTTATGTCACCGTCCTGCCGGCGGCGCGCAGCCCGGTTTTTTGCACGGCCTTGAACGCGTCATTGCAAAACGCGCTGATCGCCTGCTGCTCGTTCTTTTACGGCTGGCTGCTGGATCTCCTTCAGCCGCTCAAGTTTGACTGGCGTTTCGTTCATTTTGACAACTTTACGGTCCTGTTCGCCATGATGTTCTTTTCCTGCTTGATCTCGTTTTATATCTTCCGCCGGGCCAGGGATTCCAGCCTCGTGCGGACCGGGGAATTCCTCTCGTTCTTTTTTCACGGCAATCCGTTGCTGGCCTTCAGCTCCATCGTGCGTTATCACCTTTCGGAGGACGAGTCGCGGCGCATGGAGCTCACGCGCAGGATGGGGGACGCCAAGAGCCGCCTGACGGTCGAGGAGCTTTTGCAGGCCGCCGATGACCCGAGTTTTAACGTGCGCTACGAGGCGGTCGTCTCCATGGCGCGCATGCCGCCGGACGGCAAGCTGATCAACGCCCTCTCGACGACGGTCAAGAGCCGCGAACCCGGTTTGAGCGAGGCCGCCGTCTGGGCTTTGGGAAGAATGGGCGATTATCGCGCCGTGCCGGTCCTGCGCGAGATGCTGAAATGCGAGTACGCGCTTCTGCGTTCGCAATGCGCCCGGGCCCTGGCCAAGTTGAACGACCAGGCCAGTCTGCCGGAAATCATCGAGGCGTTTAAAAATGAAAAAAACGACAACATCTGCGCCGGTTACGCCTCCGCCCTGGGACGTTTCAGGAGGAAGGACTTGCTGCCCGAAATCCTGGCCTTGTTGCGCCGCCTTTCAGACGCGCACCTGCGCGGTGAAACGGCCCTTGCTGTGGCGCGGATCGCCGGCGGGGAGCACCATTTTGTCAATTTATGGCGGCACAGCAAGGTGGATTTCGAGACGGCCTGCGCCGAGGAATTAATGGAAATTTCAAAAAAGATCAGGCACAGTCCGCTGGATGCGGGCGATTGCCGGAAAATCATGACCGGCGGCGCAAAGAGCTTCGAGCAGCGCAACCTGGCAGCGGGCATTGAGGCGGTGCGCGCGATGATCAGGTCATTGCCCGCGGATGGCGTTGAGGCGCCGATCCGCGATGTCCTGAAAGAATGCGATGAGTTCATCGCCGCGAACGGCGCGTCGCGCGGCGACTACATCCTGGTGGCCTTGAACGCCCTGCATACCGCGATTATTTCCCTGGTTCATAACGAACGGAAAAAAAGACTTTCTTCCTGATCCCCGGCCGACTAAGATGTCCTGCCAGAGCCAAATGACGGGAAGGATTGCCCGTTTGAGTTGCCCCGGTTTTCCGGGGGACAGCTTTGGCCGGATGATTGCCGGAACGAACATTTAAAGGGGAAATGGAAAATGACGACAAAAATCAAGAGCGGCGAGAAGGTTCTTTTTATCGGCGACAGCATTACCGATTGCGGCCGGCGCGACTCGGAGCGCTCTCTCGGCAACGGTTACGTCAAGCTGTTCTCCGATTTTTTAATTGCCTGCGAGCCTGAAAAGCGCGTGACAATTATCAACAAGGGCATCAGCGGCGACAACGTGGTCGGCCTCTTGAACCGCTGGACCGATGACGTGGTGCGCCATAGGCCCGACTGGCTTTCAATCAAGATCGGCATCAACGACCTGCACTGGCATTTGCGCGATCCGGCCAACGGCATTTCGCCCGAAAAATACGAGGAGGCCTATCGAAAAATCATGCAACGCACGCGGGAATGCCTGCCGCGCTGCCGGATTTTGCTGATCCAGCCCTTTTACATCAGCCGCGAATCCGACCGGGACAGTTTCCGGCGGAGCGTGCTGGAGGTGTTGCCGCGCTACCTGAAAATTGTCGAGCGTTTGAGCAGGCAATACAAGACGCGCCTGCTTAAAACCCACGATATGTACCAGAAACTCCTGAAATATTATGAGCCGGACACGTTCTGCAACGAGCCGGTGCATCCCAACCTGACCGGGCACGTGGCGATCGCCTCGGCGGTCTATGATATTTTCTGCCAACCGTTCGAGACGCGTGGTAAATCATGATCATCGACCATATAGACAACGCCCCGCGGTATTACGGCCTCGGCGCCGGCATTGAGGCTGGATTGCGCTTCCTGAAGCCGGCCGACCTGCAAAACATGCCGCCGGGGAAGAAGGCCATCAACGGCGAAAAATTATTCGTCATTGTTTCCGAGTATACGACCGCGGCCGAGGCCTCGGTCAAGTGGGAGGCCCACCAGCGCTATATAGACATCCAGTACATGGTTTCCGGCATGGAAGCCATGGAGTACCAGTGCGTCGCAAACCTGGAGCTGGAGACCAGGTATGATGAAGCCAAGGATGTCTTGTTCTTGCGGGGCGCCGGAAACCGTTTCCTGGTTCCGAGCGGGTTTTTTGTCATTTTTTATCCCCAGGACGCGCATCGTCCGGGTTTGTGCGTCCACCATCCGCAGGCGGTCCGGAAGGTCGTTGTCAAGGTGATGGTGAATTGATATTTTATCTTTTTAAATAATGCGTGGAGAAAAATAATTATGGAACAAAAAAAGAAATGCATCGGCTCCCATAAGGGACATTTATGCGTGCTGGCCAGCAACGGGGAGCTGGAGAAAATCCGCGCCCTGGCCGCCAGGCCCTCTTATATCTGCTTCAACTGCGGCCGGTCGGCGAAATCAAAGAAAAACCTCTGCAACCCGATGCCCCTTGAAGGATAAAGGCCATGAATGACAACCGCGTGAATCTTTCGGTCGTCGTGCCGGTCTACAACGAGGCCGAAAACGTCAAGCTGCTTTGCGAAAAGCTGCATGCCGCGCTTTCCAAAACGGGGCGTTCCTATGAGATCCTTTTGATCGACGACGGCAGCACGGACGGCACCTGGGACAAGCTGCGCGAGAGCGCCCGGGGATTGCCGGGTTTCCGCCTCATCCGCCTGCGCCGGAATTTCGGCCAGACGGCGGCGATGAGCGCCGGCCTGGACGAGGCCCGGGGCGATATCATTGTCACCCTGGACGCCGACCTGCAGAACGATCCCGAGGATATCCCGCTCCTGCTGGAACGGATGGACAAGGGCTTTGACGTGGTCAGCGGCTGGCGCAAGGACCGCAAGGATGAATTTTTGCGCCGGAAAATCCCCTCCATGTTCGCCAACGGCCTGATCAGCAGGGTGACCGGCGTGCGACTGCACGATTACGGCTGCACGCTCAAGGCCTACCGGCGCGAGGTGATGGAGAATGTGGAGCTTTACGGCGACATGCACCGGTTCATTCCCGCCCTCGCGAGCTGGGGCGGGTGCAAGGTTGACGAGGTGGTTGTCCGGCATCATCCGCGCCGGTTCGGCAAGTCAAAATACGGCCTGTCGCGGACGGTGAAAGTGGTCCTGGACCTGATGACCGTTTCCTTCCTGCTGCGTTACAGCCGCAGCCCGATCCAGATTTTCGGCAAGATGGGGCTGATGGTGGGCCTGCCGGGTTTGGCGCTGATGCTCTTCATGGTCATCGCCCATATTTGCGGCTGGTGCGGCCTCCAGTCCTCCGCCGCCGGCCTGCTGAAACGTCCTTTCTGGGTGATGACTTCCTTCATGCTGATGTTCTTCGGCATCCAGTTTGTCTGCATGGGCATCCTTGCGGAAATCCAGATGCGCACTTATCACGAGTCCCAGGGCAAGCCGATTTACGTCATCAAGGAAATAATTGAACCCGCCTCCGCCTGAGCAATGGCCATCGCCCGGCGCGGAACGGTCCCATGACAAAGCGGCTTTGGGCATGTTGCCCGAGAGGTTAATGTTTTGAATCTTCCACCCCAAATTCTGGCCGTTATCCAGTCGCCGGTCATGCCGCCGCTTTATATTGTCGGCGGCGTTTACCTTGCGATCATTTTTTTCGGCCTGCTGCTTGATGTTTTTTTACTGGTCCGTTTCCTGGTGACGCCTTTTGACTGGGACGCTATCGCCTCGCGCCTGCGGTCGCGGCCCTGGGTTGTCAAGGACGCGCTCTGGATCGTGTTGATCCTGATGCTGATCCAGGCGCTGGCCGTGGCGCTGCATTGGGGAGGGGTGAAGCTCGGCTGGTTTGCGGCCGACGCCAGGGAGACGCTCGCGGCCCTGGTGCAGGGCGTCTTGTTTCACGGTGTGGCGTTGCTGGTCGTCTGGATTTTTATCCGCCGGCGCAGCGGGTCGTGGAACGAGGCCTTTGGCCTTAACTGGCCGGGGCTGAAACGCTCGGGCGCCCAGGGCCTGGCGAGCTACATCGGGATCATGCCGATCGTGGTCGTCACTTCCCTTTTTTGCCAGGTGTTTTTTTACGCGGCCGGATACGATGTGACGCTCCAGGACGTGGTCACGATATTCCTTGAGCCGCAGACGGGCTGGAGCCTCTTCTTGCTCCTGCTGCTGGCGGTGGTGGTGGCGCCATTCGTGGAGGAGGCGCTTTTCCGCGGCATATTGCTGCCGGCGCTGATGAAAAAAATGGGGACCGGGACCGCGGTCGTGGTCAGTTCGTTTATCTTCGCCGCCATTCACCAGCACCTGCCTTCGCTCGCGCCGCTGTTTATATTGGCGGTTGTCCTCTCCATCCTGTATATTCATTCGGGTTCCCTCTGGGGGCCGATCGCCCTGCACGCCCTTTTTAACGGCGTGAGCATCGGCGTGTTATTGCTGACCATGGCATGATGAAAACATTATTGACAATTGAATGGGTGCCGGAGCAAAAGCTCCGGATCGTGCCGGGTTTCATCCGCGCGGTTGACCAGACTCTTTTGCCGGGCAAACTTGAATTCCTCGAGATCCGCGGGGTGGAAGAAACGTGGATCGCCATAAAAACCCTCCAGGTCCGCGGCGCGCCCGCGATCGGCGTCGCGGCGGCGATGGGGGTGGTGCTGGCCGCCCAGCGGGCAAAGTCCGCCGACACCCCCGGCCTGCTGGCCGAAATCACGCGCGCGGCCGACTACCTGGCTTCCTCGCGGCCGACGGCCGTGAATCTTTTCTGGGCGCTGGAGCGGATGAAGTCACGGGCCCTCGCGGCCAAATCCCTTCCGCCGGATGAGTTGAAAGAAATACTGGCGCGGGAGGCGGTCGCGATTTTTGAAGAGGACCGGAAAATCTGCCGCTTGATCGGCGAGCACGGCCTGGAACTCCTGGAGGGCAAAAAATCAATCCTGACCCATTGCAATGCGGGCGGCCTTGCCACCTCGCAGTACGGCACGGCCCTCGCGCCGGTTTACCTGGCCCATGAACGGGGCTGGCCGCTGCACGTTTTTGTCGATGAAACCCGCCCGCTCCTGCAGGGCGCGCGCCTGACGGCCTGGGAACTGATGCAGGCCGGCGTAGCCGCCACGCTTATCTGCGACAACATGGCCGCCCAGGTCATGAAGGAGGGGAAGGTGGAGCTGGTCATCGTCGGCGCCGACCGGATCGCGGCCAACGGCGACAGCGCCAACAAGATCGGCACCTACGGCCTGGCGGTGCTCGCCAAGGCGCATAATATTCCCTTCGTGGTCTGCGCCCCGACTTCAACCATTGACTTGAAAACGCCCTCCGGCGACGCCATTCCCATCGAGCAGCGCGCGGCGGAGGAGATCACCGTCATTGCCGGCAATCGGATCGCGCCGGACAATGTCAGGGTTTACGCGCCGGCCTTTGACGTGACGCCGGCGCGGCTCATCAGCGCGATTGTCTGCGAGAAAGGCGTCTGCCGGCCGCCTTTTACCGCTGATCTGGCCCGGACAAAAACCTGATGGGCACGAAAATGTTAACACTGGCGGTTGAACAATCATCCGATACGGGGAGCCTCGCCGTGCTGGATGAAGAAAAGATCCTGGGCGAACGCCAATGGGATTGCCTTGTCGCGCGCAGCGGCGGCCTGTTTGCATGCTTGAAAGAACTGCTCCAGGCGCTTGCCCTCGACCTGAAGGATATTTCCAGATATGTCGTCGATATCGGTCCCGGCTCCTACAGCGGCTTGCGCTCGTCCTGCGCGGCCGTGCAAGGATTTACCCTGCCGGGGCGGGAACAGGTTTTCGCGCTGACCAGCGCCGAGACGCTGGCCTTTGAAATCATGCTGGAATTTTCGGCCGACCAGGTCCAGGTGGTCGGCGACGCGCGCCGCCGGCAGTTATGGACCGGGGTTTATGAAAGGAACGGCGACGTTCCTTTAACGCGTTCGAAGATTCAATTAGTCCCTGAAAATGATTTTCGCCCCGTCCCGGGATGTGTTATCGTCTCCCTGGATTGGCGCAGGCTCCAGGCAAGGCTGAAGGCGGCCTCCGGCGGCGCGGCGCGCCTGGTGGAGGAAGCCCGCGTGCCGAAGGCCGGGTATCTTGGCAAGCTGGCTTGCCGGAAAATGCGCTTGAATCTTCCGGGCGAACCGCTGCGGCCGGTGTATCTTCACGAGGCGGTTAATACAGTAAAAGAAGGCACATAGGCAGCTCGTGCTTCGTAGCGAAGGCTTACTTCGCAGAGTAGCAAAGGCACAAAGTCAGAATGAACCTTGAACTGTGAACCATGCCACGTCGCTCCGCCGCGGGGCAAGTGGCCCCTTGGCGCTGAGCGCCGACGGTGAACCATGAACTATTTCAACAATGACAATATTTGATCCTTTCAAAATAAAAAACATTTCGCTCTCCTCGCGGATTGTGCGCAGCGCCACGGCCGAAAGGATCGCCATGCTCGACGAGCGGGATGGCGAATGCCTGGGCAATAAATACGCCGCTTTGGCCGAGGGCGGGGCGGGTTTGATTATTTCCGGCCATATCGCGGCGCACCCCTCGGGCTGCCTGCATCCTTCCATGCCCATGATTTCCAGCGCCGGCAACATGAAAGCTTGGCGCCAGGCCTTGATCCTGGCCCATAAGTCGGGTGGGACGGTTTTCCTCCAGCTCAACCACGGCGGCGGCCGGGTGCGCGCCGAGAATGGCGCCAGCCCGGTCTGCGTTTCTTATCTTCCCGAAAGGCCGAACGACCCGATGCTTGGCGATGAATTGAACGGTGAGAAAATTCGGGAGATCATCAAGGCGTTTGCCGATTCGGCGCGGAAAGCGCGCGAAGCCGGCGCCGACGGCGTTCAGATTCATGCCGCCCACGGCTATCTCGGCAGCCAGTTCCTTTCACCCTTGACCAACCGCCGCGCGGATGAATGGGGCGGGACTCTGGAAAACCGCGCTAAATTTTTGTGTTTCGTCATCCGCGCGGTCCGGGAAGCGGTCGGCCCTGATTTTCCGCTGGGGATAAAACTCGGCGCTTGCGATGACGACCCGACCGGGTTAAAGATTGAAGATACGCTCCAGGTGGCAAAAAAGCTGGAGGAGGACGGGATTGATTTTGTTGAAATTTCCGGCGCTTTCCGGTCCGATATTGCCCAGCGGCGGGTCGGGCCGGGAAAGAACGAGGGCTACTATCTGCCCTTCGCCGCCCGGTTCAAGCAGGAGCTGAAAATCCCGGTTATTGCCGTGGGCGGATTGCGCGGCCTGGAAAAAATGAACGAGGCCCTGGCCTTGAATCAATGCGACGCGGTGGCGATGTCGCGTCCTTTTGTCTGCCAGCCGGATTTTCCGCTGATTTTGCGAAAAAGGGGAGAGAGCGAATGCCGCGGCTGCAATCTTTGCCTGGTCAAACATGACCGGCCGACCGCCTGCTACGCTCCGCGGGCGGTTGGCCGTATTTAAAAAACGGATATCAATAAGTTAGGCAATAAAAGAATGACAATGAAAGGGATATTGATAATTATGTTTCTTCTTTGCTGTTTAGGATGCAAACAGAAGGAGGCACCGGAACCTGCGGATCATTTTCTTCGGGTCTTGTCGTTTCCGACTGTCCCATTAGACGCGGGTGAGCGCATCTCAGGATTGGAAATCAAAATGACGTGCGGTAGGTTTCGAAGTGTCAACAACGTACCCAATGACTGGTCTCTCGAAATTAAAGGGCCGGTTTCGGAACGTTCGACATTGGAGGCAGATGCTAACCACGGGACATCGTATCTATCCAATTTCTCTAATTTGCAAGACTTTGCGACCATCTTGGTCTGCTCAACATCGCAGTTCGATATTACGGCAACCATTTTTACGGAAATGAGTGATAAAGAAGAAAAGAAAATATTTCGCAAGGAACAGCTTAAATTGGAAAAATGCCCAACCAGTCACAGCGTGGCATGTTCCAAGCCGTAAATAATTGGAAAAACCATGAGTGTAGACGCTATATTACGGGTGATAAATTATGGCGATTGATTTCAGCCAAGAGCGCTGGAAGACGGTGAAGAAAAACGCGCGGGACTGGTGGGACGGAAAACTGGGCCGGCCGCTGATTCATATCACGCTCACGGGGCGTTCGCCGGGGCGCCCGGAGCCGCGCCTGCCGTGCGTCGCAAAGGAAAAAAACGCGTATGACCTGGCGGTGACCCCGGAAGAGATCGTGGACCGCTGGGATTACGACCTTTCATGCCGGGAATTTCTCGGGGACTCGTTTCCCTCTGTCTGGCCGGATTTCGGCGCCGGCGTTCTGGCGGCATTCATGGGGGCCAGGGCGGAGCCGGGCGCGGACACGATCTGGTTTCACCCCGACAAGGACCGTGAGCCGGCTGATATCCGGTTTTCCATCTCTCCCGGCAATGTCTGGCAGAGGCGCATTGAGGATATTTGCCGCGCCGCGCTGGCGCGCTGGCAGGGCCTGGTCCAGGTCAGCATGACCGACCTGGGCGGCAACCTGGATATCCTTTCCACTTTCCGTCCGGGGGAAAAATTGCTCTTTGACCTTGTTGACTGCCCGGACGAGGTGAAACGCCTTACCTGGGACGGGCATAAATTATGGTGGCGGGTGTTTGATGAAATCAACGCCGTTTTGAAACCGCTCAACCCGGGTTATACCACCTGGACGCCTATTTTTTCCGAGTCGCCCAGTTACATGCTCCAGTGCGATTTTTGCTACATGATCGGGCCGGAAATGTTTGATGAATTCGTCAAGCCCGAGCTGGAGGCATCCTGTGAAAAACTTGACCACGCGTTCTATCACCTGGACGGCGTCGGCCAGTTTAAACACCTTGATTCATTGCTCTCCATCAGGGAATTGAAGGGAGTGCAGTGGGTGCCCGGCGCGGGGAAGCCGGAAGGCGAGCACTGGCCGGACGTGTACCGGAAAATAATCAAGGCCGGCAAGCGCGCGCAGTTTGTCGGGGATTGGCGTAATTTTGACAAGCTCGCGGACCAGACCGGCGGGGCCGAGAATTATATCGTTTTCGGCTCGGCGCCGGCCAGCCAGCGCCGGGAAGTGGAATCATTCCTCAAACGCCACGGCGCCATGTGATTCAAAGTCGTATTCTGAGTATCGTCGTTTTTTAGGCTGTATCTTGGAGACCAAGCAAAACGACCAATTTGCGACCGATAAACGACCAAAACGACCAATTTGCGACCGATAAACGACCAAAACGACCAATTTTACGACCAATTACGACCGATCAGGAATAGTCATCAAGGCCTTTCTGGCTAAAATAAGCAAAAAGTTGAATTAACAAAGGAGTATGTCCAAATATATTGGACATACTGCCGATAATATCGTATGGTCTTGGCGTGATAACTGTCATGGACATTCGGGAGCAGGCGCGTACGGACATTCTGGACTACCAACAACTGGTAGCCTATCTGCATGGTTATGCCAAGCCTAGGGATCGCATCAGCCTGCTGTTGGCCGAAGGCAGTTTGATCCGTGTGCGCAAGGGATTATACGTGTTTGGTGAGCGCTATCGGCGCGCCCCGCTCAGCCGCGAACTTCTGGCCAATTTGATATACGGCCCCTCGTATGTCAGCCTTGACTATGCCCTGGGCCACTACGGAATGATACCGGAGCGCGTCGAGAATGTAACGTCGGTCACCACGGGCGAGAGTCGGCGGTTCAGCACGCCATTCGGGGTATTTACCTACCGGACCCTTCCGTCACGACGCTATGCGCCCGGAATCAGTTGGTCGGGCGAAGGCGAGGCCCGATGCCTGATGGCCTCACCCGAGAAGGCCCTTGTAGACAAGGTATGGATGGACAAGCGTTTCAGTCCGGCCAACATGAAGGACTTTAACGCCTATCTGTTAGAAGACCTGCGTTTGGACGCAAAGCGGCTGGCTTCATTGGATCCGGAACGGCTCGCCGCCATTGCCGGCGCCTTCGCGTCGAGAAAAATCACCATGCTGACGCAATATCTGGCGCGGCGATCGGAGAATCCGTCATGAACATCCCCAACACGAGACATCAATGAACGAAGCCATCCAGCAAATGATCGAGCGCCATGCCTGCCGGACCCGCGACGACTATGTCAACGCGCTGAGGGAAATCTTTCAGCAGATCGCCTTGCTCGGTCTCTGGCGCAGCAAGTTCTTTGAACACGCCGCGTTCTACGGCGGCACAGCCCTGCGCGTGCTCTACGGCCTGGACCGGTATTCCGAGGACCTTGATTTCTCGCTCCTTGCGCCGGACAAGGAATTCTCTCTCGGCGCCTACGGTGATGCGCTTCGCCGGGAACTGGACAGCTTCGGACTGGACGTCTCCTTCGAGGCCCGCCAGCGTAACCCGGAATCAGCCATTGAATCCGCCTTCCTGAAGGCCAACACCTTGCAAGAGTTGATCGTTGTCAAGGTCAACGCCGACTTGACCCGGCAGGTGCATGCCCGGGAAGTGCTGAAGATCAAGTTGGAGGTGGACACCGACCCGCCCGGCGGGTTCGAGACGGAGAGCCGCGTGGTCCTGCTGCCATTGCCCTTTGCCGTGCGCGTGTACAGCCTGCCCGACCTCTTCGCCGGAAAGATGCACGCGCTGTTGTGCCGGAAGTGGAAGACCCGGGTCAAGGGGCGCGATTGGTATGACCTGGTCTGGTATCTTGGCCATCATCCGCGATTGCGGCTGGGTCACCTGGAGTCGCGTCTGCGGCATTCCGGCGACTGGACCGGTTCGGCTCCCCTGGCCCGGTCCGACCTGTTTGACCTGCTGCATACTGCCATCGCCAAGTTGGATGTGAACCAGGCCCGGCAAGAGGCGGATCGCTTTGTTCGGGATAAGTCATCGCTCGCGCTCTGGTCCCGTGAATTCTTCCTGGAGATCGTGGCAAGGATTGAGACCGTGCCGGGCAAAGAAAAGTAGCACGGCAATCGTTGTTCGGCATGCCAGCCGCATTTGTGGATATAGCCAGGAAGTGCGGGCCGCTGGAGAAGCCGATGCCCCGGGGTTCATAACAACCTAATAACGAATCTCCTTGCTTGACAAATCCTCCCGAAAAATGAAAAAATCCACGGCTGAAGGACTTGGAAGGTCTAAAATAAGGCAGGAATAGACAATTATGCTGTATCCGGTGGTAAATGAAGTCTGGCCGTTTTTTTTCGGAATATTCATCTTGTTTATGGCGCTCGGAGCTGTTCTTCGCCTTCTGCATTGGAAAAAAACAGCCGTCGTTTGTTCCCTTTTGGCCGTGATCGGGGCCGGATTCATGCTTTTCTTCTTCCGCAATCCCGAACGGATCCCGCCGGCCGACCCGGCCGCGATTGTCGCCGGCGCCGACGGCACCATCATGGGGATCAAGGAAATGCGCGAGGATAATTTTATGAAGACCGACACGGTCCGCGTGAGCATTTTTTTGAGTCTTCTTGACGTGCATGTCAACCGCGCGCCGATCGGCGGCAAGATAACTTTCCTGAAATATTATCCGGGAAAAAGATATTTCACGTTCCTTGAAAAATCTTCCGATTACAACCAGCACAGCTCCATTCTCATCGAAAACAACCGGACGCGCTGCCTGGTCAACCAGATTGTCGGGCCGGTGGCGCGACGCGTTGTTTACTGGCTGAAACTGGAACAGACCGTCAAAACGGGCGACCGGATCGGGATGATGAAGTTCGGCTCGCGGCTTGACATGTATTTCCCGAAGGCCGACGTGGAAGTGCTCGTCAAGCCGGGCGATAAAGTCAAGGCGGGGGTTACGCCCGTGGCCAGGTTGAAGCCGGCCGCGGGAGGGGAGGCAAAATGAGCTGGCGCCAGATTATCCCCACGATTATCACTCTCCTGGCGATGCTGTGCGGTTTTTTCAGCATCCTGCTGGCAATTGAAGGCGGGGAACACTTCCTGCTCTCGGCCCAGTTTATCATGCTGGCGATGCTCCTGGACGGGCTGGACGGCAATTGTGCCCGCCTCCTGAAGGGGACTTCACTCTTTGGCGCGGAGTTGGACACCTACGTGGATTTGACCGCTTTCGGCCTGGCGCCGGCGGTTCTTATTTACCAGGTGGCTTTGCAAAAGCATGTTGACTGGCGCATCCTTATGACCTCGCTGGTCGTGCTTTCCGGCGTGATCCGCCTGGCGCGGTTCAAGGTGCATGATCCTGCGCGGGGCCAGGCCGGCTACTGCGGTCTGCCGATCACGGCCAGCGCCGGCTGGGTGGCGATATTTGTCATGATGAGCGAGACCAAGGTTTTCGCCGATTTTTTCCAGCTCGGCTACGGCCCGGTTGGCGTCCTGTTTTTGAGCGGGGTCCTGGTGATGATTACTCTCCAGGTGTCAAACGTGCGCTATCCGAAGCCAACCAAGTTCCCGATAATCTTCATCCCGTGCGTCGTCCTTGTCCTTCTGCTCTTCGTGAGCAGTAATTACACCGCGCCCCTGACGGCCCTGGTTATTCTGTTTTTCGGCGTCTTGTACGTGGTCTTCGGTCCGTTTTTCCCGCGGATAATGAGAAGATTATCTCCATCGACAAAAACGAACGGGAACGAATGTATTGAAGCTGACGAAGGCGGCATTTGAGTTTCAATATGGGCGGCGCAAAAAAACAGTTGCTGGCGAAAGTTTCCAAAGATATAGAATCCTACGTTGATTATCTCCGCGAAAACAATGTCGCCGAAGTCGTTTCTTTCGCCGGCCGGCGGAAGGAAGAAAAAGCCGTCAATGTCCCGGCCCGACCCGCCTTGCCGCCCGAGGTGGAATTAAAGACAATCGCCGGCGAAATCGCGGCCTGCACGAAATGCGCTCTTCATCAAAAACGGACCAAGACCGTCCCTGGGCAGGGGAACCCGCGTCCGGAAATACTTTTCATCGGCGAAGGCCCGGGCGAGGACGAGGACCTCCAGGGGCTGGCGTTTGTCGGCCGGGCCGGGCAATTGCTGACCAGGTTGATTGTGCGCATGGGCTTTACACGGGACGAAGTGTTCATCGCCAACATCGTCAAGTGCCGCCCGCCGAATAACCGGAAACCGTTGCCCGAGGAGGCGAACGCCTGCCGGCCTTATCTTGAACGGCAGATCGCCGTTTTGAAGCCGAAGGTCATCGTCCTCCTGGGCGCCAGCGCGTTTGAGGGGCTTATCCCGTCCCGGTTGCCGGGCATGACCATATCAAAGGTGCGCGGCAAATGGCTTGAATATCAGGGCATCCCGGCCATGCCCACCTTCCATCCTTCCTACCTCCTGCGCAATCAGTCGGCGATGTGGGACGTCTGGAATGATATGCAGGCGGTCCTGAAGCACCTTGGCCGCGAGATTCCGGCGAAGGCGCAACAAAAGGCTTAGCCCGCATTTCTCGCAGGTGGATTTTCCCTGTGAGAAATCTGGGTTAGGAAACTACCAACACTTTCAACCGAAGCAGGGGGCAATCTGTCTTTTTGTTTGATGTTGAAGGTTGAATGTTGGAAGTTGAACGTTTTTTGAGTATTCAAAACTCAAGGCACGGGAATGACATATTCGGCCTGGTACGTAACAGAGGCGCTGGAAACTTTCAACCGAAGCGAGGGGCAATCTCTCTTTTTGTTTGATGTTGAAGGTTGAATGTTGGACGTTGAACGTTTTTTGAGTATCCAAAACTCAAGTCACGGGAATGACAGAACGACTTACCGTTTGATAGTAAATCTGTTGTTCCGAAATTCCACCCGCGGACCTTTGGTCTTGCTGAAGGCAGCGGCCTTTTTGCCCAAATAGCGCAGCGGATTGTCAAACCCCACTTTCCAGAGCTCTTCCTCGGTCAGGAGTTTTAATGAAGCCAGGTGGTTCATGCACTGCAGCATGTTGGCCGAGGATCCGGCCAGGTAGGGTGTGTCGGCGAAGCTGATCCTGCCCGACGGCGCCAGGACGACCTTGCTGCCGAGGAACTCGTATTCACCCGCGGGCATCCCGGCGATGAAAGCCGCGTCGCTGACGACGATGGACTTTTCCGGCGATTTCGCGCGCAGGGCCACCTTGATGAAATCGGACGGCAGGTGATGGCCGTCGGTGATGAACATGCCGATAAGATCATCGCAGGCCAGTTGCCACCAGAGCGGGTTCTGGTGGCGGTTGATCATGTTCGGCATGCCGTTGCCGAGATGGGTGCAGGCCGTGGCGCCGGCCTTGACCGCCAGTTCCAGGGTCGCGTCATCGGCCAGGTGATGTCCCAGCGAGACCTTGATGCCGGTCCGGACGGCATATTTGATCAGCGGCATGGCGTCCTTTATTTCCGGGGCGAGCGTCAGCAGGACGACGTGGCCGCCGGCCAGGTCCTGGAACTTTTTCAAGAGCTCAACGCTGGGTTGGCGGATATATTTGGGATGATGGGCGCCGCGCGCGCCTTCAATCGGCGATATGAACGGGCCTTCCAGGTGCAGGCCGAGGATATGCCGCGCCAATTCCGGGTCTTGCATGGCCTTGGCGAAAAGGGGGAGGGAATGCTCGTAGGCCTGGATCTTGTCCGTGCCGACCGTGGGGCAGTAGGCAATGGTCCCGGCCCTGGCCAGTTCCCGCGTCACCTGGCGGATCTGGTCAATGGTCAGCTGAAGGGAGTTGAAGTTTATTCCCTTGTAGCCGTTCACCTGCAAGTCAACAAAGCCGTTGTGTTTCACAATAATCCTTTTGTTAATTGCGGTCCAACGTTCGTGGTTTCGCACTGCGTAAAGCGTCCCTTGTGACGCGTATTTTCATCCATCACGTTTTCCGATTCTTCCACTATGTGCCTTCTGCCTTTGTGCCTTTGCCACTATCTTCACTTCCACGGCGGAACCGAGGGCAGGAGCGCTTCAAATTCACGGATCAGGTCGGTCTCATACTTGCCGCCAAAAGTGCCGTTGATGAATTTTGGATAGGCTTCCTTGTAAAATCTTTCCCAGGAGGCTTCCTCGTGGCCGGGATTGATCGGATAAAAATGCGCGGAATTGCCCTTGGCCGCGCTCTGGTCGCCCGGCGCGTCCCCGATCATCAGGATCTTGTCGCTCGCGTAGCGTTTGTCGGTGGCCAGGTGGATGTGTTCTTTTTTTGTTCCCAGTTCCTGGCCGGCGATAACCCGCGCAAAGCACATCAGGTCATGCTCCTCCCATTCGCGCACGAGCGCCTCGGTCGGGGTCTGCGAGACGCAGATCGCGTCGGCGGTCTCCTTTATCTCCGCGAAACTCTCGCGCACCCATTTGAAGGGCGGGACGTTCTTGACCGTCCTGGCGATATCGGCGTTGACATCCTTGCTCCACTTCAGGAGCGAGGAGAGTTCCTCGTCGCCGGAAGCCTTGACCGCCTTTTCCAGCTCGGCGTTGCTCAACGGCACGCCGGAATCAATGAATTTTCTCAATGATTTGAATTCCGGCAGCTTGACTTTTGAGGCGACAACTTCCGGCCGGTCGCGGATGAGGTCAATGGACATCAGCAGGCAGGGGAACCGGTTCCGGCCGCGGTAGATTGAATAAAGGTTCACGAACTCCGCCGATTCGCGCACGTATTTTTCAATTTTTTCAAGGTGCCAGTGGCTGACGATTATCTTGTGGAAGCATTTTTTCTGCTTCAGGTCCATGGTCGGGAACACACAGCCGTCCGAGTCAATGCCCACGAAAAAGTCGTGCGCGGGCTTGAAATTGATCAAATCATCCCTGGTAAAGACATGAGTGTTCATAAAGTTATATAGTTCACAGTTCAGAGTTCACGGTTAATTGTTCAGAGTTTGATGCTTTGCGTTTTTCATATTGCTTGAGATATTTAATAAATCCATGAATGGCGGCGCGTGTCTGCCGGGCCTGCTCGTAGAGGTCGTTGAATTCGTTTTGGGATATATAATCCTGATCCAGGGCAACGTAGAGTTCGCTTTGGACTTCAGAACACGACCGTTTGGCGTACCGCATGAATCGGATGAATTCCGCATTCGTATCGGAATCGAATCCTTCGGCAATATTATGCATGCCGGAACCCGCCGCGCTCTGTATTTGCGCTTTAAGTTCGTAATCACGGGCAAAACGCGGTTTTTTAGTAATATGGTATACTTGAGAAGTAAGTTCCCGCGCCAGTTGCCAGGCTTTAATATCCTCAAAACGTTCAATTTTCATAACTGTGAACTCTGAACTGTGAACTTCCTTGTTCCAGGATTCGATATGGTTTTAATCCGCAACCTTTAAACTGTGAACTCTGAACTGTGAACTTTTATAAAACCTTTTTATTCAGCCAGCCACTCCGTGTGGAAAAATTCGCCGCGTTTGCGGTCGGTGCGCTCATAAGTGTGCGCGCCGAAATAATCGCGCTGGGCCTGGAGGAGATTGGCCGGGAGGCGCGCGCTGCGGTAACTGTCGTAATAGGCGAGCGCGGAACTGAAGGCCTGCATTGGGATGCCGAGCCGGCAGGATTCCGCCACGACTTTCCGCAGGCTTTCCTGGTTCTTTTTCAGGATGGCGCGGAAATACGAGTCCAGCATCAGGTTGGCCAGCTGGGGATTGCGGTCAAAGGCCGCCTTGATTTTGCCGAGGAACTGCGCGCGGATGATGCAGCCGCCGCGCCACATCAGGGCGATGTCGCCGAACTTCAACTCCCACTTGTATTCCCTGGCCGCGGCGCGCATCAGCGCGTAGCCCTGGGCGTAGGAGCAAATCTTGGCGGCGTAAAGCGCCTTGCGGATGGTCTCGATGAAGGCGGTTTTGTTGCCCTTGAATTTCGCGGCCGGCCCGCCGAGTATCCTGGAGGCGGCAACCCGCTCTTCCTTGATGGCCGAAATGCAGCGCGCGAAAACCGCCTCGGCGATTGTCGCCGCCGGGATCCCAAGGTCTAGCGCGGCCTGGCTGGTCCATTTGCCGGTGCCTTTCTGCCCGGCCGTGTCCAGGATGACGTCCACCATCGGCTCTCCGGTGATCGTGTCCCGCTTGCCGAGGATATCGGCCGTGATTTCAATCAGGTATGAATCAAGCTCGCCCTTGTTCCATTTCCTGAAAATCTTGTGCATCGCCGGGGCGTCCAGTTTCAGGCCGGCTTGCATGAGACTGTAGGCCTCGCAGATCAACTGCATGTCGCCGTATTCAATGCCGTTATGGACCATCTTGACGAAATGGCCCGCGCCGTCATTTCCCACCCATTCGCAGCAGGGGGTCCCGTCTTCAACTTTCGCGCAGATTGACTGGAAAATGCCCTTGACGTGCGGCCAGGCCTTCGGCGACCCGCCGGGCATGATGCTCGGTCCCTTTAACGCGCCTTCTTCGCCGCCGGAGACCCCGGTGCCGATGAAAAGAAATCCCTTTTCCTCAAGCGATTTCGTGCGGCGGATCGTGTCCGGGAAATGGGAGTTGCCGCCGTCAATGATGATGTCGCCCGGCTCGAGGACGGGCAGCAGCTGGTCGATGAAATCGTCCACCGGCTTGCCGGCCTTGACCATGAGCATGACGCGCCGCGGCTTCTTGAGGGAATCAACCAGTTCCTTGATTGAACGCGTGCCGATTATGCTTTTGCCCTTGGCTTTGCCGTTCATGAAGTCGTCAACCTTGGAGACCGTCCGGTTGAATACCGCCACGGTATGGCCGTGGTTTGCCATGTTCAAGACGAGGTTTTCGCCCATTACCGCCAGTCCGATCAGTCCGATGTCAGCTTGTTTCATTTTTGTGTTTCCTCCTTGGTTAAAAAATGCATCATATTATATCGTTCCCCGCGGTCAATGTTAAAAGACTTGTCGTTCGTGTTTCCTCCGCCTAGGCGGAAAGGAATGATTAATAGCAGTGCGAATTTCGTTTGAAAAAGGCTTCCTCCTTCGTCTCGCAAAAGCGGACTTCGGAGGACAAGGCGGCGATCTCTGACCATGTTTTTTCTCCGCCACCAGCGGATCCGCCCGTGGCGGAAAATCCGCCGCTGGCGGAAGCGAAATTCGCCCTGCGATTCAGCCTTCGTAGCCAATGGCCTTACTCCGGCGAAGTAGGCTCCTACCGTCCAACCGCAGCGGCTGGACGGGATAAAGATTATTATCGTCTTATATGTTTCAACTTCTCCGCAAATATGTGTCATCTCTTAACGGAACGATCTATAATACTGCTTTAGTTGCGGATGGAGGAAAAGGCTTCGCCGGACAAGCCGCCAGCCCTCCAGACGGGAAACGCGTGTGTTTCATGGAGGGCGGCTGGCCACAGCCGCCGCATGATGGAAAAAGACGGCGACAGAGCCTGTCGCCCTCCAATTGATGATGGATTTTATGGAGGG
>CAYYWX010000007.1:0-11794 GCA_964475405.1 uncultured Verrucomicrobiota bacterium
CATAAAAGTAAAAAAACCTGTTCCTGATTTAAAGGTTCCTGAACCGACTAGTCCGAAAGCCGCGCCGCAAGCCGTGAAAAAACCTGTGCCAGCGGTCACGGCTCCGGCTGTTCCCGCGCCTTCCGTAAAAGCAGATGTTCCGTCGCCGGCGCCAGCCATTAAGATAAAACAACCCGAGCCGGCAGTTAATGTTACTGCGCTGAAAGCGCCGGAAACCCCGCCTGTTGCCGTTGCGGAGCCGGTCCAACCCCAGGCCGTGCCCCAGACTGTGAAAAAGTCCATGCTGGCAGCTGCCGCGGCGCCTGCTGTTCCGGCCCCTTCCGAAAAGACAGATGTGCCGAAATCAATTCCTGCCATAAAGATAAAAAAACCCGAACCGGAACTTAAACTTCCTGAACTGAAAGCACCAGAGCCGTCACCGGCTGTCTCTATTGCCGTGCCTGAGCCGGAACGGTCAAAAGCCGAGCCGCCGATCGTTAAAGAACCCGTTGTTGCAGCTGCCGCGGCGCCGGTTGTTCCGGCTTCTTCCTTAAAGACAGATGTTCCGCAATCGATACCGGCCATAAAGATAAAAAAACCCGAGCCGGAAGTTAAAGTTCTTGAGTTGGAAAAACCTGAAATTCCGCCTGCCGTTCATGTTGCCGTTTCGGAGCCGGTCCAACCTGAAGCCGTGTCGCCGGTCGTGAAAGAGCCAGTTGTGGCAGCGGCCGCGGCGCCTGCTGTTCCAGCTCCTTCCGTAAAGGCGGATATTCCGAAATCAATTCCTGCCATAAAGATAAAAAAACCAGCGCCGGATCTTAAACTTTCCGAACTAAAACTTCCCGAACTGAAAGCGCCAGAAACTTTTCCGGCTGTTCAGGCGCCTTTCTTAAAGACAGATGCTCCTAAAATTGGGCCGTCCATAAAAATCAAGAAACCGGAACCGGAACTTAAGGTTCCCGAACCGCCGCCGGCCGTGCCAGGTCTTGCGCCTGAAACAGTCCGTCCGGAAACCGTGACGCCTATTGTGGAAGAACCCGTGGCTCCGGCGGTCGCGTCCCCGGCTGTTCCCGCGCCTTCCATAAAAACAGATGTTCCGAAAACGATGCCGGCAATAAAGATAAAACAACCTGCGCCGGAATTTAAAGTCCCTGAGCTGAAATTACCGCCCCCTCCGTCAGTCGCGCCGGGTCCTGTTCCGGAACCGGTCCAGTCGAAAGCATTGCCGCCTGCTGCGCCCGAAACCGTTCCTGGGCCGGCGGCGCCGGTTGCCGGGCAAAAGGTTGCAGAGGCGCCGGCGGAAAAGGAAAGCAAGGTTAATATCGCGGAAGTGGACCAAGCCAGCGGCAAGTTCAAGTTCTTCTGCCCCGCTTGCGGCCAGAAGTTGTCGGCCCTAATTGACTGGCATGGCAAAACTGCTAAATGCCCGCGCTGCAGTACCAGGGTCGTAATTCCCAAGGTGACCTAGACTTGAAACTTGCCCGGCTGAAATACATATATCCATTGGCATGAAAGCGCGGTCAAAAAGATGGAACGGATAACCTGGTTTTTTTATAACATTTTTTTTGCCGTCGGGTATTTTCTCGTCCTGCCGCGGTTTCTGGTCCGGATGTGGCGGCGGGGGGGCTATTGGCCCGCGTTCGGCCAGAGGTTCGGACTTTACAGCGATGCAATCCTGGCCAAGCTTTCAGCCGCGCCCGGCCGGATCATGATCCATGCCGTCAGCGTGGGTGAAATCCAGGTCGCGTTCCGGTTCATGGCGGAATTGCGCGTTAAGCGCCCGGGCTCCGCGTTTGTCCTGACAACCACCACTTCCACCGCCCACGCGCTTGCCGAAAAACAAATGAGCGGCGGCGACGTTCTCCTTTATTTTCCGGCTGATTTTCCGTTTATTGTCCGGCGCGTTTTGCGGCAGATCAGTCCGGTCGGGTTGATTCTCGTGGAGAGCGAGTTGTGGCCGAATCTTGTGCGGCTGTCCTCCGCCGGCGGCATTCCTGTCATGCTTTTGAACGGCCGGATTTCAAACCGTTCTTTCCGCAGATATTCCTTTCCGGTTGTGCGTCCGCTGGTCCGGCGGGTTCTGGGTTATTTCAATCTTTTATGTGCCCAGAGCGGGGAGGATGGAAGGAGGCTCATCGCGCTTGGGGCTGACCCGGCGCGGGTCAAAATAACCGGTTCGGCGAAATACGACATTGCCGGATCATCTCTCGGGTCGGCTGAAAAAGATGAAAATTTCATCATGCGGCTCCACGCGCTCGGGTTTGGCTCCCCGAACCTGATTCTGGTCGGCGGTTCAACCTGGCCGGGCGAGGAGGCGGCGCTCCTGGAAGCGTTCGTTGAATTGCGCCGGCAATATCCGGATTTACGGCTCGCGCTCGTTCCGCGCCACGCCGAGCGGAGAAAACAGGTCATGGCCGAAATATCAAAAAGCGGCCTTGATTGCAGGCTCTGGACCGAGTGCCGGCAACCCGGCGCTGCCGGGAATCAGCCGCCGGTCCTGCTGGTTGACACGACCGGCGAACTCAAGGCCTTTTACGCGCTGGCCGATGTTGTTTTCATCGGGAAAAGCCTGGCGGCGAAGGGCGGTCAGAACCCGATTGAAGCGGCTGTTTTTTCAAAGCCGATTATCTTTGGCCCGCATATGGAAAATTTCACAGCGGTTGTCGGGGACTTTCTTGAGGCCGGGGCGGCTGTGCAGGTGGCCGACAAAAGCGCCATGGGCAAAGCCATCGCGGGCCTTCTGGCCGACAGGACCGGGCGGGAAGCGATGGGCGGAAAAGCCCGACGGGTGGTTCTGGAAAAGTCGGGCGCCATCGGCCAGAGCGCTGATTTGTTTTTGAATGTTTTTCGCAACTGAGAGCAGGTTCTAATCGCCGGCCGCGCGCACTCGCAATCGCATCAGCAGATACCAGAACGTGATAATGATGCTCCGGATGATGACGAAGGTCGCTGCCGCCGCCAGGATGTGCGCGCCGGGATAGCTAAGGTGGGTGATGAGAATTATGACCGCGAAATTACCCATGGAGGCGGTCAGGGCCATGCTTATCCTGTCCTTGCGTTCCTCACCGCCGGCGTAATATCCGAAAAAGAGCGCCAGGGACACAACGAGCAAAATTGCCAAAATCGCCATTGCCGTAAAATGGCGCAGGCCTTCATAGCCCAGGATCAGGGCGAAAATTCCCACGGTGACGATTGCCGCCTTGAAAATTATCGAGGCGATTTTTTGGAGAATTCCGGCAAATGTCGGCCAGAAGCTGTGCAGGATTATTCCGGCCGCGATGGGCAGGACGGTTATCGGGGCGATAGCCGCAAAAAGACCGGCCGGGGTCACCGCAAGATGAAGTGGAAACCAGCGGCTGAATATCCCCATCCAGAACGGCACCACCAGAGGCATGGTCAGGCAAAGCAGGGTCATGGTCGCGGCCGCCAGCTTAATGTTGCCTTGCTTGGCCTTGGCTTCAAGGACCACGAAGGAATCGCCGGGGGCCGAGGCCGCAATCAGCACTATGCCGGCGATCAGCAGGGGGACATGGAATAATTTTACGATCCCCGCCGTCAGGAGCGGGACGAGGATGCTGGCGACGGCAAAAGCCCTGATAAAAAGCGCCGGCTTGCGGAATTCGGCGGCAAATTCGCGGAAATTGATGTTGGCGCTGATGGCGAACACCGCGGCCGGGAAGACGGCATGGGCAAGCACATCCAGCGTCTTTTGCAGGATTTCCTTTAAAATGTGGATATCCGTGGTTTTGCCCCTTTATCCCGTTTTTTCGTTATAATACACGCTTTTTTCTAGTTGAAACGGCCGGAAAGCGCAAGCTTGAAAAATAATTGCATTTTTTCCTTGCATGGAATCGCATTTAGTCTACAGTGCACTATGTTTGCCGTTTGTTCGGAGTGGGTTTGCGTTAGCAGATTGCCAGACGAGGAATAAAATGTCTGTAACAATCGTTATCCCGAATAGGTCAGGGAAAGCTCACTTGCAGAATATCCGGCGATCGAAGGAGTAATTATGGCAGTTAAATTGTATGTTGGTAATCTGTCTTTCAACACCACGGAAGGTGATCTTCAAGAATACTTTTCCAAGGTGGGGACAGTCGTTTCGTGCACTGTTATCATGGACAAATATACCAATAAATCTCGCGGCTTCGCCTTTGTTGAAATGGGAAGTCAGGATGAAGCCAACAAGGCCATCGCCGAGTGTAATGGCAAGGATTTCCAGGGCCGCGCTCTGAAAGTCAACGAAGCCAAACCGCGCGAAGACAAGCCGCGCAGTTTTTCGGATAGACCGAGAGGCAGAGACCGGTAATCATACAGGTCGCTGTTTGTTGAATTATGGCAGGCTTCCCGCCGCAAGGTAAGGGAAGCCTGCTTTTTTTATGCCACCTGTCCGCGGGCTGGCCTTTTCAACTTTAAGTAGACTCTTTATGCCCGAATTGCCCGAAGTCCAGACAATCGTTGACGAACTGCGCTCCGCCGGGATTATCGGGCGGAAAATCACCGGCAGCACCGTTCTCTGGCCGCCCCTGATCAAGGGGCATTCCGTGTCCCAATTCAAAAAATTGATTCACGAAAGCCGCATTCGCGCCATTTCCCGGCGCGGAAAATTCATCGTTATCGCCCTTGCCAAGCCGCTTTTTTTGCTGGTTCACCTGCGGATGAGCGGACAATTCAGCCTGGCCGCCTCCGGCTTCAAAAGGGAGGCGCACCAGCATATTATCCTGCGGCTGGATGACCGGCGTGAGCTGCGCTATCGCGATACCCGCAAGTTCGGCCGGTGGCAATTGACTGCCGAGCCTTCAAAAATACTTGAAAAGCTCGGTCCGGAGCCGCTGGAAAAGTCTTTCCATCCGAAAGGGCTGATGGCACGCCTGAAGGCGCATCACCGGCAATTGAAGCCCTTTCTCCTGGACCAGCGGGTAATTGCCGGGTTGGGGAATATTTACGTTGACGAAGCGCTCTGGGAAGCGCGCCTGCACCCGCGCCGGCTTTCCAGTTCACTTGACGAGCGTGAATCCGTGGCCTTGTACAAGGCCATCCGGCACGTTCTGCGGCGCGCCATCCGCAACAAGGGGACCAGCCTCGGCAATGGCATCGGCAATTATAAGCGCTTAAACAAGAGGAGCGGTCAAAATCAGGATCGCCTGAAGCTTTCCCGCAAAAGTAATTCGCAGTGTCCGGGATGCGGCGCAGCCATAAAGCGCGTGCTCGTCGGCCAGCGCGCAACCTATATGTGTGTCCGGTGCCAAAGACTGTAAAAGGTAATGATTGTGGAGATCGTCATTCCCGAGGAGGCATTGCGAATTAAATCCCTGATTTATTCGTAACTAGTCAGGTCGTCCAACTGTACCGGCGGCCGCACAGGCTGTGCGACCCTACCTTTTTAATCGCATCTTGGGTAGGGCGGGACAGCTCGCCTCGGCGAAGCCTTCAAACGAAGCCGGGCCTTGTCCCGCCGTCTTTTTCCCGACTGCTGCCTGAGTAGTTGCCTTTATTCCGATTTCTCTGGCCGGACCGGATTGTGGCTCGGTGCTGCGGACTGACTGCCGGCTTCCGGCTTTTTCTGGGGGGTCTTGCGCGGCAGGAATTCAAACCCGACCTTGCCTTCGCGGATGACGAGGAACGCCTTGAAGGGTCTTCCTTTCCTTGATATGAAAGCGGTAAAGAGGTCGGTTTTGCCGGTTTCAAGGAGCTTTTTCATCTGCTCGCGGCTGATGGGCTGCTGCAAAATAATACTGCCGGAGCGGAAAGTGCAGGTGGGCGTATTCCCAAGTAATTTTTCACAGGCGTAGCCCGAACCGGCTTCCACCACGTTCGCCGCGCAAATCGGGCATTTTCCCAGCGGCTCCTTTGGCTCGCCTCCGGCATCCACGGCTTTGACGTCATTTTCCGACGCCCCGCCGAAATCAAATTCAATCTTATGCTCCGCGTTGAGCTTTACGATCGCCGAGAACGAGCGGCCCTTGTGGCTGTGAAAGTCAACGAGCGGGCCTAGTTTTTTTGAGGAAAGGAGGGTGTCCATTTCATCCGCGTCAAACTGGCGTCCGGCCAGGTTTTTCCAGAGGAAGAAATCGCAGGCGGCGCATTGGAACCGGCTGTATTGTTCCTTTATCTCCCCGCCGCATTTCGGACAGGGTGATTTCAGTGACCCGAAATCGCCGGGAATTGAAGCGTGCTCGGAATTCTTGACTTTCTCGACTATTTTGCCGGTCATGGAAGAGATTTCACGCATGAATTCCGGCCGTCCCAGGCGTTGCTGTTCCATCTGCTTGAGCTTGAATTCCCAATCGCCGGTCATTTCCGGTGAACACAGTTCGGCGATTTGCAGCCCGTGCAGCAACGAGCTCAACGAGAAAGCCTTCGCGGTAGGTTTCAGCTCGCGTCCCTGCCGGAGAATGTATTTCTCATAAAGCAGGCCCTCAATGATGGAAGCCCTGGTGGCCGGCGTGCCGAGCCCCTTGGCGCTCATCGCCTCGCGCAGTTCCTCGTCCTCAACGAGTTTTCCGGCGCCTTCCATGGCCGAGAGCAGGGTTGCTTCCGTGAAACGCGCGGGCGGCTTGGTTTGCTGTTTGGCGGCTTCGACCTTGAGAGTCTGGACTTTTTCGCCGGCCTGGATGGGCGTCAGGTCAGCCTGCTGGTCCGGGCTGCCTTCCTTGCCGTAAACCGCGAGCCAGCCGGGATTCACCAGCACTTTGCCGTCGGTCTTAAAGGTTTCTTCCTGGACGGTTGTAATGCGCGTGGTGACCATGAACTCCGCCGGCGGAAAGAAAACAGCCAGGAAGCGCTTCGTCACCATGTCGTAAATCCTGGCCTCGTCGGCCTGCAGGGCCTTGGGCATGACGTTGGTGGGGATGATCGCAAAATGGTCGGAAATCTTTTCGTTGTTGAAAATGCGCTTGCTCGGGCGAACCCATTTTTCGTCCAGAATTTTACCTGCAAATTCGCCGTATTGTTCCACCGCGGACATGGCCGCCAGTGTTTTTTTGGCGACGTCAATATAATCCTCGGGCAGCGCGCGGGCGTCGGTGCGGGGATAAGTCAGGGCCTTGTGGTGTTCATAAAGCCTTTGGGCGATCTGCAGGGTGCGTTTGGCGGAAAAGCCCAGCCGGTTGTTGGCCTCGCGCTGGAGGCTGGTCAGGTCATAAAGGAGCGGCGCCACCTGGGTTGAGGGCTTGCTTTCCTCGGTGACGATGCCGGGTTGGCCGCGGCATTTCTGGCAAATGGTTTCCGCCTGCGCTTCGTCCCAGATCCGCTCGGCTTTCTCGCCTCGCTCGCCCGCCATCTTTGCCGGATCGGAGGACGTCTCCGGGCCGGTCTTGGTGAAATTGCGGTCAAACCAGAGGCCGTCGTAAAGCCCGGCCGCGGCCTGGAAGGAGGCCTTGATTTCCCAGTAATCTCTCGGGACGAACTTCTTTATCTTTTCCTCGCGCTCAACCACGATCATCAGGGTGGGGGTTTGCACCCGGCCGACGGTTGTCAGGATGAAGCCGCCGTGCTTGGAATTGAAGGAGGTTATGGCGCGCGTGCCGTTGATGCCGATGAGCCAGTCGGACTCGGAACGGCACATCGCCGCGTCGGCCAGCGGCCGCATTGCCAGGTCGGAACGCAAGGCTGTAAATCCGTCCCGGATGCTTCCCTGGGTCATGGATTGAAGCCAGAGACGCTGGATCGGCTTTTGCGATTTCGCATACTGGACAATGTAACGGAAAATAAGTTCGCCCTCACGGCCGGCATCGCAGGCGTTGATCAGGGCGGCCACGTCCTTGCGCTTGATAAGCCGCAGGAGAAGCTTGAGCCGCGGCTCGCCTTTCGGGATGGGCAACAGGTCAAAAGACGGCGGCAGGATCGGCAGGTTAACCAGGTTCCATTTGCCCTTTTTCGGCTCGCAGCCCTCGGGCGGCCGGATGGTCAGCAAATGGCCGCTGGCCGAGGAAAGGACATATTGCTCGCTTTCATAGAAATCTTCTTTTTTTCGGAAACCACCCAGGGCGCGCGCAATATCGGAGGCCACGGAAGGTTTTTCCGCAATGATCAGTGTTTTATCCATAAAATGGTCCGCCAGTGGCGGATGGATTCCCGCTTACGCGGGAATGACAGACATGAGAAAAGTCCGAAAACTTGAGTTATTGGTTAAGATTGCTTTCCAGCCCGCTCTTGCCTTCAACCGCCTGAACGAAATAGCGCGGGCGCGCGCGAACGTCGACATAAGTGCGGCCGATGTATTCCCCGAGAAAACCCATCGCGGTGAATTGTCCGCCGATGAAAATGAACAAAATAGCAAACAGAGTAAAGACACCCTTGGCGGCCCATTCCGGTCCCCAAATAATACGCAGGATTAAAATCAAAATACCGAGCCCGACGCCCATCAGCGCGACAATTACGCCGACAAAGCTTAAGATGCGCAAGGGCAGGGTGGTGATGCTGGTCAACAGGTCAAACTGGAGGTTCACCAGTTTCCATAGGCTGTATTTGGAGCCGCCCGCCTGGCGCTCGACGTGTTTCACCTCAATTTCGGTTGTTTTGCGGGCGAAACTGTTGGCCAGCACCGGGATAAATGTGCTCCGCTCCTGGCATTGCAGCATGGCCTGGACGACGTTGCGGCGGTAGGCGCGAAGCATGCAGCCGTAATCGTGCATGACAATGCCCGTGACGGATGCCGTCATTTTATTGACCAGCATTGACGAAAAACGACGGAACAAGCTGTCCTGCCGCGGGGTGCGGATGGAGCCGACGACGTCAAATCCCTCGTTTATTTTGCCCACGAGCCGCGGTATTTCCTCGGGTGGATTCTGCAAGTCGGCGTCAAGGGTGACAACCACCCCGCCCTTCGACTGGGCAAAACCGGCCATGACCGCCGCATGCTGCCCGTAATTGCGGTTCAGCAAAACCCCGATTATCTCGCCGGCGTGATTTTTGGCCGCGGCGGTGATTGCCGCGTCGGACCCGTCCCGGCTGCCGTCGTCCACGAGGATTATCTCAAAGGGGCGCTTCAAGCTTCGGCAGGCGGCCAGAGTGCGCCCGATCAGGTCGCCCAGGTTGCTGGCTTCGTTGTAAACGGGAATGACCACCGAAACTGTTAACGGAAATTCAGCCATAATGCTAACCTATATTTATTATTGCCTTGTGTCAACAATTCCTAATCAAGCTATTTAGTCTGTAGGCTGAAGGCTGTTAGTATTTCCGCGCCGGCGCGGCCGTATCTTTACCTTCATTCTAATGCGGGTTATGCCCGCAATCCAAGTTCGCCGCACACCGTGCGGCGCTACAGTTGTAGTGCGTCACGGCGTGACGCATTCTTTTCTTGTTTTTCTTTGCTGTTCCCGATAGTTAAGACACACTAAACGCCTGCTCGCCTGGGCGTAGCGCTCCGGCGGAGCCTGAGAGCCCAATTCATCTGCTTTTCGCCAGCACTTCCTTGACGGCGGCAATGACGTCGTCAATGTCTTCCGCGCGCATGTCGGGGAAAAGGGGCAGGGAGCAGATCCGGTCTGAATTCCATTCGGTCGCGGGCAACATGCCCGGCTCAAACCCCATTTGCTCGCGGTAAAATTTCTGGAGATGGATGGCGCGGAAATGCAGGCCGGTCCCGATGTTCAGGCGTTTCAAGGCTTCCATGAAATCATCGCGCCCGATCCGCGCCCGGTCGGTGTCAAGGCGGACAATGAAAAGGTGCCAGGCGTGGCGCATCGCCCAAGGCGGTGATTTCAAGGGTATCAGTTCCGGGATATCCCGGAGTTTCTGCAGGTATAACTCCGCCAGTTTGCTTCTTTTGGCGATGAATTCATCCAGCCGCCCCAGCTGGGTCCGCCCGAGCGCCGCGGCGATATCCGTCAGGTTATACTTGTAACCCGGCTCCACCACCTCGGCCTGGGGCGAACGCCCCTGCATTTTGCGGTCAAAGGCGTCAAGGCCAAGTCCGTGGAATTTAAGGCGCTTGATCCTTTCAACCAGGGCAGGATCATCGGAACAGAACATTCCGCCCTCGCCGGTGGTGATGTTTTTAATCGGATGGAATGAGAACAAGGACGTGCCGGAAGATCCGATTTTTTTTCCTTTATATTCGGTGCCGGCCGCGTGGGCGGCGTCCTCGATCAGCCTGATTTTATATTTTTGCGCGAGGCGCCGAAAGCCATCCAGGTCAACGGAAGCGCCGGCGAAATGGACGGGGATGATCAGTTTGGTCCGGTCCGTTATCGCCTCTTCCACCAGCTCCGGCACGGCCATCAGGGTGTCGCGTTCCACGTCGACAAAGACCGGCCTGGCGCCGCTCAGGACGATTAAATTTGCGGTGGAAACCCAGGTCATGGCGGGCGTGATCACCTCGTCGCCTTCGCCGATATCCAGGGCCTTCATCAGGATGTGCATTCCGCCCGTGGCGGAGGCCAGTGCGACCGAGGCCGGCGCGCCGGTGTATTTTGAAAACTCCTCCTCGAACTTGGCGGCGTTCTGGCCGGTCGTAATCCATCCGGAACGCAACACGTCGTTTACGGCGTTGATGTCCCGCTCGTCAATGCTCGGCTTTGAAAATGGTAAAAACGAATTACGCATTTTTTCCTCTCTTCAGGTCTGTCATTCCCGACTCGATCGGGAATCCAGTCTTATGTCGCTTGTTTCTGGATTCCCGCTTCCGCGGGAATGACAAAAGTGATTCAGTCATATTTCAAAAGGGCTTTCGCAAGCCTGCCAGCCTAGCCCGGTCAGGGCGAAGTCCATACAGGCATTCTTCATTCTGCCTTCTTTATCTTGTCATCCTTATCCCATGTCGGCGCCGCGATTATCTGCAGCAGGCGCCTTTTTCCCATACGGCCTGTAAAAATAACCTGATTTTCTTTTCCTGGCAAGTCATTTGGGGAGGCATTTTTAATAAGGGTGACCGCGCCATTGAACCGGTCATTCCGGCCCTGGAGGATGTCGTCCAGTATCTTCCGGTCGGAAATTTGGGGAAATACAAAATCGCAATAGTAATAAAAACCGGCCACGGTGGTTTCGTCAAGGTTCCAGCCGGCAACTTTCAGTTCCGGGTTGTTTTTTATTTCGGAAGCCGCCGACCGGAAGGCGGTGCCGTAGCTTTTATAGTCGTCCACGACCGGCAGGATGCAAATCAGCAACGTTGAATAACACATCAGGGTGACTATCAGGAAGCGCTGCATGAAAGGCGTCGTAAGGCGCGAAAGCACCAGCCAGGATATCAAGAGCGTTGCCATGGCCAGGAACTGTTGCCAGCCGCAGGTGAAGGTCATGGGTGGAAGCCCGAATAAATCTGTATCAACAAATGGCGCCGCGATAAATGCCCCCAGGACGATGAAAAGCATGAGCATCCAGAGCCAATAAATTGTTTTTCCGATATTGGCCGCCAGTCCTTTTCCAGGCCCGGGCAATTCCAAACCATAAACCGATAAAAGGGCGCAGGCCGGCAAAATCGCGCTGAGATAGATATCGCGCTTGGTTGAGGATAAAGACATGGCCAGGAACGTTCCCAGCGCCCAGAGGATAAGCGGCAGTGTTCCGGCGGGAATTTTTTTATCGCGAAATGCCGTTTTGAAGAAAATGACCACGGCGGCGATGAATGGCGCGATCCACGGCAGGATATAGAGCGGCAGGACGGTAAAATAATAATACCAGGGAGAAATATGACCCAACTGCGTGGCGGCGCCGGTAAAGCGTCCGAAATGATTCGTCCACCACCACTCGCGGAATAATTCCGGCCCGCCTTTCAGGGCGAAAGCCGTGATCCAGGCGGCGGAAATCAACCCGAACACAACGAGCGCCAGGACGTGATAACCAATTATAACTTTTAATGGTTTTAAAGATACGGCGG
>CAYYWX010000007.1:11804-84403 GCA_964475405.1 uncultured Verrucomicrobiota bacterium
AGGCCCTCGCCCTACCAATCTGATTATCTGATTCAGGTAAAGGTAGGGCAACGGCGTCCCCGCCGTGCCGTTCCGTTTGTTTAACCCACGGAATAAACATTCCCAGCCAGGCCAATCCAATGATCAAAGGCCCGATCAATCCCTTTGAGAGGAAGGCTCCCGCCGCCAGAATTCCGGCCATTGGCAAATACGCCATGCGATTGTCCTGGCCCTCCGGGCGAACGGGATAAGCCTTGGCCAGGGCCCAGATTGACGCGGTAATGAAGAACATGAGGGCATTATCCACGAGCAGCCAGTGGGTGACATGGACAAACCCGATCATGGTGGCCAGGATTCCGGCGGCGACGAGCGCCTTCTGGCGGTCAAAATAAATCCTTCCCAGCAGGTAGGTGAAAAGCAATGTTCCAAGTCCGAAGCAGGCCGATGCCAGCCGCAAAGCGGCGGTATTGCCGATTATTTTGCCCAGGCCCAGCAGAAAGAACGATGTGGTTATGTAATACAATGGCGGTTTTTCAACAAAGGGCTTGCCGGCCAGTTCGGGGATAATCAGGTTTCCGGATTTGCTCATGCCCAGGGAAATGGCCGCCTCGCGCGGCTCGTCCGGCGTCCAGAGGTCGTGATTTGCAATCCCGGAAAGCGAGAGCGCGATAATCAGGATGACCATCAATCCCGGCCAAATGCCGCGCATTGATTGTGTTCCGGTGTCATTTTGATTCATAGATTCTCTTTTCCGCCTTTGCGCCTTGACCACTGATCGCTGACCTCTGACCGCTGATCGCTGACCTCTGACTTCTTCAGAGCACCATCTTCCCGCATTCCCGATGATTATTTGTTTTCTCCCTGATTTTGCAATGGCAAAATCAGGGTTTATTCTTTATAGTCAAATATCATGAACAAGGTATTGATTGTCACGATCCTGGCGATGATTATTTCGGCGAGCACGGTCAATGCCGAAAGACCTTCGGATATAAAACGTGACGCCGAGTATTTCAGCCGTCTCCCGGTTCCGGATGCAGACCCGTCAAAATGGCAGTGGGCGCCCCCGGAGAGGCAGAAAACTATCCAGATGTTAAGCCCTCAAGGCACTGTAAATCGTCACTATCTCGGGCCGGTAATACCCCGGAATGATGAGTATCCTGTTGATGCTTCCAAAGGCAAGGTTCCGGGCGTCGGCAGAGGACACGGCGGAATGACCTATGTCAATTGGATATTCGGCCTGAAGAAAATGGTTGACCTGTCCGTGGATCTGACGTTCCACGCTGAACCGCTGCCCTCCGCGGCGGTTTACCTGCAACTCTATGACTTCAAGATTGGGAAGACGGGGCAGTATTTTGGCTTCCAATATAAATTCGGAACTGATGGCCAGCTGGAAACGAAATTCATCTGGTCGCGCTGGGCAACCCGGGACAGGGCGGACGCATCGGTGGCGGAAGGAGGCACGATTGAATCGGCCGGGTATGAGGGGGATTTTGTCGGTGTGCGTTATCCGTACGCATGGGGCAAGGGAACATATACCGTGCACCTGATGATGCGCGAAACGGATACTGTTGGCACCTGGTACGAAATGATGATTTACGATCACCAGGGCAAGAAATGGACCAAAATAGGCCGGTTGCGTTTCCCGGCGGCCGATGGTGGATTGCCGTTCATAGAAGATGGCGGGGGCAGCTGGTGCGAGGTGTTTGGCGGAACCAAGTCATCCGATGATATCGGCCTGTTTCATCTTAGTTACGGCGGTGTTTACACTTGCGGACGGACTGTCGCGGCGAGAGAGGCGCGTTTCACTTACGGGAAGGATACGCCGAACTGCGATATTTCGTTGGATCCGGATGGAAGACGCGTCCATGTCATGTTTGGCGGAAAAACAAAGCGTGTAACGCCCGAAGGCACTTATAAACTGACTAAGGAAAAACCATAGGTTGGAACTAATGAAGACTATCGGCCATTGTCTACTGGTTCTTCTTATACTTGCATGTGGATGTAGGTCTGAGCATGCAAACTGCAAGTCAGGTCTTGAGACTCGGGTCTACACGGTAGAACGTTGGTTTGTAAAGAGTCAGTTAAACGAAATTACTACATCAAATAACGTGGACGATGTTATCAACATAAATACAAATCGAGCGCCTACCATAACGCCTGTTGTGTTTGTAGAAGCGATGACAAACCTTTTAGGAGGGGCGGGCATTTCTTTCCCCATGGGAGCATTTATCACTATGGACACAAATACACTGACGATGACGATCCGGAACACCCGAGAAAATATCGACGAAATTGAAAGGATACTCGTGCCTTTGGATGGGGGGGAAATCCTGCATAGGATAAAGTAAAATGTAGTTCCAACAACCGGCTTCACTTAACGCTCTCGCGCAAGTGAGCCGTAACTTTAATGCACAGATGAAACGCATTAATATCGGTCTCTTTCTTGTTTTCTTGGCTGGTTGCACCATGCCCGGTAGAAACCGGTCTTTTGACGCCCCGTCTCGGGTGCAAATCGTTCAGGATCTAAATGCCGTCGATGTCGTTGCCATTGCAGAACTTATGGAGGCCCAGGTGGCAGGAAACTTTCCGATTGCAGAAAACGGGGCCGATGTTAAGGCGGAGGTAGCAATAGAAAAGAGAGTCTACACGCGAGGAGAAATCGAACTGCGGGGGGTTGTGCGTAAATTTCTCAAGGGTCGTTGTCTAAGCAACCTCATTGATGGTTCCACAAGCCACATTATTTCCTTCAATATTCCAACTTCCCACCTTGTCTCAGGCCGTGACGACACTGTTCTGAAGGTTCCGGCCTCCAATATTCCCGATCTGAAGATCGGCGAGAAGTACGTCATCATGCTCGACCCGGTCAATTCCTCCAACCTGTACTTCACGTCGATCTGGCCAGTTGGGTCGCCCGAGGCTGTTTTCATCGAAGATCAACTGAAGAGGGGTAAAGCATCCAAGACGGCGTCGCATGAGGTGGTGCTGCCGCACCGCCCGTGAACGCCAACATCCGGCCGGAAAAAAGTGGCAACAGATCGTCCATTTTGGTAATTTATACCCATGACTGCAAAACAATTTTATGATTGGCAGACTTCCGGCGGAACGGATGATGTCATGCGGCTTGTTGACTGCCTGGAAAGAGCGGACGTCGTCTGGTGCGCCATAGGTGGCGTGGCGGTCAATCATTGGGCAAAGCAACCCATGGTGACCCAGGATGTGGATTTTGTCGTTGCATCGGAATCAATCCAAAGAACAGTCTCGTTGCTTGAGGAGGCCGGGTTCCGTTCAGAGAAATTTGAATGGTCCATCAACTTTAAGGGGCGTTCGGCGGTCACCATCCAGCTTAGCACGGAAGATTTTTATCGTGACTTCCCGTCACGAGCCGTCCCAGCCGATGTTCATGGCATTCTCCTGAGAGTGGCTTCCCTGGAGGACACTCTCAAGGGCAAGATAAAGGCTTGGTCCGAGCCGGAGCGAAGGCAAAGCAAGCGGATCAAGGATCTTGCCGATATCGCCCGGCTGGTAGAATCACATCCCCGCCTCTGGGCATTGCTCACCGATGATCTCAAGCGGCAAGTCCAGCCTCCGGAGAAGACCTAGACCGCTGCGGGCGGGATGGAAGCTTTCTGAAATGAATATTGAGATTGAGCGCAACCTAGGGGAACAGCCCATCGCGCGAATCATGGCCGACCTCGGCCTGAAGGCGCACGACCTTGTCGCCGCCTCAACAGAACAGATCACGCACAAGATGGTCTCCCGGGCGTGCAAGGGCAGGAGGTTGACGCTCAATGTCCAGTGTAAACTGCGCGATGCATTGAATAAATCCACGGGCAAAGAATATTCACTAAAAAATCTGTTTAACTATTAATCTTTCTACTTGCGGAGTGACGTTTGAACGAAACGAACAGATGAAAAATACTATAAAAGTCGCGATTCTTGTTCTTCTGGCCTCTCTGGCCGGATGCCGAACAACTGTATCCCCGGAAACTCAATTACGCCACAGACTGCAGAGCATCATTATCCCGCAGGTTGACTTCAATGAAGCGGACATCACGGATGTGGTAAGTTATCTAAAATCTGCAAGCATGCTCAATGACCCTTCCGGGCGACATGGCAAAGGGATCGCGATTATTATTGACTCGAAACGTCTGGCCGCTGGTTTAGAGAAGGCAAAGCCGATTACGTTTCATGCCAAGAACATCTCGTTATTTGACCTAATTGAAGCGGTGACCAAAATAGCCGGGTTGGAATACAGCATTGGTCCATCGGTGATCATTGACAGAAAGACGAGGGTCCAATCAGGCGGTGAATAAATAGTCTTGGCTCGCGGCGGACATTGCGTCCACACCGCTGACAATAATTAGAAAGGCATGGATTATAAGTTCGCCGGGGTTAGATCGTTCCGTTAAGACAGGTGACGGATAAGGCGACAATAATTCTTACTCCGTCCGACCGCTGCGGTTGGACGGAATGAATCGCAGGGCGAATTTCGCTTCCGCTGGCATGTCCGCCATAGTCCGCTCATGGCGAGACGACGGCGGAAGGCGGATTTGAAAAAGCAAGGCAAGTCTGGTTTAGATGCGCCGGCGCCGCGCGAAGCGCTATACTTGTGTATGCGCGAGCGCGGCAACGGCGCAGATGAACCGGAATCGCCGTCATCTTTTTCAAACGAAATTCGCACTGCTATTAAAAATTACAGAAAGCAAGAGAAACCTGGATTGCGGGCACAGCTCGCCTTAAAAGTAATGTCCGGCACACATCAAAAAAGAGGTGAAATATGCAGAGCAAAAAGAAGCAAGACCATATAATCGTGGCGATTCATGTAACCGACCGGGTGAAGCAGGCGGGAATGGTGCAGGCGGTTCTCACCAGGCATGGCGCGAACATCAAGACGCGCATCGGCCTGCATGAACCGGCAACCCACGGGTCGTCGCCGAACGGCATCATCCTGCTTGAGCTGGTTGGCCCGCAGGCGCTTGCCCGGACAGTCATTGCCTCGTTGAGAAAAATCGGGGGAGTCGAGGCCAAAAGCGTTGTCTTTGCGCATTGATAAGAGCAGGAACACGGTTCCATAACAAAGGGAAACAGGAGTAAAATGAGCTTTCCAAAAGATTTTATCTGGGGTGCGGCGGCGGCAAGTTATCAGGTTGAAGGCGCCGCTTATGAGGACGGAAAAGGCCTTTCGGTCTGGGATATGCTCTGCCGCCAGCCTGGCAGAATATGGTCGAACGATACCGGCGAGGTCGCCTGCGATCATTACCACCGCTATGAGCAGGATGCCCGTTTAATGGCGGAAATCGGGTTGAAGGCCTACCGTCTTTCCATATCCTGGCCGCGCGTCATTCCGGACGGCACGGGAAAGGTCAATGCCAAGGGGCTGGCGTTTTACGATAAACTTGTTGATTCTTTATTGGAAAACGGGGTGGATCCATGGGTGACGCTGTTCCACTGGGATTATCCTTACGCCCTTTATTGCCGGGGAGGGTGGCTTAACCGTGACAGTTCGGACTGGTTTGCCGAATACACGCAGGTCATTGTGGACAAGTTGTCCGACCGGGTCACGCGCTGGATGACGCAGAACGAGCCGCAATGTTTCATCGGTCTCGGGCACCAGGAGGGCGAACATGCGCCGGGCCTTAAGCTCGGCTTCGCCGATGTCCTCCTGGCCGCGCACAATTCGCTCCTCGCGCACGGCAAGGCCGTCCATGTGATCCGCGCCCGGACCAAACGCAAGGCGCTGATCGGCGCCGCGCCGGTCGGCATCATCAAAATGCCCTGCTCCGGTAATCCGGAAGATGTTGCCGCCGCGCGGGCGGCCACGTTTTCCGTCACCGCCAAAAACTGCTGGAACAACACCTGGTTTGCCGATCCGGTCGTTTTGGGAAATTATCCCGCTGACGGCCTCAAACTTTTCGAAAAGGAGATGCCCGTTATCAGGGAAGGCGACATGGCGACGATCCGCCAGCCGATTGATTTTTACGGGGTCAATATTTACTTCGGTCAGTACGTCCGCTCCTCTGGCGACGGCGCAGCCGCCATCGCGCCATTACCCCGCGGGCCGGCCCTGACGACCATGGAATGGCCGGTCACGCCGGACGCGTTATACTGGGGGCCGCGTTTCCTTTACGAGCGCTACAAGCTTCCCGTCGTGGTAACCGAAAACGGCATGGCGAATTGCGACTGGATCCATACCGACGGCAAGGTCCACGACCCGCAGAGGATTGACTTTGTCGGCCGTTACCTCTCCGAATACCGGCGCGCCATTGCCGACGGCGTCCGGGCGGAAGGTTACTTCCTGTGGTCCATCATGGATAATTTAGAGTGGGCTTATGGTTACAAGCAGCGCTTCGGGATTATTCATGTTGATTACGCCACCGGCACGCGGACATTGAAAGACTCCGCACGCTGGTACAAGAAGGTGATTGAAACCAACGGCGGCATTCTTCCGGTTTTGCACGATTGATCGGCGGAATAAGCGAGGAGAAAAAACATGCAAGGCAGGATAATTTTTTTGCTGGCGGTGGTGCTGCCTGTCGTGCTGCTTATGGATACCGGGTGCGTGTCTCTCGCACCGCAAAATAAGGCAACGGTCCCGGAACCTTGCCGTATCGCCACGGCGCGGCAACTTCAGGAGATGAAGAAGGATCTGTCCGGCCATTATGTCCTGGTAAACGATATAGACGCATCCGAGACCGCGACCTGGGATAATGGCAAGGGGTTCAGCCCAATCGGCGACTCAGAACATCCGTTCACGGGAACATTTGATGGGCAGGGCCACGCGATCAACGGCCTGAAAATAGACCGGTTTGGCCAAATCACTAGAAATATCGCCCTGTTCGGATTCACGGGGGAGAAGGCCCTGATCAAAAACGTCTTCGTGCGGAATGCATCCGTAAAGGGCTGCGATTATGTCGGCATACTGGTTGGCATGAACCAGGGCGCAATCAGTCATTGCCATGTATCCGGTAAGGTTTCCGGCAGCGGCTCATTCGGCGGTCTTGTGGGCTGTAACGCCAAGGGGCGCATATCTCATTGTTCCGCCGCGGCGGATGTGGGAACGGTCTGGGTCGGCAATCATCTCGGCGGTCTTGTGGGCTCCAATAGCGGAGGCATAATCTCCGATTGCTTCGCGACCGGAGCAGTGCTTGGCCAGGAAAATCCAGGCGGTTTGGTGGGTATAAATAACGAAGGCGTCATTCTGAGGTGTTATGCTTCCGGAAGCGTGAAAAGTTCCTTTGGCGGCGTGTCAGACTCTTACCGGCGCGGCGTCGGCGGCCTGGTTGGCGCGAATCAAGGCGGAGGAAATATCAACGATTGCTTCGCCACGGGAAACGTGACCGGTTCCGGCCGGCTGCCGGTGGGAGGCCTGCTTGGCATCAATATTGACAAAGCCAGCGTCAAAAATTCATATTGCCTCTTGATCCGGGGTGATCAACTGCCCGGGGTGGGAAAGGTCTATCCGGATGCCGGGCCCGTGGAATGCGAACCCGTGGCTGAGATCAACGCCGCGTTTTTCCAACACCGAAAGGGCCCGCTGGATAGCTGGGATTTCAAGCGGACGTGGAGCCTGGACGAGAAAGGGTCCGCCACAACCTTGCCCCGGTTCAAGTCCGCCTGCGATTTGAGCCAAACAACGGGAATATCGAGGAATGAAGACGGGAATTTCACGAGCGCTGCGCGGGGTGAACCGCCGGCAAGGGGAACAGTTGTCATGGTGGAAATCCGGGATGGCTCACGTTTGGAAGGAAAGACCGGAATAGAAAACCTGGCCGTTGCGACCGCTTATGGCAAGATCAAGATCCCGCTGCCCAGTGTTCGAACCGTGGAATTCATGGATGACCACGAAACCGTTAAGGTTGCGATGAGCAACGGCGACCTGATCAGCGGCGTGCTTGACCTGGGACGGTTGAGTTTTAATACGGCCTGGGGCACTCTCAATATCGGCGTTGAACACATTGCCAGGATTACGGTCAGGCGCTAGCTTGTCCAAGTCGCAATTTTCAACCGGGCGCGGTTAAAAAACAATGCATTTTCATCCGGCCGGATGTTGACTTGTTTTTGTCAAAACGGCAGACTCCCCTCAACTGAACCATGGCGAATAATCAAATCAACAAGTGGGCGCTTCCGTTGGCGGTGGCCGTGCTTCTGGCGGCCTGGCTCATCATCCTGTTTTACCGCGGTTTCAACGATCCCGATGAGGGCCGTTACTCCGAGATACCGCGCGAAATGGTCTCCGGCGGCAATTGGATGGAAATGCGCATGATGGGCTTACGCTATTATGAAAAGCCGCCCCTGGCCTATTGGCTGGTCGCCCCGGCCATCAAGGTTTTTGGCGCGCACGATTGGGCCGTCCGCATCCCGCTTTTTTTTTCGGGCTTGCTGGGCTTGGCGCTTTTATGGTCAATCGCGGTAAAAAAAATGGGGCGCGCGCACGGGGCCGCCGCGGTCTTGGTCATGGTTTCAATGATCGGTTTCATGGCCGGGAACGGGTTGCTTTTGACGGATTCGTTTTTGCTTTTTTTCTTTGCCGCCACGTGTGTTTTTCTCTACCTGGCCTTTGACCCGCAGGCTTCTCCTTCCCGGCGGTTATCTTTCATGCTCCTCGGCGCGGTGGCCGCTGTCCTGGGATTTTTAACCAAGGGCGCGGTGGCGATCGTCTTGCCGGCGGCCATCATTTTTATCTGGGTATTGTGGGAAAGGAGGCCGAAAGCGCTGTTCGGATTCCCGGTTTTCCTCACTATTATTTGCCTTGCGGCGCTGCTCCTGCCGGTCATGTGGCTCATCGAGGAACATAACCCGGGTTTTGCCAGGCACTTTATTTTCGAGGAGCATATCGCCCGGTTCCAGGGAACACGGGCCACCCAGCTTCATCCCGAGCCGTTCTGGTTTTTCCTCGGGGTATTGCCGCTCCTGTGCTTGCCGTGGACTTTGTTCCTGATCCGGGCCGGGCGCAATATCTGGAAACAAAAGGTGTTCGGGCAGGATTCGTTTTCGCGTTTCCTGTTCGTCTGGGCCGCGGTTGTCATTGTTTTCTTTTCGGCCGCCACCGGCAAATTGATGTCGTACATCCTGCCCGCGATCCCGCCGCTCGGGCTGCTCATCGGGCGCTGGGGCGTCAGCGCGCCGAGGGAGGGCAGGGGAACATTGGATTATCGCCTGTGGCAGACCGGCCTGGCCGGCTTTTTTATCGTGGCCGCGGCGATTGTCATTGTTTGGATCGTGGCATATTTCCGGTTTATCCCGAAAGTGATTTATCCCATCAGCGGGGTGAGCGTGGTCGCGTTGATCCCGGTTGTCGCGGCCGTGATTTATATCTATCGGCAGAGGTCGGACATTGATTTTGGGAAAGCGCTGCTCTTTAATTCAGGGATTTTACTGTCCTGCGCTTTTCTGCTTTCCCCCCTGGCGGGCAAGGACTTCAACGTGCTCCTGCACATCAATTCCTCGTACGTCTATAAAAGCCTCGCCCGCGAGCTTAAGCCGGAGGACAAAATCGTGGTTTTCTGGTCGTATCGCCCCGCCCTGGCTTTTTATGCGCAGCGGCATTGCGTGCATTTCCAGGAGCACAACGAATTGTCATACGGCATGAAAATGGAGCCGGAGCGCCAGGCCGACTTGAATGACGCCGCCGAGCTGGCGAGATTTGTGGAAAATTGCTCCGGAAGGGTTTTCGCGCTGGTGGAACCGCAGGATTTGAAGTCAAAATTTCCCGCCTTGAAAATTAAAATTAATGAAACGGACCTTCCCCGGGATCCGGATACGATCATTTACGAGCTGCCGAGATCGGAGACCAATAAGGAATAATACAGTGTGATAAGATAGATAGTGCTGGATTCCCGCTTCTCGCCTGGGCGTAACCCTCTTTCCTCGGCGACGCCTGGGTTGGCGGAGCCTGGTCGCGGGAATGACATAAAAAATATTTTGTAACTGGTAAATTTGCCGCAGGCTGAAATGAAAACCAAAAACTTCAAGATAATAGCGTGCAATGTGTTATGGCGGGAATTCTGCCACTACGCCGCCTTGTCAAGGAACAAGTTCGGATTCCAGTTCCTGGAATTCGGGCTGCACGGCGAGCCGGCGAAATTGCGCGAGGAACTGCAAAAGGCGATCGATGCCACGCCCGACACGTTTGACGCGATCCTGCTTGGATATGGATTGTGCAGCAAGGGCGTGGAGGGCATAACCGCGCGGAAGACTCGCCTGGTCATCATGCGAGGCCACGACTGTATCACCTGCTTCCTGGGTTCCAGGGCGCGCTACCTGGAATATTTCACGGCCCATCCCGGCACGTACTGGTATTCGCCCGGCTGGATTGAGAACCACGTCTCGCCCGGCAAGGACCGCTATGAAATGATATACCAGGAATACCTGCAGAAATACGGGGAGGATAACGCCAAGTACCTGATGGAGATGGAGCAGGACTGGTTCCGCAAATATTCCGTTGCCGCCTATATTGACTTGGAGGTCGGGGATAATGACGCCTATGCCGAGTACACCCGGCAGTGCGCCGGCTGGCTCGGCTGGAAATACGACCGGATCAAGGGCGATCCCGCGCTTCTCAAGCGGTTCGTGGACGGCGACTGGAACGACGATGAATTCCTGGTGGTGGAGCCGGGGCATCACATCGAGGCGAGCAATGATGACAGCGTTATGCGGTCAAAAACAAACGCGTGATGGGCTTCAGTTCGAGTGCTCGATAAGATAATACCCCAGGACCTGCGACAGGGCGAACGGCGCCCAGACAATCAGGTGCGGCTGGAGCTCGGGCCGGTTGACCAGCGAGTCGGCGATGATGATGAAGAAATAGAAGACAAAGACCAGCAGGATGCTGACCGCGATCCCGATGGACGATTCTTTGCGGTGAATCTTGATGCCGAGGGCCGCCCCGAGCAGGACGAACGCGAAACAGGAAAATGAAAGCGTTATCCGCGTATTGGCTTCAACCAGCAGGGGCATCCGGAAGGTCGGCAGATCCGCCTGGTATAAATCAAGAAAAGCGCTTTTAACGATCTGGTCCGGGAAAACATCTTCAAGCAGCATCCGGTTGAGCCTGGTCGCGGAAGTGCCCGGCTTGAAGTTGCGCATGAAGTCAACCGTCCGGTCGGTCAGCGCGACCTTCGCAAACGCGTTGGTTGAATAAATGCTCGGGCCGGCGATAATCCGGTTGAATTCCACGGCCAGGACCCGGCCGACCTGTTTTTTCTGGGCCGGAGATCCGCTATACGATTCCACGGCCGTCGCCGCCGCGTCTGATAATTGCGCCTGGAGATAGGAGCCGATCATGTCCCGGGGGTTATTCAACCTGGAAATTATCCGGTCGGGATCAATAAAGTCACGCGGAATAAAACGGGCCGAGAGACGCAAGGCGCTTATTATCTCGCCCATCGTCAGGTCCGCCCTTTTTTTCCAGACGACATCGCGGTTGACCAGCTCCTGCACGTCAATTGGCAGCGGATATTCCTCGGCGACCAGGTTCCGGGTCAAGGCGAGATTTTCCGGATGTTGTTCGTCAGGCTGTTCAATGCGGACGCGGAAGAGATTGACCATGATCTTGCCCGGCTCGTTGGTGGCGACCGTTATGGTGCCGGAGGCGGCGCGGATGGTCATTTTCACGCCGTTCGTGTCAACCTGGTTGATGACGATATCCTTGAGCAGGTTGTCGGTTTTTTTGCCGATATAAATGGTCAACCCGGGGAAATCGCGGATGAAGCGGCCCTCGTCCAGCAGGCTGACCGGGGTTTCAACGCCGAGTTTGCTTAAAACTTTCCGGCGGGCATAGTGGCTGTCCGGCGCCACGTTGCAGTTGATGTATACGCACACGGCGCAGAGCGCGAGTGAAATCAGGAACGGCGGACGGATTATTTCCCAGAGGCTTATCCCGCAGGCGCGCATCGCGATGATTTCCCGGTCGCCGGCCAGCCGGCTGAATTGCAGGAAAACCGCGGCGAGCACGCTCATCGGGATGGCGAAGATCAGCGAAAAGGGGATGCCGTAGGAAAACACCTTCAGGATTAAAATGCCCGACACGCCGCGCGAAAAAAGATCAATGACCTTGAAAATGTTGCCGATCGCCATGACAAACAGGAACACCAGCAGGGTCACCCCGAATGTCATCAGGAAGCCGCGGGCGATGTAAGCATGAAGGATGCGCATTTGTTCTCCAGAAGCCAGTAGCCGGAAGTCAGTGGTCAGGAAAAGGAATAATTATGATTCCGGACTTCTGAATTCAGATTCCGAACCGCCGGCTTCTGGCCGCTGACTCCTGCGTTCTGTTTTGAGACTAGTAGCGATAATGGTCGGTTTTGTACGGACCATTGACGCTGATGCCCAGATATTTGGCCTGTGGCGCCGTTAATTTTTCCAGCCGGACGCCGATCTTGCCCAGGTGCAGGCGCGCCACTTCCTCGTCCAGGATTTTCGGCAGCACATGCACTCCGACCGGGTGTTGGGCACGGCGGTCATAAAGCTCAATCTGCGCCAGGACCTGGTTGGTAAAGCTGTTCGACATCACGAAACTCGGATGGCCGGTCGCGCAACCCAGATTGACCAGCCGCCCCTCCGCCAGGATAACAATGCTGCGGCCGCCGGGAAAAGTCACCCGGTCAACCTGCGGCTTGATGTTGTCCCACTTGTAGCGCCGGATGGCTTCAATTTCAATCTCCGCGTCAAAGTGGCCGACGTTGCAGACAATTGCCATGTGTTTCATGCGGAGCATGTGTTTCCGGGTAATCACGTTGCAGCAGCCGGTGGCCGTGACAAACAAATCGCCGGCGGCCACGGCCTCGTCCATGGTCATCACCTCGTAGCCTTCCATGGCGGCCTGCAGGGCGCAGATCGGGTCAATTTCGGTCACGATCACCCGCGCTCCCTGGCCGCGCAGCGACTGGCAGCATCCCTTGCCGACGTCGCCGTAACCGGCCACGATCGCCACTTTGCCGGCGAGCATGACGTCGGTCGCGCGCATGATCCCGTCAACCAGCGAATGACGGCAGCCGTAAAGGTTGTCAAACTTGGACTTGGTGACCGAATCGTTGACGTTGAAGGCCGGGAAAAGCAGGGTGCCCTCGCGCTGCATCTGGTAAAGACGGTGCACGCCGGTGGTCGTTTCTTCCGAGATGCCCCGGATGTCCCCGGCAATCCGGTGAAAACGGCCCGGGTCATTTTTAAGCGATTTTTTCAGCTGTTTCAGCAGCAGTTCCTCGTCCTGGCTGGTCGCGCGGCGATTGAGAATGTTTTTGTCGTTCTCGGCCTGGTAGCCCAGGTGCACGAACAGGGTGGCGTCGCCGCCGTCGTCCAGGATGGTGGTCGGGCCGGCGCCTTTTCCCCAGTCCAGCGTCCGGTCAAGGTATTCCCAGTATTCCTTCAGCGTCTCGCCCTTGTAGGCGAAGACCGGCGTGCCCTGCGCGGCGATTGCCGCCGCGGCATGGTCCTGGGTCGAGAAAATATTGCAGCTGGCCCAGCGCACGCGCGCCCCGAGGCACTGCAGGGTCTCGATCAGGACCGCGGTCTGGATCGTCATGTGGAGCGAGCCGGCGATGCGGGCGTCGCGCAGCGGCTTTGTCCGGCCGTATTTTTTGCGCAGGGCCATCAGCCCGGGCATTTCAACCTCAGCCCAGTTGATTTCGTTGCGGCCCCATTGCGCGAGCCGCAGGTCGGCGACGGCATAATCTTTGCTTTTTTTGGCTGGCATCCTATAAGGCCCTCTTCAGCGCTTCCGCCTTGTCGGTCTTTTCCCAGGTGAAAACCGACAGGTCGTTCGTGCGCCCGAAATGTCCGTAGGCCGACGTTTCGCGGTAGATCGGGCGGAGCAGGTCCAGGTGCTTGATGATTTCGGCCGGCTTGAGCCCGAACACGCGCCGCACGGCGTTTTCGATTTTGTTTTCCGGCGCCTTGCCGGTTCCGAATGTTTCCACCAAAACCGACACCGGTTCCGGGAAGCCGATCGCATACGCCAGCTGGATTTCACAGCGGCTCGCGAGGCGCGCGGCCACGATGTTCTTGGCGATATAGCGCGCCATGTAAGCCGCGCTGCGGTCAACCTTGGAAGGATCCTTGCCCGAAAAAGCCCCGCCGCCGTGCCGGCCCATTCCGCCGTAGGTGTCGGAGATGATTTTCCGCCCGGTCAGTCCGGTATCCCCCTGCGGGCCGCCGACGACGAACCGGCCGGTGGGATTGATCAGGTAGCGCGTCTTTTTTGTCAAAAACTTGGCCGGGATTTCTTTCTTGACGATTTCCTCGATGATCGCCTCGCGCAGGGTGTTGTAACGCACTTCGGGGGTATGCTGGGCCGCGACGACCACCGTGTCCACCCGCACCGGCCGGCCGTTTTCATAGACCACCGTCACCTGTGATTTGCCGTCCGGCCGGAGGAAGGGGAGTTTGCGGTTGTGGCGCGCGCGCGCCAGGGCGCGCGTCAGGCGGTGCGCGAACATGATCGGCATGGGCATCATTTCCCGGGTTTCGTCGCAGGCATATCCGAACATCATGCCCTGGTCGCCGGCGCCCTGTTCCTTGAAAAGCCCCTGCCCGGCGGTCACTCCCTGGGAAATGTCGGGCGACTGCCGGTCGATCGAAACCAAAATGGCGCAGGAGTGCGCGTCAAGCCCCATGGCCGCGTCCACGTAGCCGATTTTTTTAATCGCCTCGCGCGCGATATCGGCGTAATTCACGACCGCCTTGCTGGTGATTTCGCCGGCAATGACGGCCATGCCCGTGGCGACGAGCGTTTCGCACGCCACCCGGCTGTGCTTGTCCTGGGCCAGGTTCGCGTCCAGCACGCTGTCCGAAATGGCGTCGGCGATTTTATCCGGGTGTCCCTCGGTGACCGATTCAGAAGTGAAAACAAAAGAATTCCTCATGGTAATATTTCCTCTCAACTATTTTTTTTCTGATATTTAACGGCAACGGCAACAATTGCACAATTAGCGGACCAGTTCAAGGATTTCCGGAGCGACTTTTTTGGTCAGGTTGCGGAAGGTGTCCTCGAGGTTGGCGTCGCCCTGGGGGCGCAGGGCCAGCTCGGCGATTTCCCTGCATTCCGTGTAGCTTACCGAACGAATGGCGTCCTTGACAATCAGGAGCGAGGAAGGGTTCACGCTCAATTCGTCAACGCCCAGCCCGAGGAGCAGGGGAACAAGCAAAGGATCGCTTGCCATGCCGCCGCAAACCCCGGTCCAGATGCCGTAATGATGGCCGACGTCTATGGTCTGCTTTATCAGGCGGATGATGGCCAGGTGCGTCGGCTCATAGAGGTAGGCCACGCGTTCGTTGCCGCGGTCAATCGCCAGGGTGTATTGGATCAAGTCGTTCGTGCCGAGGCTGAAAAAGCGCACGTGCGGCGCGAGGGCGTCGGACGCCACGGCCGCAGAGGGCACTTCAATCATCGCGCCGACCTCAATGTGGGGATTCAGCGGCTGGCCGCGGTCCATGAGCTCTTTCTTGGTCTGTTCAAAAATCACGTTGGCCCGGACCAGCTCGTCCAGGTTGCTGATCATCGGGTACATTATCTTTATGTTGCCGTAGACCGAGGCCCGCAGGATGGCGCGCAGCTGGGTCCGGAACAAATCCGGCTGGGCGAGGCAGAAACGGATTGCGCGCCATCCCATGAAGGGATTGGATTCCTTCCATGATTTGTCCATGTCCGGGAGGAATTTATCGCCGCCGATGTCCAGGGTGCGGATGATGACCGGGGCGGGCGCAAGCCGCTTGGCGACATCGCGGTAGGCTTCGTACTGCTCGTCTTCCGTCGGCATCTTGTTCTGTTCCATGTAAAAATATTCCGTCCGGAAAAGTCCGACCCCCTCGGCGCCGTTGCTTAAGACGGCGTCCACGTCCTTCGGGCCCTCGATATTGGCGGAAAGCATTATGCGGTAGCCGTCGCGCGTTTCCGCCGGCAGTTCCTTGAGCTTGGCCAGGCGGCTGACTATCCCGCGCCGGAGCTCATTCTGGCGGATCGCCTCGGCGCACCTTTCCTTGGAGGGGTGAATGACGACCAGCCCCTTGCTGCCGTCAATGAGAATGGCGTCGCCGTTCTTTGTCGCCCGGCTGATGTTGTGCAGGCCGACCACGGCCGGAATGCCGCGCTTGGCGGCGAGGATCGCGGTGTGGGCGGTCGGGCTGCCAAGGTCCAGGGCGATGCCTTCAACCAGGTCCTGGTTAAGCGAGACAATTTCGGAAGGCGTCAGGTCAACGGCCACGACGATCGTGCCCTTTTCGCGGATATCGGCCAGCGACTCCTCGTGCCCGGAAAGGTTGAGCAGGATGCGCCGCGTGACGTCATGCACGTCGGCCGCGCGTTCGCGCACGTAGTTGTCGTTGACCTTGTTCAGGTTCTGGATGAAGCCGCTGGCGACAAAGTGCAGGACTGATTCCACGTTTTTCAGCTGGCTTTCTATGCCCGTGAATACTTTTTCAATGAACGGCCGGTCATCCAGGATAAGCAGGTGGGCGTCAAAAATGCTGGCCACGGCCGGGTCGCATTGCTTTTGAAAATCCTTGATCTGGCGGCGGGTGGCGATCAGCGCCGATTCAAAGCGGGCAATTTCGCGCGAAACGTCTTCCCGGGCAATCGTGCGCTCAACGGGGTTGTCGTCATGGCTGGCTTTCAGGAAAACACGCCCCTGTACGATTCCCGATGAAACCCCGATCCCCTTCAGGATGATTTCTTCTTCAGGGGCGCTTGGTTTGACGGCGGGTTGTATCATCGGCTTTATTCTTCGAAAAATTTATGTTCAACCAGTTTTTGCAGCTCGTCAACCGCCTGGCCGGCGTCGGAGCCCTCGGCCGTGATCTTGATCTTTGTCCCGCAGCTTGCCTCCATGGTCATGAGCCCCATGATGCTCTTGCCGGAGACCCTTATCTTGTCCTTCTCAACCGTCACCTCGGCTTCATACTTGGAAGCGGTCTTGACGAACATGGCCGCCGGCCGGGCATGGATTCCGTACTGGTTGAGGATCGCCAATTCGCGTGAGACAACCGATGATTTTTTGGACGCGTTATCGGACATTTTTTTTTCTTCCTTTAGTGCTTTACGCTTTCCTGCTTAAAACCGCCTTGATTTTTTCATCGAGCTCCTTGGCGCTGTCGTGGCCAAGGCGTTTTAAAGTTTCATTCAGCGCGGCAACTTCAATGATCGTCGCCAGGTCGCGCCCGGGTGCCACCGGAATGACAAGGTTGGGGATCTGGACGCCGAGAACGTCGCGCTTCAAGACGGTGTTGCCGATCCCGTCGCCGGCAAACTGGTCGGCGTGTTTCAGGGTGACGATCAGGTCCAGGCTCTTGTCATTGCGCACGGCCGCCACGCCGAAGAGGCTGGGGATGTGAATGATGCCGAGCCCCCTGATCTCAAGGTGATAACGCGTGATCGGGGAGGAGGAGGCGATGATCGTGCGCTGGTCGAGCCGGCGCAGGATGGTCAGGTCATCCGCGACCAGGCTGTAACCCCTGATCACCAGCACGAGCGCGGCCTCGCTTTTGCCGATGCCCGGTTTGCCCTCAATCATCACGCCGATGCCCTTGATATCCACGACCGTGCCCTGGATGGTCACGTTCGGCGCCATGAGGCTTTCCATGATCAGGGTGGCGGCATTGACGAACTTGCGGGTTATCATCGGGGTCCGCATGACGGGTATTTTGTACTTGCGGGCCAATTCCGGGATTTCGGGATGGATTTTCCGGTTGCGGCAGATGACCACGCAGGGAATATGCTGCTCAAAAAGACGGAGCAGGCTGGCCCGGCGGTTTTTGGCCGGCATCGAGGCCAGGAATTCCATTTCGGCCATGCCCAGGACCTGGATGCGCCGGAAGGCAAAATGCTCGAAAAATCCGGCCAGGGCCAGGCCGGGACGATGAATCGCCGACTCGTGAATGACCCGGTCCAGCCCGATGCCGCCGGTTATCATCTCCAGCGACGTTTTTTCCTTCACCGCGTCAATGAAATCTTTTACGGTCACGGCCATATTGCGTTTCCTTTATTGCGTGTCTTATTTTTCTTCACGATCCAGGTCGGCCAGCTTGACCCGGTGCTTGGCGGTTTTGTGGTCAATAATCTTTTCCCGCGCGCGCCGCAGCTGGCGGTCAATCTTGTCGGCCACCCGGTCAATGGATGCGTACATGTCGCTGGATTCATCCTTTGCTTCAAACTTTTGGTGCCGTTTTGCCTGAACGACGACCTCGATCATATGGCGGAACTTTTCGATGTCAAGGATTACGTGGGCGTGTTCAACCTGCGGATAACTGTCCAAAACGGCGGATAATTTTGCATGGACGTGCGCCTTCATTGCGTCGGAAATGTCGGCATGACGGGCGGTGACATTGATGATCATTTGATTTCCTTTCAGTGACTTTTGTTTACATGCAAAAACGCGGCCCGAGATAAAGTTCCCTGCTCAACGGATCGTCAATCAGGAAGGAACTGGTGCCTTCCCGCAGGACCTTGCCTTCGCATATCAGATAGGCCCGGTCCACGATGGTCAAAGTTTCCCGGACATTATGATCGGTGATCAATATGCCGAGTCCCTTTTTCTTCAACCCCCTGATTATTTCCTGCACGTCGTAAACGGCCAGCGGGTCAACGCCGCTGAAAGGCTCATCCAGGAGCAGGGCGCGCGGATTTGTCACCAGGGCGCGCGTGATCTCCACCCGGCGGCGTTCCCCGCCGCTGAGCGTGTAGGCCTTCTGGTCCGCGAGATGGCTGATGCCCAGCTCGTTCAGCAGTTCCGCCAGCCTTTTGGCGCGCTGCTCGGCCGAAATGGGCAGGGTTTCCAGGATGGCCATGACGTTCTCGGCCACGGTCAGCTTGCGGAACACGGAAGGTTCCTGGGAAAGATACCCCAGCCCCTGGCGCGCCCTCAGATGCATCGGCATGCGGGTCACGTCGCGCCGGTTGAAAAGCACCCGGCCGCGGTTGGGACTGATCAGGCCGACAATCATGTAAAACGTGGTCGTCTTGCCCGCTCCGTTCGGGCCGAGCAGGCCGACCACTTCGCCGGGCCGGACCACGATGCTGACGCCGTCAACCACCTTGCGCCGGTGATAGGTCTTGACCAGGCCATCCGTTAAAATTACAGGAACATCAACCGCCATGATTTTCTCAATTCTTTTTTAACCGGTTGTTTGCATTTTCAGAATAAATCGTCAAATGGGCGTCGGGCTCGCAGATGATCCTGTTCGAGTTTCGCCAGAGCACGATCGTTTCCGCGGTCAGATAATCTTTTTCCCTTTTCACGGAAGGTTTGCCCCATAATGTAATTTTCCCGTCCGCCAGGGCATAGGTCGCCATCTTGGCCGTGGCCTGGATCAGGTCCCGCGTAATGACAACATTTCCCTCGGCATTAATCAATTCCACTTTTTTATCATTGGAGAAGGAAACAGTCAAACGATCAGATGCAATATTTAAGGTCGGGTCGGTCACCTCGACGCTGCCCTCGAAGACGGCCGTTGATTTTTTCTGGTCAAAAGCGAGCGTGGTCGAGGTTATGACGGTGTTGTTCGTGTCCGCTTCCGTGTCGGCGGAAAGGGGCGCGTTTGTGGCCGCGGAGTCCAAAAATGATTTCGGCTCGCTTTTTTGCAGGACGACCCGGGTGTCCTTGTTGATGCGGATGCGCCCGTCCTTTTCATTCAAGTCAAAGCCGCGCCCGGTGATTTTTATCTCCGCCCGCGTCACGCAGACCTGCGTCGTGGACGCGGCCGTTTGCCTTGCCCGGTCATAGAAACAAAGCGGCGTGGTAACCTGCATCACCATCTTGCCTTCCTCATAAAAAGTCATTTTCAAGCTGAAAATTTTAATCAGGTCCTTCGGCAAAACCTGCGCCTTGTCGCCGGCGATTTCCATTTTGAGCTGGCCCTTGTCGTCATAGACCGGGTAGCGGAATCCCTTGATGGCCTGGCCGAGCAGGTCGTCCGCGCCCGGGGCGCCGGAGCCCGCCAACAACAGGGCTGAAACAAATAAAATTCCGATTAGTGTGTTTCGCAACATGAACTTAATGCCGGGTTGCTTCCGAAATTTTTTTGAGCGCGCGCCACAGCGTCCTCAATTGCGCGAACGGGATCATGGCCGCCTTGTCCGAAAGCGCTTTTTCAGGCTGCAGGTGCGTTTCCACGAATATGGCCTCGCAGCCCGTGGCAACCGCCGCGCGCGCCAGGCGCGCGGCCATCCGCCAGTCGCCCCCGCTTTCCCGTCCGGCTCCCCCGGGCAATTGGGCGCTGTGGGTCGCGTCGAATATGAGAGGATAACCGAAGGCGCGCATGATTACCAGGCTGCGCATGTCCGCCACGAGGTTGTTATAGCCGAAGGTCGTTCCCCTTTCCGTGATGGAGATTTTTTTGTTCCCGGTGCTTTCGAGCTTGGCGATGATGTGCCGGACGTCCCCCGGCGCCAGGAATTGCCCTTTCTTGATGTTGACCGGCTTGCCGCTGTTGCCCAGGGCGAGGATCAAGTCCGTCTGCCGGCATAGGAACGCGGGACATTGGAGGATGTCCGCGACTTTTGCCGCGAGCGGCACCTCGCTTTCGCTGTGGACGTCGGTTAAAACCGGCAGGCCGTATCGTTCCTTTACCTCAGCCAGGATCTCAAGGCCGCGCGTCAGGCCCGGGCCGCGGAATGATTCGTGCGAAGTCCGGTTCGCCTTGTCATAGGATGCCTTGAAAATCAGCGGTATTTTTTCCTCGTCGGCCAGGGCCTTCAGCCGGGCGGCCATTTGCAGGCATTGCTTCCTGCCTTCAATCACGCATGGGCCCGCGATCAATGCCAGCGGACGCCCTTCCCCGATAACGACCTTGCCGATTTTTACCGAATGATTCATTTTTTTTCTCCGATCTTTAGAAATACAGGGATCAATGCAATATGTCATGTTTTTGGCGGGAATGACACTCTTTTCCCCTGATTCATTCTGACCACTGGCCGCTGACTTCCGGCTGCTTCTTTCGCAACGCCGCCTCCGCCGCGGCGATGTCTCCCGGCAGATCAACCCCGATGCCGCATTCGCCCGTTTCAACGATCTTGATGCGCGCGCCGATATGCAGCGCCCGCAACTGTTCCAGGCACTCGGCCCGTTCCAGCAGGCAGGGCGGCTCGGCGACAAATCTTGCCAGGAATTCGCTCCGGTACAGGTACAGGCCGATATGGCGCCAAAACACGGTTTTTTTTGTGGAAAAAGTGCTGTCGCGGATGAATGGGATTGGACTGCGCGAAAAATACAGCGCCTGTCCGTCGGCGCCGAAAACCACCTTGCAGATGGAAGGTTTCCCGGCTTCCTGGATTGAGCCCAGCGGGGCGGCGGCCGTGGCCATGTCCCATTTTTTTTCGGCGAGCATGACCTTGACAAGCCTATTGATCAATTTCGGGTCAATGGTCGGCTCGTCGCCCTGGATGTTGACGATTATCTTCGCGGAAAAATTCCGGGCGGCCTCGGCGATGCGGTCCGTTCCCGAGGGATGATCGGCCCGGGTCATGACCGCTTCCACGCCGCACTTTTCCGCCGCGGATGCAATCCGGGCGTCATCGGTGGCGACCACCAGCTTGTCAAGCGTCTTTGCCTGGAGCGCCCTTTCAATGACCCATTGAATCAGCGGGCGGCCGCATAGCGGCGCGAGGCTTTTGCCCGGGAAACGGGTTGACGCCCAGCGGGCGGGAATGACGCCCAGAACATTGATGATTTTTTTAATTATCATTCGCGCCATTGAACGTTTCCTGCTTCCTAATGCGGGCCATGCCCGCAACCCAAGTTCGCCGCACACCGTGCGGCGCTACAGTTGTAGTGCGTCACCAGGCTCCGCCGGAGCGCTTCGCCCAGGCGAGCGGTGTGACGCATTGTTTTCTTGTTACAAATTGTTAATAAAATTTAGCAGTTCCCCGCCCGAGCAGGTGGCCGTCCCGATTTTTCCGACCACCACGCCTGCCGCGCAGTTTGCCAGTTCGGCCGCTTCAAAATGGCTGGCCCCGGCCGTCAGCGCCAGGAGCATCGTGCCGACCACCGTGTCGCCTGCGCCGCTGACGTCAAAAACCTCGCGGGCGACGGTTGCCACATGGAAGGCGGGACGCCCGCGCGGCATTGCCAGCATGCCCTGTGCGCCGAGCGTTATCACCAGCATCTCCGGTTTCCATTTCTCCATTAAAATATTGCCGACCCGCAGCAAGGCGCGGTCGCCGAGGGGGTTTTTAGACGGTTCCGCTTCCGGCATGCCGGCCAGCGCAAATGCTTCTTTCCGGTTCGGGGTCGCGATGGTGATCCCCTCCAGGGGAAGGTCCATGTTTTCCTTCGGATCCATCGCGACCGGCACTTTATGGCGCCTGGCCGTGTCGAGGATGGCGGTGACAATTTCCGGGCAGATGAGTCCCTTGGCGTAATCGGTCATGATGACCCCGGAAGAGCGCGTGGCGGCTTCCGCCGCCTTGCGGCACAATTTTTCAAGCAAGGCCCCGCCCGGCTTTAATTTATTGTCCCAATCAACCCGCGCAACCTGCTGGCGCTCGCCGATAATGCGCATCTTGACCGTGGTTTTAATTTTGTTCAGGCGAATGACCTGGCCGGTTTCAATCCCGTCCTGGCGCATGACCCGCGCCAGCTCGCGGCCGGGCTGGTCGGATCCGATCGTGCCGAAAATGACCGTCCGGCCGCCGAGCGCCTGCACGTTGCGCGCCACGTTGGCCGCCCCGCCGGGCATGTTTTTTTCATCGCGCACCACGATAACCGGAACGGGCGCTTCGGGGGAAAGACGGTTAACCGTCCCGTAGATATAACGGTCCAGCATCAAATCGCCGGCCACGAGGATCTTCTGGCGGCGGAACCTGGCGATCAGCGCCCTTGCTCTTTGGATGCTAATGTGCATTTTTTCCTCCGTTTTTAAATTAGGCGTCGAATGACGGGCGACTGTTTCAGACGCCTCAACGGAGTGAGGCGGCTACATTATTTGTTGTAGCCGCGGCACTCTGCTGCCGCGTCTTTTTTTAGTTATTAAACATTTACTTAGGCGCCATGCTTTTTGTCGTTCGCAAACATATCTATTTCTTGTCCGCCGGCCGGCTTGCTTTCAGCCAGGAATCGTTCCCCGGGCCTTCAACATTGTTAAGCAGCAGTTTGAACGAGCCGATCACCGGCGCCCTGGCGACGGCTTTCACGCACAGACAGCGCTTGTCGTCCGAAATCCAGACCTGCAGTTTGCCGACCCGCACGAAAAAACCTTGGAACTTGGCTTCCGGCTGGATGTAAAGGCAGCGCACAAGCCCGAACTTGGAAATATCCAGCTGGACATAATCCCCGGTATTGACATAAAGATCATAAAGCTTTTCATCCGCCATGAGCCGGTGCTGATAGGTCCGGTTCGGCTCCAGTTTCTGAGAGCGCATGAAGAACATATAACTTAGCAGATCGCGCGTGTCGTCTTCAATGGCAAAATCCCGGGTGTCGTTCTTGATCAGGTGCTTCCAGTGGGCGGTGCGCGCCTTGTGGTTGAAGGTCGTGATTTCATATAAATGGTAATTGCACTCGTTCAGCCGCTTGACAAAGCGCAATGGCTTGAAAGTTGCCGGGTCAACCACGCTTTCGATGTAGTCGTCCACCGGATAAAGCGCGGCCAGCAGCCCGAAGCTCTTGGTCGTCACCTTGATCGCCAGCAGGATCCGGGTTTCTTCCTCGTTTTCCTCCTCGATCCATTCCGAGGTCACCTTCGTTTCCGCCACGGGGAAAATGCCCCAGTAAACCAGGTAGGTCAGCTTTTCGCCGACCGGGAACCAGAGTTCCGGCCGCTTTGCGTTTTCCGCCTTGGCGCCGCCGGCCGCCAGCAACGCCGGCATCATGAATATAAAAAGGAATATTTTGGAAAGAATCGTTTTCAAGCCGATAATTCTCTCGCGCGTTTGTGCGCCGCCTTGACCGCGGCGATTATCGTCTGCTGGGTTCTTTTCTTGTTCAGGACTTCCATGGCCGCCTCGGTTGTCCCCCCGCGGGAGGTGACCCGCCGGCGCAGTTCATCCGGCTGCAGGCCGGTTTCCTGGAGCATGTGCGCCGAGCCGGTCACGGTCGCAAAAACCAGCTTGCGCGCGTCTTCCCTGGCCAGGCCGATCTCATCCCCGGCCTTCAAGAGCGCCTCGACAAGGTAAAACATGTAGGCCGGTCCCGATCCGCTCAGGGCCGTGACGGCATTCATCAGCGGTTCTTCAAGGCGCAGCGCGATCCCCATGGATTTCAGGATGCTTTCCGCCAGGTGCGCGTCCTCGTCCGTCGTGCCATGGGCGCAACAGTAGGCGCTGGCGCCGAAGCCGACCAGGGCGGGGGTGTTGGGCACAACCCGGATAATCCGCGCCGGTCGGCGGAGCGCGGCCGCGATTTTTTTCGTGGTAAAGCCGGTCACAATGCTGATCAGGAGAATGTCGGCGGGCAGATGGCCGCTCAATTCATGGAGGACCGCGTTTGCCTGCTGGGGCTTGACCGCCAGCACGATGACCTTGGCGTTTGCCGCGGCCTGCCGGTTGTCGTTCGCGCCGGAGATGCCCAGTTCGCGCCGGAAATATTCCAGCCGGCCGGAATCAATGTCCGCGATGACGATGCCGTCGTTGCGGTAAATGCCGGTCTTGAGGATGCCGCGAATCATCGCCTCGGCCATGTTGCCGGCGCCGATAAAGACCAGCTTGTCAGGATTTTTTTCTTTTTCTTCGTTCATTGAATTTTAGCCTCCCTCTTTCCGAATAGTATTGTTCCCAGACGGACCCAGGTCGCGCCCTCTTCAACGGCGACTTCAAAGTCGTGCGACATGCCCATGGATAATTCATCCAGGGCGTATCCGGACTGCGCGCGCCATTGGTCGCGGCACAGGCGCAACTTCCGGAAGAAAGGCCGGGCGTCTTCCGGGTCTTTCGCCGCCGGCGGAATGGTCATCAGGCCCGTGACTTCCACGCGCGCGAGGCTGTTCGCGTATTCCAGCATTGCCGGGACGGATTCGGGGGCAAGCCCGAACTTGCTGCCCTCGCCGGAAACATTGACCTCCAGCAGGACCGGCATGACCCGGCCGGTCAATTCACCGGCGGCGTCAATCGCCGCGAGGAGTTTTTGCGAATCAACCGAATGGATCATTTGAAACAGGCGGACCGCGTCGCGGACCTTGTTGGTCTGCAGGTGGCCGATCAGGTGCCATTCGATCTTGGACGGGCACAGCGGAATTTTCAGGCGCGCTTCCTGGATCCTGTTTTCGCCGAACACGGTCAGCCCGCAATTCGCGGCCGCGGTGATGATTTCCGGGGACTGCGCCTTTGACGCGGCCATAATCCGCACGCCGCCGGCCGGGCGCCCCGCCCGCGCGCAGGCCTTTTCTATCCTTTCCCTGATTTGAACCAGGCGTTCCGCGATTGAATTGTCAATTTCCATCATGATTGCTTGTTTTGTTATGTCATTCTGGCTTCCCCGGCCGTACCGGGACGCGGTTCGGGCCGGGCTGGCTGCTGACTTCCGTCTTCTTCTTCCGGAGCTCATCTTTCTTCCCTCCGGCCTGGAAAGCCTGGCGGTTCTGGAGGGCGTTGTTCAATGTAATCCGGTCGATAAATGCGATCCCGCTCCCGGCCGGCACGCCCATCGCGGGGCGGGAGACGGCTATTTCCAAGTCGTTCAGCAAATCCTTCAGCATGCTGGCGGTGGCGTCGCTTTCCACGTCGGAATTGAGCGCCAGGATGACTTCCTTGATTTTTTCGGTCTGAATGCGCCGGCGCAAGGCGTCAATTTTCAGCTGGTCCACTCCCGCGCCGCGCATCGGCGAAATCTTGCCGCCGAGCACGTGGTACCGGCCGGAGTAGGAGCCCGTGATTTCAATGAGCAGGATATCCATCGGCGTCTCGACCACGCACAGGATGGACGGGTCCCTGGAAGAGTCGGCGCAATAAAGGCACGGATTTTCACCGGCGCGGGTTATCCCCCCGCAGCGCGAACAAACCGCGGTGTTCTGCGCCACGTCCTGCAGGGCGGCGGCCAGGTCCTGGAGCAGGTTGTCGTGGCGGGAGGCCAGCTCAAAGGCGATGCGCTGGGCCGAGCGGCGCCCGATCCCCGGCAGTTTGTTTAAATATGAGATCAAACGGTCAATGGGAGGAATATTTTTCATTCTGCAGTATTCTGCCGGTCATAGTCCCGGAATATTTGGCAGGCCCATGTCGGCCATTACCTTCTGCATGTGCTCGGCGCTCGCTTGCTTCGCCTTTTCCAGCGCGCCGTTCACCGTTTCCAGGATTAATTTCTCAAGCTTGTCCGCCCGGTTCGGCGCGATTGCCGCCGGGTCAATCTTGATGCTCACCAGGGACGCGTCGCCGCTGGCGGTTACGCGCACTTCGCCGCCGGCGCTGGCATGTTCAACCGTTTTCCGCTGCAGTTCATTCTGTATTTTTTTCAGGTTTTTTTGGGCCGATACAGCGTCTTTCAACATTTTAAACATATTGCTCATTTGTATTTACTCCCGAATGTCAACGATTCTTCCGTCAAACATGTCAATTGTCTTGCGGACGGCCTCGTCCGCCATCCATTTGTGCTTGGATTGGGGCGATGGCGCGCCGTCCCCCCCGGCGGGCGGTGGCGCTTTTTCCACGGGTGAATCTTTTTCTTCCATGGCGTTCTCTTCCTGCCCGGGGCGGTTGGTCACGCTTGCCGGGCTATTAGAATGGACAGGGGAATTGTTTGTCGCGCCTGCCGAGCCCTCGGCATGGACGGGGGAGTGGCCGATCGTGAATTCAACCGCGACCGGCCGGCGCAGGTGATCGCTTAAAACTTTTTGCAGGGCCGCGCGGTTGCGCGGAATGCCGGCTTGCTCCATCCGCTCGGCAAATTCCTGGTCAAAGGCGACGGTCACCCGGTCGGCGCTTGTCTTGACCGGCATTGAATCCACGAGGTTCGCCTTGGCCAGCGCGGCCGATTTGCCAGTCCGCTCTATGATCGCGTGCCAGTCCCGGATGAGGAGCGTCAACTCGTCGCCGATCCTCGGGGCGGGTGCGTCCGGCGCCGTATGCGGCGTCTTTTCCGGACGCTCAACATTTGATGTTGGATGCCGGATATTGCCGGCCGCAGGCTGATCCGCTCGTTCCGATGCATCAGAGCGAGCCTGTGGCGGAAGTTCCGGGGCGGCCGCTCCCGACGCTATTTGCCTTAATTCGGCGACGATCTGGTCAAGCGACACGGTCAGCGCCGCGCGGGCGCAGCGCAGGAGCGAAACTTCAAGCAGCGTCTTTTTGGAGAGGGCGTAACGCAGTCGGTCGGTTGTTTCCGTGAGAATATCAATTATCCTCAGCAGTCGTTCCGAGTCTGTCATTTTGGCCTGGCTTTTCAGGGCTTCAATCTGGTTCTCGGCCAGGTCCATTTCGTCGCCGATCGTGCCGATCTCAAGGAAGATGAGCAGGTTCCGGCAGTGTTCCAGCAACTCCAGCAAAAGGCGGTGCATGTCCTTGCCCTGGCGGTCCATCTGTTCCACCGATCGGACCAGGGAAGCGATATCGCCCGTGAATATTGCGGAAGAGAGTTCCTCCAGCGCTTTGCGCGGCATCAGGCCGAAGACCGATATGACGTTTTCCTCGCTGATTTTGCTGCCCTGGAACGCGATGAGCTGGTCAAGGGCGCTTTCCGCGTCGCGCAAGCCGCCTTCCGCCGCGCGGGCCACCGCCAGGAGGGCGTCATGATCGATCTCCACGTTCTCCGCCCTGGCGATCAAGGCCAGGCGTTCCACGATCAGCCGGAGCGGTATGCGCCGCAGGTCAAAACGCTGGCAGCGCGAAAGGATGGTCAAGGGCACCTTTTGCGGCTCGGTCGTCGCGAAGAGGAAAATGACGTGTTCGGGCGGCTCTTCCAGCGTCTTTAAAAGCGCGTTGAAGGCCTCGATCGTCAGCATGTGCACTTCGTCAATGATGTAGATCTTGTAGCGCCCGTTCGGCATGTATCTCACGTCCTCGCGCAGGGAACGGACGTCGTCAATCAGGCGGTTGGAAGCGCCGTCAATCTCGCGCACGTCGAGATTGTTGCCTTCCATGATGCCGGCGCAGGACGGGCACCTGTCGCACGGTTTCTCGGTCGGCCCCTCCTGGCAGTTGATGGCTTTTGCGAAAATGCGGGCGATGGAAGTCTTGCCGATCCCGCGCGGGCCGACAAACAAATAGGCATGCGCCACGCGGTTGAGCTTGATGGCGTTCTTCAGCGTCCGGCTGACGTGTTCCTGGCCGACAACGTCGTCAAATTGCTGCGGACGCCATTTGCGCGCGATTACTTCGTAAACCTTTTTTTCTTCCTGTTTCATCGTAAATTAAATTTCGTATTTCGTATCCCGTGAAGCGCATCTCGCAAATCCGGACAACTGTTGCTTTTTATGCGTTTCGCGAGTCCTGTTTCTCGGCGGCCAGCTCGCAGGCCGCCCTGTAAATATTATCAAACAAATCCGGCAGCTTGGCCAGCGGGGTTGACGAGAAGGCGACCCGGACGAGGCTGTTCATCACGATCACGCCGCTGGAATAGTCCAGCAACAGCTTCCGGCGCAATTCCTCCGGGTCAACCGCGATCATCCGCAGGCACATGAAATAGCCGGAGTTGAAGGGCATCGGTTCAAATTGTTTCCCGTACTCGGGATGCTCCGCCAGGATTTGTTTGACCGCCAGGTAGCGGGAGTTCAAGAGGTCGAATTTCTGCTTTTTTTCGGCCTCGTAGGTCTTTGAATTGTAGGCCGCGAGCAGCAGCGACTGGCTGATGTTGGCCGAGTTGGATATGTTGCCGCGGATCGCCCCGGCGGTTTTCGCCTCCAGCGCGCCGTAGACCGCCGGCGTTCCGCCCTGCACGCCGTAGGTCATGAAGCCTACCCGGAATCCCCAGACATAATCTTCCTTGGTGGGGCCGTCCAGCTTGACGGCCAGGATGTTCGGATGCAGGTCGCAGAGGGTGACAAAGAGCGATTCTTTCAGGATGTTTTTTTCATAAACAAGGCCGAAATAGGCGTCGTCAATGATGACCACCAGCCGCTGGCCGGCCCGGGCCGCCTCAAGGAGAAGGGCGGTGATCGCGGCGGCTTCGTTCTCGGTCGGCGTGTAGCCGGTCGGGTTGTTGGGGAAATTCAGGCAGACGATTTTTTTCACGGGCTTTTTGGCCAGGAGCTGTTCTTTCAGCCCGGCCAGGTTGAATCCCTTTTTCCCCTCCCCGGCAAAGAGCGGGTAGGTGGTGAGGCGCGCGTGAAAGCCGTTCCCGAAAATCAAGTCGTAGTTCTCCCAGTAAAGGTCCGGCACGATGAATTCATCGCCCGCGTCGCAGAAGAGATAAGCGCCCACGCTCAGGCCGTGGGTCAGGGCGCAGGTTACCACCGGCAGGCTGAAGCTTTTGCCGGCCAGGGAGGGATTCTTCCTGACCAGCATTTCTTTCCAGGTTTTGCGAATATCCGGCCGGCCGGGACTCGGCGCGTAAGAAACCATCTCCCCGGCTTTCAGGGAGCAGTTCGCGGCGATGCTCGGCAGGATCATCGGCGCGCCGGTCTCCTCAAGGGCGATCCCGATCGTGGCGTTGATTTCCTTGCCGTTGGCCTCGGCCGACTGCGAGAGGATACCGAGTTTAGGAAAATAAATCGCCTTGCCCCGGTCCGAGAGCATGGCCAGCACGGCCGGGCAATCCGCGCCGATCTGGTCGTTAAGCTGCACGGCCTGTTCGTTCAGTTTTTCTTTCGTCATTATTCAGCTTTCTTTTCCTTTGGTCCATCCGCTTAATCGCCAAGTTTGCCATTAAACATCCGTATTTTTCAAGCAAATTATCGGCCGGATAATCTTCGCTAACCAATTTCTAATAATATTTAATTTTACTATTTAAAGTTTTAGACTTATGCTTGTCTCAAATCTTTATAAACAGGCGGCAGGGCAACATGGCAAGAAAAAAGATATTCATTGTCGAGGATGAGGAGGATATCGTGGAGCTTCTGCGTCATAACCTGGCGCGGGAGCATTTTGAAGTGAGCGCCGCCGCGGACGGCGAAAAAGCGCTGAAGGCCATCGCGCGGGAAATGCCTTCCTTGATTCTCCTCGATTTGATGCTGCCCGGCATTGACGGTCTGGAAGTGTGCCGGATCCTGAAGAAGGACGACAAGACCGCCGATATTCCCGTTATCATGCTCACGGCCAAGGGCGAGGAAAGCGATATTATCGCCGGCCTTGAGATCGGGGCGGATGATTACATCGCCAAGCCCTTCAGTATGAAGGTGCTTGTCGCCCGGGTGCGCGCCGTGCTGCGCCGCAGGCAAAGATCGCCCGCGGAAAAGGACTCCGTCATTCGCATCCATGACCTGGCGATTAACCCCGGACGCCGCGAGGTCCTGGTCAAGGGCCGGCCGGTTGAGATGACATTTTGCGAGTTTGGGATCCTCCATTTGCTGGCCGGCCGTCCCGGGTGGGTGCTGACGCGCGAGCAGATTGTTGACGCGGTGCGCGGCGAGGATTATGCCGTCACCGACCGGGCCGTTGACGTGCAAATCGTCGGCATCCGGAAAAAGCTCGGGCCGCGCGCCGATTACATTGAAACCGTGCGCGGGGTGGGATATCGTTTCAAGGAATGAATGATGCGTGGTAAAAAACTCCTGTGGCGTATTTATCTTTCGTTCTTCGCTAGCGCCCTGTTCGCGTTCGGCGTCATTACCTGGTATTCGATTTTCTCGCTGCGCCAGTTTCACCAGGAACAGGTCGGGGAAGATCTGTTTGTCCGCGCCCGGATCATTGCCAAGGAAATCGCGGAATATCCGGCGGATGCCGGATCCGAAAAAATTGACCGGCTCTGCAGGGATTTGGGCGGCCTGACCCGGATGCGGATTACGGTTGTGGCGCTGGACGGCCGGGTGCTGGGCGACTCGGAAGAAAATCCGGCCGCCATGGATAACCACAAAAATCGCCCGGAAATATCGGCCGCCATCAGGGGGGAAACCGGCAAATCAGTGCGGTTCAGCGATACCACGCGCCGGACAATGATGTATCTTGCTGTCCCGGCGCGGCGCGACGGCAAGATGATCGCCGTGGTAAGAGCTTCCCTGCCGTTGTCGGTCATTGACTGGGCACTGCAGACGGTTTACAAGCACATCCTCCTTGGCGGGTTGATCATCGCCGTCCTTTTCGCGGTTGTGGCGCTCCTGATTCTAAGGCAGATTACCCGGCCGCTGGAAGACATGCGTCAGGTGGCCGAAAGACTCGCGCGGGGCGAGCTTGAGGCGCGTGTCCCGGAATCCGATTACGAGGAAACAAGAGCCCTGGCGCGCGCGCTGAACCAGATGGCGGTCCAGCTCGGGGAGCGCCTGCGCATTATCACCGAACAGCGCAACGAACAGGAAGCCGTTTTTAACAGCATGGTGGAAGGCGTCCTCGCCGTTGACAAGGACGAGATGATCATCAATTTTAACCCGGCCGCCGCGCGCTTGCTGGGACTGAAGGACGCGAACGCGCGCGGCCACAGCATGCAGGAGATTGTCAGGAACCCCGACTTGCAGAAATTCATCACCGGCACGCTCGCGCAATCGGGAGTCCTGGACGGTGAAATCACCATTTACGGCGGCGAGGATATTTTTCTCCAGCTGCACGGCACGGTCTTGACCGATGCCGCCGGCATGAACATCGGCGCGTTGGTGGTCCTTAATGATGTCAGCCGGTTGAAGCGGCTGGAAACAGTCCGGCGCGATTTTGTCGCCAATGTGTCGCATGAACTGAAAACCCCGGTCACCGCGCTCAAGGGTTGCGCGGAGACCCTGGCGGATCTTTCATCCGTCACCGACCAGGAACGGAAAAAATTCATCGCCATGATGGCCCGGCACGTGGAACGGCTGGAGGCGATCGTCAACGATTTGCTCAGCCTTTCTAAAATCGAGTTTGACGCCGGGCGCGGCCGGATTCAGCTGGAAATTTCTCCGCTCGGGGATGTTTTGCGGCGCGCGGCAGGCGCTTTCACGGAACAGGCCGCTCACCGGAAAATGACCTTGAACATTGAGTGTCCTGAAGGTCTGGCGGCCTCCCTCAACGCCGAGTTGCTGGAGCAGGCCGTTGGAAACCTGGTTGACAATGCTCTCAAATACGGCGGCGAGGGGACGCGCGTGACAGTCGGCGCGAAGCTCAGCGGCAACGATGTGGAAATCAACGTGAGCGACCAGGGGCCGGGTATTGAGAAAAGACATCTTGACCGTATTTTTGAGCGTTTCTACCGGGTTGACCAGGCCCGCAGCCGGACGATGGGCGGCACCGGGCTCGGTTTGGCGATCGTGAAACATATCGCCCTCGCGCATCGCGGCACGGTCGGGGTCGCGAGCGTTGTCGGACAAGGCAGTGTTTTCACGATCAGGTTTCCAAGGGCATAGGCATTCCTTCCTTCCTTCCTTCCTTCCTTCCTTCAGGTTAACCAACTTCTAACTTGGCCCTCATACTATCCTAAGGGGTCTTTTCTAACTTTCCTCATGTAATTCAGACGCATTCCGCCGTGAAACTGATCCCGAAAAATCGGGACGCGCGGCGTTAAAAAACGCGGCTGAAAAGAAAGGGAAAAAACATGAGGAAGCTAAGATGGATAAGCGCCGTCCTGATCCTGTCGGCGTTGAACATCGTCGGTGCAAGTCCGGCGCAGACGAACATGGATATGGCTGGAACAAGTCCGGCGCAGACAAACCGGACGGAAAGCCCTTGGCCCGCTCTTGGAGTTATGCTGCTGGCGCCGTCGGCGCAGACGAACAATGCGCTTAATCCCTGGCCGGCGCCCGGCGCCATGATCATGGCGCCGCCCGCGCCGCAAAAAATCTGGGCCGATTATGTCACGGTCTACGGCAACATCCGCCTGCGGTTTGAGACGATCAATGACGATGCAAAAAAGAAATCGGACGGCGAACATTACACGCGCGATCGTTTGCGCATCAAGGGCCAGCTTGGCGCCGAGGCGAAACTGGAAGACTTGAAGGCCGGCGTCCGCCTTTCCACCGGCGGCGCGGACCCTGTTTCCGCGAACGTGACCCTGGGCGAGGGGTTGCAGAAGGAAGATATCCGGGTTGATCTGGCTTATCTGGACTATGCCTTGCTCAACACGAACTGCTATGGCTTAAACGCCGTCGGCGGCAAGATGCAAAATCCTTTGATCGCCTACGGCGCTGACGATCTTGTATGGGATCAGGACCTGACGCCGGAAGGCCTTGCGGCCAGGGGCAGGTGCGGCAATGGCCGGCTGACTTTTCTGGCCAATGCCGAATACTTGTTTGTCAAGGAGCGCGATTCGCAGCCCAATGCCTGGGGCTGGTCCGGCCAGGGCGCGTTGCAATTTGAATTCATTCCTGAAATCATCCTGAAGCTCGGCGGAAGTTATTCGGGGTTTCAGGGCTTCAAGGGCTATGACGTGATTGACTGGGAAAACAAGAATAATTCCTACGGCAACAGCACGATCAAAGGATCGGCCAGCGGCGGCACAACCAACAAGGCCTGGGCAACCGACTTCACGACGATCGTGGGATTCGGAAACCTTGACCTCCTGGTCTGGAAAATGCCGGTCTCCATCTACGGCCAGGCGCTCACCAATCCCGGGGCGGATGACAATAACAAGGGTTACCTGGGCGGGCTTTCGCTCTTCAAGGCCAGGAAACCGAAGAGCTTTGAGATCGGTTACGCTTATGCCCTGCTCGAAAAGGACGCGACTCTCGGCATGTGGACCGACTCCGACCGCTGGGGCGGAGGCACGGACGGCAAGGGCAGCCGGTTCTACGGCAAATACCAGATCAGCAAATATCTGCAGTTTGCGGTAATCTTCTTCCTGGACAAGAAAAACATCGCGGCCGGCGAGAATGAGACGAATTACAACCGGCTGCAGATTGATTTGCAGGGGGTATTCTGACGGCAAGCGAGGCAACCCTAACCCGAACATTTCATGAGCGACGTGTAATGTTCGTCCTGCGGACTTCGACGTGAACGACTTACATCGTTCGTGCTCAGGGTTAACCTTGAGCAAGGCGCAATCGCGCCGCGCCGAAACTTTGGTTACAACACGGTGTAACCAAAGCGTATATTTCAAGATTAGTAATCTGCTGATGAAATATACGGGCTAACCGTTTTCTAACATTGTCTTAATAATGTTCAAATATTCATTTGCTCAAATTAAAGCAAAAAAAGGAGATATATCATGTTTGCCGGACAACTAATAAAATATTGCGTGTTGGCGGGTTTTTCCATTTCCATGTTGTTTGCCGGTTGCGGGCGGAAGACATCCGGTTCAATCACGGTCGCGGGATCAACGGCTTTCCAGCCTTTCGCGGAAAAGCTGGCCGGGCAGTTCATGGCCAGGCGCGGCGGTATCAGGATCGCGGTGCAGGGCGGCGGATCGGCGCTCGGGATCGAGTCGGTGCGTTCCGGCGCGGCCCAGATCGGCATGGCGGACCTGGTGGCGCTTCCGCCCGAGGCGCGCGAACTCAGCAGCGTCATCGTGGCGCGGGACGGCATTGCGGTAATCGTCCATCCGGAAAACACCGTGGCGGATCTCGGCACCGCGCAAATTCGCCAGATTCTGAACGGTTTAATAAAGAACTGGAAAGAAGTCGGCGGGAGCGATCATCCGGTCAGGATTGTCTCGCGCGAGGCCGGCTCGGGCACGAGGGCGTCCTTTGAGCAGGTAATCGGCGATGTCAACCTGCTTTCCGACGCCGTCATCCAGAATTCCAGCGGGACCGTGCGCGAGACGGTTGCCAACGACAAGGACACCATCGGTTACCTGTCGCACGGCGTCTTGAACCAGAAAGTAAAAGTTATCCGGGTGGATGGGGTGGATTGCACGAAAGAGGAGATCGCCGCCGGGAACTACAAGCTTGTCCGGCCCGTTTATTTCCTGACCAAGGGCGGGCAATCCGAAGCGATAAAGGCCTTTATTGATTACGTGCTGTCGCCGGAAGGCCAGGACACGATCAGGAAGAACGGTCTTCTTCCGGCGAAATAGGCCCCGCCGGCTGCTTTTGAAAAACCACTCATTATGAAACAGATCGGCGACAAGGCGGTCAAACTTGGCCTCATGGTGATTGCCGTTTCGGCGATCGGCAGCCTGCTGCTGATCGCGCTCTTCATTTTCAAGGAGGGCGTTCCCTTCATGGCGCGCGTCGGGTTGGGTGACTTCCTGGCCTCCTCCGACTGGCGGCCCGAGAAGGGCCATTTCGGCATCTTCCCGATGATTGTCGCCTCGCTTTGGGTGACTTTCGGAGCGATGCTCGTCGGCGCCCCGCTTGGCATCGCCGGCGCGATATTCCTCAGCGAGTTCGTGCCGAACTCCGTCATGCGCGTGATCAAGCCGACCATTGAACTGCTCGTGGGCATTCCCTCCGTTGTCTACGGATTCATCGGCGTTATCGTGATTGCCCCGTGGATCCGCCTCCATCTCGGCGGCGCGGGGCTATCCATCCTGACGGCATCCGTGATCCTGGGCGTGATGATTCTGCCGACCGTCATGAGCATTTCGATTGACGCCTTCCGGAGCGTGCCCAATTCCTACCGGGACGGGGCCCTGGCGCTCGGCGCCACGCGCTGGCAGACGGTCCATATGGTCGTCCTGAAAGCCGCCCGGTCGGGGATCGTCGCCGGGACGATACTGGGCATGGGGCGGGCGGTTGGCGAAACAATGGCCGTGATAATGGTGTCGGGCAACGCGGTCAAGGTGCCGCATTCCGCGTTGGATTCGGTGCGGACCCTGACCGCCAACATCGCGCTCGAGATGGGTTATGCCACCGGCCTGCACCGCGAGGCGCTCTTTGCCACCGGCGTCGTGCTTTTCCTGGTGATCATTATTCTCAACGCGATCGCCATCACGGCGATGAAGAAGAGGTTTGCGAGAAAATGAGAATTGCGCCCAGATACACCCAGATTGCCGCGGTGGCCGTCCTCGGCGGGGCCACGTTCGTGACGCTGGCCATCCTTGTTTTTATCGTCATCTTTGTCCTCGCGAAGGGATTGCCGGTCGTCAACCTGGATTTTCTCCTCAAGAACCCGGAGGACATGGGGCGCGCGGGCGGAATCTTTCCCTGCATTGTGGGGACCATAGTCCTCACCCTCGGGGCCATAACCGTTGCCTTGCCGCTGGGGGTCGGCACGGCCGTGTATCTCTCGGAATACAGCGTTGAAACCCGCTTCACGCGCGTTATCCGGTTCGGCACGGACTGCCTGGCCGGCATTCCGTCAATCATCTTCGGATTGTTCGGGTTCATTTTCTTCGTCACCACGCTCAAGATGGGCTGGGGGATACTGCCCGGGGCCCTGAGCCTGGCGATCATGGTCCTGCCCACGATCATCAGGACCTCCGAGGAGGCGATGAAGGCGGTCCCGCGGAGTTATCGCGAGGTCAGTTGCGCGCTCGGCGCCACCCGCTGGGCGACCGTGCAAAAAGTCGTGCTTCCCAACGCCCTCCCGGGCATCATGACCGGGGTCATGTTGAGCGTCGGCCGCTCGATCGAGGAGACCGCGGTCGTGATTTTCACCGCCGGCCAGGTCCTGCAGCTCCCGACTTCCATGTTCGATTCCGTGAGGACCATGGCGGTCCATTTCTACATCCTTGTCAGGGAAGGCATTTCCACCGAGAACGCCTACGGAACCGCGGCCGTCCTGATCATCTCGGTCCTCCTGGTCAACACGCTTTCCTACTGGATGATGAACCGCTTTATTGCGCGAAAAACCAAATGAACGATATTATTAAAATAGCGAACCGGAACTTCAGCGTCTTTTACGGTGCAACCCGGGCCCTGCGCGGCATTACCCTGGATGTGCCGGCCAACCGGATTCTCGGCATCATCGGCCCGGCCGGCTCCGGCAAAACCGCGTTGTTGCGCGCCATGAACCGCCTGAACGACTTGGACCCGAACTGTCGCGTGGAAGGACAAATCCTGCTGGACGGCGAAGACATCTACCAGCCGGACTTTGACGTGGTTCGCCTCAGGCGACGGGTGGGAATGCTCTTCGCCCTGCCGGTGCCGCTGCCGATGAGCCTGTTTGACAACATCGCCTACGGGCCGCGCTTGTCCGGCATCCGGGCGCGCAAGCGCCTGGATGAGTTGGTGGAGCGCAGCCTCCGGGCCGCGTTCCTGTGGGACGAAGTCAAGGACCGGCTCCACACGTCCGCGCTGCGCCTTTCCGGCGGACAGCAACAGCGCCTGTGCCTGGCCCGCGTGCTCGCCATGGAGCCCGAAGTGATCCTGCTGGACGAGCCCTGTTCGGGACTGGACCCGATTTCCACCGCCCGGATTGAAGAGGCCCTGATGACGCTGAAAAACGATTACACCATCGTCCTGGTCACCAACAACACGAAGCAGGCGGCGCGCGTGGCCGACATTACCGCCTTCCTGCTCCAGGGCGAACTGGTGGAATTCGGGCCGACCCCGCAACTGTTTTTAACGCCCGGGGACAAGCGGACCAACGATTATATCAGCGGAAGGTTCGGATGATAATGAACACCGTGATGCAATTATCCAATTTGGACCTTTATTACGGCTCCTTCCATGCCCTCAAGAATGTCAATCTCTCGATTGAAAAACAAAAGATCACCGCCCTGATCGGCCCCTCGGGTTGCGGCAAGTCAACGCTCCTGAGGGTGTTGAACCGGATGAACGACCTGATCCCGGGCTGCCTGGTCACCGGCACAATCCTGCTGGAAGGCGGGGACATTTACCGGCCTGATGTTGATGTTTGCGATTTGCGCAAAAAAGTAGGCATGGTCTTCCAGCGCCCCAACGCTTTCCCGCTTTCAATCCGGGATAATGTTACGTTCGGATTGCGGGTGGCCGGCCTGAAAAACCGGCAGGAAATAAACGAGATAACGGAAAAAAGTCTGAGGGCCGCCTGGCTGTGGGAAAACGTGAAGGATAGTCTTGACGCGTCGGCGCTCGAGCTGCCGCTGGACCAGCAACAGCGGCTTTGCATCGCCCGGCTCCTTGCGGTCGAGCCGGAGGTGATCCTGATGGATGAGCCTTGTTCGGCCCTGGACCCGATATCAACCGCCAAGATCGAGGAGCTCATGCTGGAGCTGCATAAAAAATATACGATTGTCATCGTGACCCACAACATGCAGCAGGCGGCGCGCATCTCGGACTATTCAGCATATATGCTGCTCGGGGAAATGATTGAGTTCGGGGAAACAACGCAGATTTTCGCCAAACCGGGAGATAAACGCACGGAGGATTATATTACGGGCCGGTATGGGTAGCGTAATGTTTCACTCAGATATGTATTTAATAGCATGTCATGCTGAGCGTAGCGAAGCATCTCCATCATAACGAGATTCCTCGCCTCGGCTCGGAATGACAAACTCATGATTTTAAGGGTTTTCTTTCTCATAAGTTCATTTAATTCAGTTGCATTACGCTAGGCTCGGTCCGGCCCAGGCGATGGAATCGGCGATGGCGCGTTAATGATTTGTCCCGGCGTAGCTCTGGGCAAAGCCGGATGTTATCGTGGGGCGAATTTGGTTCCCCGATGAATATCGGGGTTCGCAAAAGCAAGGCAATCCGCCGCTTTGGCGGACAAGGCTTGGGCAGAATGCCGGCGCGCTGCGTGAAGCATTAGACTCGTGTCTATGCGAACGCGGCAAACCCGCAGACTGCCCAAGATCGCCGCCTTGTCCTCCGAAGTCCGTTGTGGCGAGACGAAGGAGGACGCGTTTTGCGAACCAAATTCGACACACATTGAGAAAACACAGACGAAGAAGTAGATAGTCATTATAGGAGAATACATATGAACATTCAGTTACAACGGGAAATAGACAAGCTGAAACGACAACTCCTGGCGCTGAGCGCCAAGGTGGAAAACGACGTGCGCATCGCCGTCCGGGCGGCCGATAACCTGGATGCGGCCATGGCCCGGGAAGTTGTGAGCCGTGAGGAAGAAACCAATACCATGGAAGTGAACGTGGAGGAAGAGTGTCTGAAAATCCTGTCCTTGTATCAGCCGGTGGCGAGCGACCTGAGATATATCGTGGCCGTGCTCAAGATCAACCAGGACCTGGAACGCATCGGGGACCTGGCGGTGCATATCGCCGAGCGCGCCATCTTCCTTTGCAGTTGCCCGCGGATCGCAATCCCGGTCCGCCTGGAGCAGATGGCCGAAAAGACCCAGCATTTGCTGAAAAAAGTGCTGGATGCCTTCGTGAATATTGATGAAGCCGCCGCCCGCGAAGTGTGCGCGTCGGACCGCGAGATAGACGACATGAATCAGGAGATATTCCAGCAGGTCAAGGAAATCATCATGAAAAACCCGCAGCAATTTGAATCGTTGCTCCAGATCATGCATATTTCCCGGCACCTGGAGAGAATCGCCGATCACGCCACGAATATCGCCGAGGATTTGATCTACCTCATAGAAGGCCGGATTGTGCGCCACCAGCCGGATGTTTCTGATAAGGAAAATAAGGAAAAATAAGGAAAATGCCGCGCGGTAAAATCGCCGGCCAATATCCCGTCTTGCAAATGCCGGTTGACTTGCCATAATTGCTTCCCTTTCGAGAATAAAGGAAAGAATATATGGCGGAAAAAATGCGGTTGGGCGACAACTTGCCGGATGATGATCTTGAGGAGCAGTTCCTCAACCGTCTTCCGGAAAGCGCCGCCTGTTTCCATGAATTGCTGGAAGCAATCGTCCATTTTGCCGAAAATCACCAGGTGGAGCGGGCCGAGGCCTGCGCCGGGCTGCTGGAAGACGCCCTGAAGAAGGGCCGGGCTGAGGATGAGATTCTCATCCTCCTTGAACGCCGCGCCGCCTGGCAGTCGGACGAGGCCGCCTATGCGGCTTCATGCGCCGGGAAGCTGGCCGATTTTTTCAGCGGTCGGAGCCTGATGCAGGTTTTCCTGGAGACCTGCGGCCTGCGCGCCGGCGTTCCGCCCGCGGAGGCCCTGCGCCGCCTGCGAGTCCTGCGCGCCCTGCGGCCGGGAAAATGTTGCCATGAAAAAACATGGGGGCTCGGCATCGTCTCCGAGATAGACGAGTTTGACCGCAAGCTGGTGATTGATTTTGAGGGCAAACGCGCCCACCGCCTCGGGTTCGCGTACGCGGCCGAATCCGTCCTGCCGCTGGAGGACGATCATTTCCTCGCCTTGAAGCTGAAGGATCCTGAAAAATTTAACCGGCAAGTGAAGGAGAATCCGGCCGAAACGGCGAAGGCCATGCTGCGGCAGTTCGGCGAAATGAACGCACCGCGCTTGCGCGCCCTGATGACCGGGCTGGTCGTTCCCGAGAAGGAATGGAGCGCGTTCTGGTCCGCAGCCCGCGCGAAACTCTCATCCGACCCGCTGGTCCAGATGCCGGCCGGACGCAATGACCCGATCCGGATTTTATCCGACAAAAAGGAATTTGACGGCCGGTGGCGCGATGATTTCCTGGCCTTGCGCGATGTTGACCGCATCCTGGCGGAGATTGATTCCCTTTACGGCAAGTTTGCCCCGCGGGATCTGCCCGGCGATTTGAAGTCGGCGGTTGAGGACCGTTTGAAATTTGTCGTCCGGGGCATGGGCGCGGACCGGCATGGCGTGATTATCCAGGCGCTGGCGTTCGCCGACGCGGCCGGTATCAAGCCCGGGATTATTTTCGATATCTCCGTTTACGGCCGCCCGGAAACGCTCCTTGCCGCGCTCAATTCAATCCCGGCCCGGCTGATCGGGCCGTTCCTGGAATGCCTTGAAAAGAATTCGTTGCCGGTGACGGATGTCCTGATGGAAATCATCCCCGGCCTGGCGCCTTCCGCCTTGAATGAGACGATTGCCCACTGCCGGCAGGGCGGCCGGGAGCAAAAGTTGCGCGACACGATGCGCGTTCTCCTGCAGGGCAGCGCCGTCGGGGCCGACCTGGTCGCCTGGGTCGGACGCAATCTGCGGTGGGTGGCCGAAGAAGAAATTTGCCGGCCGGAAATTTTCGCGCAAACCGCGCTCTCCTGCCTGCAGAAAGCCCTGGCCGCGGGCAAAAAGAAGGACGTCGGCCAGTTGTTGCGCCAGGTTTTCACCGACAAGGACCTGCTCAAGGAAATGTTTGGGCCGATGGATGTCCCTCAGCGCCTTGATTTCAGCCGGCGGCTTAATTCCCTCCCGGGCCTGACCGCGCCCGACAAGATTGAAATCGCCGCGAAAATAATTCCATTATATCCCGACCTGGCCGGAGCTTTCAGCGCCCCGGCCGTTTCCATTGCCCAGCCGAAGTTGACTTCCTACCGCACTTACCGCGCGCGGCAGGCGCAGCTGGCAAAGATCATCAACGAGGAAATTCCGCACAACAGCCGCGAAATCGGCGTGGCGAGAAGTTACGGCGATTTGCGTGAAAATTATGAATACAAGGCGGCCAAGGAAATGCAGGGCTTGCTCATGCGCCGCAAGGCGGAATTTGAACAAATGCTCACGGAGGTAAGGGGCTCCGATTTTTCGGGTGCGGCGCATGATGTCGCCGGCCAGGGCACGAGCGTGGAGTTGAAGATGCCGGACGGCGGCAAGCAGGTTTATCATATCCTCGGGGAATGGGATTCGGATGAAAAGCTGGGGATCATATCCTGCCGGTCGAAACTGGCCGAGACCCTGGCCGGCCATCGCGCCGGCGAGCAGGTTGAAATTCCAGGTGAAAATTCCCCCCGCAACTGCGTACTTAAATCGGTCAGCGATCTTCCGCCGGAAATCAAGGCCTGGATCAACGCTTCGTGAACCATGCGGTCTTATATCACGGGCGCGAGATTGTCATTCCCGACATGTCGCCGCTCTTGCGGGGACTGATCGGGAATCCAGTTCACCGGAGGAAGATGGATTCCCATTTGCATGGGAATGACAGAAAAAGAAATTACACACGAATCTTGGCGCGATTACGTGCGTGTTCCATGTATTTGTTTGATGATTTCCTGAATTGCGCCTTGACGTGTTTTCGGGCGATGGCGATCTGTTTTTTGATTTTCGCCGTGGCCGGCAGGACCAGGGCAATGTGCTCAATGACCTTGCCGGTTGCCAGCCGCCGGTAGGAAGGGCGGAAATTCAAGTCATAGACCCACGAAAGCTGGAGCACGAAGAAATCCGCCAGCGATTTCACATTGGTCAATGAAACAACCTTTTCCCGGCGGATTTCATCCAGCGCGCGCGGATTGACCGGGCCGTCAAGCTTGACCATGAGCGTTATGTCCGGGTTGCGCCGCAGGTCGCCGTTTTTCCAGGCGCGGTAAAGGACCGAAAAAATATCCAGCTTGTCGGCGTCCCGCGCCAGTTTGACGAATTCAAGGCTTTCAGGGTCAAGCCCCTCCGGCAGGTGCGAGCGGTTGTGATGGCGTATGCCCTCGATGATCCGGCGGCGGTCTTTTTCCGGACAGGCGGAAAGCGCCGGGCATTTTTCCATGATATGGGCGCCGCGCTGGCCGTGGTTAAATGACAATTCGTCGCGGAAAGTCCGGTGGTCGGTATACTGGGTGAAGCGGCCGATGTCATGGAACAGGCCGAGTATCCTGGCGGCGCGCGTCTTGGCCCGGTCAAATCCCAGGTCTTTGCCTATGCCCTCCGTCAGGCCGGCCACGCGCCGGCTGTGGTCCAGCTTGAGCTCCAGCATGGGCGAGAGTTTGCCGTCCCGGCCGGCGAACCGCCGCACGTATTCCTCAAACCATTTTAAAAGTCTTTTTTCCTCGTTCAGGTTCATGCTTTTTCCCGGAAATTACGGACATGGTGAATAAACCATCTTCGGGAACGATTGTCCAGCTTTCCATAGCCAGGTGTTGCATTAATATTCCATGTGGGTATAAATTCCGGACACAGGGGCAAGAACAACCGGCAAAGGACATTAACATGGAAAAAAACAAATGGTATGAACGCCCGATGCGCATCGCGGCCTTGCAATGCAATTTTGAGGGCGGACGGGCCAGGACCCTGGGCGTGCCGGCTAAATGGCGGGAGATGGGGTTCAATGTCGAACAATTGTTTCATCCCATGGCCGAGTCCTATTGCGCGTTGTTTAATAAGCGCCGGTACGGTCCCCTCCTGACGCAATACTTGAAGGAGGCCCGGGCTAGGAAGTTGAGGGTCATCCTCTATCTGAATATCCACATTATAACCCCGTCCCTGGCTTTCAATAAAAAGACCTGGGCCCAGCGCACGCCGGACGGCCGGTATACGATGTTCTATGACACCTATTTCGCCTGCTGCGTGAACAGTCCCTGGCGGGATCATTTTTTTAGATCCCTGGAAGACCTCAAGGAGTATGACATTGACGGCGTGTTCCTGGATGGGCCGAACGTTTCCCCCGGCGGTTGCCATTGCCCGTCGTGCCGGGCAAAATATCTCCGCGAATTCGGGCGGCCCATGAAAAAAGACGCCGACTTGTGGGAATTCAGCCGGAAGAGTCTTGATGATTTCCTGCGGGAATCCTACCGGCGTTTCAAGGCCATTAAGCCCGACGGCGTCCACTATATCAATCTGGGCGTGATGCATTTGACCGGTTCTTACATGCGGCTTCCCGACGCTTTGGACTATAATGACATCCTTGGCACGGAAGGCGGATTCATGTTTTATGGTTCCCCGAAAAACGCCTATGTGTATAAAACCAGCATTGCCGCCAAGGTCCTGGAGGCGGTCGCGCCCGCCCGCCCGCGCGTAATTTTCATGGCCGGCGACCAGAAACCATGGTCATGGCTGATGCATACCGGCCCGGAGACGGCGTTGTGCATCGCCAGCACGGTCGCCAACGGCGCCAACATCTGGTACGGACTGCATGGCTCAACGCGGCTCCTGGATACCGACGGGGCCAGGGCCGCGCGAAAAATTCTGCGGGAGCTCTCGCGGATGGACGGCGTCCTGGCAGACACGCGCGCCGCCTCCCGCGTCGGGGTCATGTATTCATTGACGACCGAAAAATATTACCGAAAATCGAAGGAACAAACCGATCTTTATGGATCTTCAAGCGATGGCGGCGCGGCCGGCTACCTGGGCAACTTCACGGCCGCGTTCCAGGGTGTGTGCGAGGCGCTCTCACGAAGTTCCATTCCGTTTGACGTCTTTACCGATTTCGATCTGACCCTTGCGCGCCTGCAGGCCTTTGATTGCGTCATCCTTCCCACGAGCGCCTGCCTGGACGATGCGACCGTCTCCCTGCTGAGGGAGTATGTCTCCCGGGGTGGACGCCTGGCGGCGGCGTTTGACACTTCGCTTTTTGACGGGCGGGGAAAAATGCGCCGTGATTTCGGCCTGGCCGAAGTGCTCGGAGTGTCGTTCGCCAAAGCCGTCCTGGACCTGAAGTATTACAATTATTTCAAGCCCGGCAAAACGCACCGGCTTTGGAACGGGTTTACCCAGCCTTTGTTTCCGGCCCCGGCACTCGCGCTCGCGGTGGTTCCGCGGAAAGGCGCGCAAGTCCTTGCAAAATATCTGAAACCGCTGCCAGGGCGTTATGTCCCCTTGACGGCGCCGGACAAACCCGCGCTGGTCTGGAACAAATTCGGGAAGGGACAAAGCCTGTATCTGTCCGGGACCTTCTGGGAGATGGCGGATGACTACGCGCCGCCGGAATACCGGCGGATGCTGGCAAACGCGGTTTCCTGGCTCGCGCCGGATTCCATCCGGCTTGAGGGCGTTCTGGGGAACGTGGAGATGACCGTGCGCCGTCCTCGGGACGAGAATCCCAAGCGCCTCATAATTTTCCTTGTCAATTACGCCGGACTGCCACCCCGGCCCTATGAAAAGATAGTGCCGCAGGCGGAATTGTCGGTCCGCGTGCCCAGGTTTTACGGATCCTTTTCGCGCGCCCGGTCTCTGGTGAACAACAAGGCGTATCCTCTCCGCCGCGAAGCCGGCGGCGCGCGCGTTGTTGTTCCCGAACTCAGGGAATACGACGTCCTGGTTGTGGAATGATGCCGGGTCTGATAGGAGGGAAGATTGCTCCGATGTCAGGCTTGTCCCTTGTCGCCGGAGATGAGTCCCAAAAGTTGATCGGCCAAAATCAAAAAATCGACGGTTACAATGTCCCAGAGAAGGTTGTTGTCCACGGCGTCATAACCATGAATCAGGCGATGACATTGTCGTCATGCCGCGACATATTGCACCTTTGCTTCCCGTAATACCTCTTCGCGAAAATACTTGCTCAAGGTGGCCGGAGTATGCAAGTCCACCTTGCGCCCGAGGATCAACGTGAGGTCATCCTGCATTCTGATGAACGCAAACCCGACGCAGGCATCCGGCAGAAACTCAACCAGCACGTCAACGTCGCTTTCGGGCCGGAAGTCATCACGCAGGATGGAGCCGAAGAGCGCCAGCATGCGGATCTTGTTAGCGCGGCAAAATTCCGCCAGCCGCTCTTGTGGTATTTCTATGCCATGTAAAGTCATATTGTTCGGTCTCTTTCGGTTTTTGAAAAAACTAGCAGAATAAATCGGTCAAAGCCAGATATAAAATCTCCGAAAAATCAGAGGGGGTGCAAGACAAATCTTTTGATCCATCCCGACATTCACCCGCCCATCCCAAGGTGGGGAACCGAAGAAGTTTTGGGAACAAGTGCGCTTGCGATCCCCTCCTTCGGAGGGGTGCCCACTTGCCTCGGCGAAGCGCTCCGCCTTCGCGGCTCGGCAAAGCACCGCTTCGGCGCGACGACGGCCGGCGGAGCCGGGACGGGCGGGGTGGGTCGTCTTGCAGAGTCTTGCAGAGTTTGCATTTGACACCTTCCCGTTTTTTGGCAAACTTTTTTTATTGCGGCGGTAATCGGTTTAATGCCGTCCATCCGGATTTTAGGGGAAACATTGCATATTGAAACTGTCACGGTCCTGGAACAGAAGGGCGGGAAAAATTTCGGCGGCGATTATCGCGTTTTGAAATTTGCCTCTAAAAAAATCGCCCCCGCCGTGCGGCCGGGACAATTCATTCACCTGCGCGTCTTCGGGCGCGATGAAATCGTCCTGCGCCGCCCGTTCAGCGTCTTCAAGGTCGACCGGCAAAGCCTGACCATCCTTTTCAAGATAATCGGCAAGGGCACGAAATTACTGGCCCAGCTGCGCCCCGGCGACAAGGCCGGCATGATCGGTCCGCTCGGCAACGGCTTCCCGCCTCCGGCCAAGGACGTTTACCCGGTGCTGGTGGCCGGCGGATACGGGAGCGCCGCGCTTTATCTGCTCGCGCAGCGGATGAAAAACAAGGGAATCCTTTTTATCGGCGGGAAAACAAAGGAAGATATCTTGTGCGTGGCCGATTACAAGCGTTTGGGATGGAAAGTGTGCGTTGCGACCGAGGATGGTTCCGCTGGTCAAAAAGGGCTGGTGACGGATATCCTTGAAAAATATCTTGCCGTCGGGATTAAAAACCGGAAAATGGCGCTTTACGCGTGCGGTCCGATGGGCATGCTCTCGGCGGTCGGCAAAATCGCGATAAACGGCGGCTGGCCGGCCTGGCTTGCGCTGGACAAGAACATGGGTTGCGGGGTGGGGGCCTGCCTGGCCTGCGTACAGAAAATCAGGGTGCCCGGCGCGCGGGGGACTCAGGATTCCTGGAAATGGGCGCGCATCTGCACGGAAGGCCCGGTCTTTGAATGCCGGGAAATTGTCTGGGAGTGAACAATTTTGTAGAGATGAAAAAAAGAGATTATCTCACAGAGATCACAGAGTCCACAGAGAGGGGCGAAAGCCGACGGATGTGGCCGGAAAATTTTTGCGTGGAGCAAAAATTTTCCAGCCAATTCTCTTCCTGTGAACTTTGTGCGCTCTAGCGATCCCAACTCTCCGAGAGGTCGGGAGAGCGGGTGAGAAAAATCAGAGGTTAAATTTATCATGAAAAAGCAAAGACCGGATATGCGGGTCAACATCGGCGGGATTGCCATGCGCAACCCGGTCATGGCCGCCTCCGGAACATTTGGGTATGGGCAGGAATACGCCGGTCTGGTTGATATAAACCGGCTGGGCGCCCTGGTCGTGAAGGGGATCAGCTGCAAGCCGGCCAGGGGCAATGATACGCCGCGCCTGGTTGAAGTTCCCGGCGGCCTGATCAACGCCATCGGCCTGCAAAACCCCGGCTTTGACGGGTTTGTAAATGACTACCTGCCTTTTCTCAGGAAGCACAAGGTCCCGGTGATTGTCAATATCTGGGGAAAGAGCGTGGAGGAATACGCCGAAGTTGCCGCGCGGTTTGACGGCGTCAAGGGCGTCCACGGCCTGGAGGCCAATATTTCCTGTCCGAACATCAAGACCGGCGGGATCGCTTTCGGCACCGATCCGGCCATGACGGCCGCGGTGGTCGCCCGGATCAGGCAAAGCACGAAACTGCCGTTGATTGTCAAGCTTTCGCCCAATGTGACCAGGATAGGCGACTTTGCCAGGATCGCCGAGGCCAACGGTGCCAATGCCGTTTCGCTGATCAATTCCTTTCCGGCCATGGCGATTGATATTGAAACCCGCCGGCCGGTCCTGGCAAATACCACCGGGGGCTTGAGCGGCCCGGCCATCCATCCCATCGCCCTGAAAATGGTCTGGGAGGCGGCGAAGTCGGTCAAAATTCCGATAGTGGGCATGGGGGGGATTACCTCGGCCGTGGAAGCGCTGGCCTTCCTGATCGCCGGCGCCTCGGCCGTCGCGGTCGGCACGGCGAACTTTGCCGATCCGACGACCATCTTGCGGGTCATTGAAGGCGTCGAATCTTATCTTGTCCGCCACAAAATGAACAATGTCCGCGAGCTGGTCGGATCGCTGGAGTTTCGTCGTTAAGATTTCCTAATGGAAAGCATAGGTGAGGCGAGGCGTCCCTGGCCTGCTCCGCCGTGGTAAAGCCTACTGGCTACGAAGGCTGGACCGAGCCTTTTAATCTTGATTGAAAAAAAATGAAATGATCAAACGCGGCAAACTTCCTCACGAAATTCCGCTGTGGGTGACACAAGGGGCGAGACATTTCATTACGATCAATGGCCGAGAACGTTACAAATGCATGTTAACCGATCCGCATGTTGCCGACATGCTGATCAATGGAGCAATTAAATATGAACAGTTGGGGCATTGGTTCGTCCACCTGCTGGTCATTATGCCTGACCATATTCATGCCATATTGACATTCAATCTGGATCAAGGTATTCGGAAGACGGTTTCGAGTTGGAAAGGTTATCAGGCAAAGATATGTGGAGTTAGATGGCAATCCGACTTTTTTGAACATCGGTTAAGAAATGATGATGAATATGCGGAGAAAGCATGTTATATGAGGATGAATCCTGTTCGTAAGGGATTGGTGTCAACACCGGAACAATGGCCTTATATATTAGACCGAGTTCTAAGGTAGGGCGAGGCGTCCCTGCCGAGCAGTCTGATGAAGAGGCGGCTCACCCTGAGGGTTCGCCCCACCGTGATGCATATGAAAAAAGATAAAGCCAGACCTTTGACCGAATTTAAATAAAATAGTGATGTTATTTTGATGGGCGTTTTATTTTCACATAAAGGACGAATATTTATCTGGATCATATCGGCGGCCATCGCCGGGTTTTCCGCGGCCTGCATTTTCTGGACTCCGTATGATCAGTCCCGGCTGTTCCGTCCGATCCCGGCCGGGGCGGTGCTGGTAAGTTCGCATCATGACCTCGGGCCGCGCCTTGGCAACCTGGCGACTAATATTTTCTTCAAGCCGTTTTTTGAGTCCGATGGCACGGACTTTAAAAATTTACAAAAGGACCGCTATGTCTCCCGGATACTGGCGTCGCGCTCGGTCTTTGCCTATGTGCCCGGCTTCAGTAATTTTACCTTGAACGGCGAGTTGTCATCCAGTCCTGCCCTGGTGATCTCGTCCTGGGTCGGCGGCTGGAGCGCGGTCATGCGCTGGGCGCTCTGGATCCATCCGCCCGGCGAGGTCAAGCCGCTCGGCAATTATAACGGGCACCGGGTGTGGGCGTATAAAAAACCGGTCACGTGTTTCGGCGCGGTCAATTATTTGTCGTTTGTCATTGATGAGGGAATCTTTATCGGCTGCCTTTCGCGCGAAAGGGACGGGGTAGTTTATCTCTTGAAAAATTACGACGCTCGGAAGGATTCGATTTTGAATGTTCCCCAATTCCGGCTTGATGGGGAAAAAGACCGGGTCTGGCTCAGGTTTGATCTGCCGAACGCGGCGCCAAGGAAAACTTTTTTCGCGGCCGTCTCCCTGGACGAGCTTAAAAACGATTACCTCGCGGCCACGATAAGGTTTGAGCCGGAAATCTGTCATGATTTTGACAATGACGTCCTGCCCCGGGATGCAACTTCAACGGAAATCGGGAAAATAAACGCCTGTGCGCCGGCAATCGTCGCGTCGCTCCCCGCGAGTATGGCGTTCGAAGGAATCAGGGAAGTTATGTCCCCGGCGTGGACCGCGGCGATCGGGCCGCTTTTGTCCTCGCCGCCCGCCACGAACAATATATGCCTGCTGACGGTCTTCACCGGCGTGTACGGCGGACAATTCGGGAAGGAGCCTTTCAGGCTTGCGGTGCCGACTGTCCTGCTGGCGGTTTCGGGTTGCCGGCCTGAACCGGCGAAAGCGGAAATATTTGAACTGCTGGACCTGATCAACCTGAAATACCGGCTGGGCTTGATCATGAATTCGGTTTTGCCCCCCGCCGGCCGATACCCGGTTTTTACGGTTGAATCCACCTCCGGCGCCCTGCTGGGCTCGCTGCCGATTGAGGACCAGCCCGCGTTTGCTTTTTATAACGACTGGCTCCTGCTGGCCAGCAACGGCGCGGGCTTGAGGAAGGTGCTCATTGATTTTCAATTCCGGGAAAGCCCCGCGAATAACGCCGGCAACATCCGGCGGAAGAAAGCTTTCATCCGGATTGATCCGGGCGAGGGCGGCAAGGCGCTCCGGTTCGCCCTCACGGCTTCAATCATGATGCTGGACGCGGACGCGCGGAATCCTTCCAAACAGGGCACGATAAAAATAATCAAGGCGGCGCGCTCCTGGCTGGAAAACATCGACAAGCTGAAAAATTGCGCGGCTTGGATGGAATCGGAAAACGGCCGGACAGTCGTGCGCCTGGAGATCGGATCCAGGAATTGAAAAATAATTGACAACCCGGTAATAAATAATCAACAAATAGCATGGTCATGCCGCACGAGTGTATGGTATAAACATACATATGAACACCTTGGCACAGTTGTTATGTTCGCGCGTGCGGGCGAAGCTTTTTGATCTGCTTTTTTGCGCCTCCCCGGCTCCCCTCCATTTGCGCGAGATTCAGCGGCGTTCAGGGCTTGCCCTCGGCACGGTGCGCCAGGACATCGAAAAACTGGTTAAGATGGAATTGGTCTTGCGCCGGAAAGACGGCAATCGGATGTATTATGCCGCGAACGAAAAACATCCTCTTTTCCCGGAAATCCGCGGGCTGGTGCTTAAAACATCGAGCCTGGTTGATTGGTTGAAGCAGGCGTTAAATGTCCCGTCAATCCGATGCGCTTTTGTGTTCGGCTCTGTCGCGCAAGGCAAGGCAACCGCGGAAAGCGACCTTGATTTGATGGTAATTGGTGAAATCAGCCTGCGAAAAATCACCGGATTACTTTCCGGGGCCGGGAATCGTCTTGGGCGGGAAATCAATTCGCATGTTCTTGGTCCGGCCGAGTTTTTAAAACGGCGGAAGGCCAGCGAGCATTTTGTGACTTCGGTGATGACGTCGCCGAAGATTTGGTTGATTGGTTCAGAAGATGAACTTGCGGCAATGGGCAAATAACGGCTGGCTTAAGGCGCATAAGACCGACCGGCAGGAGATCGGCAACCTGCTGGCCATTGTGCGCCGCGATTTGGCGGATGCACGGTCGGCTGAAGTCTCGGCGGACTGGCGTTTCGGGATAGCCTACAATGCGGCCCTCAAACTCTGTACTATCCTGCTTTATGCCGAGGGCTACCGTCCGGCGCAGAACCTGGCGCATTACCGGACGCTGCAGGCCTTGTCTTTGATCCTCGGCAACGCGCGTAAGCCGGATGCGGATTACCTTGACGCCTGCCGGACCAAGCGCAATACCGTGGAATATGACTATGTCGGCGGTGCAACGGACTCTGACGCGGATGAGCTGATCGGGTTTGTCAAGGACTTGGAAAAGGACACCTTGGCATGGCTCAAGTCACGGCATCCGGGTCTGATCTGAAATTATAAATTGAACGGGTAAAATTAACACAGAAAGGACAAAAATAATGAACAAAAAAACAGTCGGGATTATTACCGCGTTACTGGTCGTCTCTTTGATCGTAGTTTCCGCGCGGGCGGTCGGGATTGCCGCGGGCGGCTCGCAGGCGTTTAAGATCTGCAGCTACGGCACGGTCTGGGGCTGGGGGGGAAATAACCTTGGCCAGCTTGGCGACGGCACAAGTATAGAAAATCAAACCCGGCCGGTTCAGGTGCTCGGCCTTTCCGGGCTGTCATCGCTGGTCGCTGGTCGTAACCACACTTTCGCGATCAAGAACGACGGCACGATCCTTGTCTGGGGAAGCAATGTGCAGGGACAATTCGGGAACGGGACAAACGCCAGCACGAATATCCCGACCCTGGTAAACTGGTCGGCGGGAGTGTCAAAGCTGGGCTGCGGATGGTATCAGACGCTGATAATCAAGAATGACGGCACGGCCTGGGGCTGCGGCGCGAATGATTATGGCCAGCTTGGCATCGGCACCACCACCAACACGAATGTGCCGGTCCAGGCGCTTAACCTGACGAGCGTGTTGTCCGCGGCCAGCGGGGGATGGCATTCGCTTTTCTTGAATAATGACGGCACAGTCTGGGCGTGCGGGCGGAATGATTGCGGCCAGGTCGGCGACGGCACCACCGCCGACACGAATCGTCCTGTTGCGGTGCTTGACCTGACGGGAATATCGGCGGTGGCGGCCGGCGGGAGTCATTCCGTGGCATTAAAAAACGACGGCTCGGTCTGGGCCTGGGGATTCAACGATAACGGCCAGCTCGGGAACGGGACCATCATTAACACGAATCGCCCGGTGCAGGTCGTCGGTCTTGCCGGGGTGGCGGCCGTATCGGCGGGCGAGAGATTCACGCTCGCGCTCAAGACCAACGGCACGGTCTGGGCCTGGGGACAGAATAATGTCGGTCAACTGGGGGACGGGACGACAAACAATGCCTACCTGCCGGTGCAGGTTTTTGGGCTTTCCAATATCGTTTCCATCGGCGCCGGGTTTGGTTATGCAATGGCGATGGATAACAGCGGAATGGTCTGGGCGTGGGGGAATGGGTCGGATGGGCAGTTGGATAACGGAATTCTTGGTTATAGTATTGAACCGGGCGCGGTTTACGGATTGACCAACCCGGCGGCCATATCAGCCGGGGGAGAGCATTCGCTGGCGCTGAAGAACGACGGCACGGTTGTGGCTTGGGGCGTGAACGAGGAGGGCCAGCTCGGCGACGGCACCCAGGTGAATAAAATCAGCCCTGTGCAGGTTGGAGCGCTTGCCGGAATATCGGAGGTGTCGGGCGGCGCGCGCCATTCGCTCGCGTTGAAGGACGGAATCGCCTGGGCCTGGGGTGATAACGGTTTTGGCCAGCTCGGCGACGGGACGACAACCGACACGAATCGTCCTGTGCAGGTGGTCGACCTGACCGGGATATCGGTCTTAGCTGCCGGCGGGCAACATTCACTGGCATTAAAGAATGGAAGCGTCTGGGCCTGGGGCGGCAATAGTTATGGCCAGCTCGGGAACGGGACCGCCGGAGTCATGACCAGCACGAATCGCCCGGTGCAGACTCTTAATCTTTCGGGTGTATCCGCGATCGCCTGCGGGAGCGGCCATTCGCTGGCAATAAGCAACGGCATTGTCTGGGCCTGGGGATGCAATTGGGCCGGCCAGGTCGGGAACGGGGCGAAAACCGACACGAATCTTCCGGTGCAGGTGCTCAACCTGACGGGCGTGTCGGCCATCGCCGGCGGCGATTATCATTCGCTCGCGGTAAAAAATGACGGGACGGCCTGGACCTGGGGATTGAACAACCATGGCCAGCTTGGCGATGGGACGATAAACACGAGCACTGTTCCGGTGCAGGTCGTCGGCCTTGCGGGCGTGTCGGCCATGGCGGCAGGCGAATATCATTCGCTTGCCTTGAAAACCAACGGCACGGTCTGGGCCTGGGGGTATAACGCCTTCGGCCAGCTTTGCGACGGGACCACGACCGAAACGAATCTTCCGGTGCAGGTCCACGGCATAACCAATGCCGTCGCCATCTCCGCCGGATACGCGTACTCAATGGCTTTGCTGGCCGACGGCCGGGTTGTCGCGTGGGGCGATAACGAATACGGCCAAAATGGAAACGGGAGCTGGTGGTATTCTCCCGTCCCGATTGCGGTTTTAGTGGAACCCGGCGTGCCGACCGGCGTTACCGCCGGCAATGGCACATCGGCCGACAAGGTCCGCGTTGCCTGGAACCAGGTGGCCAATGCCACCGGGTACATGGTCTGGCGGAGCGGGGAGAATAACACAAACAGCGCCGCGCTCCTCGCGGGGGGAATCAGTACGAACTATTACAACGACACGGCCGCCGTGCCGGGAACCATTTATTATTACTGGTTGACGGCGACCAATGCCTGCGGCACGAGCACGTTCAGTTCAGTTGCTTCCGGCTGGCGGGCTTCCGCCGATGCCTGCGGCGATATAGACGGCGATCGCCTGGCCGATCTCCTCACCATCGTGGATTCAAACTGGTACGTCTGGTTCTCCACGTCGCAATATCAGGTACGCTGCGGTCCCTATGACCTGGGCATTTCCGGCCGGCCTGTCACCGGCGATATTGACGGGGATGGCCTTGCCGACCTGGTCAGCGTTTCCGGCTCCAATTGGTACGTGTGGTTCTCCAGCTCGCAATACCTTGTGCGTTGCGGGCCTTATGACATGGGCATCTCCGGCACGCCCGCCACGGGCGATATTGACGGGGACCGGCTCGCGGACCTGATCGTTGTCTCGGGTTGTAACTGGTATGTGTGGTTCTCCAGCTCGCAATATCTCGTGCGCTGCGGTCCGTATGACATGGGCGTTTCCGGGCGGCCTGTCACCGGAGATATTGACGGCGACGGATTGGCTGATCTTGTCAGCGTCAGTGGCTCAAACTGGTATGTGTGGTTTTCAACCTCGCAATATCAGGTACGCTGCGGGCCTTATGACATGGGCGTTTCCGGCACGCCTGTCATGGGGGATGCGGACGGGGACCGCCTCGCCGATCTATTCGTGGTGTCCGCCACGGGCGGATGGTATGTCTGGTTCTCCACCTCGCAATATCTCGTGCGTTGTGGCCCGTATACGCTGACCGCGCCGTGATAAGTATTTAGCAGGGGGTATTTGTAACGGTGTGTTACCTGCCCTGCGTAGTTCCGACATCCCTGTCCGATCTCGGCCAGGGAGGTTGGAACGAAGAAGGGTGCGTTGCGGCCCGTATACCCTGACCGCGCCGTGATCTTTTGGCTGGTCTCAAAATCACAAATTAGTGATGAATAATGTATATTTCCGCCTTCGGCGCTCAAGAGTTCCAAATGGAGATCCATGCATTTTATTGGTGGTGTCACCGGCAATGGATACCGTGCCATAAACGCGGCGGTCGGGTTCGCTGCGATGGCACTTGGTATCGCCGGAATGGGCGGCCGATTTGGCCGGAATCCGTGTTTGTTCAGCGGCGTTGAAAATTATGTCCTTTTATTGTTTGATTTTGCAGTAATGCCTGTTACAGTAATGGCGGTTACTAAAAAGGATTCATTCCATGAAATTCTATGACCGCCAAAAAGAGTTGTCCGACCTTCAGAAATTGTTCCAGCAGTCCGCCCAGTCTGCCCGTATGACCGTCTTGACCGGCAGAAGACGCGTGGGGAAGACCTTGCTTGCCCTGGAATTTGCCAGGCGCCACAAGTTCATCTATCTGTTTGTGTCAAAGAAATCGGAAACCCTTCTATGCGCTGAGTTCCTTGATGAGGTTAATCGGCAGTTTGAACTCCCGGTTATTGGCGAAATCAAAACGTTCAAGGGTGTCTTTGCCTTGCTTCTGGAGCTGGCGAAAAAGGAGCGCTTCACCCTGATTATGGATGAGTTTCAGGAATTTCAGAATATCAATCCGGCCGTGTTCTCTGAAATCCAGCATTTATGGGACATGAATAAATCCAAGTGCAAGCTAAACCTGGTTTTTATCGGCTCCGTCTATTCGCTGATGCACAAAATATTCCAGGAGTCCAAGGAGCCCCTGTTTGGGAGAGCCGATAGGACTTTGGCGATTCAACCTTTTAGGATTACAACTATCCGCCAGATGTTATTGGATTGTAAGGTTCATGACGTTCAATCCCTGTTTGATATGTATGTGCTGACGGGTGGAATGCCAAAGTATCTTGACCTGTTTATTGAAAATGGCGCCCTGTCCTTTAAGGCGATGGTGGATTTCATGTTGGATGCCAATTCGCCGTTTATCCCTGAGGGCAAAAATCTTCTGGTGGAGGAGTTTGGCAAGGATTACGGAATTTATTTCTCCATTTTGGAGCTGATTGCCTTCGGAAAGACGGCTAGATCGGAAATTGAATCCCTGCTGGAATGTAACGTGGGCGGTTATCTGGACAGGCTGGAGAAGGATTACGCCATTGTCTCCAGGCATAAACCCATCAATGCCAAGCCAAATTCAAGACTGCAGAAATACAAAATTACGGATAATTTCTTGAATTTCTGGTTCCGGTTCATCTATCGGAATCGGTCGGCAGTGGAAACCGGTAATTTCGGCTACGTGAAGGACATCATTCGTCGTGATTATGCCGTTTATTGCGGGCGCATGCTGGAGAATTATTTCCGTGATTTGATGGCTGACGCTGGACGTTACAACCAGATTGGCTCCTACTGGGAACGGGGCAACGAGAACGAGATAGATATTGTTGCTGTTAATGATTTGAAAAAAGAAATTGTGGTTGCAGAGGTCAAACGGAACAGGGCGCGGATCAATTTGGCGGTGCTGGAGAAGAAAGCCGAAGGACTGCTCCATGACTATCGGGACTACAAGCCTGTCTGGTTGGGTTTAAGCTTGGAGGATAGCAAGGCATTCCTGTAATGAAATCCGGCGCGTATTTTCCAGCCTATCAAGTTTTATTATATCACCCAAAGATCCGGCGAGAATGAGCGTTGCAGGTGATTATTGACAGTTTATTAACAGGCTGGTAGGTTAGGGGGCATACATGCACTTTAACCCGTCAATTTGCTTCTCACCGCGGCTTGCCAGATCATCGGCCGCGCTCCGGACCAGCATTCTAAGGTCACGCAGTCGTTCTTCATGACCTGCCGACAAGTTTTCATCTTGATAACGTTTTAATACCTCAGACGCATGTCCAACAACACCTTTCCAGAAGCCGAGCCATGCGCTTCGTTCACGGGTTGTCGAGCTCCCGCTCGTTCCGGCTCTTAAGTTCCAACTCGGTTCTGAGTCTGTTCGGTCGTGTCTTGGATCCAGGCGAGTACCCAGCAGTGAGGGCTGGTTCTTCTGATTCTGGCAAAACAACTCCATTGCCCGTATTGCCGACTCCAGGTCGTTGCCGCGACAGTAAGAGCTTATCCGCAACCTGGCCAACTCATCATTTCGGCAGCCCAACGCCCAGGCATTCTCACACGCACTCTGTACAATCCAAGATAGATTGTGGGCTGATGCCCATTTAGCTTCTTGAAAGTATTGTTCAGCTTCGGCCTTGGGATCCCATTCGGATTTTGTAGGTGTCTTGTTCAAGGCGCCCATAACACGGACTGCAAGATTATTGACCAGAGCAGGTAAATCATCCTTTCTTCCCGCCGCTTTGATCTCTATCTTCCCCTTGTCCTGCGGCAACCGAAGCCGGAGTGAAACATTTATCTCAGCCTCAGATCCGAATACAGTTTTCCCGTCTATCCTCCCGTCCAGTAAATAACTGCCGGTCCAGAATGGATTATCCTTTTCAAGTTCCAGGTCTTTTTCCCGGGTCAGTTGCTCCATTCGCCAGCGCTCAAGCACAAAGATATCCCTCTCGCGAATCAGCCGGTGCGCCAGCAGGATGCTTAATTCCTGCTCCAAATTTCTTGTTTCTGGCGTATCTATTGAAGAGTAGAGATTAAAGATGGATATAGGAATTCCATCCTTAGCCGCGACCGTGAGCTTCGGCAACAAAGGCACAAAACGTTTTGTTGCCAGCTTACTCCACGCCTCCGGATCCGGAACCGGGAGAGGACTATGCGCGATGCCAAGAACGACTCCGGGATTGACTGCCACAAGCCGGGCGCTTACCGCCTTCTTCCCTTCAATTTCAACTGGTTCCAGGATAAGCAGCCCGTCGGCCTTCAGCAGACGACCGAGCTTCAGATAGTCGCTTGCGCTCCTCTCGGCCGAAAGAGAAAGCTCCCGCAGTACTTTCTGGATTTCACCGCGCTCAACCAGAATAACATCCGTTGATCTTGAAAGTTCGACAGCAAGAAGATCCGTGAGTCCGGCAGCGTCTTCCCCGCCAACAATTCCCAAGCGCGGTTTTTGTTCAGCACTCCAGAGAAGACTGGCGCTGATAAACCAAAACACAAGAATGGCGGTTCTTTTCTTCATCTCCGGCAAGAAGGCACGACAGATTAAACGCCTATTTCTGCGCCAGTTTCGGCAATAGGCGTTCGGCAATGTCAGCGGCGGCTTTTTGCAAGGCGGATTTACCGGCGATCTGCTCGGTAAGGTCCACGACCACGGCCGTCTGACGGTCCGTGGCGATTACTTTATCCGTCTGACGATCAACGGCTTTGATCTCCAACCGTGCCTTGACGCTGACTAGGTTTCCATGGCGCATGGCAAACTCGCTGAATCCTTCTCCCGTCAGGATAATATCGGCTTTCTTGGAATCTGCCGCTTTATCCAGGACATCAAACCCCGTTTCTTTGCAGAATAGTGTCAGTTCCGTTTCCGCCGCGGGATCAATGGTGGCCTGGCCGACATGGCGTTCATTCACATTAATTGCCACGACGGGTCGCTTGGCATCGCCCAACTGTTTTTTCAAGGCGGCAATACGGTCTTCCATCTTGATCTCTTTGGCAACAAGCTTATTGGCCTCTTTGTTAATTATTATCCCCACTTTCTTGCCGAGCTCTTCAACCAGCGGTGCAAATTCGTCGCTGGTTTTTCCCTTAACCGATTCGCCAAGCACACGGCTGGTTTCCGTTCCGATGATCTTGGCCACCAGATAGAGGGTCTTATCCGTCTCGATTATGGACCCGGTGATAAGAATCTTGGCGCCGGTAAGTTGGCCGATTTGCACGGCTTTGTCCGGCGTAACGGCGCCGGACAGATTCAGTTCGTGCTCCTCCAGTGTCTTTTTCAGGTCCTGACGATCCACCAGGACGAGACTAGGATTGGCGGCAAGTGTAGCAAACAGAATGTCACTTGCTTTCTGACCATAGCCTTTCACATCCATGCCGCGCTCTTCAAACGCAAAGACAGCCGTTGGATATACCGCCTGTGTTTCCTCGGCTGTTGCCGGTTGCGAAATTCCACAAACAATTCCTGCCACCAATATTCCCAGCCCGGATAATTTTACCATTGCATTCATCTTGTATTTCCTCTTTTTGTGTTGCCGCTTTTTGCGGTCCAATTTAAACCAATATCTTTCCTGTCCTCCGACATTTGATTCCTGCCGCAAGTCACCGATCCGCCATATACTCCAGTATTTTCGCAAACAAAAATCGCGGGGTCGGCCCCGATTGCCATTTTTCCATAATCGCGAAGCCGCACACAACGAGTTTGCCATTTTTCCCCCAGAAGCACATCTCAAGCCAGAGCCACCCCTCTGCGCCTTTCATGATATCGGCAGCCACCGCTCCCCGTTCACCCATTAATTTCAAGCCGCTGGCCACGGACTTGCCGTCCGGCGGCCAAGCCTTCGTGTCCAACCGTTTGTCCAAAAACTTGATGATGTCGCCGCGCCTGAAAGTCAGGATGTCCGGTTCAGACGCGCCTTCGGCGCCGGCAATGGCTATTTCTCCACCGTTCGGCGCCAGGCAAAGAACAGATACCCCGGCGGCCGCCATTTTCATCATCATTTCCGGCAACACCCGGTAATCCTTGAATGAAACGCCTTCACCGATAATTACTACTCCGTTTGTAATTGCCGCCAGCGCATCAACATTTTCCACCGTTTTGCACATAATTCCGGCTGATGTAAATATTGCGCTCGTCTTTTTTACCGGATCAAAAAGATTTATATTCACCCGTTCAAGCCACTGTTTCCGGTCGTAAAAAGGATTCTCTGGAAATACCCAGATCGGATTTGCCGCACCGGCTGAAGATTCCAGCGCGCCTTCGCGAATGACGGAAACCGACAAACTTGCTTCCACCACGACCCCCGGCTTCACCTCGGGAATCGGAAGGCGGATTTCAACTGTTTCCATTATACCCGGCCTGGTATTTACTCCGCGCTCGCCGCGCGCAATCGTGAGGTTACCTTCGAAAAACCGCCATTCCAGACGGCCCGCAAAACTTTCCGTGGTCAATATCCCGGCATGAAACACTGCTTCCTTCCCGCCAAACACGCAGGCCCATTGTTCCTGGATGTTTATAGAAACCGGCAACTCAGCGGCAAAGGCCATGTTTGCAATGCCGACCGCAAGGCAAATCAAACCAATCGCTTTACTCATGATGCTTTCCCCAGTAATACAACTGTTTGGAAAACGCGATATTCAACATCCCCGGACCGCATCTCCAGAACCTCCGCGGGCTTGCCAAGGTCCATCAAGCTGCTTGTTCGGGACGCTACCCGCATGGGCGTATCCAGCGACAAGCCGGTGTCGACCGCAACCTTGCCGTCCGCAAGCGGGTAGACCCACAAGTCCAGCTTGTTTTTGTCGTGGCAACCAGGTGCGATTTCCACCAACTCCTCGCGATGCAATAGGACATCCATGCTCCAGGCCGGCCGCCAGGCTTTCTCCCCTGATTTCCGGGAAACAACAGTTAAGCGATATTGCATTGGCGCAGAATCTTTCGCAGGGCCTCCGGGGATCGGTTCCACGCCTAAGTCCACATCGCCATTAGACTGGGCGACCCAGCGGAGTTGATCCGTAAACATTCGCTCCATTTCGCCAAAGAGCTTCCATCCGCCTTCCATTTGCTTGCCGGTAATACCGACCGGAACAGAAGCAAAGTCGTCCGCCGAACCGCCGGTCGGGGAAGGCATATATCGGATAAAATAGAAAAGGAAAATAACTGCGGCCGCCAAGGATGCGGCATAAGCAAACTTGGCCCGGAAAGACATCTGCGCCGATCTGATTTCTTCTGAAGCCAGGAGCCTTTGACGGGACGCTTCGGCGGATATACGCATCGCCAGAAGTCGTAAATCCTCTTTTGACCGTTCTTTTCCCGTGGCCCATTTTTGAAGAATTGTGTTCAATTTGTCCTTCATAATGTCATATTTCTCCAACGTTCTTCCGGTTTCCCCGTGAATTAAACCAAGTGCCCGGCCAGCCTGCTCTCCAGTATTTTTCTTGCCTTATGCAGACGCCAATACATCGTAGCCGTGAGGCAGTTCTCCATTTGTGCGGCCTCCTGCACGTTCATTCCCTGAATTGCCGTCAGCACGATGGCCGACCGCAATGAAGGCGAAAGCGCCGCCAGCGCTTTTCCAACATCAAAATCAAACTCCCGTGCCATCATTGCGCCGGCAGGGCAGACGGCACTATCCATTTCGTCCGGCAAATCGCCCGGATAGTCAACCGGGTTGCGCTTGTTCTTTCTCAGAAAATCTTTTGCCGCATTCATGGCAATCCGATACAGCCAAGTGGTAAACTGCGCCTTTTGCTGAAATTTTGCCAGACTATCCAATACCTTCAAAAAGACCTCCTGAGTCAGATCGTCGGTATCAGTGTTATTGAGTACCATGGGATAAATAATCGCCCTGACTTTGCCTATATGCCTGGTCACCAGTTCGTTAAAGTGGCTGATTTCGCCTGTTTCCGTAAACCGGTCCAGTAATTGCGCATCGCTTGTTTCGCCCATGAGAACTCACTTTACTATATTAGACGTCTAAAACTTCGAAATCTTTGATTTTTTTTGGCATTAATACTTATTTTCAGACGCTAATTCTGTCCCTGCCCACGGGGAATATAAAGATTATTATTGATGCGAATCAAAAGCAAACAGTAGATACGTCGGCTATCCAAATGGTCAACGCCTCAAATTTGTTCCCAGCGCTTTGGCCAGGCGGCGGATCGTGTCAACAAGCAATGTGTCGGGAGTGTTCAGGGGCGGCATCAGATAGATCACATTCCCGAGCGGCCGGACCAGGATTCCCTGCCGCCATAGAATCTTTTTTACCTCCTGCGCCCGCCGGCAGCCATCTTTCCCGGGTTCCAATTCAAGCGCGGCAATCATTCCCAGGCAACGGACGCTTTCCACGCCTTTCAACGACTTAAACGCCTTCATTCCCGCTTCCATCAATTTTCCCTTGCGCCGCGCCCCTGCGACGATCCTGTCCCGGTCAAATATTTTCAGGACCTCAAGCGCTGTCGCGGCGGCGATCGGGTTGCCGGCAAAGGTGTGGCCGTGGTAAAATGTGTGGTCAACCGGAGAAGCATTGAACGAGGCGTAAATGTTTTCCTTTACCACCGTGGCGCTGATCGGCAGGTAACCGCCCGAGAGCGATTTGCCGAGGCAGACGATGTCCGGGTCAATCCCGGCCCGTTCAAAGGCGAACATCGCGCCCGTTCGCCCGAATCCGACCGCGATTTCGTCGGCGATCAGGAGAATTTTATTCGCACGGCAAAGCTCGGACAGTTTTCTCAGGTATTTGCCGTCATAAATCCGCATGCCGGCGGCACACTGGCAGAGCGGCTCGACGATGACCGCCGCGATTTTGGCGTGATGCTTTTCAATGAGCGCGCGCATCGGTTGGAAACACTCGCATCGGCAGGTTGACGGCGATAAACCGAAGGAACACTTCGCGCAGAAAGGCGCGGAGGCGCGGTAGACCGGGAAGGTCAGGGGTTTGAAAGGGCGGTGGAAATGCGGCAGGAATCCGACCGAAACCGAGCCGAGCGTGTCGCCGTGGTAGGCGTTTTCAAGCGAGACCAGGCGACAGCGTCCGGGTTCACCGATGTTATGCCAATATTGGACGGCTATTTTTAGCGCCGCTTCCACGGCGCTCGAGCCGTCGCTCGCGAAAAACACGCGCCGGTTATTTCCCGGGAAAAGCCCGGAAATTTTTTCCGCCAGTTCAATGGCCGGCGGGTGGGACATATTGCCTAAAATGCTGTGCTGCAATTTTCCGGCCTGGGTTTTGATCGCCTTCACGAGGAGGGGATGGCTGTGGCCGAGATTACAGCACCACCAGGAAGATATGGCGTCAAACCAGCGCTTGCCGTCAGTGTCAAACAAATACGATCCTTTTCCGCGCGCGATAACCGGGAAATCGTTTTTTGCCATCGCGGAATGGCTGGAGTAGGGGTGCCATAAAAATTTACGGTCTTTTTTCCTTAATTTATCGGAGCGGTAATTCATGTTCGTTAACATCCTATTACAGGGGTTTTACGAATCAAAGCAAAATCATCTATCCCGTAATTATCTTTGACAAACCACTGTTTGAAAGTAACATGCATGATGAAATCCATGTATTGTCAGGGATGATAAATAACTGGCCATAAAGTATTTTTCCCTGTAATTCATGGTTTAACGAACAATCTACTATTATATGTTCGGCAAGAAATAATATGAAATTGAAAATCATGCTTCTGATTATCGCCCTCAGTTCTGCCGGATGCGGGCGGCCGGGAGATGGGCATGAGACCGGAAGTGATAAGGCCGAGTGGAGCATCCTCCAGAATCTCGAATACAGCAACCGAGGGAAAGCGATTCGCGGAATTGAATACACGGTGCAAGACAGTTACCAAATCATCAGTTTGATGGGGACGGACGGTAGGACCAGATTATGGATCATGATGGACCCAAAGAGTCCATCATTTTACAAACAGATACCAGGCGAGGCGAATTTCACCCTCACGACAAACCAACTTGAGGAAATCCGACTCCGAACCAATCCGATCACTACAGTTCTTCAGGCGCTTGAATCTCATCGTCAACAAGAGAAGGACAATGCCGAACAAACTTCGGCAGGCGACGTCGCTAACCGCGCCGCGCCTGCGAAGTAGCGTTCGATCCAGATTATGAACAGGAAACAAGATGTTGATGGACGACGAGTCAAGATCGGCGACACTGTCAGGGTCATCGGTGTTCCCAATCTGTCGGATATGGCGGAGGAATGCCGGAAGGAAACTGAGTGCGTTTTTCAGTATCTTGTCGGTAAGACCAAACGCATCCGCAATTTCAATGAACTCGGCATGGCCGAGTTGAATTTCAGATGAAACACGGCGGAAAATGGGAAATGCATTCCGTATGGATCGAGACATGCTTTCTCAGACTGGGGCAGACCTAAAGATGGCATCGAACCCGCGGGTTCAGACTATCGCGCTCAGTCTGTCCCGACAACGTTCGGCAGGAAGGAATGATTGATGATGGAAATTACTACCGTTTCCGTGTTAGGTGGTGTGATTATTGGTGTGATAGCAACTCTGTTCGTGTATCCGTTCATCCTCAAACAACGGGCAGCCAAGTTGCTTATACAATGCTCAACAACCGCAAAAGAAATCGGTGATCCACTAAGTCAGTATTTTGCGCTCCTCGTCTATGAATTGACGGCTGTATACAAGCGATTGGATGGGAAGGAAGTGGAGCAAGCAAAGGTGGAGCTAAGCGAAATACTAGCCAGTTACGCCTCGTTTGTGAAAAGCAAAAGATATAGTAGATACTCAGGAGAACAGACCGTTCTTCAGGCTATTGACGAAGCATGCAGCAAGTCAGAGACCTTACGACGGATTGTTGATGAGCGGGTCAAAAGCATCAAAGACAAGACGCTTGACCAGATGCTTAAAGAATTGGAGAACGAAGCGGCAAACCAAGCGTCGGAACCTATCCCACTATGCTCGGAGGTTCAACGCTGACGTTCGGTCCCGATAAATGAACACAACCAAGAAATGGATTTTGATCTGCGGATCGGTTCTTAGCGTCTGGCTTGCTGTCGTTATTGGATATGCATTCCTGTGCACCTATCTGGAGAACCATTATCCGCCTGACCAAAGGTTCGTTCAGATCCCATGTCGATTTACTCCTGTTCTTTTCTTCACCATGATTTTCCTTGGCCCCTTGGCTTTCATCACGAGTTCTGCAGGCATTTATCTTTCGTTGCGATTCTCAACAAGGAGACTAATATTTGTCGGTGTGGCCATTGTAAATGCAGTCGGAGTTCTGGCAGCAATCGGTGACATCCTTTGGCTTGCAATCATAATCACGCATCCCTTCCCGGTGCATTGAGAAAGAACCGAACCTGCGGCTTCACTGTATCGCCGCGAAGCGCGACTCAACCTGATGTGCAATGTTCGGTAAACCAGATGAAGGAGATTATGAGTCAAGTCGTAAAATCCAGGCTTGCCGTTTTCCGACAATATCTGCAACATTCTGCATTGAAGGTCATTGGCCAGACCAATCACACGGAGGAGGCGCAATGAATCAGGAATCTGACAGTCCCGAAACAGGCTCGAAGTCGACGTGCGATCCTTCGAAGGACGACATGCGGTTTGGCTGCGGTCTGATGGCCGGCGTGGTGCTGTGTGTCGGCGGCTCCATCCTGTGTCTCGTTGAGATGTACGTGTACGACCTGTTAGATTTCAACAGGCTGTTGCCGTTGATGGGCATCCTGACGATTGTCTTTCTCGTGCCGTGGATCAAGATTATCTACCTCGCCCCGGCCTCCACAAAACTCGGCAGACGCGGCTTCAAGGTGCTCGGGAGCTCCGTCGCGGCGGCGTTCGGGAGTATGATCACCTGCATCGCGGTGGTCCTGCTTGTGAACGGTTGCGGCGACAAGAGTGTGCTCACTCGGGAAGTGCTGTGCGAAGACAAGGGGCACAGCAAGGGTAACAAGATTTCGTACTATGCGCGGATCAGGGTGCCGGACAATACGAATCGCATAATCGATCTCAGCCTCACGAAAGAGGAATATGACGCGCTGGTGCCAGGGAAGAGCGTACTCAGCCTCGCCACGGGCAGGGGTAACTTGCGCATGGAGTGGATCAGGAAGAAGGAAGTGGTCCGGAACCCCTGACTTCTTGCAGAAATGACCAGGCAGATCATCAACAGCACTCCTGATCTCCAAAGATAGGATCGCCGGCGTTGACGAGTCTGTTCAGACGAAGAAGGATAGAGGCGCGGTGGTGTGCCGTCCGTGCCGAACACGCCGCTGCCCGGTACGGCTCGTGCACTCGCCGCCCGAGAGCGCATCGTTCGCTCCTGAAAAGAAATTCTTGCTATACACATCCGATGCTGATTAAGATTGGGTTGCTTGATGAATGCTGGCGCACTCGGCGGACAGACCCATGAAAAAGAGAAAGACGATAGGGTTTGGAACGGTTGTGGCGGCGCTCATCTTCCTGGGCGGAACGGGGCTACTCTACACGGGCGCGATCCGCGTGTACAACTCCTACGCGTCACTCAACTGGCCCGAAACCAACGGCTCGGTTATATCGTCCAGTGTCACCGACCTCGGTAAGCGCAATAAAAACAACAACTTCACGCCTGAGATCATCTACGAATACTCGTCTGGCTCGCGGTCGTATGTGAACAGCCGGGTCAGATTCGTCCCGATCATTGTCTCCCGCGAAGCCGCCCTGGAGTTCGTGGCCAAGTACCCGCGCGGCAAGCGCGTCATTGTCCGATGCAACCCCTCGGACCCCGGCGTCGCGGTGCTTGAATCAGGCGCCTTCGCCAACACCTGGGTCAACGCGGTCATGGGTGCGGTCATCGTCGTCCTGGTTGTCGGCATCTGCAGCCTGTACTGGATAGTGAAGCAGGATGCCGGGAAGCCCCGGCCTCCCTGCGGAAAAGGCAAACCGAAGTCCCAACCGGAAACAGACGTGCTGAAACGGTCCCTTGTCGGTGAAATGGAGAATGACAGCCGGACCCGGAAGGGCACGCTTCGCAAGATATTGTGGATGGCATTGGCGTTAGCCGTTTTCTGGTGGCTCGGTTCCGGCGGCGAGACGACTCTGTTCCGGAAAGGTGTCGCGGTGCTGTTCGGGTGGCAGATCGATGTGGTGCTTGAATTGCTCGGGGCGGTAGCGGCGATCCTGCTCGGCATATCGGTTGTGGCCCTGGCCGCGCAGGTCATGACTGTCCCGCGCATGACGCCGCTCACTGATCCGGCGGACTGGACACCCACTCCCGCCCCGCGTGACGCCCTGGAGGCGGAGTTGCAGGTGCTGGGGTTCAGATTCATCGGGGACTTTGATGCCAGAATGTTCGCCGCCACGTCAACACGGATCCGTGCCTATAACGATCCCAACCGGCTGCATGGGGCCATATTCATGGACGGTCAGTCCGGCAGCGAACGTGTCACCATCCTCGAGTTCTCAACCCGACTTCACCCGTCGGGGTGCATCATTACCAACACCAGTCAGTATCCCTCGATTGCGTCATATCCGCCGGACAAGAGCGTCATCCGCGCCCCCTGGAAAAGGACCGCGGCGAAAGTCTTTGAGCTTCACCAGGCGCTCTGCCGTGCGGCCGCTGAAGAGGAGTTCACGGCGGAGCCCTTCTCCGTCGTCACGTTCGCCGAGGAGGTGATCAAGGCCACGCGCAAAGACATGGAATACCAGGTCGAGGCCGGCCGATACCGGAAGGTTGCCGAGGACCAATACCGTCAAACCCTGTTGGGTATTGTCATTGCCGTGCCCCGCTTATGGCTGAATATGACTTACTCTTTCCTGTTTTCCTGGTACAGGCCGCCCACATCATTTCTATGCTGGCGCCTCAGGCGGCGGCTGCGAAAATTAAAAGTGCAGATGAAAAAGGACAATGAAGATTCGGAATCGGATGCCGGGGATAACGATATGCCGGAACCCGCCTCGAAGCCGATCAGCGCCAAAGAGCACGAGGCTCCGTCAGTGAAGATGTAAGCGCGCCTGGCGCCGACAAACAGCAACGTGCTAACTACGTTCTTGTCCAGCATGAAGCAAGTATGGCGGAATGGCAGGAAGACTGTCGAGCCAAGCACCGGACGGTATTCGACAACCCGAGGACGGGTTGTCAAAACCGTCAATGTGAACAGGTAACTTCGTTGTGGCAAATGCCGGCAGATTTCCCGCCAGAACATGAAACGCCCAAGCGCTTTCAGACTACACGTCTGCCGGGGCGGTAAAACAAAGGCCAGGCGCAACGTTGGTTTGCAAGTCACGCATAAATGGCAATTCGGCAATGATGCGCGTGTTTCCGAGCCGTTCAACCGTTTTCAAGTTGTCTTTTTCAATGACGGTTTTGCGGGTGGCGTCGGTATAATTTATCACAATGCCAATGACGTTCAATTTTGCCCGCCTGAGTTCCCGGAGAGTCAGCAGGGTGTGGTTGATCGTGCCCAGTCCGGGCCTCGCGACGAGGATGACCGGCAGGGCAAGCGCTTTCATGAGGTCAAGCATGGAGTATTTCCGGGAAAGCGGGGTCAGGATTCCGCCCGCGCCTTCCACGATCATGAAATCATGACGGTTTTTCAGGATCTTGAATGAATTGATTATTTTACACGGAACAATGGGCCGTTCTTCAATCCGAGCGGCAAGGTGGGGGGAGCAGGCCTTGATATAACGGCAGGGCGCCATGAGTTGCTTTTCCTTTTTCGAAGGGCGAATGCCCGCGAGGGCGCAGACCGTCGCCAGGTCGGGCGCAATCAGCTCCTTGCCCCGCCGGCGGCAGCCGGTCTGGACGGGTTTAAAGTAGGTCGCGGCGATTCCGGACACCCTGAGGTCGCGGAGCATTAAGGCGGCGACGATCGTCTTGCCGACGCCCGTGTCTGTCCCGGTGATGAATACACCATTTGTTCGCAGGTTTTTCAAGAGATGGTCCATCTGATTTTGTCATTCCCAAAATTGTTTTTTGTGCCAATCCTTGTAGGGGCCGCGCTAGCGCGTGCCCGCTCTTTCGTTTTTCGCCGCACACCGTGCGGCGCTACAGTTGTAGTGCGTCACAGTGTGACGCATTGTTTTCTAATCCTTGTAGGGGCCGCGATCTTGTCCGCCATAGCTCCTTGCCTGCCATCCATAGCTCCTTGAGCGTCGGATGGAGCGACGGTGGCTAGCGCGTGCCCGCTCTTCCGTTTTTCGCCGCACACCGTGCGGCGCTACAGTTGTAGTGCGTCACGGTGTGACGCATTGTTTTCTTCGCTGTTCCGATAGTTAAGATACTAATCCTTGTAGCCCGTTCTTTCGTTCCTCGCTGCCACGCAGTAAAAAACCCTGTAAGTGGCGTAAACGCCTTTCCGGCATTTATAATGCCTTGAATAATCGGCGATGAGCATGGAAAGCTCCGACCTGCTCAGCAAGGCGCCGCCGTTCGGGTTGTTGCCGCCGGTCAGGCCCTGGTCGTGCAATTGCCGCAGCATCGCCGAGGCGGACGAATATTCCTGCCGGATAGTTTCCGAATCATCTGCGCGAATTGTCAGGCCGGCCTTCTTGATCGCCTTGCGCACGTCCATCCCGGTGGGCAGTGTGACCCGGGAGGGTTTCAGCGGCGTGATCCGCCGGCGGGCCGAGTTCAGTTCTGAGAAAGTGCCGTGCAGCATGAGGGCAAATGCCATTTTGCCGTCTTTTGCCAGCATCCCGGCCAGTTTGCCGACTATCAGCTCCACGGGCGCGATCCAATGCAGGGAGCAGTTGCTGGCAATGAGCGGATATTTTCCACGCTCCTCGAGTTCGGAGGCGTCTTCCGCGATCCAGTTGATTTTTTTGTTTTCGCCCAGGTAGGCGCGGGCCTTCGCGGTCATGGCCGGCGAGATGTCAACGGCCGCGATATCGGCCGCCGGGAAGGCGCGCGCGAGCATTTCCGTGAAAAGTCCCGTCCCGCAGCCGATTTCAAGGATGCGCGCGGGGGCGGGGCGCGGGGCGATCAAGGTCATCAATTTTTTCGCGACCCGGCTTTGGATGTTTGCCAGCGAATGATAGGTTGCGGCCGCGGCCGAGAACCGCGCCGCTACGACCGAATGTGTTTTTTGTTCCGGTTTCGGCATTCTTCCATGAATCCCATTATGTCCCTGGCAATGTCGCCCGGATTTTGCAACGGCAAGGCGTGGCCGTAGTTTGCATAAACGCGCATACCGGAGTTTGCGAGCATCTTCTGCAGCGCCAGTCCGGCCTCAACCGTGATGATGAGGTCCTGCCGGCCGTGAAGGATCAGCGCCGGAACATCCAGCCGCGCGGCGTCGCTCCGCAAATCCGTCTCAGAAAGATATTGCAGGCCGGCGGATAATTCAAGAGGATTCATGGCGCTGGCCCTTTCAATATTAAGCGCGATTGATTCCTCCAGCCTTTGCCAGGGCGTCCCGTGTTTTCCGGCCCCTGGCGCGGCCTGCCGCGTCTTCTCCTCAAACGTCAGGGCGACGTCCTTGAAAAAGGCGGCAAAAACGCCGCGCGGGTCGCGGCTTAACATCGAGGTCATGGCGCGCAACGCCCCGCCCGATACGCCCGGGGTCCAGTCCAGGTCCGCGCGGAATTTCGCCGTGGAAGAAATCATGACCAGGCCGGAGACCAGGTCGGGACGCTGAATCGCCGTTTCCAGGCAGATCATCCCGCCGAGCGACCAGCCGGCCAGGAAAGCCGGCCCGCCCTTTTTCTCAATCCTTTTAACCAGGTTTTGCGCGTAGGCGCTGGGAGGACGCGCTTGTTTGCCTGTGCTCCATAAATCGCCGGTGGAGAAGGCGGCAACATCGGCGGCCATCTCAAGCTGTTTGCGCAAGCCATCCATGGACGAGGAATCATGCGCCCAGCCGGGGATTAAAAATAAACGGGGCAGGGGATTCATGTCTAAATTTATGTATAGGAATTTCAAAGTAGGGGCTCCGCTTGTCGGAGACCGTTCTGAAGACGGGCACGCGCAAGCGCGGCCCCTACATTTAAAGTGATTCTTATCCTTATAATACGCCTTCTTTATAGCCGGCGTCAATAATCTGATCGGCCGCCCGTTCAAGGTCGGCCGGGGAATGGTCAAGCGTGACGGAAAGCCTGAGGCGCGCAGTGCCTTCCGGAACTGTCGGCGGCCGGATGGCCGCGGCCAGAATTCTTTTATCCCGCAAACGCTCCGCCAGGCGCAGGGCTTTTGTGTTTTTGCCGACAATCAACGGGATGATTTGGCAGGCCGATTTGCCGGTGTCAAAACCCGCCTCGCGCAGGCGCCCCCGGAATATGTCCGCGCGTTTCAACAATTCCCGGCCGAGTCCCGGATTGTCCTCAAGAATACTCAGCGCCTCCCCGGCCGCCCTGGCAATTGTCGGCGGCAGGGCGGTGGAATAAATGAAACTCCGGGCGCGATTGATGAGCCAATCGCGCAACGGCGCCGAACAAGCCGCAAATCCACCGTAAGATCCCAGGGCCTTGCTCAATGTTCCCATGGAAATATCCACCTGGTTTTCAAGCTGAAGTTCGCGCACCCGCCCGGCGCCGTTTGCCCCGAAAATGCCGGTGGCATGCGCCTCGTCCACCAACAGAAGCGCATTATATTGGGAGCAGACGGCGGCGATCTCACTCAGCGGCGCCAGGTCGCCATCCATGCTGAAAACCGATTCGGTGACCACCAGGCGGCGCTTGGCGGTTTTTTCGCCTTCAAGCAGTTTGGCGAGATGGCCCGGATCGTTGTGCTGAAACCTTTTCAGGTCGGCCCGGCTCAGGATTGCCCCGTCAATTATGCTGGCATGCGCAAGCCGGTCGGCGAGAATAACGTCGTCCCTGCCGGTCAGCGCCGGAATAATTCCAATATTTGCCAGATAACCGCTTCCGAAAACCAAGGCCGCCGGATAGCCCTTGAATTTGGCAAGATGCTGTTCCAGTTCCGAATGGCAGGGCAGGGTCCCGGACACGAGCCGGGATGAAGCGGCGCTCGCCCCATAGGCTTTGAGCGCGGCGACGCCCGCCGCAACAATCTTTTCGTTGCGGGCAAAGCCGAGATAGTCGTTGCTTGAGAAATTGATGGTTTCCCCGTCGTCGGCGCGGAATTTTCCGCCGACTGCCTGAAATTTCCGCAGGGTTCGCTCAAGTCCCTGCGCACGCAGTTCATTGAGACCGGCTTCAATCCAATCGTTTTGATTGTTTTCCTTCATCGGTTTTAAATTTCGTATCGCGTGAACCCGCCGGCGCCGAAATGGCCATGGCGGACAGGTTGTGAAGCGTATCCCGTCGGATTCTCCCGCTGAGTCCGCAGGGGAAAATCATTTCTTTTGAAAGTTCAAAACCAAATATCTTACCTGTCTCTGCGCGCCCTGTGATTCCAGCTCGCGGGCGGTGAAGTTATTTATTATATGCTTCCGGGGAATAAGAGGAACATTTCTTTTCGGCGAATATTTTCTTAAAACGGGTGAAGCGCTGGATTCCCTTTTCGAGCGGGATCCTGACCCATTTTGTTCCGATCAGCGGCTTGGCGTAGCGGATGAAATCATCGGTCACGTCAATCCGGTTTTTGCTGAGCCATTTCAAGGGGAAAGCCCGCTCGCTGTTCGCGACCTGTTCCAGCGGGACCTTGTCGTAACGGACCGCGTATTTGCGCCCGGGTTCGCGCAGGATGGTCGCCATCCAGCCGTTGCCGTCTTTGCCGGCGATTTCAACGGCCTTCTTCCCGACTTCATACGCCTCTTCCAGGTCGACGTTGGAAAGGTGAACGCTCGTGTCGCGCTGGTCGCAACCGGAGACCTGGCCGCGGGCCGCGCCGCGCGCCGCCAGTCCCTTGCCGTTCAGGTAGGAGACGACCACCTGCTGGGCGGTCATCTTGCTCGCGCTGAATTCGGTGTGCCCGAAGGCGTCCTTCACCTCGCCGAGGTCGCCGACGTCAAACCCCTCGCTCAACGCCACGATGCAGCGCCCGCTGCGCTTCAGCTCGTCATTGACGTTGTCCGCCAGCTGCTCCAGGGTCAGGCCCGATTCCGGCATGTAAATCTGGAGTGGCATTTGCCGTTTCGGGTCGGCGAGGCGGGCGGCGGCGGTGATGAACCCGATTTTCCGGCCCATGATCTGGGTCACGAGCACCGGGTCGGCCGGACATGAGCCGGCGTTTTCCTCGTTGGCGTTCTGGATCAGGCACGCCCAGTAGCGGGCGACCGAGCCGTAGCCGGGCGTGTGGTCAATGAGCTTGAATTCCGAGTCGCCGACGTCATTGTCTATCGTTTTCGGCACGCCGGTGGAGATCAGGTCCAGCCCCTGTTCGCGGGCGATCTTGCTGATTTTGTTGGCGGTATCCATGGAGTCGTTCCCGCCGATGTAGAAAAAATAGCCGATATCATGGGCCTTGAATATTTCCACGACCCGGTTGAAATCCTTTACCTGCTTTTCCTTGAGCTTGTAGCGGCAGGTCCCGATCGCGCCGGCCGCGGGAGTGGTTTCAAGGAGCGCGATTTCCTCCTGGGCCTGGGCGGAAATGTCCAGCAATTCCTCCTTTAAGACCCCTTCAATCCCGTGCCAGCCGCCGTAGATTTTGCCGAAGTCGGCCGGGTTGGCCTGGCAGGCGTCAATGACGCCCCGGAGCGAGTTGTTGATTACCGGCGAAGGTCCGCCGGATTGCGCGACGATCACGTTCTTTGCCATAATTTTTTATTCCTTTCTAAGGTGGGCCGTGCCCGCAACCCAAAAAATCAACCACTGATTACCCAGGCTCCGCCAAAGGCTTCGCCGAGGCG
>CAYYWX010000008.1:0-14966 GCA_964475405.1 uncultured Verrucomicrobiota bacterium
GACTGGAACTGGCAAATTGCCAAGCACTGCCTGACGCCGGTCACGATGGCCATCATGATCCTGGCGCTGCTGGCGGCATTCTTAATCCTGCACAGCCGCGCCCTGCGCGAGAAACGACACGAAGAGGTGGCCGAGTCCGCCTTGCGGGCGACCGAAGACCGGTACCGCGCCCTGTTCGACGGTTCTTCGGATGCGGTCATGATGCTGGCTCAAGGCCGCTTCATGGACTGCAACGCCGCCACGCTCAAGATGTTCGGCTATGCCAACACCGGGGAATTCACGGCCCTTCATCCCGCGGATGTATCCCCGCCCCGCCAGCCCGATGGGGACGACTCCAGGACGGCGGCCGACCGGCACATTGCGACCGCGCTGACACGCGGAACGGATCGGTTTGAATGGACCCATCGCCGCCGCACCGGGGAAGATTTCCCGGCCGAGGTCTGGCTGACGGCCCTCCAGGTGGGCGCGCGTAAGGTCCTGCAGGCCACCGTGCGCGACATCACGGAACGCAAGCTGGCGGAAGAGGAACACGAGACCACGCGCCGGCGGCAGGAGGGTATCAATCTGCTGCAGCAGGCGCTGCTTGCGCCGATTCCACTGGAACGCAAACTCAAGAGCATCACCGACGATATCGTCCGGATATTCGACGCCGATTTCTGCCGCATCTGGCTGTCTCGTCCCGGCGATCTGTGCGAACAGGGCTGCATCCATGCCGAGGTGCAGGAAGGACCGCACATGTGCCGTTACCGCGACCGCTGCCTGCATCTGCTGGCGAGTTCGGGCCGGTACACGCACACCAACGGCAAAGGTCATCGGCGCGTTCCGTTCGGATGTTACAAGATCGGGCTGATTGCCTCGGGCGAAGAACACAAGTTCATCACCAACGACGTGCAGAACGATCCGCGCGTGCATAACAACGAATGGGCGCGCGACCTGGGGCTCGTGTCGTTTGCGGGATATCAGCTCCGCGTTCCGGGCGGGCAGGCCATGGGGGTCCTTGCCCTCTTCGCCCGGCACCAGATTACGCCTGCGGAAGACTCAATGCTGGATGGACTCAGCAGCACCGTCGCCCACGTCATCCAGCAAGCCGTTGCCGAGGCGGCGCTGGCCAGTGCGGCGGCGGAGTGGCAGGAAACCTTCGACGCCATCGACGCTTATGTCGCCATCATTGATGCCGATCACCGCCTTATCCATGCCAATCGCGCATTGCGCGAAGCCTTCCCGGGCAGAGCGGTGCTCGGCGAACGCTGCTTCGGCCTGATCCACGGTGCCGCCGAAGTTCCGGCCGGCTGCGCAACTTGCGCCACCTTCCAGACCGGGAAACCGGTCCAAGTCGAATTGCAGGAGCCGCACCTGGGCAACCGCTGGTTCGACGTCTCCGCCTTCCCTCTCAAGGACAGGGACGGCACCGTCACGCGCATTGTGCACATCATGCGCGACATCACCGCCCGAAAACGAATCGAGACGGCGATGCGCGAAAGCGAGGAGCGTTTCAGGATCCTCTCGGAGCATTCGCCCATCGGCATCTCCCTGGTCCGGTCGGATATGACCTACGAGTATGTGAACCCCTTCTTCACCCGCATGTTCGGTTATTCGATCGCCGACATCATGGACAGGAACACCTGGTACGAGAAGGCGTATCCGGACCCTGTCTACCGGGAACGCGTCAAAACGGCATGGAAGGCCGATTTCGCGGAGCGCGACGGATTCTGGAGGATGCAGCAGGAGACCTTTACCGTGCGCTGCAAGGACGGGACCGACAAGATGATACGCGTCAATGGCGTTGTGTTGCCCGACAACCGGGTATTGATGACGCACGAGGACATCACCCAGCTGGTAAACGCGCAAAAGGCCCTTCAGGCGGCGAAAGAAACGGCCGAAGCCGCCAACGAGACCAAGAGCAAATTCCTGGCCAACATGAGCCATGAAATCCGGACCCCGCTCAACGGGATCATCGGGATGACGGGGCTCCTGATCAGCACGGACCTGACGCCCGAGCAGAGGGAATACGCGGAGACCGTTCGAAGCAGCGGGGAGATCCTGCTGGCGCTGATCACCGACATCCTCGATTTTTCGAAGATAGAGGCCTCGAAGATGGAGCTGGAGAAGCAGCCCTTCAACCTGGGGCGCTGTGTCGAAGAAGCCCTGGACCTGGTCTCCGCAAGGGCCGCGGAGAAAAAAATCGCACTCGAGTATTTCATCGAGGAGCTTCCCCCGGGCTATATCGGGGACGTCACCCGTCTTCGCCAGATCCTGGTCAACCTGCTCGCCAACGCCATCAAGTTCACCGAGCGCGGAGAGGTGGTCCTTTCGGTCTCCGGCCAGGTGCGGGACCATGGTCAATACCAGCTCCATTTTGCAATCCGGGATACCGGCATCGGCATTGCCACGGAGCATCAGGACCAGCTCTTCCAGTCGTTCAGGCAGGTTGATGCCTCCACGACGAGAAAATTCGGGGGAACAGGACTGGGACTGGCCATCAGCAAGCAGTTGGCCGAGTTGATGGGAGGGACGATGTGGGTGGAAAGCACCGGCGTGCCGGGGCAGGGCGCCACCTTCCATTTCACAATCATGGCGGACAGGAGCAGTTCCGTGCCGGTAACCGGCCAGAACGATCCCGGAAATTTGGCCACCATGACGGGGAAGCGGGTTCTCATTGTAGACGACAATCAGACAGGCCGAAATATCCTGGTCCGGCAAATGACGGCATGGACCATGATCCCGACCGCCGTGGCCTCCGGCCGTGAGGCGCTGGAACTGCTGCGGACCGGTAAAACCTTTGATGTGGCGATCATGGATCTCCAGATGCCGGATATGGATGGCACCATGCTTGCGGAGGAGATGCGCAGCCTGCCGGCCGGGGAAAAAATCCCCCTGATCCTGCTCTCTTCGATTGGTTACCAGGCGCCTGACTCCTCCCAGATACTGTTCTCCGCCTTTCTTATAAAGCCGGCCAAATCGTCGGCGCTCTTCGATGCCCTGAGCTACGCCGTGAGCAGGCAGAACATGCCCGCCAAGATGTCCGGCGGACGACCCGAGTCCTATGACCGGGATATGGCCCGGCGACACCCCTTGCGCGTCTTGATTGCCGAAGATAATCGGGTGAACCAGATGGTGGCGGCGGGGATGCTGGGCAAGATCGGGTACCGCGCGGACATCGTGGCGGACGGCCAGGAAGTCCTGGAGGCCATCCAGCGTCAACCGTACGACGTGATCTTCATGGACGGCCAAATGCCGGAGATGGACGGCGAACAAGCGACCCTGGAAATCCGCAAACGCTATCCGAAGGCCGAACAGCCGCGGATCATTGCCATGACCGCCAACGTGCTGAAGGGAGAGCGGGAGCGCTACCTGGCCCTGGGCATGGATGACTACATTGCCAAGCCCATCCGGATCGAGGACCTGGTGCGCGTTCTTAACCAGAGCCAGCCTCTGGCGCGCCCGGACAAGGCGACCGGCGGGTCCGCTCACCGTCCTGTAAATGCCGTATGAATGAATCCCCAAAAGAGAATGACCGGCAAACCGCCCCTGCCCCGCTCGCGGGCGGAGAAGACCTTTTTGAACGACAGAAACGCGCGTGGCAGAGCCAGCCGTTCCTGGCCCAAGTCCTCCATGCGGTGCCGGACATCATCCTCGTCCTCAATTCAAGCCGGCAGATTGTTTTTGCCAACGAAACCCTTGTCAGCCGCTTGAAGATTGATGATGCCGCGGGGCTTGGCGGCCGGCGCTGGGGAGACATTCTGGGGTGTCAATATGCCATGCCGGCAGACGGCTGCGGAAAGAGCCGCTTCTGCAGGATCTGCGGCGGACTGAAAGCCATTGAAACCGGACTCCGGGGAACCCGCGATGTGCAGGAATGCCGGATCCTGACCCGGACGGGGAATGCGCTGGATCTTCAGGTAACCGCGGTTCCGGTTGATCTTGGCGCGGACAGGTACCTGATTTGCACGTTTATTGACATCAGCGCGCAGAAGAGGCGCTGTATGCTGGAAAGGTTCTTCTTCCACGACGTCATTAACACGGCCATCGGGGTCAGGGGCCTCGCCGACCTGCTGGTGGACGCCGAGGGCAAACAGGCGTCCGAGATCCAGGGCATGATCGTCGCCTCCGCCGCCGCGCTGGTGGAGCAGATTCAGAGCCAGCGGCTCCTGACGATGGCGGAGAACAAGGATCTGCCCGTCTCATTTCAACCGATCGATTCCCTGGATTTCCTGCAGGGCGTTTTGGCGAAGTGGCAGGAAGAAGGAAAGTCGCATCACCTGAAATTGATCGTCAGCGCGGACTCGATGCCGGTCCGGTTTTCGTCGGACATAACGATCCTGTCGCATGTGCTGAACAGCATGGTGAAGAATGCTTTTGAGGCATCGTTGCGCGGGATGGAGATCGCGCTGGGCTGCGGAGCGGATGACCAGGGCGTCGTGTTCCGGGTCCGCAACAGCACGGAGATGACGGAAGACGTTCAGCTTCAGGTGTTCCAGCGCTCCTTTTCCACCAAGGGACCGGGGCGCGGTCTGGGGACCTACGGCATACGGCTCCTGACGGAGCAATACCTCGGCGGAAAAGCGGGATTCAGCTCGGGAGGGAACGCGGGCACGATTTTCTACGTCCGTCTTCCGCTGACTCCCCCAGGAGCAGCAGCGGCATAGGCCCGGGGTCCGCTGGCCAGCAGGTAAATCTCGGACAACATCAGGAATCTGCGCCGTGGGGCGCTATTTCAGCGGACCCAGGCGCGCGCGGCATCTATGCCGGGCCGGGCATTCGGCGGCCATCAACCGCCTTCGGACTCTCATCCGGAACACACGGCACGCCGTAACAAACGGTTGAAGGTCTTGCCCTGATTATTTTCTTCACGAGTTGAACAATGGTTGCCACCTTGACCAACGCGGTGTTGATGACCAGGTGATAGCAAGCGGCGTCATTTATGTCGGCCTGGCCATGCTTTTTGACCCACGAACATTGTTCCCGCTCCGTTTGAACAATATAAGACAGCGCTTTTTCCCGGGACAAACGAAACTTCTGCATGACGTTTTTCACTTTCGCCTCAAGCGGGGCAACCAGGCAAAGACCGAGCGTTTTTTTTTCGGGCGGAAGCAGGAAATTCGCGCCCCGGCCTAAAATGACGGCATTACCGTGGGTGGCGATTGTGAAAAGCACTTTTCTGAGACACTGAATATAGTTATATGATGAAAGATTGGAACTTCCGGCAAAACCGGCCAGCCAATCATCGAGTTCCGAGCGGACTTCCTTGTCCAGGGTGGCGACCACCTGAGTGCTCACATGGGCGTCCCGGGCGATCTGCTCGACTATTTCCCAATCGTGCAGAACCAGACCGAATACCCTGGCGAGTGTCCGGGCGATAAATTCTCCGTTGCAACCGGGCATCCTTGTAATCGCGATGACCGGTCGCACCCGGATGATCTTTTGTTTATCGTCATGGCGGGCCCATGCTTGAAGTTCAACTTTTCGAAACTGCTCCAGCGACTCAATCGTTGTCATGGACACTTTCCTGAAGCAATTATTTGCTTCGTTTTCCCGATTTTTCCTTTCACTTCTTCCGCCCCCTCGGCATAAAATTTTTCCTCATCGGGGGCGAGCTCGATCAGCAACCTCAAAAATTCCCCGGCGTGTACGCGTTCCTCGTCCGCTATGTCCTTGAGCACTTCCCGGGCGAGCTTGTTGCCGGTTGATTCCGCAAGCTGCATGTATAATTGAATCGCCTCGTACTCCGCGGCCACCATGAAGCGAATTGCCCTGATGAGTTCCTCGTCCGTGAGCTTCCTGTCGTTTGCCAAACCTGAAAATGGCGATCCGAACTCCGGCATGTTTGTATTCCTGTCTTTACGCGCTTCCGCTTGATGACAAAGCCACTTGACGAGGCTGCGCAACCGCGAGGGTCGGGCGGAATGCCTCGTCAGGCTGCTATCAGCCAAGGTTCTCCGACGCAAAATCCCAATTAATCAGTTTATCCAGCACGACGTTGACATAGTCCGCGCGGCGGTTCTGATAATCAAGATAGTAGGCATGTTCCCATACGTCTATGGTCAATAACGCTTTCATGCCCCTGGTCAGGGGTAAATCCGCATTACCGGTCTTGACCACCTTCAGATTGTCGCCATCCAGGACGAGCCACGCCCAGCCGCTCCCGAACTGGGTCATTGCCGCGGTTGCCAACTCCTTCTTGCACGCATCCAGGGTCCCGAAGGCGGCCGCGATCTTCTGCTTCAACCCGGCGGGCGGTTCACCCCCGCCAACGGGCCGCAGGCTGTGCCAGTAGAACGCGTGGTTCCAGGCTTGGGCCGCATTATTGAAAATCGCGGCCCGGTCAGCTTTGCCGGCTGTCGCGGCGATGATCTTTTCCAGGGTCATCTCCGCAAACTCCGTTCCTGCCGCCAGCTTGTTCAGGTTATCAACATATCCCTTGTAATGTTTGCCATAGTGGAACCCGACCGTCCTTGCGGAGATTACGGGATCCAACGCGCTTTCCGCGTAGGGCAAGGGCGCCGGGACATTTCCAGATGCACCTTGTAATTTATCATTGATCATCATGATCATCCTGTTTCCAACACACCCGGCAGTCCATTCTTCCCGCTTTGGCGGCGCTTGTGCCCATTACTGCTTTCAGCACCGGGCACAAGGCCGGCCGGCCCTTTATTCCGTCACGGCTTGATACTCAGGACCGCCTAATCCGCCGCTTAATTTCTGATAATTATTATCCGAGAGGAATATTTCCCAGATGCCGGTGTCCTGATGATACAAGGCCGGGTCCGCTTTTCCGTCGCCGTCATAATCCGCCGGAACCGGCAGGCCGCCGGTGTTCCCGATTATGCCGCCCCACCAGGTATAGCTGCCCTGAGCGGCCGGCGAAGCGGACAACAATATTTGCCACTCGGCTGTGGACGGGTTATAGATCGCCGGATCCACCAAGCCGTCGCCGTCATAATCAGCGCTGGCCGGCAGATGGGCAGGACCTCCGAAGATCCCGGTCATGACCCGGTATTCCCTGCTGGAAAGGGCAATACCCCAAAGACCAGTTGTCCGGTTATAAACCGCCGGATCCGCCACTCCATCGCAATCGTAATCGCCGGTCACCGGTTGCTCGCCGCTTATCCCGAAGAACGCATCTTGAGGGGCATATCCTTCCGACGATAAAGCCCCATACCATGTTCCGTCAGAGGTGTATAACATCGGATCAGTCATGGAATCGCCGTCATAATCAGCCTGCGCCGCGGTGAATTCAGGTCCGCCCAGGTATGGCGAGCTGATGATTTGTTCGTCGGATGACAACAGCACCACCCACCAGCCGTTCAAGCGACAAAGCATCGCCACGTCCGTAACGCCGTCGCCGTCATAGTCGCCCGGCACCGGCCAGTCGCCGGCGGGGGTTTGCAGTTCGTTGACGGATTCGTAGCGCCGGCCGGACAGGCACAGCGACCAGACGTTGTTCCTCGCATGCCACACGACGCCATCGGATTTGCCGTCACCGTCATAATCATTAAACGACCGGCCCGGCGAATTGACGCCCGAATCCCTGACCAGCACCGCGCCCGCCGCGGTGGTCTTGTTGTTCGCAAGATTCGGATCGGTCAGCGTGCTGGCGTGCCGCACCGTCACCTGCACCTGCTTGATCCCGCTCAGGGTCGCAGGCACCACCAGGTCGCTTTTCTCCTGCGCCGTCAGGATCACCAGCACCTCCTGCCCGACCACCAGGCTAAATGCGCGCTGGGCCGTCCCGAGCAGCACCATGTTTGCATCGTCGCTGCCGACGCGAAAATCAAACGCCACTTCGGAAGAGTTCAATGTGTATGGACCCAGGTTTCCAAGCCAAAACGACACCGTTCCGGCCGTCGTCAAATTGGTGACGTTCACCGGCAGAAAAACCATATCGCTCGCGGCAATATCCGCCACGGTGGTCGGATCCGTCGGCAGGCTCGCGTAGCCCATGCTCACCAGGCTCATCGGGCTGACCTGCGTCGCCGTTTTCGATATCCCCCAGTAATAATAGGAACGGAGCGGCACGACGTCATCGTCGTCATACAGCAAGCCCGATGTTTCCGTAACGAGCGCCGCCGTGGTGATATTATTCGTCCGGCTCTTCCAGATTTCATAGCTGGTCACTCCGGACACGCCCGGCCACGACACCACAACCTTGTTGGTGTAAGTCCCTTCCGTAGCCGTCAAAACCGGCGGCGCGAGGTTGGTGGAAACCTGCCGGTACACGCCCGTAAAAAGCGATGTAAATCCGGCAACGACAACCTGCGATTGATTATTATTGGTCGGCAACATATAACCGGGCAATGCGCCATAGGTGATTACATATGCGCCTATAACCGCGCTCACCGACGCGAGGTTCCCCGTGCCGGTCGTCGGGCCGGCATATCCAGCCGGCGCGGTTAAGCGCCAGGTCCCGCTGACCGGTGTGACCTGGATCGCCAGCGCGCCGGGTTCCGCCGCCAAGGGCGGAGTAATCGTATAAGTGTTGGTCACGTTCGGCGCCGGGGCCCAGGACGCATTGCCGGCCTGGCTGGCCACGATGCTGACCAAACCCGTGGCGGCGAAAGCGAGATTGGTGTTGCCGAGGATCGTGCCGATGGCCGTACTGGGACCGCTTTTGACCGTGAAGGTCACCGGCAAGCCGGAAGACGCCTGCGCGCTCAACCCGACCTTGTTCGTCCCCGCAAACACGGAGCTGGTGACGGGTATAAAGTTTGTGATCACCTGGCTGCTGCCATTCGTTGACGGCAGGCTGCCGCCGCTGCTGCCGAATGTAACCTGGGCAAACGCCAAGGCCCTGCCTTCCATCGTGCCGCCGAGATCCATCGTGATGGACGTGCCGGCCATGATGGTCCCCTTGAAGACGGAATAAGTGCCAAGAACCGCCGCGGTGCCTACTTGCCAGAAAATATTTTTGGCCCGTGCGCCGCCCGCAAGGATAACGCTTCTATTAACTCCTGCTTCCATTTGCAGATCCACGGCGCACTGGAAGATCCAGACATCATCCGGACCGCCCGAGAGCGTAAGGTCCGATCCCACGATGTAAGCCGTCTGGCCGGCAGCGAATTTGTAAATGCCGGGAGCGAGGGTCAACCCGCCGATATTAAACCCGGTCCCGTACGCGGCGCCGGGATTCGTCACGTCCACGGGCGTGCGTCCGGCGGCATCGTTATACGCCGTGGTCAATTCATTCTTGGCCGTGTTTAACATGACGCCTGAATTTGGAACCACGTTCGCGCCGGCAGTCCCGGTGGCATCGCTCTCATAGATCGTCCCGATTACTTTAACCGGGGGGATGAGCATGGCGGAACCGGCGCCCGGATAGAGCCCGACATCCCCGTTAATGGTGCCTGACCCCGGATAGGTGACCGTTGTCCCGGCCAGAATCGTGAAATTGGAGCATGATCCGAGGTTGACTTCCCCCGGGCCTGCGGCCAGTACGGACTGCGTCATCATCACGCCCGCCGCCAGGGCAAGGCCTGTTAAAATCCGTTTTATTCCGTTTACGGCAAACGCCCATTGATAGTTTGTTTTCATTTTGATTTCCTTTCGCTTGCTGTTGTTGCGGCAAATTTCCCCGGTTGTTTGAAAATTTTCCAGCACATGATTCATGGTTTTATGATCCTTTGTTTAGGTTTCTTTTTTTTCTTTGGCAATAGAATACGCCCGGAGCCAGATCATGGCTATGGGGTGTAACCCTACCGCGGCAGGATACTCTCCTGACGTGGCGTTTGCTGTTTGGTGTTCGCGCCGGCGCCCGGCATAAACACCGGCGCGACTACCAAGGGTAGAGAACGACCATTACGAAAAACCGAGGATGATTGTTGCCGGCTTGGCCATTGGGATGCCAAGCTTGATTTCCCGCAACGCGGCCGGCAATTACGGCCAGCTCAATAATGACGGCAAAAAGTCCTTTTTTTCATGAGTGTTAAGTCTTCTTATATAATAAAATACCCCACCACAAGTCGTGCTGTTGCAGTACTCTGTTACCAAGTGACAAAATGAAACTTCGAAAAGCGTCATTTGCCACATTACCCGCGAGGGGGATGAGTACATTTGGCTCACACCACGAACCAGGCAGGGTATTTTTTATATTTTCTTCATCGTGTATATGGTATGTGACGGGTTGGACCTTGGCTATGGGGTGTAACCCTACGCTGGCCCATCGGGAGATATCCCCCCCTTTTCTTAGAAACTGATTAACTGGACAGGCTCGTTCAACGCGGGGGGGGCTAGACGATAGTCAGCTGGACGGTGCTTTCAATGACACCCGCCTCAATGGCGTAGCGGGTGAGACCCGCCGTGTCGTGGATGTCCAGCTTTCGCATGAGATGGTCACGGTGCTTCTCAACGGTCTTGATGCTGATGCCAAGCTCCGAGGCCATTTGCTTGTTGGCCTCTCCTTCGGCAATCAGCTGGAGCACCTCCACCTCGCGCGGGCTCAGGCAAACGGTCTTCGCCTTCAGCCGCCCCTTTCGATCGAGCGACTTCTGATTTTGATTGCGGAGTCTTTTGGCGATGGAGGGGCTGAAAAATGTATTTCCCTTCTGGACTTCCCGGATCGCCTCGGACAGGAAATGCGCGGAAGTTTGCTTGATCAGGTAGCCCTTCGCCCCCAACGCCGTTACTCTCTCCACGTAGGCGTCATCACTGTGAGCTGAAAGAATGAGCACCTTGGCATCAGGGACGGCCTGGCGAATTTGGCGGGTGGCCTCCAGACCATTGAGCAGAGGCATTGCGATGTCCATGACGATCACGGCCGGACGGAGTTTCCGCGTCATCTCAACCGCCTGGCGACCGGTGGCCGCTTCGCCAACCACCTCAATATCACTCTCGACCTCCAGCAGCTTCCGCAGCCCTTCCCGGACAATCATGTGATCTTCAGCCAGAAGCACGGTGATGCGTTTTGCGGATTTCATGGGCGAGATTTCTCCTTCGCGCCATTGTTGAACGGAATCAGCGCCTGGATGGTCGTGCCCTGGCCGGGAGCGGATTCCACCATGAAACGGCCGCCGACCATTTCCACGCGCTCGCGCATGCCGAGCATTCCCATGCGCTTGCTCTTCCCGACACGCAATATCCGTTCCGCGTCGAAGGATTTGCCATTGTCCTTGATTTGCATGCAAACGGCCCTCGGTAGTCTCCGGATGTTCACCGCCACCCGGCTGGCGTGCGCGTGGCGCGCGACATTGCTCAACGCTTCCTGGGCGACGCGATAAAGCGCCGTGTGCTTGGCGCCGCTCAATTCCTCCAGACCCGCAAACGCCGTCAGGCTAACCCGGATGCCCGTATCTTTCGTGAACTTCTTCATGAACGAGTGCAGGGCGGGGATCAGCCCTAAATCATCCAGCACTGCCGGGCGCAATTCGCGGGCGAACCGGCGCACGATATCCACCGACTTCTCCACAAGCCGTTGCGTGCGCGAAATCTTATCGCTGAGCCCCTTGCTGTCAGCCGTGGCCTCGGTTTTCAAGATCGCCAGCCGGACATTGATGCCCGTCAGCATCTGGGCAATGACATCATGCAGTTCGCGGCTGATCCTCTTGCGCTCTTCCTCCTGCGCCGATAAAACCCGGCGTGACAGATGCCGCAATTGTTCCTGCAAGCGCCGCGACTGATCCAACAACCGGTTGGCGTGCCGCTCGCTTTGGCGGAGGGTCTCCTCCACCACCCGGCGACGGGATATTTCATTTTTTAACTGCCGGTTGGAGGCGGCGAGATCCTTTGTGCGCTGGCTCAACGACTGGTTCAGCCGGCTCAAGTGGACGTTGGCTTCCAAGGCCGAGCGGTGCGTTTCCTCCATCGGCAGGATGGCCTCGGCAAAAAAAGTGCCCGCCCGATGGATAATGCGATCACGGCCGCTGGCAGAGCGGATGGGCAATGCCTGGACAATCATGGCCTGCTCGTGAATCAGCGCCAGGTCCAGCGTCTCCAACCCCAGGGCAACCGCCCGCCGTCCCAATTTCAGAGCCGGCCGTAAACTTGCCGCCGCCTCCTGCTTAAGGTATCGGCGCAAGGCCGCGTGGTAGTTTTGCGCCAACACGCTCAAATTATGTTTTCGACTTGATGGCGGATTCATTAGTGAACCTGTGAATATTATTGAGGGATTCTCGCACGAGTCGTTGCGTTTTGTCAATCTCCTTCTTGAGGCTTCCGGTGTTGGCCCGGGCTGATTTTTTTAACGTCAACAGCCGTAAGTCGATGGCAATCAGGGTCTGGGCGATCTCATCGTGAAGCTGGCGGCTGGTTTTCTGTCTTTCACCCTCCTGCATGGACATACTCTCGTGGGTCAGATACCGCAAATGCTTCTGCAGGCGATGCGCCTCCGCCAACAGTTTGGCGTGTTGTTTCCCGCTCTTTTTGAGGGCGTGTTCAGCCGCCCGGCGCAGGAGCATACTGCGTTTAAGACAGCAGTTCGAGACGAACGATTCCATCGTGCTCCGGCGCAACGTCCGGGTAAGCTGATTGACGCGGATGTCGGCCTTCAAGGCGGCGCGGTGATTTTTTTCGATCGGGACTATGGTCTCGGCGAAGAAACGTCTTGCCCGCCCTATCATTCCCGCCCTGGCCCCTGACGAGCCGCCCGGCGACATCAAAACCATGAGGGCCTGTTTGTGACACCCTGCCAGGGCCAAGGTTTCCAACCCGATGGCCACCGCCTGGTTTCCCAGCCTGAGCGCCGGCTGCAGGCTCGCGCCCGAACCTTGGTTCAGGTATCGGCGCAATGCCGATTGGTAACGGCGGGACCAATTTTTTATTTTAGCATTCATTTTCATCGCGCACGTTGTTCTGGTTTGCGTGTCCGGTTTGCTGCCGCGCCGCCGCTCAATCCTTCTTGTTTCCCGCAACCAACAAAACCATCCCGCCGATAAGCGCAATCGCCCCGAAAACCGGGGGGATGAAGTGACGTTGCGTGGTTTCGATGTGCACCGGGCCGATATCAATTGGCTTGCCCCTGGTCTTGAAAGTGATGCCTGAATAAGCGATCACCATGATCCCCAGAGCCACCAGAATGACTGCCATGATTTTTCTTGAACTCATCCGCGCCTCCCATCTTTGTTGCCTGAATATGACAACGGAACCACTTCAACTTCTCAGGTTATCCGGCGTCCCTGAATGATCCTGATTAAAACCGTGACAATGGCGATCACCAGCAGGACGTGAATGAATCCTCCCATCGTGTAGCTGCTCACCAGCCCCAGCAACCAAAGCACGGTCAGTATTACCGCAATTGTCCATAACATATAATTCTGCCCTTCATTCCCCGGCCTTGCCGGGTTACAGATGTTACAAGCATTATGCTTCCTTCTTTTTTTTCACTATAAGGATAAGCGATAGGCAAAATGTTAGATATGGGGTCTAACCCTACCCTCAAGCAGGCGCCGGAGCTTCACCTCATCCCCCAGACCCGCCGCCCCCGTTGCCGTATTTTTTTTTGCTTGCGATTCGGTCCCGTTGGATGTACTGTTTTCCGCATTAAGCAAAAGAACGGCAGTATTTGCATAATAATGCCTTGTAAACAAAACACGGAGGGTTTCTGATGAAAAATCAATTGCGCGCCTGTTTATTTGCGCTTTTTTTGACGTGCGGTTTTATCGCGGGTTGTTCCGCCCAGGAAAAGCCGCCTGCCCCGCCGGCGGCAAATGAAAACACGGGACAAGCCAAGAACATGTTCCAGCCGTCGTCCGTTGATCCGGCGCTGGTCAGGCAAAGCATGCAGGCCAGGTCCGAATACGAAGAGATGACCCGGAAAATCAACGCCCGGATGAACAAGCTCTACGAGGAAAACCCCGAGTTGAAGGATTTGCAGGCCAGGATGCGCGATTTGCAGAAAAAAATCGACGCCCTGCTGGCGGAAGACGAAGAGCTGGCAAAGTTAAAAAAGAATTTCCAGACAATCGCCCCTGAAATCCCGTCCATGCCGCGCAAACCCTCCGCCCCGGCTTCCGGGAGCGGAAGCAAGTAAATTAAATTGCGCCTTGCCCTTCTTAAGCGGACAAGCATGGATCCTGGCAGCGAGGTAACTGATGCCGCATCGCACGCTATCGCTTAAAGAGGCCGCCGAATACCTGCATTTGCCGGTTGCCGATGTCGAACAACTGGTCCGGCAGGATGAAATTCCGTTTGAAAAAAACGGCCAGCGGGTTGTTTTCCGTAAAATTGACCTGGACGCATGGGCCTCAAGGCGCATCCTCGGCTTAAGCGACAATAAACTGACCGATTATCATAAAAAGACATCGGCCAAGGCGGATCACACGGCCGACTCCCGGACCATCATCTCCAACCTGACAAAACTTCCGGCCATCAAGACCGACCTGGCTTCCCGGACCAAGCCTTCGCTTTTGCGCGACATGGTGGCCCTGGCCGAGAAGAGCGGACTGCTCATGAACGCCGGGGAACTTTTGCAGAGCCTGGAGCTCCGCGAAAGCCTCTGTTCAACGGCCATGCCCGAGGGCTTCGCATTGCTTCATCCGCGCCATCACGATCCTTACATGTTTGAGGATTCTTTCATCGCTTTCGGCCGGACGATCAGGGCGATACCCTTTGGAGCATCGGACGGGAAGGAGACCGACATGTTTTTCCTGATCTGCTGCCAGAACGACCGCCTCCACCTGCATGTCCTGGCGCGCTTATGCCTGATGTGCCGGCACAAAATCTTTCTGCTGCGCTTGCGGGAGCCCGCCTCCCCCGCCGATGTTCATAAATGCATGCGACTACAGGAATTGGAGGCCGCTAAATAGATGCCTGCTTACCGGGACCGTGAAAAAACAGCGCCTTGCATGACTTCCAGACACGGGGAACATCCGGTTATTTCCAGCCGGGCTAACGCGATTTTTAAAAAACTGTCCAGCCTGCAGACCTCAAAAGGCATCAAACAAAACGGCGCTTTCCTGGCCGGCGGCGAAAAAATTATCAACGAAGTGCTGCGCGATGACAAAAAAAGCGTCCTGGCCCGGGTTCGCGCGCCGGGCATG
>CAYYWX010000008.1:14976-42894 GCA_964475405.1 uncultured Verrucomicrobiota bacterium
CTCCCCCCTGCTCTTCCCGGCACGCGGGAAGTTGTGCTTTCAAAGGAACTTTTCAAAGAGATAAACCTGATCGGCACCGCCGGGCCTCTGCTTGAGCTCCGGCTCCCGGAAATACGGCGCTTTGACGCGCGGGAACCATGGCCGGCGGGGTGCTCGCTGTTCGTCCCCTTCGGCGACCCGGAAAACATCGGGGCGGTGATCCGCTCCGCAGTCGGGATGGGAGTCAGCCGGGTCGTTTTACTGAGCGAGAGCGCCTGTCCTTTCCTGCCGCGCGCAATCCGCGCTTCCGCCGGGTCAATCCTGCGCGTCCGGCTGGAACAGGGGCCGGCCCTGGCCGCGATGGCCTCCCTTGCGCTGAATAACCCGTTCTATTCGCTGGACATGCATGGAAAAAATCTGGCCGGCGTTGCCTGGCCGCGCACTTTCGGCCTGTTGGCCGGCATGGAGGGGACCGGGCTGCCGGCGGGAGTGAAAGAGAAATGTATTTCCGTGTCAATCCCGCTTGAGAACGGTCTTGAATCGCTGAACGCCGCGGCGGCCGTTTCGATTGCTTTGTGGGACTGGAAGTCGAAGGTGAATTCTTCTCAACCCTGAATATTCAGGGTTAAAGCCATGTTTTTCTCAAGGCCGCGCTTGCCTTCCATGCCGGTCACGTCAACCTTGTACTTGCCGCAGAAACATGAAGTGCAGTAATCCGCCGCGTCCTTGAAAGGCGACATGAGTCCTTCAACGCTGATGTAGCCCAGGCTGTCGGCGCCGACAAACCGGCGGATCGCGTCAACATCCTTTTCAGCGGCGACCAATTCGGTCTTGGTCGGGAAATCAATGCCGAAAAAGCACGGGAACATGGCCGGGGGGCTTGAAACACGCAGGTGAATTTCACGCGCGCCCGCCTTGCGCAGGGCGGAGACCCGGCGGCGCGAGGTCGTCCCGCGGATGATGGAATCATCCACGACAACAACGCGCTTGCCGCGAACGACATCGGCGACGACCGCCAGTTTCAGGTCAACGCTGTCGGCCCGCTGGCTTGACTTGGGCATGATAAACGTCCGCCCGATATAATGGTTCCGGATAAAACCGTAATCGAGCGGTATGCCGCTGCCGCGGGCAAACCCGAGCGCCGCCGAATTGCCGCTGTCCGGCACGGCGATCACGACATCCGCTTCAACCGGATGCTCCTTGGCAAGCCGCAAGCCGAGCTTGCAGCGGATATCATGCACGTTGTGCCCGAAAACATTGCTGTCCGGCCGCGCGAAATAAACGTGTTCAAATATGCACTGCGAGAGCCCTTCCGGATTGCGGTCGGCAAACGCAAAACTGCTCAAGCCGGTCTGGTCGGCGACAACCAGCTCGCCCGGCAAAATATCCCTGACAAACTCCGCGCCGATCTGGTTAAAAGCGCAAGTCTCGCTCGCGAATACGTATCCCTTGCCGAGCCGGCCGATGGAGAGCGGCTTGAAGCCGCTCGGATCGCGGGCCGCCATGACGCAATCCCTGGTCATGATCAGATATGAAAAAGATCCCTTCAATTCGCCCAGGGCCCGGGCGACGCGGCGCGGGCGATTCCGGAACATCGGATCGGCCAGCAGATGAATCAAGACCTCGCTGTCGGTGCTCGTCTGGAAGATCGCCCCGGCATCCTGGTACATCCGGCGCAGCTTGGCGGCATTGACCAGGTTGCCGTTGTGGGCGATGGCCCAGATGCCGTCAAAACATTCCACGACCAGCGGCTGGACATTCTGGATAAGGTCCGAACCGGTCGTAGAATAACGGACATGCCCGATGCCGATATGGCCCTGCAACTCGCCCGGGTTCTTGCTCAGGACGGAATCAACCAGTCCCAGCCCCTTGCTTGAACGGATATTCGTTCCGTCGCTCACGACAATCCCGCACCCCTCCTGTCCGCGATGCTGGAGCGAAAACAGCCCCTGGTAAATCGCGACCGAGGCGTTGGGAACGCCATGGACGCCAAAAAGACCGCAGGCTTCACGCGGTTTCAAGGATATATCATGATCATTCATTGCGCTTTTTCTCCGACAAAACACGGCTGACGTATTCGTTCCCGCGAATGTAAAATCTCCAGGGCAAACGCGCGTCCTTCCCCGCGTAAGCAACCCCGATCCGGGGTGAAACGCAGATCATGCCCGGAGCAACACGAACGCCCTCCTCAAGCCAAATCTCACGGCCAACGAGACTGATCCCGGAATGCCGCCCGCAGATCCCCAGCGCCTGGGCCAGCGCCCCCGGACCGGACGTAAGGCGGCGGTCATGCTGTTTTTTACCGCGCCGCGCAAGCATCAAGTCAACCCCCCGCGCCGGCTGGATGGCGCGGATCAGGACGGCATGCGGTATGCCTTCAACGTTCGTTATTATATTAAATAACCAGTGAAGTCCATAACATAAATAAACATAAGCCACCGGCCCGCGCCGGTACATGACCGCGGTGCGCCTGGTTAATTTGTTGCCGTAGGCATGCGATGCCCGGTCGTGCGGGGCGCGGTAGGCTTCCGTCTCGACGATCATGCCGCCGGTCACGGCGTCGCCGCCAATCCGGGTATAGAGGAATTTTCCCAGGAGATCCCTGGCAATTTTGACCACATCCGTCCGCAGGAAAAAAGATGCCGGCAATTTAGGCGACGACATGATTGTCAGCCTTTGTTCAGGTTCTCGATGATGCCGATCAGGGGCATGAACATGGCGATCACGATCGTCCCGACAATAACGGCCAGGAAAATAATAAGCAGGGGTTCAATGATGGAAGTCATGCCGTCCACGGCCGCGTCAACCTCGGTATCATAAATGTCGGCAATTTTAACGAGCATGTCCGGCAAGCGCCCGGTTTCCTCGCCGACCGACACCATGCTTACCACCACCGCCGGGAAAACACCCGAGGCCTCGAGGGGCGCGGCCACCGATTCGCCCTCCTTGATGCTGTCGTGAACCGACTGGATCGCCCGGGCCAGGACTTCATTGCCGGCGGTGTCGCGCACGATTATCAGCGCCTGCAGGATCTGCACGCCCGAATTGGACAAAGTGCCCAATGTCCTCGAAAAACGCGATATGCCGACCCGCAAATTCAACGACCCGAAAACGGGGATTTTCAACTTAAGATAGTCAACCCAATATCGCCCCACCCTGGTGCGGATCGCGATATTAACGAGAATAATAAGCCCCACCACAACACCGACAACAATCGGCGCCTGGTGGACCATGACGTCGCTGGCCTTCACCACGAAAGCGGTCAACTTCGGCAACTCCTGGCCGCCGAGCAGGTCCTTGAATATCTCGGCAAATTTCGGGACGATGGCGACGAGCAAGAAACCCATGATGCCAACGGCCATGACCAGGACCACGATCGGGTAGATCATGGCGCCCTTGACCTTGGTTTTAATCTTCTCGGCTTTTTCAATAAATTCCGCCAGCCGGTTCAGGGTTATCTGCAGGACGCCGCCTATTTCGCCGGCCTTGGCCATGTTGACATACAGCTTGTCAAAGATCTTGGGGTGCTGGCTGAGGGCCTCGGCAAACGTGCTGCCGCCCTCCACCGCCTCGCACAGCTCGCCGATGACGCGCTTCAGCGTGGAATTGGATTCCTGTTTCTGGACAATTTGCAGGGACCGCAGCAAAGGCACGCCGGCGTCATTCATGGTTGCCAGCTGGCGGGTGAAGATCATCAGTTGCTTGCGGCTGATCCTGCCCGAAAACCATTTTGGAAGCGGAATATTTATCGAGGAAAGAGATGAAGCCGATTTCGAGGCTTTGCCCGCGGCGGGGCCCGACTGCTTGGTTGCCTTTGAGGATGATTCCGTGACGGCCGAGGCGATCAGCCCGATTTCTTTAAGCCTGAGCAGCGCCGCCGGCCGGTTGACAGCCTCAATTACCCCGTTTTTTTCATTACCCGCCGAATCAGACGCCGTGTAATTAAACTTAGGCATGGCAAGCGCTATTTTTTCTTTTCTTCCTCAGCCTTGGCTTTTTTCCTGCGATCCACCTGGCCGAGACCGACCCATTCAATAATGGCCATGAGGGAGGAATCGCTCCGGCGCACGACGGTTTTTATGATCCGGCAATACCCGCCGTTCCGGTCCTTGTAATTGGAAGCGAGATCGTCAAACAGGATTTTCACGGCGCGCTTGTCGCCGATGACCTCGATCGCCTTGCGGCGCGCGGGCAAGGTCCCGCTCTTTGCCAGGGTCATCATCTTTTCCGCCAGGCTGCGTGTGGCACGGGCTTTTTGCAGGGTTGTCGTGATCCGCCGCTCGTTAATGAGGGCGCAAACCAGGCTGCCCATCAAGGCCGCGCGATGAGCGGATTTCCGGCCGAATTGTTTTGAATGGACTCTGTGTCTCATTGGAAACCGTTAATATTAAAAAATAATTATTGCTTGCGCTCGGCGGCCTGGTTCGGCGCCATTAATTCAGGGTCAACCTTCATGTTCAGCGAGAGCCCCAGTTCCCGCAGCTTGTCAATAATTTCCTGCAGGGATTTTTTCCCGAAGTTCCTGTATTTCAGCATTTCGGGCTCCGTCTTCTGGATCAGCTCGCCGACCGTGAGGATGTTGGCGTTATTCAGGCAATTGGCGGCGCGCACGCTGAGCTCTATCTCGTTCACGCTCATGTTCATCTTCTTGCGCAATTCCTCGTGATCGCGGTCAATGATTCTTTCGCGCTGTTCAAACTCGAGCAAGTCCTCGTCATAATTGACAAACACGTCAAGGTGATGGCGCAGGATGCCGGCCGCCTGGACGAGGGCGTCATCAGGGGTGATCCGGTCATCGGTCCATATTTCCATGACCACTTTTTCATAATCCGTGTGCCGGCCGACGCGCGTGTTTTCAACCGCGAAATTCACCCTTTGCACGGGGGAAAAGCTGCAATCAACGGGGATAATGCCGATTTCCTGCTCCTTGTCGGCTTTCCATTCGGCGGCCTTGAACCCGCGACCGAGGGACACCTCCAGCTCCGCCTCGAACTTGCCGTCTTCGGAAAGGGTGGCGATATAGTGGGCGGGGTTGAGGATCTCGACCGACTGGTCAGTCTGGATGTTGGCCGCCGTAATTTCTCCCGGCCCGCGCATTTTAATGGATACCCGGCGCGGTTCGCGCGTGTACATTTTAAAAAGAACCTTCTTCAGGTTCAAAATGATATCGGTCACATCCTCGACAACGCCGGGAATCGCGCAAAATTCGTGGAATATGCCTTCTATCTTGACGGCCGAAACTGCCGCTCCCTCAAGCGAGGAGAGCAGGACCCGGCGCAGGGAATTACCGATGGTGTAGCCATAACCCGATTCGAACGGCTCGGCAATGAACTTCGCATAGGTGCTGGTCGCGGACTGCTCGTCCTTGACAACCATTTTCGGCATTTCAAATCGTCCAATTTTTGCTGTCATTAAGTTAATCCTTCCACATTCTAATTGAACACCGCGCAATTAAGCCACAATACCATTTAAACAGGCCCCGCCGTTGCAGATCACCTCTTGGAGCACAATTCAACCACCAATTGTTCGTCCACCAGAGGAGCGATTTCCTCCTTGGACGGAAGATGCAATATTTCAGCGCGGAAATTCGCGCCATCGAGCAATAGCCACGGAGAGATTGTCTTTCCTTCCAGGGAATCCAGTGATTTCTTGGCCAATTCACGGCTTCCCTTCCTGGTCTTCACGTCAACATGGTCGCCCGGCTTCAAAATCATCGAGGGCACATTGGCCCTTTTTCCGTTGACCTGCACATGGCCATGAAGCACAAATTGCCGCGCCGCGCGCCGCGAACGGACAAAGCCGACGCGGTAAACGAGGTTATCCAGGCGCATTTCCAGCATCTGCAATAAAGTTTCGCCGGTTATGCCGCGCTGCTGGGCGGCCCGCTGGAAAAATACCCTGAATTGGCCGTCCTGCATGCCGTAAAAACGGCGCAGGCGTTGCTTTTCACGGAACTGCCGGCCATAATCCGATAATTTCTTGGCCCTTTTTTCACCATGCATGCCCGGCGCGTTCCGGCCGGTTTCAATCGGACATTTTGCCATATTGCATCGCTCGCCCTTGAGAAAAAGTTTTATCCTTTCCCGCCGGCAGATACGACAAGCTGGACCTACATATCTTCCCACGCGCTATTATCCTTTCAATTCGGCAATTTGCACTAGCACATTAAAATGAATATACCCCATCAGACCCGGCGTCTTTTCCTGGCCCGGCAGCCGTCATGCGGCATGGGCGTGACGTCTTTAATCAGCGTAATGATCATGCCCGCCGCCTGGAACGCCCGGATTGCGGACTCGCGCCCCGACCCGGGACCCTGGACCCGGACTTCAACTTCCTGCATGCGATACGGCGCAACAAGCCGGGCCGTTTCCTGCGCAACAACCGTTGCCGCATAGGCCGTGCTTTTGCGGGTGCCTTTAAAACCCATCCGGCCGGCGCTGCTCCAGGCCAGCACTCCGCCCTTTAAATCCGTTATCGTGACCTGGGTGTTGTTAAAAGTGGCGTTGATATGGACAATTCCGGCCGGCACGTTCCGCAGCGCTTTCGCCTTTGCGGGTTTGGCGGCAACGGCCTGCTCCTCCGCAACCGGCGCCGGGGCGGCGGCCGCGGCCGCGGCCGGCTTGCTTTCACCTTCCGCCTGCTGAGGACGCTTGCCCTTTTCGCCTTCCGGCTTGGCTTTCTTTTCCTTTGCCGGCTTGCTCTCTGCTTCCGTTGTACTGTTTTTATCCGTCATATCTGTTCTTTGCCTTCTTAAGACGATTCATCACGACCGCAAAGTGCTTGATTTCAGTCCTTGGTCTCCGTTTTGGCGGCGCCTCTTGCCTCGCCGCGGACAACGCCGACCGTTTTACGCGGCCCCTTGCGGGTGCGCGCGTTGGTGCGGGTTCGCTGGCCGCGAACCGGCAGCCCCTTGCGATGCCGCAAACCGCGGTAACAGCCGATGCTCATCAAGCGCCGGATATTCTGGGAGACTTCCCGCCGCAGGTCGCCCTCAAGCACATAGCCCTTCTGCAAGATATTGGTGATCCTGGTTATCTCGTCGCCGGTCAGGTCATCGGCCCGTTTGTTCGGATCCACATTGGCTTGCTTGACGATCGATTGCGCCCTTGACAACCCAATGCCGTAAATATACCCGAGCGAATATTCAATTCTTTTTTTGCCCGGAATATCAATACCCATCAATTTTGGCATAGAGCGCTCCTACCCTTGACGCTGTTTATGCCGTGGGTTAGCGCACACGACATGGACAACACCGCGACGTTTTACGACTTTGCATCTTTCGCAAATTCGCTTGACTGAACTTCTTACTTTCATGATTCTTCAAACAAATTTTCAGACAATTGCGATAAAAAGAATTTATTTAGCACTTTTTTTTATCTCTGTCAACAACGATTTATCGCTAAATCGCGGTTAAAATCTCCGCCATCCCCCGCCCCACGGCCACGGTATGTTCACAGTGCGCCGAAGGCTTCCGGTCGCGCGTCACCACCGTCCAGCCGTCGCTCAAAACATCCACCTCGCACGCGCCCATATTGAGCATCGGCTCAATTGCCAGGGTCATCCCCGCTTTAAGAACGGGCCCCTTGCCGGGCGGACCGAAATTCGGGATCTGGGGATCCTCGTGCATGTCCCGGCCAATGCCATGCCCCACAAACTGCCGCACAACTGAAAACCCGTTCCGGCCGGCGCACGTTTCGATCGCGTGCGAAATATCCGACAGGCGGTTGCCGGCCAGCGCCTTTGCTATTCCCGCGCGCAGCGCATTTTCGGCCGTATCAACCAGTCTGGCAATCTTGGAATCCAGAACGCCAACCATGATCGTTTTGGCCATGTCGCCATGAAACGAATCAATCACGACGCCGATATCAATGCTCACGATATCGCCGATCTGAATCCGCCGCGCGCCCGGCACGCCATGCACGACTTCCTCGTTGACCGAAACACAAATTGATCCCGGGTACCCGCGATATCCAAGAAAAGCGCTTTTCGCCCCATGCTCCCTGATCAACGCCGCCGCGAACCGGTCGATCTCCGCCGTGGTCATGCCCGGGCATACGTGCTTGGCAACCTGTTCGCAAACCCGGGCCGTTATCTTGCCGGCAACGCGCATCCGTTCCAGCTCGGCGGAATTTTTTACCAGTACCATTCCTTCAAATCAGCCTTTCACGCTGCCGCGCTTCACTTCAACAAATTCATTACTTCGGAAACCGTCTGATCGCGATGCCGCGACGAATCAACCCTGACCAGTATGTTGCGGCTGGTGTAATACGCAATCAAGGCCGCGGTCTGCTGGTTATACACCTCCAGCCGGTTGAGGATGGTCGCTTCCATGTCGTCCGGGCGCTGCTCCAGCGCTCCGCCGCAGCTGTCGCAAATGCCGCTCTTTTTCGGCGGGATATTATGAACGTGAAAATTCGCCCCGCAATTGCGGCACATTCGCCGCCCGGTCAGGCGCTGTAACGTCACTTCCTTCGGCACATCTAGCAAAAATACTTTTGTCAGGACCGCGTTGCGATTTTTAAACTCGGAATCCAGCAAGCGCGCCTGGGCCAGGGTCCGCGGGAAACCGTCAAACATGTATTTCGCGTCCTTGCCGCCTTCGTCAATCCTCTCCATGACTATATCGATAATGAGCTTGTCCGGGACAAGATTGCCCTTCGCCATGTATTCCTTGGCCTGCTTGCCGACCGGGGAGCCCTGCTTGATCGCCTCGCGCAGCATATTGCCCGTGGAAACATGGACATAGTCGGTCGCCTGCTTGATCCCCTCGGCAATCGTGCCCTTGCCCGCGCCCGGCGCCCCAAGAAGAATAATGGCCTGGATGCTCATCAGCTCCTCCCGCGCAGTCTGCCTTTTTTCAGGAACCCGTCGTAATGGCGCATGATCAGGTGCGACTCAACCTGGCGCATGGTGTCGAGCATGACCCCCACGACAATCAAAAGGCTGGTCCCGCCGAAGAAGGACGAGACAATCCAGGGAACACTAAACTGGCGCGCCATGATGGTCGGGATGACCGCGATGATCGTCAGGAAGACCGCGCCGGCCAGGGTGATCCTCGTCATGGTGCGGTCCAGGAAATCGGCGGTCGGCGTGCCGGGGCGGATCCCGGGGACATAGCCGCCGGCTTTTTTCAAATCATCGGCAATCTGCACCGGGTTAAAGACCGTTGCCACCCAAAAATAGGAAAAAAACAGGATCATCAAGCTGTACAAAACAAGGTACAAGGTCCGTTCCATCTGGAACGCGACGGCAAGGTGCTTGAAAAATTCGCCCGGCAACATTTCAAATATTTTTTGCGGGAACATGAGGATGGCCGAGGCAAAAATGATGGGCATGACGCCGGAGTAATTCACGCGCAGGGGCATATAAGTGCTCTGGCCGCCGTAGACCTTGCGCCCGACCACGCGCTTGGCGTACTGAATGGGTATCTTTCTTTGCGCCTGGGTCACGGCGATCGTGCCGGCAATTACCAGGACCATCATGATCAACAGAAAAACAAGGTGATAGACGGTGAACTGCGCTTCCCCCCCGCCGACCGGCCGGAACATGCGGAACGTCGCCTGCACGGCGCCGGGCAGCCGGCTGATGATGTTGATCGTGATGATCAGCGATATGCCGTTGCCGATCCCGCTCTGGGTAATCTGCTCGCCCAGCCACATGAGAACGACCGTGCCAGTCGTCATGGTAAGCACGGTTAAAAGACGAAAGCCGAAAACAGAATCCATGTTGACGATTGAACCTACATTCCGCCCGAACAGCGCGGAAGGATTCTGGAGGGCGGTCGCCATGAAATAACCCTGGATAAGGCAGATAACGACCGTCAGGTAGCGCGTATATTGCGTTATTTTCTGGCGCCCCACGTCGCCCTCGCGCGCCAGGCGTTCAAGGGAAGGCACAACCGCCGTGAGCAACTGGAGAATAATCGAGGCGCTGATATACGGCATGATGCCCAGCGCGCCGATCGCGCAATTGCTCATCGCCCCGCCGCTGAACAGGTCCACCAGGCCGAGCAGTCCGCCGCCCACCTGGCTGGAAATATGCTGGATGAGATTCTGGAGCTCGGTGGCGTCCACACCGGGGGTCGGCACCACGCTGACAAGCCGGCAAAGAAAAACAATGCCAAAAGTAAATAAAATACGTTTGCGCAGTTCTTCGACTTTAAACGAATTGATAAAAGCGGATAACATAATTTAATTCGTATCGCGTGAAGGGTGTCTCGTATTTCGCCGGACGCATCCTGCGTTACGATTCACGAACAACGCTATGCATCAAGCAAAACGCATTTGCCGCCGGGCTCTTCAATTTTCTTCCGCGCCGCCTGGCTGAAAGCATGGGCTTTGACCACGAGCTTTTGTTTCAGCTGGGTAGCCCCGAGAATCTTGACATCCGCCTTGCCCTTGAGAATCCCCTCCGAACGGAGAACATCCGGGGTTATTTCAGCCCCGTCGGCAAAGCCTTCCAGACTTGAAAGATTGACAACCGTGTAACGGTGCCCGTAAGCGTTAATGAATCCCCTCTTGGGGATGCGCCGGATCAACCGCATCTGGCCGCCTTCAAAGGCGGGCTTATGCTTATGACCGGAACGGGCGTACTGCCCCTTGTGGCCGCGTCCGCAGGTTTTCCCCTTCCCGGAACTATTGCCGCATCCAACCCGCATCTTGTGGTGCTTTGCGCCAACCACATTTGATAACGACTGCAAAGATAATCCTGCCATTTTTATTTCTCCGATAATACCGCCGCCAGCTCAACCCGTTTTCAGGATTGCTGCTGCTGACGCATGTGGTCCGACTCGGCGCGCATCCTCAGGCTCTTCAGCGCCACCACGGTGGCCTGGACAACATTCCACTTGTCATTGCTGCCAAGCGACTTGGCGATGATATTGTGAACTCCCGCCAGGTTGAGCACCGCCCGCGCCCCGCCGCCGGCGATCACGCCGGTCCCTTCCACGGCCGGCTTGAGCAGCACGATGGAAGCCGAAAATTTGCCGATCGTTTCATGCGGTATGGTCTTATTGTTCAACTTGACGGAAAACATTGATTTCCGCGCAAGGTCGCCGCCTTTCCTGATGGCATCCGCCACCTCGTTGGCCTTGCCCAAACCATACCCGACCCGGCCGTTATGGTCGCCGACCACGACCACGGCCGTAAAACTCATCCGTCGCCCGCCCTTGACAACCTTGGAACATCTTTTAATCCGGACGACGTACTCATCCACTTCGGACGAAAACGACTCTTCCTCGGCGATCATGGCATCGTTAACCACCAGATCTTTTAATTGCGAATTCATATTTTAATTCCCATTTCTCGCGCCGTTTCTGCTATTGCCTTGATCCGCCCGCTGTAGACCTGGCCGCCGCGGTCAAAGACAACCTGCTTGATTCCTTTGGCAAGCGCCGCTTCCGCCGCCTTTTTCCCGACTTCCTTGGCCGTGGCCACGTTCAGTTTTTTACCCTCTTCCAGGCAAAGCGTTGAAAAAGAAGCCAGCGTGCTGCCGGCGTCATCGTCAATAAACTGGATATAAACATGCTTGTTCGTTATGCACACGCTCATCCTCGGCCGCGCCGCGCTGCCGCGCACTTTCTTGCGCAGGCGCAGATGCCGTCTCATTTTATAGTCAAGTCTGGTTTTTAATTTCATCGCTATGCCACCGTTTTGCCGACTTTGCGCCGGATATATTCGCCTTTAAATCTGATCCCTTTTCCCTTGTAAGGTTCGGCCGGAAACAAGTCCTTGACATGCGCCGCGAAATCGCCCACGAGCTGTTTATCCGGCCCGCTGATCGCCAGGTTGACGTTTTCGGTAACCTTAAACTCTATGCTGTCCGGGATGATCATTTCAACCGGGCTGGAATACCCGAGATTGAAAATGGCCTTTTTTCCCTGCACCGCGGCCTTGAATCCGACGCCTTGAATCTCCAGTTCTTTCAAATATCCGATCACCACCCCTTTGATCATATTCGCAACCATGCTGCGATAAAGCCCGTGCAGGGCGCCGATTTCAGATCCCTTTTCCTCCGCCACTCTGGGCGAAACGACGACGGTTTTATCCTTCATGACGGCCTGGAAACTTTCGGGGATGGTCATCTTCAATTGCCCCTTCGGCCCCTTGACGGACAATTCCTGGCCGTTAATCTTGACGTCCGCCCCGGCCGGAATGATGATCGGTTGTTTTCCAACTCTGGACATTGCAACTATTTCCTAATGTGTGTTATTTGTTACCAAACCGTGCAAAGCCACTCGCCGCCGGCATTTTTTTCCCGGACTTCACTGTCCGTGAAAATCCCAAGCGACGTGCTGATGATCGCGATGCCCGTCCCGTTCTTGACCGGCCGGATCGTCTTGGCGGCGACATAACGGCGCAAGCCCGGCTTGCTTATCCTGCGCAACCCCCGGATAACCGGCTCGCCGTCTTCGGCGTATTTGAGAAAAATGCGCAGTAATTTGGCGTGACCGCCGCCCTCCGCGGTGAAATCATGGATAAAGCCCTCGCGTTTTAAAATCCGGGCGATGGTCCCCTTGATTTTTGAATGCGGCATTTCAACAACATCGGCGCGAATCATATTCGCGTTGCGAATCCGCGTCAGCATATCGGCAATAGGATCAGTTTGATTCATAACGATTTACCAACTTGCTTTGATCACTCCTGGTATCTGGCCGATTGAGGCCAGCTCACGAAAACATATCCGGCAAACCTGAAATTTGCGAATAAACGCCCGGCGCCGCCCGCACCGTCGGCACCGCCGGTAAGCGCGCGAGCTGAATTTCGGCTTGCGGAGCGCCCTGACCATTTGTGAAGTCTTTGCCAAAGTTGATCCTCCTTATTTCTCCGTCCTTGGTGCGGCAAACGGCATGCCCATCAGGCGCAGGAGCTCTTTTGCCTCATCGTTCGTCGAGGCGGTTGTTACTATCACAATATTCATGCCCTGAACTTTTTTCACGCTGTCGGCATTTATCTCCGGGAAAATCGTCTGCTCCGCAATCCCGAGCGCATAATTCCCGCGCCCGTCAAACGCCGTGGCCGGGATGCCGCGGAAGTCCCGCATTCTGGGCAGCACGACGTTGACCAGCCGGTCGAAAAATTCGTACATCCGGTCGCCGCGCAACGTCACCCGCGCCCCGACCGGCATGCCTTCGCGCAGCTTGAAATTGGCGATGCTCTTGCGCGCCTTGCAGATCACGGGGAATTGCCCGGTGATAAGCGCCAGGTCATTCGCAATGACCTTGACAACGTCCTTTTCAACGGACGAATTGATGCCCATGTTGACCACGATTTTAACCAGGCGCGGCGCCTGCATCGTGTTTTTATAACCCCGCGCGCTGATCAGCTTCGGCAACACTTCCTTCGTATATTTCTCTTTTAATCTCGCGCTCATAATCTTCAATCAAATTTATTGCCGCAACCCACGCATTTCCTGATCTTGCGGCGGTTTTCATCCGCTTCCCGTTTAACCCTGACTCCCTTTTTGCACTGGGGACAATAAAGCATCAGGTTCGCCAGCGCAATGCTGGCTTCTTTTTTAATAATGCCGCCTTTCGGATTATCCTGGCTTTTACGAAGGTTCTTATGGACGAAGTTCAGGCCTTCCACTATGGCGCGCGACCGCTTGCGCAGCACCTGCAGCACTTTGCCGGTCTTCTGCCCCGCGGCCGAACTGCCGGAACGGGCCAGCACGACGTCATTTTTGCGTATATGGCATTTTGAAATCAATTGCATTCCCCCTATAAAACTTCCGGCGCCAGCGTGATAATCTTGGCAAATTGTTTTTCCCGCAATTCACGCGCCACGGGCCCGAATATTCGCGTTCCAATCGGATTAAAGGTGTCGTCAACCAGGACAACCGCGTTGCTGTCAAAACGGAGCAACGAGCCATCCGCCCGCCGGATCGGCTTGCGGGTCCGCACGATGACCGCCAGGCGGACTTCGCCCTTTTTCACCAGGCCGCCCGGCTGCGCCTCGCGGATGGCGACCCTGATCAAATCGCCTATGTGCCCGTAGCGTTTTTTCTGCCCGAGAATACGGAAGCATTTCGCGAGACGCGCGCCCGTATTGTCGGCCACATCAAGAACTGTTTCCTCGGTGATCATAATCGCCTACTCATGTTGTTTTTGCACTGCCCCGGTTTGCATAATTTGCACCAATCGCCAGCGTTTCAACTTGCTCAACGGCCTTGTTTCCGCGATCAGGACCTTGTCGCCGATTTTCGCCTCATCCTTTTCGTCGTGCACGTACATCTTCTCGGCCATGCGCATTTCCTTGCCGTAAAGCGGGTGACGGACCCGGCGCTCCACCTTGACCACGATCGTTTTCTGCATTTTGTGACTGATCACAAAACCAGTTCTTTGTTTACGATTTCCCCGACTTTGATCCTGTTGAATCATTATTCTCTCCGCCTTCCAGCTTTTTGCGCATTCTTTCATTTAAAACAGTCTTGATCCGGGCAATCCCCCGGCGGATCTGCCGCAGTTGCAATGGATTATCCAGCTTGCCGGTTACCTTGACCTTGCGCAGGTCAAAATATTCCTTCAGGCGGTCCTGGTAGGACTGCTCCAACTCGTCCGTCGCCAGCTCGCGCAGTTCTTTGGCCTTGATTTTCATAATGTTTATCTCGCGCCGTGAAGCGCAACTTACAATTGGCTCATGTTACGGGAAACAAAACGGGTCCGGATCGGCAGCTTGGAGGCCGCCAGACGGAAGGCCTCGCGCGCCACCCGGTCGTTCACGCCGTCAATTTCAAACAACATCCGCCCCATTTTGACCACCGCCACCCAGCAATCCAGGTCCCCTTTTCCCTTTCCCATCCGCGTCTCAAGCGGTTTCTTGCTTATGGGCTTATCCGGGAAAATACGCACCCAGACTTTTCCCTTCCGGTTCAAATGCCGGTTTATCGAAACCCGGCACGCCTCAATCTGGATCGCCTTGACCCAGGATGTGCCGAGCGCCTGCAGGCCGTACTGGCCGAATGCCAGGTTGTCGCCGGCCGTCGCGGAACCCTTCATTTTCCCGCGCTGGACCTTGCGATGCTTAAGCCTACTAGGCATTTCCGGCATGACGCACCTCGCCTTTCACAACTTCTTCTTCCGGTTTGCGGCAAATCCACACTTTAACGCCCACCTTGCCGGCGACGGTATGCGCCTCGGCAAACCCGTATTCAATATTCGCGCGCAAGGTATGCAAGGGCACCTTCCCTTCCTTGTAGTTTTCCCTTCGCGCCAATTCAGCCCCGCCCAACCGGCCGGAAACCGACACCTTGATCCCGAGCGCCTTCAAATCCATCGCGGTCTTGATCGCCTTTTTCATGGCCCGGCGGAAAGACACCCGGCGTTCAAGCTGCACGGCGATGTTCTCCGCCACGAGCTGGGCATTCAAGTCGGCATCCCGGATTTCCTTGATTTCCAGGTAAACTTCTTTCGTCGTTATCTTGGCCAGTTCTTCACGCAATTTTTCAACATCCTGCCCCTTGTGGCCGATCACGATGCCCGGCCGGGCGGTATAAATCGTCGCGCGCACGCGGCTCGCGTAGCGTTCAATCAATATGTCCGCGATCGCCCCGTTCTGGAGCCGCTGTTTAATGAGATCCCGTATTTTCAAATCTTCATGCAAATAATCGCCGAACTGGCGTTTAGTTGCATACCACTTTGAACGCCAATTTTTATTGACGGTCACGCGCATGCTGATCGGATTTACTTTTTGCCCCAAACGATCTACTCCTTTCGTTTTTCCTTATCACGCCTTAGGGCGCGATTTATTGTCGGCCAACACTATCTTGATATGGCTTGTCCGCTTTGTGATCGGACGGGCCATGCCCCGCGATCTCGGCCAAAACCGTTTCAAGACCGGCCCTGTTCAATTGCCACCTGGGCGATATGATAGTCATTCTCATTGAGCTTGTTGCTCGCCAGGTTCGCCACCATTGACTTAAGCAGCTTCCCGATGAAAAAAGCGCCCTTGGTGTTGTCAAAACCGGCGGCGGCAATCGCCTCCTCCAGCGTCATGCCTTTCAAGAGGCGCGCGAAGGGCCTCACTTTTGAAGGCGACACCCTGATAAACCTTGCCGATGCGCTCAGTTTCATTTTAAGTCTTTTCCTGCGTCGTTTCAGTATGCATGCCGTGTTTTCTGAAAATGCGCGTGGGGGAGAATTCGCCCAGGCGGTGACCGACCATGTTTTCCGTGATAAAGACCGAAATATGCGACTTGCCGTTATGGACCGCGAAAGTGTGGCCGATGAATTCCGGAACCACCATCGAGCGCCGCGACCATGTCTTAATCGGCCGCTTCTCGCCCGACTTGTTCAACCTCTCCACTTTCAACAACAAATACGGCTCAACGTAAGGACCTTTTTTTAGTGAACGCGACATTGTTATTTTCTCCGTGAAACAATAAACCTGTTTGACTTGCTGCGAACGTTTCTGGTCTTCATGCCCTTGGCGTACTGCCCCCAGGGCGAACGAGGATGCCCGCCGGTCGCCTTGCCTTCGCCGCCGCCCATCGGATGATCAACCGGATTCATCGCGCGGCCGCGAACCGTCGGCCGGATTCCGCGCCAGCGCGCCGCGCCGGCCTTGCCGTAAACAATTGTCTCGTGCTCCAGGTTGCCCACCTGCCCGATCGTCGCCCGGCATTTTATGTTGATCATCCGGACTTCGCCCGACGGCAGCTTGATGTTCGCGAAGGTTCCTTCGCGCGACATCAGGATCGCGCCGTTGCCCGCGCTGCGCGCCAGCTGGCCGCCATGCCCCGGTCGCATTTCAATGTTATGAATCGTCAGACCGAGCGGAATTTTCTCCAGCGGCAGCATGTTCCCGACGGCCGGCTCGACCGAATTGCCGGAAATGACCGTTGAACCGACCTTCAGGCCGATCGGGGCGATGATATATCTTTTTTCGCCGTCCACGTAATGCAGCAGGGCGATGCAGGCCGAGCGGCCCGGGTCATATTCCACCGCCGCCACCTTGGCCGGGATATCGATCTTGTCGCGCTTGAAATCAACCAGGCGATAATGCCGCCGGCATCCGCCGCCGCGGTGCCGGACGGTAATCCGGCCGGCAAAATTTCGGCCGCCGGTGGAATTCCTGGAAACCAGCAACCCTTTTTCCGGCTTGAATTTCGTGATTTCATCGCCGCCCTCCACGGACCTGGAGCGGTGCGACGGCGTTGTCGGTTTATAAACTTTCAAGCTCATTTTTTATTTCTATTCCCTTAAACTATTTCAATCTTCTCGCCTTTTTGCAGGGTGACCATCGCCTTTTTATACGAGGAGGTCATGCCGTACTTCATGCTCCGTTCCCTTTTCATTTTTCCCCGGCAATTCATCGTGTTGACCTTGACGACATGCACTTTAAAGATGGTTTCAACCGCCTTTTTTATTTCCTGCTTGTTGGCCGCCTGGGCGACCTTGAACAGATAGCAGTTGTGCTTCTCGGTCTCGCGCGAACTTTTTTCCGACAAGCTCAGCGTTTCAATAATCTGGTATGGCGATTTCATGATTATCCCCCGCCCGCTTTCTTGAGCCGGCCGACCAGGACCGCCATGGCGTCCTTCGTGGCGAGCAAATTCGGATAGCGCATTAACTGATAAACATGGACATCGCTCGCCAGGCATAACTCCGCGTTGCTGAAATTACGCACGGCGCGCTTCAGCTTTTCATCCTGCTTTTCAATGATCAGCAGCGAACGCCCTTTTATTTTCAATTCTTTCATCAGCGCCGTAATTTCCCTGGTTTTGCCTTCTTTCAAGGCCAGCTCGCTGATCACCTTCAATGCTCCGCCGTTGATTTTCTCGCTGATCACGCGGGCAAAGGCCAGCGACGCGACGCTTTTCGTGACTTTTTTGGCATACGACCGCGGGTGCGGTCCAAAGGCAACGCCGCCGCCGCGCCAGACCGGCGACTGCCGGTATCCGGCCCGCGCCCGGCCGAGCCCTTTCTGCTGCCACGGTTTTTTATTGCTTCCGGCCACCTGCCCCTTGCCCAGGGTGGAAGCCGTGCCCGCGCGCAATCCGGCCAGATAGGCCACGACAACATCCTGCACGGCCTGTTTGCCGCGCTTCAGCACAAGGAGTTCGTCGTCGACTTCATAGTCGCCGAGACTGCCGCCATGAAAATCAAACATGGACAATTTGCTCATTTCTTGCTGGTTTTCTTCAGGGCTTTATTCACGGTTATAATGGCCCCGTCCGCCCCGGGAACGGCGCCGCCAATCAAAATTATATTATCATCAGGCCGCACCTGGACTACCTTGAGGTTCTGCTGGGTGACATTGACATTCCCCATATGCCCCGGCATCCGTTTGCCCTTGTGGATCCTGCCCGGCAATTCACGGCAGCCCACCGACCCGACGCGCCGCTTGGAATGGCCGCCGTGCGTGATCGGGCCGCCCTTCATGTGATAGCGCCGCACAACGCCCGCGAAGCCCTTGCCCTTGCTGACCCCGCTGACGTCAACATAGCCGATCCCGTCGAAAAGCTTGGCCGTCACCACGTCGCCGACTTTCAACCCGTCGCCCTCTTCAAGCTCAAATTCCTGCCGGTATTTTTTTGGCGGGAGCTTGGCCTTCTGGAAAAATCCCAGGTCGGGCTTGGTCATCCGGCTTTCCTTGACATCGCCGTAGCCGAGCTGGACCGCTTCGTAACCATGCGTCGCGCGTTCCTTGCGCTGCAAAACAACGCAAGGCCCGCACTCGACGATCGTCACGGCATACTGCCGCCCGTCGCTTCCGAACACGCTCGTCATCCCCAGTTTTTTTCCGATTAAGCCGCGCATATTATGCTCAAATTTTAATTGTGATGTCCACTCCCGCGGGTAAATTCAATTTTTTCAATTCATCCACCGTCTTGGCGGTGGGATTGATGATATCCAGCAGACGCTTGTGCGTCCTGATCTCAAACTGCTCCATGGACTTTTTGTCGGCATGCGGGCTGCGATTGACGCAATATCTTTCTATCCTGGTCGGCAAGGGCATCGGCCCCGCGACCCGGGCGCCCGTTCTTTTGGCGGTTTCAATTATTTCGCAGGCCGACTGGTCCAATGCCCGGAAATCATAAGACGTTAACTTTATTCGTATGCGTTGGTCTTCCATATATATTTACCGGTTTAAAACCTTTTTTTGAATATGATCGGGCACGACTTCAAATGCAACCGGCTCCATGGTATGGCTGCCTCTTCCCCGCGTCAGGGAACGGAGCGTGGTGGTGTATCCAAAAAGCTCAACGAGGGGAACATCCGCCCGGATTACCTGGACCGGCGGCTTGCAGTCGACACCGGAAACCTTGCCCCGGCGCGAATTGACGTCGCCGAGGACATCGCCGATATATTCGTCCGGCGTAATTATTTCCATCGCCATGATCGGCTCGAGAATGACCGGCTTGGCGCGCTTAACCGCCTCGCGGAAAGCCATGACCGCCGCCGTCCGGAAAGCGGTGTCGGTTGAGTCAAAACTGTCAAACTGCACGCCGACGACCTCGACCTTGATGTCAATCATCGGGAAATGACCGAGGATGCCCGTCACGAGCGCGTCGCCAATTCCGGATTCCACGCCCGCGCGATATTCCGCCGGCAACTGCTCGTTGTTGACCGCGAAAATTACCTCGTTCCCCTGCTTCCGGGCGCGCGGGGAAACCTTCAGGGTCAACCCGGCAAACTGCCGCTTGCCGCCGATTTCCCGGTCAAAAACAAAACCCGCCTCGGCCGAGGCGCCGATGGTTTCACGGTAAGCGACGATCGGCTGGCCGGCGTTCGCCTGCACTTTGTACTCGCGCAGGATCCGGTCCTTGATTATCTCCAGGTGCAACTCGCCCATGCCGCTGATCAGGGTCTGGCCGGTATCCGGGTTCATCGTGACCCGGAAGGTGGGGTCTTCATCCGCAAGGGCATTCAGCGCGCCGGTCAGGCCGTCACGGTCGGCATTCGTCCGCGGCTCAACCGCCATGGAAACCACCGGCTCGGGAAAACGGATCCGTTCCAGCACGAGCGGCTTGTTTTCAACGCAAAGCGTGTCGCCCGTGGTCGTGTCCTTCAGGCCGACAATTACCCCGATTTCGCCGGAATAGAGAACGTCAACGTCCTGATGCTCGTCGGCATGCATCCGCAGGAGGCGCGAAATTTTTTCGCGCTTCTTGGTGCGCGGGTTGAACACGTTCTGCCCCTTCTTGATCATGCCGCTGTAAAGGCGCACGAAAATCATCTTGCCCATGTACTGGCTGTGCATGACCTTGAAGGCGATCGCGGCCAGCGGCTCAAAATCCCCGGCTTCCCTCACGACCGGCTCTTCCGTTTTGGGATGAAAACCGCGCACCGCAGGAACATCAACGGGCGAAGGCAGATAATCAACAACCGCGTCAAGCACCGGTTGAATACCCTTGTTGCGCAGGGCCGCCCCGCACAGGACCGGCACAAGGCGACGGGCAATCGTGGCGCGCCGCAGGCCGGCCTTGAGCTCACTGACGGGCACGTCGGGACTTTCCAGGAACGCCGCCAGGACCTGCTCGTCGTCTTCCGCGACCGCTTCAACCAGTCTGGCGCGCAGGCGTTCGGCCTGGCCGGCCAGTTCCGGCGGGATCTCGGCGCTTTTCAGCACCGACCCGAAACTGCCCTCGTCAAAAGTTATGCATTTCATTTCAATCAGATCAATCACGCCCTTGAACTGGTCTTCCTTGCCGTACGGCAGCTGGACGGCAACCGCCGGCGCATTCAGGCGAATCTTGATTTCATTGAAGACTTTTTCAAAATCAGCCCCGACCCGGTCCATTTTGTTGATGAACGCGATGCGCGGGACGCCATAGCGGTCCGCCTGGTGCCAGACCGTTTCCGACTGCGGCTGAACCCCGCCGACCGCGCAGAAAACCGCCACGGCGCCGTCAAGCACGCGCAATGAACGCTCAACTTCCGCCGTAAAATCAACGTGCCCGGGGGTGTCGATGATATTGACCTGGCAATCCTGCCAGGTGCAGGTGGTCGCCGCGCTGGTGATCGTGATGCCGCGCTCCTGTTCCTGGACCATCCAGTCCATCTTGGCCGTGCCCTCGTGCACCTCGCCCATCCGGTGCAGGCGGCCGGCATAGAACAAAACCCGCTCGGTCAGAGTGGTCTTGCCGGCGTCAATGTGCGCCATAATTCCGAAATTGCGCACGTCCGCCAGGGACTTCGGTCGCCCGTCGGCTTCGCGCGCCACGGGATTGCCTGAAGGCGCATCTTGTTTAATGTTTTCCAAAACAACCACCATATATTACCATTTATAATGAGCAAAAGCTTTGTTGGCCTGGGCCATCTTGTGGGTATCATCCCGTTTCTTAATGGCGTTCCCCTGATTTTTAAAGGCATCCAAGACCTCGAGCGCGAGCGCCTTGCGCATCGGCACGCCCTTGCGCGCCATGGAGTACTGGATCAGCCAGCGGAACGCGAGCGATACCTGGCGCTCGCTGCTGACCTCCACCGGAATCTGATAGGTCGCGCCGCCCACCCGGCGCGCCTTGACTTCCACCTTGGGCTTGATGTTGTCAACCGACCGCATCAAAACCTCCAGCGGATCTTCCTTGGTCTGCTCCTTGACCTGGTCCAGGACGCCATAAACTATGGCCGCGGCAGTTGAATATTTCCCCTGACGCATGATGCCCTTGATCAGCCGGCCGACCAGCGGACTGTTATACTTAAGGTCGGGAACGATTTCCCTTTTTTCAGCTCTATGTCTTCGCGCCATTCTTCACCACCAATTATACCGTAGCCGGTTTAGCCTTCTTTACGCCATACTGGGAACGGCCGCGCTTGCGGCCCTCGACGCCGGAGGCATCCAGCGTTCCCCGGACAATGTGATAACGGACGCCGGAAAGATCCTTCACCCGGCCGCCGCGCACAAGCACGATGCTGTGCTCCTGCAAATTATGCCCCACCCCGGGAATATACGCCGTGACTTCATATCCGTTCGTCAAACGCACCCTGGCGACTTTCCGCAAGGCGGAATTCGGTTTCTTCGGAGTCATCACCCGGACGGCGATGCAAACCCCGCGGCGCTGCGGACACTTCGTGAGCGCCGGAGACTTGCTGTGATACCGGACGCTCCTGCGTCCCTTCCTTACGAGCTGGTTAATTGTCGGCATAAATATTCCTTCGCCAAAAAAGCATTTAATTTATCAATTAATAAAAAGAATGCCAGTATTTAATTAATTTGTTTTTGCGCTTTCAGCTTCCTTCTCCGCGTCCTCTTCCTTGTCGGCCTTTTGCTTCATCGGCTCCGGCTCGCCGAGCATGATCAATTTTAAATTTTTATTCGTGACAAAACCCACCCCGGCCGGAATCAGATGTCCCATGATCACGTTTTCCTTGAAGCCGTATAACTTGTCAACCTTGCCGAGCGTGGCGGCGGTCGTGAGCACCCGGGTCGTATCCTGGAACGAGGCCGCGGAAATAAAGCTTTCCGTCTCGATCGAGGCCTTGGTCACGCCCAGAATGGCCGGCGCGGCCTCGGCCGGGCGCTTGCCTTCCGCGATCGCCTTGCGGTTGATCTCGTGGAAAATATTCTTGTCAATCAGCTCGTTCCACATGAATTCAGTGTCGCCGCAATCGGTAATCCTGACCTTCTTCAGCATCTGGCGGACGATGACCTCGATGTGCTTGTCGTTGATCTCAACGCCCTGCAGGCGATAAACTTCCTGGACCTCGTTCACCAGGTATTCCTGGAGTTCCTGCGGTCCGCAGACTTCAAGAATTTCCTGGGGCACGATCGGTCCCTCGGTCAACGGCTCGCCTTTTTCAACATGATCGCCCTTGAAGACGATGATGTGCTTGCCGAGCGGGATGACGTGCTCTTCCTCCGAGCCGCTCAACATGTCCTTCACGATGACTTTTCTCGCGCCCCTTTGAATGCCGCCCAATTCAACTATGCCGGCGATCTTCGATATTTCCGCGGCGTCCTTCGGACGGCGCGCCTCAAACAACTCGGCCACGCGCGGCAGGCCGCCGGTGATGTCCTTCGTCTTGGCCTCCTTGCGCGGAGTCTTGGCAAGCACCGAGCCGGGCGTAACCACGCCGCCGTTGATGACGAAGACATACGCTCCCGCGGGAATACTGTAGGTCGCCAGGACGGTGTTTGATTTCTCGTCCTTGACCTGGATCTGCGGATGGAGGTCCTCGCGATAATCAAGAATCAGGATGCGCTTGAAACCGGTGATGGCGTCCACTTCGATTTTCATGGACACGTTTTCGACAAAATCGCGGAATTGGACCACGCCGCCGTGTTCGGCGATGATCGGCACGCTGTGCGGTTCCCAGCGCACGAACACCTGGCCCTTGGTGACTTCGTCGCCTTCATTCAGCGAAATAATCGAGCCGACCACGAGCGGATGGCGATCCAGCTCGCGCCCGTCCTTGGAGCGAATGATCGCCGAAGAGCTCTTGTTGAGGACGATGTTGTTGCCCTGCGTGTCCTTGACCATGCGCGCATTTTCGAAACCAAGCACGCCGCCGTTCCTCGCCCGTATTTCGCTCTGCCCCGCCCTTGAGCTCGCCGCGCCGCCGATATGGAAGGTGCGCATCGTAAGCTGGGTGCCCGGCTCGCCGATTGATTGCGCGGCGATAATCCCGACCGCCGTGCCCATGTCCACCAGGCGATCGGTCGTCAAATCGCGCCCGTAACACTTCGCGCACACGCCGCGCTTGGCTTCGCAGGTCAGCACGCTCCGGATCTTCACCGTTTCAATGTCGGCCTTGTCTATCAGTTCGGCCTCAACTTCGCTGATATCCTGGCCGGCGGCCGCGATCAGCTCCTTGGTGACCGGGTTGGAAATATCCTCAAGGACGGTGCGGCCGACGATGCGCATGCTCAGGGGTATGTCAACCACGCCGCTGATGGGCGCGACGCGGATGCCATTGAGCGTGTTGCAATCGTGCTCGGTGATGATCACGTCCTGCGCGACGTCCACAAGCTTGCGGGTCAGGTAACCGGCATCGGCCGTCTTCAAGGCGGTATCCGCCAATCCTTTTCTGGCGCCGTGCGTGCTGATGAAATATTCAAGCACCGTCAGGCCTTCCCGGAAATTGGACACGATCGGCCGCTCGATAATCTCGCCGGAAGGCTTCGCCATCAAGCCGCGCATGCCCGCCAATTGCCGGATCTGCTGGCGGCTGCCGCGCGCGCCGGAGTCAACCATCATGAAAAGCGGGTTCGGATTGGCGGTCGTCTGCAGGCGCTGCATCTCGTCAATCATGTTGGACGCCGTCTCGTCGGTCGCCCGGGTCCAGATATCGATGATCTTGTTGTAGCGCTCGCCCTCGGTTATGATGCCGCGCTGATATTGCTCGTCAACTTTTTTCACCTGGCGGCGCGCCTCGGCGACTTTTTCCTTCTTGCCTTCCGGGGCGATCATGTCTTCAAGCCCGATTGAAATGCCGGCGAGCGTCGCGAATTTAAAGCCGATATTTTTAAGGTCGTCCAGGAGCTTGACCGTCTCCGCGTGCCCGGCCAGGTGGTAGCACCTCCAGATGATCGAATTAAGCAGTTTTTTAACGACGGTATCGTTGATAAAGCCGATCATGTGCGGGAAGATGCTGTTGAAGAACACCCGGCCGACCGTCGTGGTGATCACCTTCGGCTCCGACTTGCCGTAGACGGTCTTGTTCAGGTAATCCGGATTGCGCAGGCGGATCGGGGTGCGAACGGTCACCTGCCCGAGATCATAGGCAAACTGCACTTCCTTGGCGTCGGCAAAAATCGGCAAATGAGTGACCTTGTCCTTGTCCGCGGGCGACACGCCAAACGCGAACGATTCGCCCTTGGAAACATTGGGGCCGAGCGTCATGTAATAAATGCCGAGCGCGATATCCTGGGTGGGCGTGGTCACCGGCTTGCCGCTGGACGGCGAAAAAAGATTGTTGGTCGACATCATCAGCAGGCGCGACTCAAGCTGGGCCTCGATCGACAACGGGACGTGAACCGCCATCTGGTCGCCGTCAAAATCGGCGTTAAATGCGGTGCAGACAAGCGGGTGGACCTGGATGGCGTCGCCCTCGATCAAAACCGGTTCGAACGACTGGATGCTGAGCCGGTGCAGGGTCGGCGCGCGGTTTAGCATCACCGTCCGGCCCTTGATGACCTCGTCGAGCGCATCCCAGACCACGTCGCTCTGCGTTTCGATCAGTTTCTTCGCGCTGCGCACGGTATGGACGATGCCCTTTTCCTTCAGGCGGCGGATGATAAAAGGCTCGAAAAGGACAAGGGCCATTTTCTTGGGAAGACCGCATTGCTTCAGCTGCAAATCGGGGCCGACCACGATGACCGAACGGCCGGAATAATCAACCCGCTTGCCGAGCAGGTTCTGGCGGAAGCGCCCCTGCTTGCCCTTCAACATGTCGCTGAGCGACTTGAGCGGGCGATTGCCGGTGCCGACCACCGGCCGGCCGTGGCGCCCGTTATCCAGCAGGGCGTCAACCGCTTCCTGAAGCATCCGCTTCTCGTTGCGGATAATGACTTCGGGCGTCTTGAGCATCAACAAATTCTTCAAGCGGTTATTCCTGTTGATCACGCGGCGATAAAGATCATTGAGGTCCGAGGTCGCGAAACGCCCTCCCTCGAGCGGAACGAGCGGCCGCAGATCGGGGGGAATGACCGGCAAGACTTCCATGATCATCCACTCCGGGCGCATATTGTTGGCCCTCAAGCCCTCGATCAACTTCATGCGCTTCGCGAGTTTCTTGCGGGTCTGCTGGCTGCGCGAATGCTCCATCTGGTTTTCCAGGCTGCGCATCAGGCTGCCCATGTCGATTTTTTTCATCAAGTCGCGGATCGCTTCCGCGCCCATCTTCGCCACGAAATCATCGCCGTATTTCGTGACCGCCTCGCGGTATTCTTCCTGGACCAGAACCTGCTTTTCCTTGAGCGGGGTGTTGCCGGGATCGATGACAATGTAATCCTCGTAATAAACAAGGCGCTCCAGCTGCCGGGCGGTAAAGTCAAGGATCAGCCCGATGCGGCTGGGAGTGGCCTTGCTGAACCAGATATGCGCGATCGGAACGGCCAGCTCAATATGCCCCATGCGCTCGCGCCGGACCCTGGAAACCGTGACCTCCACCCCGCAACGGTCGCAGACAACGCCCTTGTGCTTGATCCGCTTGTACTTGCCGCAACTGCATTCCCAGTCGCGCTGGGGTCCGAAAATTCTTTCGCAAAAAAGCCCGCCCCGCTCGGGTTTGTACGTGCGATAATTGATCGTCTCCGGATTCTTTACCTCCCCATAGCTCCACGACCTGATGACGTCCGGCGACGCCAGGCAGATGCTCACGCAGTCAAAATCAACCTGCTTAACCTCTTCCACGCCCTTGTTAAAACCTAAGCCTTCCACATTTCCTCCTCTTGCACTGGGACACGTGATTAACTTTTAGGAGTTTCCGCCTTCTTATTCCCGGAATCAGCCAGCCGCAAATCAAGACACAAGCTCTGCAGCTCCTTCACCAGAACATTGAATGATTCCGGCACCCCGGGCTCAATGACATTTTCGCCCTTGATGATCGCCTCGTAAATCCGCGTCCGCCCATGGACATCGTCGCTTTTGACGGTCAAGACTTCCTGCAGGGCAAAGGCCGCCGAATAGGCTTCCAGCGCCCAGACTTCCATTTCGCCAAAACGCTGTCCGCCGTACTGCGCCTTGCCGCCCAGCGGCTGCTGGGTTACCAGGGAATACGGGCCGACCGCGCGGGCATGGATTTTATCGCTGACCAGGTGATGCAGCTTCAGCATATAAATGATGCCGACCGTGACCTGCTGTTCAAACTTGACCCCGCTCCGGCCGTCATACAAGCTCGTCTTGCCGTTCTCCGGCAGCTTGGCTTCCTTGAGCTTCGCGCGTATTTCCGATTCGGAAATTCCGTCAAAAATCGGCGTGACGACATGCAGCCCCAGCTCCTTGCATACCCATCCCAGCTGGGTTTCATACAGCTGGCCGACGTTCATGCGCGAAGGCACGCCGAGCGGGTTGAGCACCATGTCAACCGGGGTTCCATCGGGCATAAACGGCATGTCCTCGTCCTTCACGATCCTGGCAACCACGCCCTTGTTGCCGTGCCGGCCGGCCATCTTGTCGCCCACTTCCAGGCGCTTCTTGCTGGCGACATAAACCCGGACCTGCTTGACGATGCCCTCTTCAAGGTCGTCGCCGCTGGTGATGCGGTGCAGGGCGTTCTCGCGCTCCATTTCCATCTCGGCAAAGCGGTTCTTGTGCTCGTTGATGATCCCCTGGATCCGCACCTGGATCGGGCTCGGGTCGATTTCAATGTGCTCCCAGCACGAGGCCAGCTTGCGCAGCAGGAACTTGGTGATCTTGCGGTTGGCCGGGATGATTATTTCGCCCGTCTCGGCGTTCACCACGTCCAGCGGTATTTTTTCGCCCAGAAGGATGTTGCTCAACGCGTCCGTCAGGGTATCGAGCATGTTCTGCTTCTTGTCCTTATACTCATCCTCAATTTCCTTGGTCTGCTGGCGGCGGGCCTTCGCGCTCATCTTTTCCCTGAACATGTTCTGCTGGGCGGAAGTGCGGACTTCCATCACGATGCCGGAAGTTCCGCTCGGGACCCGCAGCGACGTGTCCCTGACGTCCGCCGCTTTCTCGCCGAAAATCGCGCGGAGCAGCCTTTCCTCGGGCGCGAGTTCGGTTTCGCTCTTCGGCGTCACTTTGCCGACCAGGATGTCGCCCGGCTTGACGCGGGCGCCGATCCGGATCACGCCGTCCTGGCCGAGATCCCGCAGGGCTTCCTCGCCGACGTTGGGAATATCGCGCGTGATTTCTTCGGGCCCGAGCTTCGTGTCGCGGGCGTTGACTTCAAATTTTTCGATATGCACCGACGTGAAATAATCCTCGCGCACGAGCCGTTCGCTCACCAGGATCGCGTCCTCAAAATTATATCCGCCCCAGGGCATAAACGCCACGAGCACGTTGCGCCCGAGGGCCAGCTCGCCTTGCGCC
>CAYYWX010000008.1:42904-82306 GCA_964475405.1 uncultured Verrucomicrobiota bacterium
CGTTCCTTGAGCGTGCAGGGGCCGTCGGCCAGGACCATGCCCTTGGTGACTTTCTGGCCGATCTTGACGATCGGTTTCTGGTTCACGCACGTTCCGGCGTTGGAACGCATGAATTTCCGTAATTCATAATCCTGGGCGTCGTCCCATTGCCGCGATCCCTTCTTGGGCAGTTTGCCGTCGGGCGAAACGACAATCCGCGTGGAGGACACGTAGGCGACCTTGCCCGGCGCCGTGGCGCTCACCATGACGCGCGAATCCATGGCCACGCGTTTTTCAAGCCCGGTTGAAACATATCCCCGCTCCGTGCGCAAAAGAGGAACACCCTGGCGCATCATGTTTGATCCCATCAGGGCGCGGTTGGCGTCATTATGCTCAAGGAACGGAATCAGCCCGGCCGCCACGCTGACGACCTGCTTGGGCGAGGCGTCAATATACTGGACGCTGTCCCGGCTCTTTTCCAAAAATTCACCCTTATATCTGACCGAGACGGTTTCCTCGCGCAAGCGGCCTTTTTCATCAAGCAGGGCGTTGGCCTGGGCGATGACGAAATTCTCCTCCTGGTCGGCCATCAAATACTCGACCTGGTCGGTCACGCGGGCGTCAACGACCTTCACATAGGGCGTTTCCAGGAAACCGAATTCGTTCACCTTGGCATAAGTGCCCAGCGAGGATATCAAGCCGATATTCGGGCCTTCCGGCGTCTCAATCGGGCAGATCCGGCCGTAATGGCTCGTGTGCACGTCGCGCACCTCGAACCCCGCCCTTTCCCGGCTCAAGCCCCCCGGACCAAGCGCGCTCATGCGGCGCTTGTGGGTCAATTCCGAGAGCGGGTTGGTCTGGTCCATGAACTGGCTCAACTGGCTGCGCATGAAGAAATCCTGGACCGAGGCGGAGAGGGACTTGGGATTAATCAGCCTTTGCGGCGTCGGCTTCTCAACCGACGTGTCGATGTACATGATCCTTTCGCGCAAGGTCCGCTGGGCGCGCGCCAGCCCCAAGCGGCACTGGTTTTCAAGCAACTCGCCCACCACGCGCAGGCGCCGGCTGCCGAGGTGATCAATGTCGTCTATCATCCCGTTGCCGCGCGAAAGATTGATCAGGTAACGGATGGCCTCGACCATGTCCTCGTTGTCAATCGCCCGCAGGTCTTTTTTCTCGTTCAACTTTAATTTCTGGTTGATCTTGTACCGGCCGACCCGGCCCAGGTCAAAGCGTCGCGGATCGAAGAAAAGGTTCTTGAGCATCTGGCGCGCGCCGTTCACCGTGGGCGGATCGCCCGGCCGGAGCTTCATGAATATTTCCTTGAGGGCTTCTTCCTCGGAATTCGTGCTGTCTTTCTGCAGGTTGCGCAGGAACAGCCCCTCGTCCCAGGCGACGTCAACAACGTCCACTTTCTCGTATTTCGCGCCCTTCATCTGCTTCAGGAGGCTGGGCGTGACGTAATCATAGCGCCGGCCGATGATGGTCTGTGTCGCGACATCAATGACGTCGTCCTTGAGAACAAGAAATTTAAGTTTGTCATCCGGCAGATCGCCGTGCAGGTTGATCTTGTCAAAACGATAGTAAAGGCGGAGTAGCTCGTCGTTGGTGCCGTAGCCGATCGCCCGCAAAAAGGTGACGGCCAGGAATTTTCTCCGGCGATGCTGGCGATCGAGGTAAATATGAACCATGTGACTGGCGTCAAACTGAACCTCAACCCAGGAGCCGTGGTCGGGAATCAGGCGGAACGAAAAGATGGGCGAGCCGTTGGAGTGGATGGTCCGCTCGAAACAGATGCCGGGCGAGCGGTGCAGCTGGCTGACGATGCACCTTTCGGCGCCGTTGACCACGAAGCTGCCGCTCTCGGTGCTGATCGGGATTTCACCCATGTAGACGACCTCTTCGCAGACCTCGTCGCCGTTTTTCAGCCGGAACTTCACATGCAGGGGCGCGGCATAGGTTTCCCCGTCCTTCAGGCACTGGTCCGGGGTTTTCTTGGGGAGCGAAAACTCGTAACTGACGAAATCAAGCACGCAGCTTCCGTCATAGCTTTCAATCGGGAACACTTCCTTGAAAACCGACTGCAAGCCGATGTTTTTCCGGCGGGTCAGCGGCACATCCAGCTGAAGGAATTCCCGGTAGGAATGCTTCTGCAGGTCAATTAAATCGGGCGGCTCAATTATATCTTTTAGTTTACCAAAATTTATTGTTTCAGCCATGCAAATATCCTTCGCGTTTATACTAAAAACAAATCAAGACCTGGACGATAACGACCTGGCGATGACGACGAGGGTCGCCGGACGGCATTTGAAGAAAATGCCATCTTATTTGATCTCAACCTTGGCGCCGACGGCTTCAAGTTTTTCCTTCATCTTGGCCGCGTCTTCCTTGGAGACTCCCTCTTTGACCGTCTTGGGAGCGCCCTCGACAAGGTCCTTGGATTCTTTCAGCCCCAAGCCGGTGATCGTGCGGATCTCCTTGATCACCTGGATCTTCTGGGCGCCGGCATTGGTCAGGACGACCGTGAACTCCGTCTTCGCCTCCGGGGCGGCTCCCGCCGCCGCGCCGCCGGCCGCTCCGGCCATGGCCATCATCGGGGCCGAGGCCGTGACGCCAAAACGTTTTTCGAGAGCCTTGACAAGCTGGGAAAGTTCCAGGACGCTGATGGTCTCAACCCAGTCGACAAATTCCTTCATCTTCCCCTCGAGCTTGACCTCGGGAGCACCCGCCTGTTCCGGAACGCTTTCTGCCTTAACTTCATCTGCCATAGCTTATCTCCTTCATTATTTACTGTCGGATTTACTTTTCAACTCATGAACCGCCTGCAGGGCATAAATCACGCTGGCCAGTTTCTGCCGCATAACGCCCGCCAGGCCGCTGATCGGCGCCGCGAGCCCGCCCGCCAGCATGCCGAGCAGCGTGATCCTTGAGGGAAGCTTGATCAATTCCCCGAACTCCGCGGCCGACCAGTGGCGCCCGCCCAAAAATCCAAATTCAATCGCGGCCACGTTGAACTCGCGCTTGAAACCATCCAGCGCCTTGACCGCGTCGATCCCATCCCCCTCGCCGAAAACAATGCCGAGGGGCTTGTCCAGCGGCTTGTCAATCTTGATCCCGGGCAAAGAGGAAACGGCCTTCATGAAAAGGTTGTTCTTGACCACATGAAAATGAGATTTTTGCTTCGCGAGCCGCTTGCGCAACTCCTTGGCCTGGAGCACCTTCATTCCCTTGTAATTGGTCAGGATCAGGAACGGCGACTTGGACACCTGGGAACGAATCTCTTCAACAATCGAAATTTTCTCCGGTCTCATATTCGGCAACCTTCCTTATTCTACGACGGTGGTCTCGCGCACCTGGACGGGCAACCCGATGCCCATCGTTGAACTGAGCACGCACTTCTTGATAAATATTCCCTTGGCCGCCGCCGGCCGCGCGGCCGCCACGGCATCAATGATCGCCTGGGCGTTCTCCGCCAGTTTCTGGGCGTCAAAAGATCGTTTTCCGAAAGCAACCATGACGTTGCCGTGGCGGTCCATGCGGAACTCCACCCGGCCGGCCTTGCATTGCTTGACGGCGCCGGCGACATCATCGGTGACCGTGCCGGTCTTTGGATTGGGCATCAACCCGCGCGGGCCGAGGAATTTGCCAAGCTTGCGCACTTCCTTCATGGCGTCGGGCGTCGCCACCGCCACGTCGAAATCCAGCCATCCGCCCTGGATCTTGGCGATCATGTCCTCAAACCCGACGAAGTCCGCGCCGCTCGCGCGGGCGGCGTCCGCCGCCGCGCCGGTCGCGAAGACCAGGACCTTCTGGGTTTTACCCGTGCCGTGCGGCAGGGAAACCGTGCCGCGCACGGTCAGTTCCGACTTTGTAAAATCAAGCCCGAGCCGGAAGGCGATATCCATCGACTCGTCGAATTTCGCGGCCGGGTTGGCCTTGATGAACCCGATCGCCTCCGCGAGCGAATACTGCTTGCTTTCCGCTTTCTCTTTTATCGCGCGATATTTTTTGCCGTGCTTAATCATAGCTGATCCACCACATCCACGCCCATGCTGCGGGCCGTGCCTTCAATTTGACGGGCGGCCCGTTTTTCATCGGAGGTGTTTAAGTCCTGCAGTTTCATTTTCACTATCTCCAGGATTTGGGCCCGGGTAATCTTGCCGACCTTGTCGCGGTTCGGCACGCCGGAACCTTTCGCCAGGCCGGCGGCCTGCTTGATCAGCGCCGCGGCCGGGGGACTCTTGGTGATAAATGTAAAAGACTTGTCCTGGAAAATCGTGATGACCACCGGCAAGATCATGCCGGCCTTGGCCTGGGTGGCGGCGTTGAACTCCTTGCAGAACGCCATGATGTTGACGCCCTGCTGGCCGAGCGCCGGACCGACGGGCGGCGCGGGATTCGCCTGCCCGGCGGGTATTTGCAGCTTTACAATCGCGGTGACTTTCTTTGCCATCTAAAGCTTCTCCTATATCAGGACCGTTCCACCTGCCAGTATTCAAGTTCAACCGGGGCGGTTCGTCCAAAAATGTTAACGAGCACTTTTAATTTTCCTTTTTCAGGATCAACTTCCTCAATCACGCCGGTGAAATTCAGGAAAGGCCCGTCCGTTATTTTCACCGTCTCGCCCGGCTCAAAGGATACCTTCGGCTTGACTTTCTCTTTCTTGTCTTCAATCTGGTATAAAATGGACTCCACTTCCCGGGGAGGAAGGGGAACCGGCTTGGCCCCGCCGATGAATCCGATTACGCCCGGAGTGTCGTTGACATAGTACCATGACTTCTCGTTGATCTTGCCGTCATCTTTATACAGGCTGATTTCAATCAGCACGTAGCCGGGATAAAACATCCGGGTCGTGGTGCTTTTCTTGCCCTTTTTTACCTCGGAAACCTTTTCCGAGGGAATCGTCACTTCCCCTACCAAATCGCCCATTTCCTCGACCTTGATCCTCCGCTGCAGGCTTTCCCTTACCTTCCCCTCCTTGCCGGTCAGCGTGTGAATGACGAACCACTGCTTTTCCATATTTTACGCCCCACGGAAAATTGTGATGCTTCGCTGCGAAGCACGAGTCAATTCTCAGATAACGATTTTCAGCAACCGCATAAGAACCAGGTCGCAAATGCCCACAAAAACCGCCAGCATGATCACCGAGACAATCACCATCACGGTTGACTCGATCAATTCCGGACGGGTCGGCCAGGCCGATTTTTTCAGCTCCTCGCCTACTTCAGAAATAAAAGCCGCGAACTTATTGGGTACTTCAAAAATTTTCATCTGTGCCAAACCCGCCTTGCGCTTTAAGTTCCGTGCCGAACCAGCCGCCAAAACCGCCCGCCAGTCATCCGCCGGCCTTGCGGCGCCGCCGCCGCATTACTCTGGCAGGCCAGGGGGGACTCGAACCCTCAACACCCGGTTTTGGAGACCGGTACTCTGCCAATTGAGCTACTGGCCTACTTCATGCCGCGGGCAGACTCGCCAGTGGCGGAACTACATCAAACCACATCAACGGATTTCGCGATGAGCAGTATGTTTTCGCTCAAATTTGCAATATTTTTTCAATTCCAGCCTGTTCGGCGTCCGCTTCTTGTCCTTCGTCGTCGTGTAATTGCGCCGCTTGCATCCGCTGCACGCCAGGGTGACTATTTCTCTCGGCATGAACACTCCTTCAAATTATGCCCGCTTTGCAAACCAAACGAACGACAATGCGTTAAGTTACTTGAGAATTTCTATGACCTGGCCGGCGCCAACCGTCCGCCCGCCTTCGCGTATGGCGAACCGCACGCCTTTTTCCATGGCGATGGGCATGATCAGCTTGACGACCACCTCGACGTTGTCGCCCGGCATGACCATTTCCACGCCCGCCGGCAAGGTAACCTCGCCGGTGACGTCGGTCGTCCGGAAATAAAACTGCGGACGATACCCCTTGAAGAACGACGTGTGCCGTCCGCCTTCCTCCTTGGTGAGCACGTAAACCTGGCCCTTGAATTCGGTGTGCGGGGTGATTGATCCGGGCTTCGCCAGGACCTGTCCGCGCTGCACGTCTTCCTTCTTGGTGCTCCGCAGGAGACAGCCGACGTTATCGCCCGCCTGGCCCTGGTCAAGGAGCTTGCGGAACATTTCCACGCCGGTGATAACCGTCTTTTGCGTGTCCTGCAAGCCGACGATTTCCACTTCGTCCGCGACCTTGACCACGCCGCGCTCAATCCTGCCGGTCACAACCGTGCCGCGGCCTTCGATTGAAAACACGTCTTCGATCGGCATCAGGAACGCCTGGTCGATGATGCGGACCGGCTCCGGGATGTAACTGTCCAGCGCCGCCATGAGATCAAGGATGCACTTGGCATCCGGATCATCGGGCTTGGCCGCGTTCAACGCCTTGATGGAACTGCCGCGGATGATCGGCGTCTTGTCGCCCGGGAACTGGTAACTGGTCAGCAGGTCCCTGATTTCCAATTCAACAAGGTCAAGCAGCTCGGGATCGTCAACCATGTCAATCTTGTTCAGGAAAACAACGATCGAGGGCACGCCGACCTGGCGGGCCAGCAGGATGTGCTCGCGCGTCTGGGGCATCGGGCCGTCGGCCGCGCTGACCACCAGGATGGCGCCGTCCATCTGGGCCGCGCCGGTAATCATGTTCTTGACATAGTCGGCATGGCCGGGACAGTCCACGTGGGCGTAATGCCGCTTCTCGGTGGAATACTCCACGTGCGACGTGGCGATGGTCAGGATCTTGGTCGGATCCCGGCGGCCCTGCGATTCGGACGCCTTTGCCACCTGGTCATAACTGACATAGTCGCTCAATCCGCGAAGGGACTGGATTTTCGTAATGGCCGCCGTCAATGTCGTTTTGCCGTGATCGACGTGACCGATTGTGCCCACGTTAACGTGCGGCTTCGTGCGTTCAAATTTACCTTTTGCCATTTTATGTCCTCCTTAAACCTGCTTATTTCCTGACCGCCGGCAAACTTGCCCGCGGCAAACTGACTCCAAGCCCACGAACGGAATTGAACCGTTGACCTCATCCTTACCAAGGATGTGCTCTACCGACTGAGCTACGTGGGCAATTATAATAAAAGTCCCAGCCGCACATCCCCGCAAAATACAAAAAAACACCTCCCTGCATTTCAACGCTTTCCGCGTCAAATCCAGTTTAAGAAGCATCGTGCGCAACTGGCCGCCCGGCTTTCCCGATTCAATACGGCCATCTATGTAAATAAAATGTGGATGGTTTTTAGCAAAAAACGCGATTATGTCAATAACTTTTTTAAATTATTTTTGGAGCCCGGATTGACGGCCAAGTTATTAACTGCTAATCATATAAATGACAGGGTAATTATCAAGTCGAGTCTGAAAATTCGATGAAAGCATTAATTCAAAGGGTAAGCCGGGGACGCGTCCTGGTTGGCGGCAAATCAGCCGGCGAAACAGGCCCGGGCTTCGTGGTGTTTCTCGGCGTCAAGCAGGGCGACGCCGAACCCGACGCGAAATACCTGGCGGAAAAAACCGCCGCCCTGCGTATTTTTCCGGACGAAAACGGCCGGATGAACCGTTCCATAATAGAGGCGAACGGCACGGCGCTGGTCATCTCGCAGTTCACCCTGCACGCCGACACGCGTAAGGGCAACCGGCCCAGCTTTATCATGGCGGCCCCCGCGGAGGACGCGAAACGCCTTTATGAATTTTATATTGACGCCCTGAAACAGATCATGGGCAAAGACAAAATTGCCGCCGGGGTTTTCCAAGCCGACATGCAGGTTGAAATTTTCAACGACGGCCCCGTGACCATTGAGCTGAAAAGCAGGAGTGAAACTTAAGAAAGGCAGCAGGCACAAAGGCAGTAGGCATAAAGTGAAAAAAAATTCAGGGAATAGAACTGATCGCATCCAGAATCGTCCCTGTCAGATTTTGTTTCTTTGGAACTTTGCTACTTTGACACTTCTTCAAGCAAATTCCCAAGCCGGTCGTCGGGCAGAGGAAGGTTGTCTATCAGGCGCGTGCTGCCGATCCGGACCGCCAGGACTGCCAGGATGTCCTCGTTTTCAATATGATGCGCCGGCCTGAAATCATGCGCGCCAACGATCTCGATGTAATCAACCGAGGCCGATTTTACTTCCGCGATCAGCAGCGCCATCGCCGCCTTGATCGCCACGCAATCCCGTTCGCCGGAACGATATAGACGACGGGCCAGCTTTAGCGCCGCGCTCAGGCAAAGGGCGTCGCGCCTTTCATCCGGGCTGAGATAAACGTTGCGCGAACTCATCGCCAGGCCGTCCTTCTCGCGCACGATCGGCGCGACAATCAGCCTGACCGGGAAATCAAGGTCATTGATCATCCGCCGCACGAGCGCCGCCTGCTGGGCGTCCTTCTGGCCGAAGACCGCCGCGTCCGGCAGGACCAGGTTGAAGAGTTTTCCGACAACGGTCAGGACACCGCTGAAGTGTCCCGGACGCGACGCGCCGCAAAGCCGTTTTGCCAGGTCATTTTCATCGATGAAAACCTTGAAGTTGCTTGAATACATTTCCTGCGCCGAGGGGTGGAAAATAATGTCCACGCCGTTTTGGCGGCACAGTTCGCTGTCCCGGCCAAGATCGTGCGGATATTTAGCCAAATCTTCCTTCGGCCCGAACTGGCGGGGATTGACAAAGATGCTCAGGACAACGACGTCCGCCTCCCGGTGCGCGAGTTCCACGAGGGAAATATGCCCGGCGTGCAGGAACCCCATCGTCGGCACAAAGCCGATCTTGCGCCCCTGCCGGCGCAACTCAAGCGCCGTCTTCTGCATTTCTTCGGGTGAATTGATTATTTGCATGTTTTTCGGTTGTCAGATTCTACTTTGTTCCCGTGTGTATTAAAGGCGTATTGGTCTGTGCTTTTTTCTGCTCCAAATACTTTAGACGCCACTTTGTTGCATTGGCAAAATCTTTGGGAACACCATCCCCCTTGGCATAACATTCGCCAAGACAATGCTGGGCATCCATATCTCCCTGCTCCGCTGCCTTCCGCCACCAATCAGTGGCTTGGACCATGTCCTGAGTTACACCTCTGCCGTAATTATAACACAAGCCAAGTACATATTGAGCCTTAGCATCTCCTTGTTCTGCTCCCTTCTGACACCAATCTACCGCTTTCTTATAATTAACGTCTACGCCTTCACCCTTATAATAATATATACCAAGATTGCATTGAGCAGAGGCAAATCCTTGCTCTGCCGCCTTCCGATACCATTCTATTGCTGTACCCAAATTTTTTGCTACGCCATTGCCGGTTTCATAACAATTCCCCAGATTATATTGAGCTTTAGCAAATCCTTGCTCCGCCGCCTTCCGATACCATTCTACCGCCTTTGTTGAATCTTTGGGAACACCGTGACCTTTGTTATAATACCACCCAAGAGTGCATTGAGACTCGGCATTTCCCCTATCCGCCGATTGCTGAATCCATTCAACAGCTTTATTTACATTTAATTGAGCTTCGGCATGCCGACCAAGTATTTCCAGAATTTCCGCGGTCTCGTCATTGGCATACCGTTGAGCCGGATTTATTTTTATTGACTTCTTGAATATCTCCAAGGCCTCTTCATACTTCTTTTGCTTCTTAAGAGATTCGCCCCAAAGATTATAAGCCTGAAAATAGTTTGGATTTATTTTAAGCGCCATCTTGCTCTTTTCGATACATTCCTCGTATCGCCCCTGCTTTTCAAGACTATAAGCCCAATCGCGCCAATAGTCGGCATTGTAAGGAGCCAATTTGAGTTGTTTCGCATAAACCCTGTCGGCTTCATCATATCTTTCCATCTCAGTCAATGTGGCGGCCAGCCCCTCATAACTCCAGGCAGTCGGCTCCATCTTGACCGCAATTCTCCGGTACTTGAGGGCTTCTTCGTACAAATTAAGCTCATCCGACAAAATGTTTGCAAATGTATGATGCACCATCACAGGCCCAACTTCACACATCTCAAGGAGTTTCCGGTAACATCGTTCCGCTTCCCGGCTATAAGTCGTTTCGCCAGTATGTTTGTAATAATCACGGCACTCTATTGCCATGACCCACAAGAGCAATGGGTTATCGGGGTTTTGTTTAATCATCAGGCTCAATGCGTTCATGTTTTTTGATACATTTTCCCTTTCATCCAGTTCAAGAACATATTGGGCACAATTGCCCTCCAGGGTGGATGAATCCAATTTAAGCACTTTACGAAACGCCCAGTCCGATTGATCGAGGGACCAGCGACTCCTCGCGCAAACCGCGTATAAGAAAAGCAGGCGCTGGTCCGATGGATATTTCCTGATGAACGCGTCCAGCAAATCCTCGGCTTCGCTTTGCTTGCCGGCGCTTAACTTTTTCACCGCAGCCTCATAGCACTGGGCGGGGGTCGCCTTCTTCAGCTCGGCTATCTGCTGCCGGACCTCCCGCGGAGGCAGGGAATGCAGATAGGAAGGGACCGCGAATGCCAGGATGACCAGGAGGATCATCAGGCTGATAAAGCCCGATATGTAGCCGATGATCAGGGACGCCGCCGCGATTCCCTTGCCGTTGATTTTTCCGTCCGAGGCCTTGATTCTTGAATAGCTTATATGCCCCGCCACGACGGCGGCGATCGAAAACACCAGGCCGACCACAAACACCATGCCAAGAACCGACATGATGGACAATGACAGGGCGAAAATCGCGAGATTGCTTTGTTTGACGGTTTCCGGGCAGGATGCCGGGCCTTCAGTTCCCGGTTGCACCGTGCTAGGAGTTGATGGAAGCATTTTGCTCAAACCTCGATTATTATCAATTCATACCAGGGACATGAAAACCCGCGCCATAGCCCCGCGTGCAGAAAGCCCATCGTCGGCACAAAACAGATCACAGGATCGGAAATGTTCTTTTACTTTGTGCCTTTACTACTCTGCGAAGTAAGCCTTCGCTACGAAGCACGAGCTGCCTTTGTGCCAATGTGCCTTCTTTAATTAATAACAATGCTCTTTGGATGGGAATTTCCGGCCAGCCACTTCCGATTTGTATTTGCCGAAGACTTCTTTCATCTGGGCCGTAAAGTCCACGTATTTCTTCGCGAACCTGGGCGCGGACGGCCCGGAAAGTCCCAGGATGTCGTGCGTGACGAGGATCTGGCCGTCGCAACCGGGCCCCGCCCCTATTCCAATCGTTGGGATGCGCAGCATGGAAGTAATTTTCGCGGCCGTATCCGGCGGCATGCACTCCAGCACCAGCGCGAACGCGCCGGCTTTTTCGAGGGCCTTGGCGTCGCCGATCAATTGCCTGATTTCAGGCTTGCGCCGCCCCGCCACCTTGTAGCCGCCGAGCGTGCGGATGCTCTGCGGGGTGAGGCCGATGTGCCCCATCACCGGGATGCCGTTGGCGCTGAGGGTTTTTACAATCTCAGCCCGGAAAGCCCCGCCCTCAATCTTGACCGCACCGGCCCCGGCCGACTTTATAAAAAGGCCGGCGTTCTTGACCGCGTCCCGGACGGACACATGGTAGGAAAGGAAAGGCATGTCCGCCACCACAAGGGCGCTTTTCGCCCCGCGCGCGACCGCCGCCGTATGATGCAGCATGTCTTCCACTGTGACCGGCAAGGTGTTTTCATAGCCGAGCACGACCATCCCGAGCGAATCGCCGACGAGGATCAGCGGCAGGCCGCACTCGTCAATTATCTTCGCCGTCATGTAATCGTAGGCCGTGAGACAGGCGAAACGCCCCTGCCCCTTCAAGGCCTTTATTTTTGACGCGGTCCATTTTGTGGGATTCATAATCTGTCCCCGGGAATAATCATCGGCGCTAAATATATCCCGTTTATGCGTTTTCATTCAAGGAATATTTTGTGTGAATAAATCAGAACGGCACGGCTGGGATCCATTGCACTGTCTTTATAATCCGGAAGGTAGGGCGGGACAGCCTGTCCCGCCGAAAATTTATGATTCATACACATTTAATCGATGGGCCAATCTAAACAGTTGCCAATTGACATTGAATCAACGCTTTGCGACATTCATCCCCGCCGCGCATGTCCCGGCAAAGCGGAAAGGCAAAGCCGGAAGCCGCGGGACATTCCGGCACGAAAGAAATAATCTTGAAACGACAACTTCTGATTTTTGACCTTGATGGCACCCTGATTGACTCGCGGCGCGACCTGTGCACCGGCGTTAATCTCATGCGGCGGCATTACAACCTCCCGCCCCTGCCGGAGGAGACCGTCTCCGCCTTCATCGGCGACGGCATCCGCAAACTGGTGACGCGCGCCTTGGAAGGGCACAAAATCGACATTGATGAGGCCGTGCGCGTCAATTACGAGCATTATCTCCGGCACATCCACGATCAAACCATCCTCTATCCCGGCGTGGCCGAAGGATTGCCGGAGCTGTTCAATCATGGCCACGCGCTGGCCATCATCAGCAACAAGGGCGTGGAAGCCAGCAAGATCATCCTGGCCCATTTCAAAATAGCCGGCCTTTTCAACAGCATCATCGGCGGCGACAGCGGCCTGCCCTTGAAACCCGATCCGGCCACCGTTCTTGAGACCATGCGCCTGGCAAACATGGACGCGGCCGATACCTGGCTGATCGGCGACAATCACACCGACCTGGCCGCGGCCCGGCGGGCGAAGGTGAAAAGCGGCTTTGTCACCTACGGCATCGGCAAAGCCGGCGCCGAAAAAGCGACTTTGAATTTCGCCGATTTTAATTCACTCGTCCAACATTTTACCGGATAAATTCTGGGGGAACGTTCAACTTCCAACATTGAAAAATTAAGGCCTTAACAATCGGGAACAGCAAAGAAAACAATGCGTCACACCGTGACGCACTACAACTGTAGCGCCGCACGGTGTGCGGCGAACTTAGGTTGCGGGCATAACCCGCTTTGGCGGGAATAAAAACCTCGCCATCTGTTCTGTTGAAAGTTGAACGTTGAATGTTCAATGTTTCCAGTTTCTTATATGATAAATTAATATGACTACTCAAAATCAAATCCGTGCCCTAATGCTTCTTTCCGGCGGCCTGGATAGCCAGCTTGCCGTGATGCTCCTGAAATCGCAGGGCATCCAGGTGACAGCCGTCGTTTTCAAGAGCATATTCTTTGACGCCCAAACCGCCATTGAGGCCGCCAAACGGCTGGACATTCCGTTGAAGGTGATTGATTTTAATGACACGATCATCAGCCTCGTGGAACACCCCCGGCACGGATTCGGCGCCGGCTTGAACCCGTGCATTGACTGCCACACCGCCATGATCGCCCGGGCCGGGGAAATCATGCGCGCGGAAGGTTTTCATTTCGTGGCGACCGGCGAGGTCCTGAACGAGCGCCCCATGTCGCAGAACCGCCGGATTCTCCCGGTGATCGCGAAGGAATCCGGGATGGAAGGCTATCTCCTCCGGCCGCTCAGCGCAAAATTGCTTGAGATAACCGAGCCGGAAAAAAAGAACTGGGTGGACCGCGAAAAACTGCTTGCCCTGGAGGGCCGCAGCCGCCGGGCGCAGTTTGCCCTGGCGCGCGAATTCGGCCTGGTTGACTTCCCCCAGCCCGCCGGCGGCTGCCTGCTGACCGATCCCGGCTATGGCAACAAATTGCGCGACCTGAAGAAACACGAGGGGCTCGCAGATCTCGCCGTCATCCAATTACTGCGCACCGGCCGTCATTACCGCCTGGGCAGCCTGAAATTGATCGTCGGCCGGAACCAGGCCGAAAATCTCGCCCTGGAAAGTTTTGCCGGAAATAAAATGACGATTTTAAAGACAATAGACGTGCCCGGCCCGGTTGCGATCATTCCAAGCACAGCTTCCGAAACCGAACTGCAACTGGCGGCCGCGATCTGCGCTCGGTATGGCGACAGCAAGCCGGACGAGCCGGTTACGGTTGAAATTTCCATCGGGGGGAAAACGCGCACGGTCAAAGTATTGCCGGCGACACAGGACGCGATAGACGCATTGCGGGTTTAACCCTACAAATCGTTTCCAGGCTTATTCATTGTTCCAACGACAATATACATCCTGTCCCGTTTTCGTCTTCAATGAAAAGATGCTCATCGTCCCTCAGGTCCCAAAAATAGATATTTCCATCACTGGCCAATATAGAACCTGATACATGAATACCCTGCACTGCCATTCCCCCGCCCTCCATATGCGTTATTTTCGCGCTTCCCTTTGAATTTATTGTCATTGATGATTTATATGAATAATCATAAGGATAACTATATCGTTCATATACATTTCCGTTTGAATCATCCGTTATCCGGCCCTTATATTCCGGGGGTGTTTTATATTCGTCCAAACCCAGCGTCTTCCCTCTTCTTAGGAAGTTTTCCAACCTCTCTGGTTTAACGGCAATCACCGGCCCTGTAACAGGTCTATCCTTCATAAATCCAATAACTTTCAAGGTGTTAAACTTAACCGTCGTGGTTGCTTTCTCATAAGACATTAACCGAGGTTTTATGGAAATATTTGTAAAAGTCACAAATCCTGACTTTCCCGATGAAGATTCCAAATGCAACATTTCCGTGTCAATCAGCAACCATTTGTATCCCCTGCCATTGAGATCGTAATATGTTCCGTTTATTTCCTTGTCTATGAGATTTTTTCTCAGCGTAATCCATTCCTTATAGTCATTGGCGAATATGCCTTCCCGCAGTATCGTTTCAAGCACCGCCCTGGAAATGGCGTATTTTTCTCTCTGCTCCGAGCGCCTTGGCTCATTGGCAAAGGCATAAATATTAGTCTGAATCAGCTCCAGCGGCTTAAACATATAGATATTGGCCAGCGATGTCTGCGCCACGACACAAAGAAACAGAACCGCGCACGCGGGAATAATCTTCAAGATTCTAACGCGACTATTGACCAACCGTAACTTCATAACTGCCTTTATAACTATTTCCCGCAATGATTTTTCAAAAAACTTGCCAGCCGGGACTTTATACCGGGCCATTCGCGGCCGAACCAGAACAGATGCCCGCAGCCGTCAAAGTAATATGCCTCCGCGTTCGGGACGGTTTGCGCCACGAACTCGCCGTGTGATTTATCCACATCCCTGTCCATCCGGCTCTGGGTGACCAGGACGGGGACCTTAATGCTTTCCAGCGGATAGCGCGGAATTTCAGAGGCGCGGGCCATCTCGTTATCCATGCCGGGCGCCCGCAAATCCAGCGGGGCGATCTTGTCGGCAAAATCCTTTAATTTTCTTACCTCGTCCGGATCGCCCATGACCTCATCGGCAAGCTTTTGAATTTCTTTCCTGTCATATAGGGTTTCAACCTGCAAATACTCCATAAAAGTCGCTTTCGGCATGAGATAGGTCAAGACGGTCATCATCCAGCTTAAAAATTTCCTCCCGGATGGCGATAGAAATAGTTTTCCAAGGATGGAATTTTCCGCCTCCGCGCTTGCGTGGTATTCATGGCTCACGGCGTCCTGCATGACAAGGCAGGCGGTACGGTCCTGGTGGCGCAACGCGAATTGAAGCGCCGCCGGCCCGCCCAGGGAAACCCCCAGGACCGCCACCTTCCCGTTTACACCCAGGGCGTCAAGGACCGATGCCAGCAGGTCGGCATGCTCTTCAAACGTTTTGCCCGCTTCCAACGGCGTCCGGAGGTAGCCGGGCTTGGACGGACAGATTATCCTGATGCCCTCATTAACGAGGAAATCGTAGAGGTAAGCATTGTCGCATCCCGATCCGCCGCCGTGCGATAGAAGCAGCACGGGGCCGTCCGCGGGGCCGATGCTGATATATTCCACCGGCCCCATGGCAGTGGGAACGATGCTGCTCCTTGCGTATAATTTTTTAATCAGCATTGCGCGCCATATTATATAGTGCGTAAAGCACGCCGTTATGACAACCAGCAAAAAAACCATGAAGTAAAAGACGATCATCGTGTCGGTGTCCTTTCGTTCCTTATTTGCGCCCGGTACGCACGTTCCGATGCTTAATTTTTATACTAAATATTCAGAAATGCAATACTGACAAATATAAAAGATACCCGCAGCCCTGTCTGCCGGCGGCGCAAAACGGCGATAATTTCAGCGTATAAACTCGCCGCGGGTAAAATTCACCCGGGATCGTTGATACCTAGATGGTCTAGGTATCAGGATAATTCGGCCTGCATTGCATCGCACGAAGCTCCATGCCGATTTTGCGAGAGGTTCTAGTTGCCCTGTATTTCTTTCTTGTGTTTCGAATACCACTTGATTGCGTTTTTTACGGTATCGATAAAGAACTCGTCTGTCAGTCCGTGCTTGCCCTGGTATTTGCTTGCCTTCTGATTCGGGGCAAACTCATCCTGAATTTTGAGGATGAACCCAAGACGCCTTGCGACGAAGTACCCCGTCTGTAAATTTTCGTCTGATAACTCAGTGATGATCTCAAATCCCGCGGCAAGCACCGCTTGCCTGTTCTTCTCGTTCAGAGTGAACAGGCGATTGCCTTGATTGATGGTGTCGTTGAACGCCTGGCAACGCGGCAGCCCCTTCTTGTGGGCAAGTATTATTTCAACGGCCAGCGGCATATAGGTGTCCAGATCGCACCGGCTCAACAAGGTTGAAACCGATAACCTGCGTATGCCGGGGTCTTCTTCCTTGTTGTTGACCATGCCAAGCAGCGCTTCCTCTGCATCAGGGCACCACTGGGAGTTCCATATGGATACAATGAGGATGCTCTTCTCCGCCGGCATCGACGCCTTCTGGAGAAGCGACAACACGACCTTAGCTTTCGCCAGTTCATCCCTGGGCGTCATGTGGTATTGCCATACCGCGCTTGCCATCAGATGGGTCCTGTCGCGCGAGGTCAGATGATCGTTGTTCCAGGGGGTGTCTCCCCATGGGTTGACACCGTAAAATGGCTGGTACTCAACGAGTGCTTTCAAGATTACCGGAGCGATCTCCACGAATGGCTCCTTCTTTGACTTCTCAACAAGCGCCGTCCGCTCGTCCGGCGAAAGGTCATCCTTGAACCAATCGTCTTTGGTGGCGGACGCGGCGCTGCAGGCCAGCAATATTGCAAGCACAAGCGCGATCACGGGGATGAATGTCTTCATTGTCTTTATATCTGTAAATAACGGGTGACCTGAACATCGACGGAAGGAAGTGTAGCAAGAACGCGTGAGTCGTGCCAACAATTTGACTTCACAGGATATTTCATCAATCCCGGCAAATATCCGGACTAATGGGTGGAGCAGGAAACGCAGGGATCGTAGGAGCGGACCAGCATTTCAAGCAGGAGCTTGATTTGCTCCGGCGGACGGCCGGCAATCTGCGGCGCGAACGCCTCAAAATCCTTCTGGATATTGGCGTGGTTCTGGTTGGTCGGGATGCAAAGATTGGCCTTGACGCATTTGCCGTGCCGGTCGAATCCGTAACGATGGAACAGAACGCCGCGCGGCGCCTCAACCGCCCCCGCCCCTTCACCGGCCTGTGGCTTGGCCCTAATTTTCTCCGGCTTGATCCCCGCTTCCAGCAGTTCGTCAATCATCGCCAGCGAGTGCTCAATGACATGGAAACACTCGACCAGCTGAACCAGGCTGTTATAAAACGGGTTGCAATTCTTCCTGCCCAGTCCCAGCGCGTCGGCAACCTTGCGCGCCCGCGGCAGGAGATACTCGTTGTTCAAATTGTAACGCGCCAGCGCCCCGACCGCGTAGGACGCGCGGTGCCACTTCGCCCACTTCGCCGTTGACTGCGGGGACACATATTCATTCACGGCCGATTCAAACTGCCGGACCGGCAACAAACCGGGAACGTCGCTGCTCCCGATCTCGCCATGATAAAACGTGTAAAGGCCCTTTTTCACCAGGGCCACATATTCCGTCTCGCGCGTAAAATCAGGCAGCTTGTCCTTCAAGCCCGCCACGACCCCGGCCAGGGCGTCAAAATCAGGGATTGAATCGAGTAGTTGCTTTTTCAGTCCTGCCAGCTCCGCAACGGTCGGCAGCTTGGAAAAGCCGCCCGGCTTGAAAGTGACCGGGTGGGTCATGCGCCCGGCCAGCAACTCCATCCAGCGGTTTCCGAGCTTATGGAGGCGGATGACGATCTTGACCACCTCCGGGTTGGCGGCCGCGAGGGGCACGACCGATTTCATGCCCACGAGGTCCGGCGTGACCAGGTAGCCGACGTGCAGGACATGGCTTTCAATCTGCTCGGCGTAATGCGCCAGTATCCGCAGGCGCTCGGTCTGTTCCGAGACCGTGATTTGCATCGCGTCCTCGACCGCCTTGATCGCGGCCAGGGAATGGGTCACCGAGCAGATACCGCAAATGCGCGAGACGATCGTCTGGATGTCCTCCCAGCTTTTGCCCAGGACCATCGCCTCAAAAAAACGCGGCGCCTCGGGGACCTGCCACTCGATCTTCTCGATCTTGCCGGCTTTCAGGCGGACATAAATATTGCCGTGGCCTTCAATCCGCGTCACATGCCGCACCTTTATCTCGCGCGACGGGCTCATTATTTCAGATATTTTTGCCATGATCCTTCTCTTCCTCGCCGGCAAACAAATCAAGCCGGCCCTTTAAATCGTCAATTGTTTTGCCGTAAAGATTCATCACGTCGGACGCCGCGTTGACGTTGGGCTCATCAACATAACCCCGGCACCCGAAACACCAGAGGCCGTTGGAAGGACAGCGCGCGCCGCAGCCGGCGCGGATCACCGGCCCGAGGCAGACCTCGTTATATTCATAACGGCAGATGTTCCCCTTCTGCTTGCATTCAACGCAGACCGGATAGGTCGGCACGAAAGGCGCCTTGCCGGCCAGCAGGGCGCGGATTATGGCGCCGAACTCCCGGTTGTCGATCGGGCAGCCGTGGATTTTGAAATCAACCTTGACGACCTCGTCCACCGCCCGCGTGTTTTCCGAGGCAAGATGCGGCTGGCCGGATGCGCTGCCATAGACATAGGCCGCGGCCTCTCCCGGGGGAATCTTGTTCTTGATCTTGTTGACGCCGCCGATCGTGGCGCAGGCGCCGAGGGCGACCAGCAATTTGGCCCGGGCGCGGATCGCCTTCAGGCGCTCGGCGTCTTCCGGGCGGGTGATCGAGCCTTCAATGATGGCGATATCGTAAGACTCGCTTGAGTCGGAGATGGCCTCGCGCCATTCCACCGGCGTGACGAGCGTCAGCAGGTCCAGCAATTCCTCCTCCATATTGACGATCTGCAGCTGGCACCCCTCGCAACAGGCAAAATCAAATATGGCCACGGTCGGCTTTTTCACGCTCACGCGATTTCCTCCCTGTCATTCATCAGATCGCCTCCCGGACTTTTGCGATATCGGCGTAACGGACCACCGGCCCGTCCTGGCACATGTAAAGATGATTAACCTGGCAATGGCCGCATTTGCCGACGCCGCATTTCATATGCCGCTCCAGCGAGAGGTATATCGAATGGTCCTTCAGCCCCATCTTGTTCAGCTCGATAATGACGAATTTATACATGATCGGCGGCCCGCAGATGACCGCCACGGCCTTCTGCCAGTCAAGCACGAGGGACGGAATAAGGTTGGTCACCACACCGACGTGCCCTTTCCATGACCGGTCGGCCCGGTCAACCGTCTCGTAAAATTTCACGTTGTCGCGCTTCTGCCACCCGGCAATCTCTTCAATGAACAAACGTTCGGCCGGGGTCTTCGTGCCGACGATGATCGTCACGCTCCGGTAACAATCGCGATTATTCAGGACATGCAGGATGGCCGACCGGACCGGCACCAGGCCGATCCCGCCGCAAACAAAGAGGATATCCTTGCCGAGCATGGCCCCGTCCACCGGGAAGGAAGTGCCGAAAGGACCGCGGATCCCGACCTTGCCGCCGGGCGTCAGGGCATGCAGGGCATTGGTCAGGCTCCCGACCTTGCGCACCACCAGCTCAAACGAGCCGCCGGCGCCCGACATCGAGGAAACGGAAATGGGCGCCTCGCCGATGCCGGCCAGCGACACTTCAATGAACTGCCCCGGCTTGTGGCCGAGCGGCTTGCCGGAATCAAGCTTGAACTCAAAAAAAGTTTCCAGCTCCGTCAGGGCGCGCTTGTTCACGAGCGTCGCCGGTTGCGGCAGGAAAATATCTTTGCCCGAGTTGTTATTCGTGACGCTCATGATGTCCTATGCTCCGCCATGTCATTTGGTTTCCAAAAGACGGTTATAAACTTCAACCGGATGGGCGATCTTGCTGACGCAGGCCGAGATGCATCGCCCGCACCCGACACAGGCCGTTTCCCCTATTTTATCCGGCATGTATTTGCCCTTGCGGTAATATCGGTGCCGGTATCGCTCTTCCTTCTTTTTCCGGAAATTGTGGCCGCCGGCCACGGTCGCAAAGTCCTTGAGCATGCAGCCGTCCCAGACGCGGTTGCGGACGCCCCCGCGCAAATCCCAGCGCGTCTCGTCGCGCACGTCAAAGCAATAACAGGTCGGGCAGACCAGGTTGCAAGACCCGCACGAAAAACACTTTTGGGCCTTTTCCTCCCAGACCGGGTGGTCATAGGATTTTTCCAGGAGGAGCGGCAGATCCTTCAATGGCACGCGCAGCTCATGCCGCCGCAGGGTCCGCCGGTTGTTTTCCCAGACTTCCTCGCGCAGCTTGAGGTCGGCCGCGCCGGCCGCCACCAGGCCTTCCGCGCCGGAGAGCAGTTCATCGCCCTTCGGCGTCAGCGCCTCGGCCAGATAGCGCTCGCCGATGAGCGTCAATAAAATATCAAAGCCCGTCCGGACAACGGCGGCATTCATGCAGGAGGCAAAAACATTGGCGGAAGGAGTCTGCACGTCGCAGCCGATGATGACGGCGTTGTTGCGCCGGTTCATGTAATGGGCGTCATAATTGGTGGACGAAAACATCTTGTCCATCTGGTTGATGCCGGCCATGTCATAGGGATGCACGCCGAGCAAAATAAATTTTTCGTCCTTAAGCGGCGCAAGCGCGCTCCTGAATTCGGCCGGGGCCGAGAATTCCAGGAGGGTCTCGCAGGCGGGCTGGAAAAAATTCTTGGGCGGCAGGAGCGTGACGTCGTAGTCCAGGCGCAAATCCCCGGCGCGCTCAAGCGCGGCGAAGGCAAACCGGTCATCCCTGGCCTGGACTCCGAATACCTTGCGCGCTTTCACAAGGCCCCCGACCCAGGTTTGAAACGCGGATAAATTTAACGTGCCTGATGTCATACGGGTGCCTATCATTGCAAATTAATTTTCCATGTCAATTTGTTTTGCATTTATTTCATTTTATTTTTCGGGCTCAATCCCGCCATCGTGCAAATTATAAAATCATCACATCTAACCAAAGGCCCTGAAATCAAGGCATTTCTATGTGATTTTTTTCACAATATTTTGTTGACAACGACATATATCATGATATCGTGACTGACAAATGGGGTTATTATGCCCTGTTAAGTCGCCCGTCCAAATGACGGGGTATATCAAATCTGTAAGGAGGCAAAAAATGCATAACAAGAACTGTATCATGCGATTATCACGGTATAGAAGCGCCCTGACCAACCTGAAATTGCTCAGTTTTAACCGTGTTTTTTCGGATAATCTCGCCGACGCGGCCGGCGCCACCCCTACCCAGGTGCGGAAGGATTTTTCGCTTTTCGGCCTGGCCGGTAAACGCCGCGGCGGTTACCTGGTGGATGAATTAATCGCCGAGCTGGACAAGATCCTGGGCAAGGAAAAAATTCAAAAATTCATCGTCGTCGGCGTGGGAAATATCGGCCGCGCGCTTTTGAACTATCCCGGCTTTGAAAAGAACGGCATAAAAATCCTGGCCGGATTTGACGTTGACGCGGCCAAGTACGCCCCGAACACGGAAATCCCGATCCTGCCGATGGACAAGGTGAAGGATTTTATTTCGCAGAACCGCGTGCGCTTCGCGATCATCTGCGTTCCGAGCCTGGCCGCCCCGCAGGTCGCCGACATCCTGCTCTCGTCGGGCATCAAGGGAATCCTCAATTTTTCCCCGATCCGCCTGAAGGACCACGAGGGCTGCGTGATCGAAAACATCAACCTGGTGACCGAGCTGGAAAACATAATTTATTTCGTAACGACCCTGGAAAAAACAGGCAGCGCAAAATAAAAGAATGAAGGCTTTATGTTCGGCCATCATTTAAAAACAAAAGTGTTCGTCTCTTTCCTGGCGGTGATCGCCCTGCTGTCGCTGGCAACGGCGCTCCTCGGGTATTTCATCATCAAGCGCGAAATCATCGACCGGGCCCAGGCGCAGGTCAGGAACGACCTGAATTTCGCGCGCGAGGTCTACCAGGGCGAGGTCAATAAAGTCAATGACATTGTCCGCTTCAGCACGGTCCGGTTCTTCCTGCGCGACGCGCTGATCAAGAAGGACCTCTCCCCGGTCCTGGCGACATTCAACCAGATCAGGAAGGACGAAGCGCTCGACATCCTGACGCTGACCGACGCGGGCGGCAAGGTCATCGCGCGCGCGCGCAATCCCGGGCTGCTGGGCGACAGCCAGGCCGCCGACGAGCTGGTCGGCCGCGTCCTGGCGGAAAAGAAACCGGCCGGCGGGACGGTTTTGATCACAAAGGCCGAACTGCTGAAGGAAAGCGCCGAACTCGCCGACCAGGCCTGCATCAAACTCCTGGATACGCCGCTCGCCAAGCCGACCGGGGAGAAAGAACAGACTTCCGGCATGATGATCAAGGCGGCCTGCCCCATTTTTGACTACGACAACGCCCTGATCGGCGTTCTCTACGGCGGCGTGCTCCTGAACCGGACGAGCGCCATCGTGGACCGGATCAAAAGCATCGTTTTCCAGAAGGCCACCTACCTTGGCAAGGACATCGGCACCGTGACCATCTTCCAGGACGACCTGCGCATCGCCACCAACGTCCTGCTCGAAGACGGCCGGCGCGCGGTCGGCACGCGCGTGGCCGAGAATGTTTACCGGGAGGTCATTGAAAAGAAGCAGCCCTGGATCGGCCGGGCGTTCGTCGTCAACGACTGGTACAAGACCGCCTACGAACCGATTAAAAACACGCAGGGCCGGGTTATCGGCATGCTTTACGTCGGCACGCTGAAGAAGCCGTTTGACGCCATCGCCCGCAACATCATGCTGACCTACCTCTTGATCATCGCCATGGCGGCCGGCCTGGCGCTGGTCCTCTCGCTCGTGGTCGCCACCTGCGTTTCCCGGCCCGTGACCGATTTGCTCAACGCCACCGGCAAGCTGGCCGCCGGCGAACTGGGCCACCTGGTGGACGCAAAGACGGGAGTGACCGAGCTGGACCGCCTGGCCACGGCCTTCAACAAGATGTCGGTCATGCTTGACGAGCGCGACAAGAATCTCTCAATCACCAACAGCAAGCTCGCGGCGCTGAACAAGAACTACATCGACCTGATCGGCTTCGTCTCGCACGAGCTGAAAGGCGCCCTGGCCACAATCGTGATGAACGTCTGCTCGGTGCACGATGAATTTTTCGGCGCGCTGAACGAGAAGCAAAAAAAGGCCCTGCACGGCGCCGGGCGGAGCCTTGATTTCCTGACGCTCACCGTCAAAAAATTCCTCAATCTCGGCAAGATTGAAAAGGGCGAGTTGAAAGTCAACAGGACGGAAGTGAACCTGCGCGATGATATTTTCGAGCGCGCCGCCGCCCCGCTCCTCGCCTCCGCGGAACGCAAGGGCATGCAAATCGCCGACAACCTACCCGGGGATTTGAAGGCGCAGGTTGACCAGGAACTGATGCAGATCGTCGCCGGGAACCTGGTCATGAACGCCATCAAGTACGGCAACGAAAACGGCCTGATTTCAATTTCGGCCTCCCAGGAAAATGGAAAAGTAAAAATCGAGGTCTACAACGACTCCGTGCCGCTCACCGCCGAAGAGCAAGGGCGGCTCTTCAAGCGCTTTGCCCGGCTGGATACACCGGCCACCAGGCTTGAAAAGGGAACCGGGCTGGGGCTTTTCATAACGAAGGAAATCATCGGGCTGCACGGCGGCAAAATATGGACCGAGGCGCGGCCGGGCGGCAACGCGTTTATTTTTGAACTGGCAAAGACGTAAGACACATTAGTACCTGACACATGAGAAACCGTTAAGAAAAACAAGAAAATTACCACGGATTACACGGATAGCACTGATGCTGACAGTCGACCGTCAACGGTCTGAGCATATCCGTGAAATCAGTGTAATCAGTGGTCGCTTTTTTGGGTTGTGGGCATTGCCCGCTTTAGAAATTAACAAAGGAGATGATTTAATATGCAGCAAGCCAAATGCAGCGAATGCCGGGAACACATCACCGAGAAGGAGATGTTGAGCCGGATGGACGAAATAATGGCCGGCTACAAGAACACCGAGGGCGCCCTGATCCCCGTGCTCCAGACCGCGCAGAGCATGTTCGGTTACCTTTCAACCCCGGTCCTGAAGCGGATCAGCCAGAAGATGAACAAGCCCTACAGCGAGGTTTCGGGCATTGTCAGCTTTTACTCGTTTTTCTCGACCGTCCCGCGCGGGAAATACATGGTCCGGGTATGCCTCGGCACGGCCTGCTATGTCCGCGGCGGCAAGAACATCCTGGAGGCCATGAAAAAGGCGCTCGGGATCGATGTCGGCCAGACCACGCCCGACCGGCTCTTTTCGCTGGACGTCGGCCGGTGCTTCGGCGCCTGCGGCATGGCGCCGGTCATCATGATCAACGAGACCGTCCACCAGCGCTGCAAGGCGATCAAGGTGGATGAGATACTGGATCTTTACCGCGGCAAGAAAAGCGGCGCGGGAAAGGAGCAGGCCTAATGGAAAACATCAAAAAAATTTCAACCGTCGCCGACCTGAACCATATCCGCGACGAAATCAAGCGGCGCGACGCCGCGCGGCAGTCAAAGGACAACTCCCGGATCATGGTCTGCATCGGCGGGGGCTGCCTGGCTTCCGGCTCAATGCAGGTCAAGGACGCCTTTGAGCAGGCGCTGAAAAAACGCAACCTGCAGGACAAGATCGCCGTGATCGGGACCGGCTGCCTCGGCCCGTGCGCGGCCGGACCGGTCGTGCTCGTCGGCAAGGACGACGTGTTTTACGAGCAGGTCACCCCGGCGGACGCCGAGGAGATCGTTGAAAAGCACATTGCCGGCGGAGAGATCGTCACGCGCCTTTCCAGGAAAAACGGGGCGAACGGCAAGCCGGTCGCCAAGCTTGAAGACATTGACTTCTTCAAGCGCCAGGTAAAAATCGTCCTGCGCAACTGCGGCCGGATAGACCCGACCAGCCTGGAGGATTACATCGGCTGCGACGGCTACCAGGGCATGGCGAAGGTTTTGCATTCGTTCACGCCCGAGAAGGTGATCGAGGAAATGAAAAAATCCGGCTTGCGCGGCCGCGGCGGCGCCGGTTTCCCGACCTGGCTCAAGTGGTCGTTCGCGCGCAAGAGCCCGGGCACCACGAAATACATCCTTTGCAACGCCGACGAGGGCGACCCGGGCGCATTCATGGACCGGAGCATCCTCGAGGGCGATCCGCACAGCGTCATCGAGGGCATGATCATCGGCGCCTACGCGATCGGCGCCTCCCAGGGATATATTTACGTCCGCGCCGAGTATCCGCTCGCCGTCAAGCGCCTGCAGCAGGCCATTGACGAATGCAAGCGGCGCGGCCTGCTGGGCGGGGACATCCTCGGCAGCAAGTTCTCGTTTGACCTTGAAATCCGGATGGGATCGGGCGCGTTCGTCTGCGGCGAGGAGACGGCCCTCATGGCTTCCATTGAAGGCCGGCGCGGCGAGCCGCGCCCCCGCCCGCCCTTCCCGGCCGTGAAGGGATTGTGGGACAAACCGAGCGTCCTGAACAACGTGGAAACGTTCGCCAACGTGCCGATCATCATCCTGAAGGGCGGCGACTGGCTGGCAACCTACGGGACGGAAAAGAGCAAGGGCACGAAAGTCTTCGCCCTGGCCGGGGCGATCAACAACGCCGGCCTGGTTGAAGTGCCGGTCGGCACGAGCCTCGGGGAACTGATTTACGACATCGGCGGCGGCATACCGAAGGGCAAGGAATTCAAGGCGGCCCAGATCGGCGGCCCCTCGGGCGGCTGCATAACCAAGGAGCACCTCAACGTGCCGCTCGATTACGAATCGCTGAACGAGCTGGGGGCCATCATGGGCTCCGGCGGGCTGGTGGTGATGGACGAGGACTCCTGCATGGTGGACGTCGCCCGCTTCTTCCTGGAATTTGTCCAGGAGGAATCGTGCGGCAAATGCGTGCCCTGCCGCGTCGGCACCAAGCGCATGCTGGAAATCCTTAACCGCATCTGCGAGGGCAAGGGCAAGATGACGGATATTGACGCGCTGATCGAGCTCGGCGGACAGATCAAGGACACCGCCCTGTGCGGCCTGGGACAAACCGCGCCCAACCCGGTCTTGTCAACCATCCGCTACTTCCGGCATGAATACGAGGAACATATCAACGAGAAGCACTGCCGCTCGGGCGTTTGCCCGGGCCTGGTGACCGCGCCTTGCCGCAGCGGCTGCCCGGCGAACGTCAACGTGCCGGGTTTCATTTCGCTCGTCGGCGAGAAACGTTACGCCGAGGCCCTGCGCCTGCACCGCAATCGCAACCCGTTCGCAGCGATCTGCGGCCGGGTCTGCTTCCACGTTTGCGAGAGCAAATGCCGCCGGGCGACCCTGGACGAGCCGGTCGCGGTCCGGGGCATAAAGCGTTTCATGGCCGACCAGGAAGTCACGCTCCAGTTGCCGGAAGTGCGCGAGAACGGCGACAACGCCAAGCGCAAGATCGCCATTGTCGGCGCCGGGCCGGCGGGCCTCTCCTGCGCATATTTCCTGGCGCGGCTCGGCTACCGTCCGAAAGTGCTCGAAGCCGAGCAGCGTCCGGGCGGGATGATGGTGCAGACCATTCCCTCCTACCGCCTGCCGCGCGAAATTGTCGCGCGCGAAATACGCATGATCGAGGGCATCGGCGTGGACATCGAAACCGGCAAGCGGCTCGGGAAAGATTTCACGATTTCCAGCCTGCGCGACCAGGGCTACGAGGCGGTCTTCATCGGGGTCGGCTCGCCGACCGGCGTCCGGATGGACATCCCGGGCGCGAACGCGGAAGGCATCACCGACGCGATCGCCTTCCTCAAGAGTTACAACATCCGCGGCTCGGTCCCGGTCGGCAAAAAGGTGGTCGTGATCGGCGGCGGCAACGCGGCGATTGACGCGGCGCGCACCGCCGTGCGCCTGGGCGCGGAGCATGTGACGATCGTCTACCGGCGCGCGCAGGAGGACATGCCGGCTTACCTGGAGGAAATCAGCGAGGCAATCCAGGAAGGGGTCAACATCAACGCCATGACGAACCCGGATGAAATCACCGTGGCGGGCGGCAAGGTGGTCGGCGTGAAGTGCCACGTCATGAAGCCCGGCAAATTCGACCGGACCGGCCGGCGGCGTCCTGAAAAATCAGGCAAGAATTTCACGATCGAGGCGGACCAGGTCATCTTCGCCATCGGGCAGACGCTTGACTCTTCCGACTTGTTCCGTCATGACGAGCTGCAGCCGGTCAGCGGCTACCGGATCATGTGCGACCCGCTTTCCGGGCAGACCTCCATTCCATGGGTCTTTGCCGGGGGGGACGTCGCCACCGGGCCGCTCTCGGTCATTCACGCCGTCGCCGGCGGCGAGCGGGCGGCGGTCGGCATTGACGAATATCTCCACGGCCACAAGCACGCCTTCTGGCGGCTTGACCAGCCGGTTGACACGGCGTTCGACGCCAACGAGGACCCGGCGCCGTATCCGCGCAAGAAGATGGAGTTGCTGCTCCTGGACCGCCGGCGCAATAATTTCAACGAAATCGAAATCGCGTGGGTTGAGGGCGAAGCCGTCAAGCAGGCCAAGCGCTGCCTGCGCTGCGATTACGGCCGGGTTTTAACCAACGCTTATTAAAAGGAGTTCAAATGATTTCCGTTCAGGTCAACAATGTCAAGGTCGAGGTCCCGGAAGGCAAAACGATCCTGCAGGCGGCCGAGCAGGCCGGCTTCAAGATACCGACGCTGTGTTACGTGGAAGACAAGACCCCGCAGGGCGCCTGCCGGGTCTGCGTGGTCGAGGTGGAAGGAGCGCGGACGCTGATGGCCTCCTGCTGCACGCCGGTGGCGGATAAAATGAAAATATTCACCAACACGCGGCGGGTGCGCGAGGCGCGCCGCAACGTGGTTGAGCTGCTGCTTTCCGAGCACGAGGGCGACTGCAAGACCTGCACGCGCAACAACGACTGCGAATTGCAGGAACTGGCGCGCGCGCTCGGCATTGAGGACGTCCGCTTCCCGGGCGAGAAGGCCGTCAAGAAAATCGACGACACAACCCCCGCCCTGACGCGCGACAGCGGCAAGTGCATAAAGTGCCGGCGTTGCGTGACGGTCTGCAACGAAATCCAGTCAATCGGCTCCATTTATCCCCAGTCGCGCGGTTTCAAAACGACCATCGGCCCGGCTTTTGACGCCACGCTTGACAAGGTGGTCTGCATCCAGTGCGGCCAGTGCGCGGCGGTCTGCCCGGTCGGGGCGATCACCGAGAAAAGTCACATTGACGGCGTCTGGGCCGCCCTGGACAACCCGGACAAGTTCGTGATCGTCCAGACGGCCCCCGCCATCCGGGCGGCCCTGGGCGAATGTTTCAACAACGAACCGGGCACGCTGGTCACCGGCAAAATGATCACCGCCCTGCGCCAGATCGGCTTTGACGCCGTCTGCGACACCAACTTCACGGCCGATTTGACCATCATGGAAGAAGGAACGGAGTTCCTGACGCGCCTGAAAAAAAGCCTGGTTGACAAGCAACTGACGCCCCTGCCGATATTCACCAGCTGCTGCCCGGGCTGGGTCAAGTTCGCCGAGCACTATTACCCGGAACTGCTGCCGAACCTTTCCACCTGCAAGTCGCCCCAGCAGATGTTCGGGGCGATCGCCAAGACTTATTACGCCGCCAAGATCGGCAGGAAAGTGGAGGACATCACGGTTGTCTCGATCATGCCCTGCACGGCCAAGAAATACGAGCAGCAGCGCGACGAGATGAACAGCAGCGGACTGCGCGACGTTGACTACGTCCTGACCACGCGCGAACTCGGGCGGATGATCCGCCAGGCCGGGATTGAATTCAACAACCTGCCGGACGGGAAAATGGATTCGCCCCTCGGGGTTTCGACCGGCGCCGCCGACATTTTCGCCAATACCGGCGGGGTGATGGAAGCGGCCCTGCGCACGGTCCACGAAATCGTCACCGGCCAGGAACTGCCGGTGAAGAACCTGCACCTTGAGCCGATCATGGGGCTGGAGGGCGTCAAGATCGCCTCGCTGAAAATCAAGGGCGCGACCGGGGAATGGTCGTTCCTGGAAAACGTCGAGGTCAAGGTGGCGGTCGTCCACAGCCTGGCCAACGCCCGCAAGATCATCGAGGCGGTCAAAAACGGCCAGGTCTTTCATTTCATCGAGGTCATGTCCTGCCCGGGCGGATGCATCAGCGGCGGCGGGCAGCCCCGGTTCACCGACGACAAGATCCGCCTGAAAAGAATCAAGGGGATTTACAAGGAAGACGAGGGCAAGCAGCTCCGCAAATCGCACGAGAACCCGGAGATCAAGCAGATTTACAAGGAATTCCTGGACAAGCCCCTCGGCAAAAAATCGCATAAATTATTGCATACGCATTACGCGGCCAGGGGAATATGATACTGATCTTGTAATCAAAATTTGCGCGATAGCGATGCAGTCGCAGGGTGAATTTGGTTTCCGAATTCGCCACACTATTAATCACACCTGAAAGCGTGATGAACAACGAGAGGCGACAAGACAAATTAGTTGCGTCAGAAATGAAAACTGTGATGACAACGAAAAAGGCATCCCCAGGCGAAGAGCGCTGGCAGGCGGCGAGGATCAGGCCGGAGCAGATAGCGAAATATCTCACCGGCGGAAAATGCTTCATCGACGCCGGGCAAATTGAAAGCCGCCTGGCAAAGAACCTGAAGCCCGACCAGGCGCGCGTCCGTGACATCCTGCAAAAATCGCTCGCCATCCAAACCCTGTCACCGGATGAAACCGCCGCCCTGCTCAACGTCGAGGACGCTGCGCTATGGGCCGAGATGGAAGATGCCGCCGGCCGCGTCAAGAAAACGGTCTACGACAACCGGATCGTCACCTTCGCCCCGCTCTACTGCTCCAACCTCTGCGTCAATGACTGCCAATATTGCGGGTTCCGCCGGTCAAATCCCGCCGCCCGACGCCATAAGTTGACCCTTGACCAGGTCCGCAAGGAAGCCGAAGTATTGGCCGGCGTGATCGGGCACAAACGCCTGATCGTGGTTTTCGGCGAGCACCCCCAGACCGACACGGATTATATCGCCTCCGCGATCCAGACGATCATGGGCGTCAAAGCCAGGACAAGGAGAGGCTTCGGCCAGATCCGCCGGTGCAACGTCAACGCCGCCCCGATGTCAATTGAGGATTTAAAAACCCTGCACGAAGTCGGCATCGGGACTTACCAGGTTTTCCAGGAAACATATCATCCGGGACAATACGCCCTGCTCCACCCGGCCGGGACGCTCAAAGGCGATTATCTCTGGCGGCTTTACGCCCCGCATCGGGCACTGGAAGCCGGCTGTGACGATGTCGGCCTCGGGGCCCTCTTCGGGCTTTACGACTGGAAATTCGAGGTGATGGGACTGCTCCATCACGCGCTTGAATTGGAAGGCAAGTTCGGGATCGGACCGCACACGATCTCGTTCCCGCGCCTCGAGCCGGCTGACAACACGCCTTTCTCCCTTGATTCAAAATACAAGGTCGGCGACGCCGATTTCAGGAAACTGGTGACGGTCATCCGCCTTGCCGTCCCCTACACCGGGATGATCCTGACCGCCCGCGAAAACGCCGCGATGCGGAGGGAAATTTTGCCGCTGGGCTGCACCCAGACCGACGCTTCAACCAGGATCGGCGTGGGGGCCTACGCGGAGGCGAACGGCGAACAGCAGGGCGACAAGCAGCAATTCATCCTCGGCGACACCCGCAGCCTTGACACGGTAGTGCGCGAGCTGGCGGAGGCGGGCTATATAACGTCCTTTTGCACGGCGGGCTACCGCTGCGGCCGGACCGGGGAAAAGATAATGAACCTGCTGCGCTGCGGCAAGGAGGGCAAATTCTGCAAGCTCAACGCGGTCATCACCCTGCGCGAATGGCTGGATGATTTCGCGAGCCCGGCGACCATGGCCGCCAGCGAGAAAATCATCGCGCGCGAAATTGACGAAATCCGGCGGACGATGCCGGCCGTTTATCCGCAGTTGCTGGAGTTTTACGAAAAGACAAGGGCCGGCGAACGCGATATATTTTTTTAAGGGTTGAGAAAAATGGCAGAGATCGCCGAGACGGGGCTCGGCTCCTACATTTATGATGGGCTTTCTTGTAGGAGCGCTGCCCCGCCAGCGCGATGATTTCAATTATTCATACGTTCCGAGAGAATACTTGATAGTTAATTTCGCGATTGATGCGCGATGGAAAATCGTGAATGATGAGACTGAAAGCACGGACGCGATTGAACGCGTCCCTCCATTGCCGGAAATAAATATGGAGGGCCACGCGCCGTCGTGGCCGGACAATGGAAACGGGCGCGTGTCCATAAAATGAGTTTTGAAACTAACTAAATGAACAAAGGAGAAAATACCATGGCGCATAAAGTATTGATCATAGATGATGACCCGGAATTCGTCGAAGCCACATCCAGCCTGCTGGAAGCGCAGGGCTACCAGGTTGACACCGCGCCCAACGGCAAGGTGGGAGTCGCCAAGGCCCAGGAGGAGAAACCGGACATCATCCTACTGGACGTGATGATGACCCGTAACACCGAGGGCTTTGAAGTTGCCCGCGAAATCAACAAGGACAACAAGCTTAAAAACATCCCGGTCATAATCATCACCGGGGTCCGGAAGGAAATGAGCCTCCCGTTCGGCTTTGAACCCGATGACGCATGGCTGCCGGTCAAGGGCATCCTTGAAAAACCGGTCAAGCCCGCTGTCCTCCTGAAAACCGTCGCCCAGTGCATTGCCGACAATAACAAGTAAGGCGGCCAGATGATCACCGCCCCAAAAGGATTGCGCCTGCATATCGGCATTTTCGGCCGCCGGAACGTCGGCAAATCCTCCGTCCTCAACGCGCTGGTGCGGCAGCAGGTTTCCATCGTCTCGGACGTGCCCGGCACGACCACCGACCCGGTTGAAAAAACGATGGAATTCAAGCCGGTCGGACCGGTGGTCTTTATTGACACCGCGGGCGTTGACGACTCCGGCGCGCTCGGGAAGCTGCGCATCGCCAAGACGATGAAGGTCGTGGACCGCACGGAACTGGCGGCGCTGGTGGCCGATTCGTTCAGCGGTTACGAGAAAGACCTGCTGGCGCTTTTCAAAAAACAAAAGATCCCCTGCGTCCTGGTCGCCAACAAGAGCGATTTGCGCGGCAACCGCGCGGTTGAAAAAGAGGCCGCCGCGCTAGGATGCGAGTTCGTCGCCACCGTCAGCGCCAGGGACCTGACCGGGTTTGAAACCCTGCGCGAAGCCATCATCCTGGCCACCCCGCAGGAATTCATTGAGCAGTCTTCCGTCATGGAAGGGCTGGTTAAACCGGATGACATTGTGATCCTGGTCACGCCGATTGATCTTGAAGCCCCGAAAGGACGCCTGATCGTCCCCCAAGTCCAGGTCCTGCGCGACATTCTTGACCATGACGCCGGAGCGCTGGTGGTCAAGGAAAACGCCCTGGCCATGGCACTGGCCAATTTGAAAAAGAAACCGGCCCTGGTCATTACCGACAGCCAGGCATTTGAAACAGTCGCGAAGCTTGTCCCGCCGGGAGTGTTCTTGACCGGTTTTTCAGTTGTTTACGCCCGCTTCAAGGGGGACCTGGCGGAAATGGTCAAGGGGGCCAAGGCGATTGATACCCTGGCCGACGGCGATAAAATCCTGATCGCCGAGGCCTGCTCGCACCACCCGGTGGACGGCGATATCGGGCGGATCAAGCTTCCGAAATGGCTGAGGAATCATACGAAGCGCAAGCTTGAAATAAAGGTTGTCGCCGGCCGCGATTTTCCGGACAACCTGGGTTCCTACAAACTTATCATCCACTGCGGCAGTTGTGTCTTCAACCGGCGCGAGTTATTGACGCGCATTGAAAAGGCGAAATTGGCAAATGTGCCGATTACCAATTACGGCCTAGCCATCGCCCATCTGCACGGCATCCTTGACCGCGCCATCAAGCCGTTTGAAAAAGAACTGCGCGGGTAATAACCCGCCTACTGGGCTATCGAGATCGAGAAAGTTCAGGATCTATCTATTCGGCGAAACGTTACTTATCAGGCGCGGCCTTTAGAACGTTGCCTGCAGGAGGTGGTTAGCCCCATACCGTTGATTGCGGCCCACTCTAGGAAGTTTTTCTCGCTGTGCTTTTTCATCTTTTCTTGCAAACAGGTTTATTGAAACAAACTCAACCCGAAAAACTGGATAAAGATCGTTCCGGTTTTTATTAAATGTAAACCGTGGTCCATGATTGTCAAGAGTTGAAGATAAAGAACGATTGTTTTCCGGTTTGGCCCTTTCTCCAGAAAATTTTAGTGAACTGAGCGGTTGGTTCCCGTTCGCTACACTGTCTGGATAGTCTGCCCTGGATGTCCACCAACCAGATAAAGAGCGGTCTCGTAATCACCGCCAAAGTTTACGCGAGTGATCTCGCTCATTCGAAACGACTCCGGCTTCTCCTCCCAAATCGCATCAGGAGTCATATCGAGCAACGTCACGCGACCATGTTCAATACCGAGAACTCGGCCAACCCAACACACATCCGGATCAACTTGTTCCCGATGGATAGTCACGAGCGGGAATTGACGACCTGCCGACAGCAGCAACTTCTCAATACTTCCGACGTTGACATGCGGTTTCTGCGGCAAGCGGTCACGGCGCTTCCGAAGAGCGGACTCTGCAAAGCAAGCGTGAGGATCTTGTCTGAAACCACGCACGTCCTCAATACGAAAACACTCAAAACCATCAAACCAAATTCGATCACTGACCAATGCCAGAAGGAAGAACTTCGGACCAACACCCAGGACATAACCGCGCACTGGTGAGCCCTCGAAGCGCCGCTCAAAACGCACTAGTTGCCGCTTGTGCATGGCATTGATGAGTTGGGATGATCGTGGTGTTGGCATATTCAGATTATCATATTTTACTGAAACAAACTCAAACCGGAAATCAGATGAAGATTGTTCCGGTTTTTTATTAAATGTTAAAGCGTGGCCCATGATTGTCAAGAGTTGAAGACAAGGAATTATAAGACCATCGGAACGCGTGAAAGAATTGGCAAAGATCGCCGAGACGGGGCTCGGCTCCTACATTTTTTCATATTTTATAGACTTTTTTGTAGGAGCGCTGCACCGCCAACGCGATGATTTCTGTTTATTTCACAACTTCTCAATTATCGGACGGTAAACGGCAGCGCGGTTTCGCCTGCCCTGCGTCAGATCATCTTGAGCCCGATATGCTTTGCCATCAGGTCAAAGTCCGAGTCATTGTGAATGAGTTGCAGCCCGTGCTCCGCGCAGAAGGTTCCAATGAGGACGTCTATTGTCTTCCTGACCGTCACACCCTTTGAGCGGAGAAGCCGGTAGTTGGATGCCGACTTCTCGGCCATGCTGAACCCGACCATTTCAAATTGGGGAAGCGCGAGCAGAAGGGATGAAACCTCTATTTTCTCCCGGGGCGAGCAAATTCCCTGCATCACCTCGCAATACACCAGGTCACCGATACCGACAAGATCCTGCTCCAGACAGAGATCGACCTTGTTCACGATACGCGGCAGACCGCCCCGGAAGAACTCAATCCACGCCGACGTATCCACAATGACCACCTTCAGTCCCTCCGCATCTTCTTAAGGTCGCCTTCCCACGCTATGCGGCCTTTGAGCGCCCGCAACTTCTTCTGGCTGTTGATTTGAACCAGCAGTCGCAGACCCGTCTCAATGGCCGATCGTTTCGTGCGACACCCGCTGGACCGGAGCGCGCGCGACATCAGTTGGTCGTCGAGAACTACATTCGTTCGCATAATATACCTCCAATATGTGTATATACCATACACATTTTGGAAAAATTGTCAATCCCGACATCAATGTTGACGCTTCGTCGCTCGTTTTTCAATTTCGCGTTCAAAGTCCGACTTTTCAATATCGGACCGACTACTGTGGACAGAACACCTGGGTTCAATTCCTATCGGATTTATTGTGTATTTGCCACCGCATGGACACATCGCGCCTTTTTCCCATCCCAGGCGAAAATAAGATTCAAGATTAGCCGAGACGACAATATCGCCATCTTTCAACCCATGTTCGATTGCGTACTGATCCTTTGCCGACTCGATTTGACGCAAGATATTGTCACACCGGTTGATTCGGGCATTGGGGAACCAATACAGAATAACTAAATCTAAATATCCGTCATAGCGGAGCGTGCTTGACGTAAACGGAAGACCGAAGAATCCTGCAACTATCAGGCAAACTAAAATGATAACGCCGTTTCCTATCAATCTGCATTTTTTACTTTCATTCATGATCTATTTTGTACCCATCATATTTTACCGGCACAAACTCAACCAGGAAACCTGATGAAGATCGTTCTTGTTTTTGTTAAATGTTAAAGCGTGGTCTATGCTTGTCAAGAGTTGAAGGCAAAGAATTATAAGGCTTCGACCTGGTTGGACAAAGGCAGTACGTTTCAATGTTGTCATTCCCGCGAAAGCGGGAATCCAGTATTTCCGCCACGGGCTTCATCCTGAAAATTCAGATTGAATGCGGATTCACGGTATGGAATTAGAATTTATGGATTCCCGCTTTCGCGGGAATGACAGCAAAGAATTCGCATAACAAGATTTCAATGCACCATTTGCCAGGACTTGATCGTCAGTCCCGGCCAGATTTTCCCGATTGTCACCGAAGATCCGTCCCCTATTTTTGCGAAGGTTCCGCGATGCAATAAAGGCTCTTCTGGCCGCGCAGGTAAAGTTCGTTTTCAACTATCGCGGCGGAAGCGGTAAAACTTTCGCTGAGCGTATTGGTGGCAAGCAGTTCATACGCCGGGGCATGCTTGATGACCGCCGTCACGCCGTTGCGGCCGGTGAGATAAACCCGCCCGCCCGCTTCAACCGGCGAAGAATAAACCTGCTTGAGCCCTTCTACGGCCTGCTTTTCGTATTGCGGTTTGCCGGTAGCAGAATCCACGCAGGTAAGAACGGCGTCGTTGCCCTTGAAGAAATAGAGCAGGCCGTCATGGAGCAAGGGCGAAGAAACATAAGGCGTGTCCTTGTCGCGCTTCCAGGCCAGCGCCTCCGGCTTGTCGCTTATGTCACCCGCGGCAGACGCAACCTTGATGGCCAGCGCGGCACTGCCCCGGAACCCGCTCATGCAAATGACGTTTTTGCCGTCAAAGACCGGGGAAGGAACCACATTGGTCGTCATCCCCGAGCATTCCCAGATGACGCTGCCATCGGCGGGATTGTAAGCGCGAATCCGGCCCGTGGCGTTGACGACAATCTGCGGCTGGCCATTATTCACGATAACCAGCGGGGTTGCCCAGGAAGATTTTTCCGGCCGCGGTATTTTCCATTTCTCCGCGCCGGTCTTCTTGTCAAGGGCGACGATGAATGAATTCTCCTCATTGTCCCAGTTGACAATAATCAGATCGCCGCAGATGGCGGGCGTGGTCCCCTCGCCAAAACTGGCCTTGATCTTCATGGTGCCGAAGCGCTTCTCCCACTTCTTGTTGCCGTCCAGATCCAGGCAATAGAGTCCCTGGGAGCCGAAGTAGGCATAGACTCGTTCGCCGTCGGTCACGGGCGAGCCCGAGGCCCAACTGCCGTCGCCATGCGTGCCGGCGGCGGGCGCCTCCTCGCACACTTTCTGTTTCCAGATCACGCCGCCGTCGGAACGGCGCAGCGCGAGCACGGTAAACTCCATGATGCGGTCCGGCAGGTTGGCTTTTTTGCGGGAAAATTCGGGAATATCCTTCTCAATGGCCTTTACTTTTTCCTGGTCAACGGCCTTGTCGGAGGGGACGGCGGTCGTGACGAAAATCCTGTCGTTCCAGATGACCGGGGTGGAATGGCCTTTCCCGGGAATATCAATTTTCCAGCGGATATTCTTTGACTCGCTCCAGGTTGTCGGCGGATTGGCGGCCGGCGCTTCGCCGTTGGCGGAAGGCCCCCGCCATGCCGGCCAGTAAGCGGTTTTCTGCCCGGCGGCATCCTGGCCGAGCGCGAGCGAACAGGCGAACAAAACAATCACGAGCGTTGACATTATCATTTTCATTTTAATCTCCATTGGTTGCGTTGATTTCCCGAATTAGGAAATTCGGCAATTGACCACTGATTGCCCGGGCTTCGCCATGGGCTATGCCGAGGCAAGGACGGATAACACTGATATTGACCGTCCGACCGCTTGTCCTGCGTAGCCTTGGCGAAGAAGGATCTGACTGTCTTACGGTATCTGTGCCATCCGTGCTATCCGTGGTATAATTTTTAATCTTATGCATCCCGCCCCGTTCTTGGCAACGGCGCTTGCATTCATACCACAAAACACAAGCACGGGCAAATATTTACATTCTCCGTCAGCACATGGGGTATGAGATAAATACTTTGATCCGTTCCGAAAACACCCACCCCGGCCAATATGGCCACCCCTCCGCTGGAGGGGATCTGAGGAAACCGCGACGCGCATTCGCCCCGCCGAAAAAACCTTGCCAGGTAATCACCAAGAAAATTATCTTACACCCATCGCAAATTAGGGTTCTTATTCCGTCCCAACCTTCCGGCAGGTTGGGACGGGTGCAATCGCGTTCTGCCTTGGGCTTGGCGAGTCCGCGAACCATGCAACCATGAAGGCATTATTACAAAATATATGCAGTCGTCAATTCGGGAAGTGGTGATCCGCGCTGGTGCATTTCGCTTCCCGCGTGTCCTCCGAAGATCCGCGAAGGAGGATCGCGGGATTTGAAAAAAATCCGGTTAGTCCGGCGTCATCCCGCTGAAAGCGGGACTGGTATGCGGATGCGCCGCGCGTGGCGCTATACTTGCGTATGCGCAAGCGCGGAAAATCCGCAGATGCGCCGGAATCGCCGGATTTTTTTTGAACGAAATGCACAGCGCATTTTCAGCGCCATCAAACCATACGGACATCACCCAGATGACTGCGACATTACATCCCAGACATGCCAATTATCTCACGCCTCAATGGCGCCAACTTCAAAACCCATGGCCTTGATCATCTCCATGTCCCGCGAATGCCCCTGCCCCGGCGTGGTGAGATAGCCCTCGGTAAAAATAGAATTGACGGCAAACAACACAAAAGGCTGGAGCGGCCCAAGGCATATCTCCCGCCCGCCCGCGGCGCGGATATCCACGCGCGGGTTGACCAACCGGAACATCGCAAAGGCGCGCAAGGCCTCCAGCGCGCCCATGCGCGGCACATTCTCCAGCGGCGTGCCGGCGCGCGGATTAAACAGATTGACCGGGATGGAATCAACGGCCAACTCCCGCAAGGCCAGCGCAAGGTCAACCCGGTCCTCGATTGTTTCCCCCAACCCGATAATGCCGCCGCAGCAGACTTCAAGTCCGGCGGCCTTCGCCCTGCGGACCGTCTCCACGCGGTCATCATAGGAGTGCGTGCCGCAGATGCCCGGAAAAAAACGGCGCGAGGTTTCGAGGTTGTGGTTGTAGCGGTTCACGCCCGCCCCAATCAGACGGCGCAACTGCTCATCCGTCGCCAGCCCCAGGGAAACACAAATGCTGGGCTTGAGTCCCTCGGCGCGCATTTGCCGGACGGCCGCGCAAATCGTTTCAACCGAATCATCGGAGGGCGCCCGTCCGCTGGTGACGATGCAATATTTCGCCGCGCCGATCCCGTCCGCCTGCCGCGCGCCGGCGACCAGTTCCTCCACTCCGCGCAGCGGGTAGCGTTCAATCGCCGAACGGGACGCGGCCGATTGGCTGCAGAAGCCGCAGTTTTCAGAGCAGGAACCGCTGCGCGCGTTTTGAATGACGTGCAAATTGACCCGCCGCCCGAATGCTTCCTGCCGCAGGCGGTAGGCCGCGGCCAGTATCTCCAGGAGCTGGCTGTCATCGGCGCGCAGGACCGCAAGCGCGTCATCCCGCCCGATGCCGCCGGCGGCAAGGGACTTTTCGGCCAGCGCCAACCAGTCAATCTTATTTATCTGCGCATCATCTTGCATAAAATATCCGGACCAAGGCGGCATTTAGCCGCAACCAAATTTCTCTTATCGCCTTTCATTGTTCATCACGCTTCTCCGGGCGTGATAAATAGCAGTGCGAATTTCGTTTGAAAAAGACGTCCTCCTTCGTCTCGCTAAAGCGGACTTCGGAGGACAAGGCGGCGATTCTGGCTCATCTGTGGGTTTCCCGCGCTCGCATAGAATCGAGTCTGATGCTCCCGGCTCCGCCGGAGCG
>CAYYWX010000009.1:0-81032 GCA_964475405.1 uncultured Verrucomicrobiota bacterium
TGATATCAAGGTCGCGGTTTCCGTTCTGCTTGTGGCCTGCCCTTGTGCGTTCGCCATAGCCACCCCCACGGCTGTCACCGCCGGGGTTTCCAACCTGGCGCGCCGGGCGGTCCTCATCAAGGGCGGCATCTTCCTGGAACTGGGCCATAAGATCAAACACTTGCTTGTGGACAAGACGGGGACATTCACCCTGGGCAAACCCAAGGTGGAAGGGATCATCGCGTTCAACGGCAGGAGCGAGGCAGAAATATTGCGCATGGCCTGCATCGCGGAAAAATATTCCGAGCACCCGCTGGCGCGTTCCATCCTGGCGGCCGGCAAAGGGAGGAAGCTGGATATTCCCGACCCGGATCATTTTGAGAGTTCTACCGGCATGGGGGTTGAGGCCAGCTGGAATAACGTGAAAATTTTGGTCGGGAAACAGGCCTTTCTTCAGGATGCCGGAGTATCAATCAACTCTTCAGTTTTGCGGGAAATCGCAAAACAATCGGAGCAAGGACACACCCCGGTTCTCGTGGCGCACAACGGTGAAACAATTGGCCTGCTGGCGATTGCCGATGAGATCCGTCCCGAGATTGCGAACATCATCCGATCGCTCAAAAAACTGGGAGTTGAGCGAATTACGATGCTGACCGGCGACAATCCCCGGGTGGCTGAAGCGGTTGCCAGGGAAATCGGCGTTGATGATTTCATGGCCGAACTGCTTCCTGAACAAAAGCAGGAGTATGTCAAAGCGTTGCAGTCCAAAGGGCACATCGTTGGAATGATCGGCGACGGCATTAACGACGCCCCGGCCCTTGCCTTGGCCGATGTGGGCATCGCCATGGGCGCCGCCGGCACGGATGTGGCGATAGAGACGGCCGACGTCACCTTGATGAACGATGACATCGCGGGGGTTGCTGATTTCATGTGGATGTCGGCAAAAGTCATGCGGAGAATCAAATTGAACATCTTCTTTTCCATGATCTATAACGTCATCGGGCTGGCGCTGGGGGTCATGGGAATGATGACTCCCATCATTGCCGTTCTTTTCCAGGAAGCGGGGTGCGTGACGGTTGTGTTCAGTTCCACGCTTCTACTGTGGGCAAAAAGACGGTCGGCAGAAGCATGAAGCGAGTTATGACAAGAATGAAAGGAAATGACGAATGAACAATATTGAAAAGAGCCGTTGTCTGCGCGAATTGATACAGGCCAAGGACACCTTGGTTATGCCGGACGCGTTCGATCCGATCAGCGCCAGGATTATAGAAAAGCTTGGTTTCAAGGCCGTGCAGTGTTCGGGTTTCAGCATGGCCGTGGCAGCCGTCCGACCCGCCGAGGCCGACCTCGGCCTGGAAGCCAACCTGAGGCTGTCACGCGCCATGGTCAACGCCGTCGCGGTTCCGGTCATGGCGGACGGCGAGGATGGATTCGGCGGCCCGGAAGCCATTGCGGAGACGATCCGCGCCTACGCGGAAGCCGGTTTGGCCGGGATCAACCTGGAGGATCAGGTTCTCGGGCAGCCCGGTCCAAAACGCATTGTGCCGCGCGATGTGATGGTTGAGAAACTGAAAAATGCGCGCAAGGCCGCGAAGACGGCGAACAACGGGGAACTTGTCATCAACGGCAGAACAGACGCGCTGGCGGCCGCCGCGGACCGGCAGGCGGGGTTGAAAGAAGCGGCTGAGCGCGCCAACGCTTATCTGGCGGCGGGCGCGGACCTGGCGTTTATCACGGCGGTCGCCACGATGGACGAAGTTTACTTTCTTGTGCGAGAGGTTCACGGACCGATCAGTATCGCGGCGGGGATGGCCTACAACATCCGGACAATGTCGGTCAAGGCCCTGAAAGACGCCGGGGTTGCAAGGGTGAGCATCCCGGCGATCGCCATATTGTCGTCCATCCGCGCGATGACCGACGCGTTGCGGTCCGTCCGGGACACGGAGGATTTCGCTGAAGTCCTGGGCAATAACCGGATTTGCGGGATGGAAGACATAGCCGCCTTGCTGAAACGAACGTGAGGCCGATGGACATTCGCCATGGCAAAAAAATTAAAGATCCTGTTTCTCTGCACCGGCAATTCATGCCGGAGCCAGATGGCCGAAGGTTTTGCCCGCGCGTTGAAAGGCGGCCTGGTTGAACCGTATTCCGCCGGCATAGAAGCGCGCGAATTGGATCCGTTTGCGATTGCTGTCATGAAAGAAGCCGGCGTGGATATTTCAGGACATCGTTCAAAACGCGTGGGCGAATTGAAAGACATTGAGTTTGACTATGTCGTCACGGTCTGCGGCCACGCGGGCGAGAATTGTCCGATATTTCCCGGAAGGACAAAGGTTGTGCATGTCGGGTTTGAAGACCCGCCCGAACTGGCGAAAAGCGCCGAATCCGAGGAACAAGCATTGGCGCATTATCGGCGCGTGCGGGATGAAATACGGGCGTTTGTCGCGCAACTGCCCGAAGCGCTTGAACCATGATGTAATCAATAAAAAGAGGACAATAAATTATGGATGAAAAAACAAAGGAGTTAATTGCCATCGGAGCGTCTGTTGCCGCGCATTGTCAGCCCTGCCTGACATACCACCACGCCACGGCGCGGGAATTGGGAATTTCGGACCAGCAAATTCGGGAGGCGATCTCGGTCGGCGAAATGGTGTCAAAAGGGGCGGATAGCGCGATGAGCAATTTTTCCAGAACCGTCTTTGACATGCCGCAGGGAAAAGCCGCCCCATGCTGTTCCGGCGCGGAAGCATCCGGCAATAAAAAATGCTGTAATTGAGATCACTTGAGAGCATGAATCATATAAACAATAATGCAGGAGCTTGAAAAATGACGGAAAGGATTGCGAGCAAGTTATCTTTTTTGGACCGGTATCTGACCCTCTGGATTTTTATCGCGATGGGGATGGGGGTGTTTCTAGGATACGCCGCTCCGGCATTCGGGGAATGGATCGGATCGCTTCGGCCTGAAGGGACCCAGACCAGCATTCCCATTGCCATCGGCCTGATCCTGATGATGTATCCGCCGCTTGCCAAGGTAAAATACGAGGAACTGGGTGACGTTTTCCGCGATTACAAGGTGCTGGGCTTGAGCATGCTTCAGAACTGGATCGTGGGACCGATCCTGATGTTCCTGCTGGCGGTGGCGTTTCTGCATAATCAGCCTGAGTTCATGATCGGCCTGATCATGATCGGGCTGGCACGGTGCATTGCCATGGTGATTGTCTGGAATGATCTGGCCAGGGGCAATAGCGAATATTGCGCCGGACTGGTGGCGTTTAATTCGATCTTCCAGGTGCTTTTTTACAGCGTATTTGCCTGGTTTTTCGTCACGAAACTGCCGCCGCTGCTGGGCCTCTCCGGAGCCGTGGTCAACATCACCATCAAGCAGGTCGCCGAAAGCGTGTTCATCTACCTGGGCATCCCGTTCATCGCCGGCATGCTGACTCGACTGGTGTTGGTCAAGCTGAAGGGAAAAGAATGGTATCACGCGCGATTCATCCCGAAGATATCGCCGATCACGCTGGTGGCGTTGTTGTTCACGATCGTGGTGATGTTCTCGTTACAGGGCGAAAAGATCATCCGCCAGCCGGGCCATGTTCTCCTGATCGCCGTGCCGCTGTTGATCTATTTCGTGGTTATGTTCCTGTTGAGTTTCTGGATGAGCAAAAAGGCGGGGGCCGATTACACCAAGTCGGCGACGCTCTCCTTCACGGCGGCCAGCAACAATTTTGAGCTGGCCATCGCGGTGGCCGTGGGCGTGTTCGGCATCAATCACGGCGCGGCCTTCGCGGCGGTGATCGGGCCGCTGGTGGAAGTTCCGGTATTGATCGGTCTCGTGAACGTTTCGCTTTATTTCCGGCGGCGATTCTTCGCGCCGGATGTATAACCATCATATTTGATAAATGATGAAATGGCCCGGTAAATATCCTTGACGAATTGCGCGTAAAAAATATCCTTGTTCCATCAATGAACTCGCGCGAACGCACATTCCTGGCGCTTGAGCATAAAACCGGCGACCGGATCCCCGTGGATTTCTGGGCGACGGCCACGGTGATAAGCCGCCTGGAACAGGCGCTCGGCGTGACCTACGCCGGTTTCCTGGACCGTTATGACGTTGATTTGCGCCATATTGAAGGCCCGCGTTACATTGGGCCGCCGCTGGAAGACGGCATGGATATCTGGGGCGTTAAGCGAAGCAATGTATCGGCGGGATCCTCCGGCCGGTCAGAGGCCTACAGCGAGGCGACCGAAGCGCCGTTGGCGGGGGCGGAGTGCGTTGAGGACGTTGAAAAATACGCGCATTGGCCTTCGCCCGACTGGTTTGATTACAGCGTCGTGGAAAGCCAATCTGAAGCCGTTCTGAAGGACCAGCGTATCGTCGCTTTCATGGGAGACCGGTTGAACCGGGTGGCCCAGTTGAAGCCGGCCATGTACCTGCTCGGGACCGAGAAGCTTTTCATGGACATTGCCATGCGGAGCGAAATCGTCCAGGCCGTCTTCGCGAAAATCAGGAAATTTTACCTTGTTTACCTGGAAAGAATCCTCTCCGCCGCCCGGGGCAAGATTGACATCGTCATCACCGGCGATGATTTCGGCGCCCAGAACGGTCCGCTCATCAGCCCGGAAATGTGGCGCAACCTGCTCAAGCCCGGCTTCAAAGAATACCTTGACCTGGTCAGGCGGCATGGCGTCGTCAGCATGCATCACACCTGCGGGTCGGTGGTCGGGATCATCCCGGACATGATTGAATGCGGGCTGGACATCTTGCAGTCAATCCAGCCCGAGGCGCAGGGCATGGCGCTCGCGGACCTGAAAAATAAATTCGGGAAAAAACTCTGTTTCCAGGGCGGCATATCAATCCAGAAAATCATGCCCTACGGGTCGCCGGAGGATGTCCGGCGCGAAGTCCGGCGCATCGCGGAGATCGTCGGGCCGGACGGCGGGTATATTTTCTGCACCTCCCACAATATCCAGGCGGACACCCCGCTGGAGAACATAACGGCCCTGATGGACGCCTATCTTGAATTCGGCAAATTGTGAAGCGTTTCCCGCTTGCCAGAGTCTGCGCTTATGATATTGTGCGGCCAATTTACAAACACAAACAACCTCCATTTCAAGGAGCAACATCAGCATGAATGCCATGGACCCGAGAGAACGCGTCAAGAACCTGCTCGAACGCCGACCGGTTGACCGCTCCGCATTTTATGAAAGCCTTTGGCCGGAGACGGAAAAACGCTGGCGGAGCGAGGGGCGTTTTGCGTCACCCGACCAATCCATCATTGACCGGTTTGACATGGATATTGATCCCTGCTGGACTTTTAACTGCGTGGCCGACCTTGATTTCAAGGACGTCATTGTCGAGGAGAACGAGGAATCGGTCCTGACCCGGAACGGCAACGGCGCGCTGCTGCGGCACTGGAAAAACAAGAGCGGCACGCCGGAACACGTTGATTTCCTGGTGAAGGACCGCGCGGGGTGGGAAGAGCACGCCAAGCCGTTTTTAAAACCGGACCGGCGGCGGATCGGTTTCGAAGCCTACCGCAAGGCAAAAAAATACGCGGCGGAAAAAAAACGCTTTTTCATGTGGGCGGGAGTCAATGTTTTCGAGCAGATGCACCCGGTCTGCGGCCATGAATACATGCTCATGGGCATGGCGCTCGAGCCCGACTGGGTAAAGGACATGACCGAAACTTACGCCGACCTGACGATCGCCCTCTGGGAGATTTTGTTCGCCGAGGAGGGATTGCCGGACGGCATCTGGTTTTTCGAGGACATGGGTTTCAAGGGCAAGCCGTTCATGTCCCCGGCGATGTACGCCGAGCTGATCCAGCCCGCGCACAAGCGCACGATTGACTGGGCGCACGCGCGCGGCCTCAAGGTCATCATGCATTCCTGCGGCTTTGTCGAGCCGCTCGTGCCCGGGATGGTCGCCGCCGGCATTGACATGCTGCAGGCCATGGAGGTCAAGGCAGGGATGGACGTCATCCGCCTCAACCGCGAATACGGCCGCAAGATCGGCTTCATGGGCAACATCGATATCCGCGAGATAATCAGCAATGACCGCGCGCGGATTGACGCCGAGCTCAGGAAGAAAATTCTGCCGCTCATGGCAACGCGCACACCCTTTATCCTTTCGAGCGATCATTCCACCCCGCCGGACGTGGACTTTGATTCATTCATCTATTTCCGCGACCGCGGCCTGGAATTGACGGCCGGCAAAACATGAGCGTTGCGGACGCAAATTGAACTCGACAAAGCTCCTTCCTGAGTCTACATTTTTCAGGTCAACTTCCATGAAAGCCACTGAAAAAAAACAAATGACCGCCAGCCGGCATGACCGGGATGTTTTACGTAAACTTGGGGAACGAAAGGCCCAGATCGCCTCACTGCCGATCCAGCAGGAGCGCAAAAAAATGTGGGCGCGGCTTAACCGGCTGGAAAAGGTCAAGCCCATGGTCTGGATCACCGAAACTCCCTGGCACGAAATGAACTCGCCCGCTGAATTGGCGCTGCAGACCTCGGATCAGTTCTGCCGGGAAATCGAGGCGGAACTGCGCTTTGAATTATACCAGTGGGATCACATGCAGGGCGACATGGTCCTGGAGCCGTGGATTGATTGTCCGCTCGCGGTCACAAACACCGGGTTCGGGATAGGCGAGGACGTCGACACCATCCAGATGGACCCGAACAGCGACGTGAAATCCAGGCATTTCAAAATCCAGATCCGGGACGAGAAGGACATCGGAAAAATCAAGGACCCGGTCGTCACCCACGACGCGGCGCTTTCGGAAGAACGATTCCAGATGCTGAACGGGATTTTCGACGGCGTCATCGCGGTGCGCAAAACCGGCAGACAGGGGTTTGGGTTCGCCCCCTGGGATGATTTGGTCCGCCTGACCGGGGTGGAGGAGGCCCTGACCGACATGGCCCTGCGGCCGGACTATGTTCACGCGCTGATCAGCCGGTCGGTTGACGCCTACATGAAAATGCTTGACCAGTTTGAGGCGCTGGGGGTGCTGACCCTGAACAACCTGAATGTGCGCGTGGGGTCGGGGGCCTATGGCTATACCGACGAGCTGCCCGGGGCCGGGTTTGATCCGGCGCGCGTCAAGCCCGCCGACATGTGGGGCTTCGCGACCGCCCAGATATTTTCCGAGGTTTCGCCGCAAATGCACTGGGAATTCGCCCTGCAATACGAGCTGCGCTGCCTGGAGCGGTTTGGCCTGAATTATTACGGCTGCTGCGAGCCGCTACACAACAAGCTCGAAATCCTGAAACGCGTCCCGCGCCTGAGGAAAATTTCGGCCAGCGCCTGGATGGACGTCCGGAAGGCCGTCCAGGAAGCGGGCGGCAAATACGTCTTCTCCTTCAAGCCCAGCCCGGCCTGCCTGGCGGAAGACACCTGGCGGCCGGAGCTGGCGCGCAAGGAGCTGGAAACAAAAATGGATATCATGCGCGGCTGCCCGGTGGAGATCGTCATGAAGGATATAAGCACGGTTCGTTACGAGCCGAAGCGCCTCTGGGAATGGGCGGCAATCGCCTCTGATGTGACGGAAAAATATTCGTGACAAAAAAAAGCCTACAGGCAAAGAACCTGCGCAACCTGATGGAAACCGGCGCGTTCCGGTTCATCGACGATAAGACGCCCTGGTTTCCGTATACGTCCGGCCAGATCGGGCCGTATTACGTCCAAAGCATCTCGGTTGAAAAGGACGGCGCCAGGTACGCTTGCGCGGTAAAGTCCCTGGTTGACCTGATCAGGGCCGAAATTGGTTCCTTTGACGTCATCTCCGGCGGTGAAACCCGCGATTGGGATTTTTCCAATCCGGTGGCGGTGCTGATGAAGAAACCCCACGCCAAGATGTACAAGGACGGCCGGCTGATCGGCGCCGGGGTGAAAGGCAAAAAAGTCCTGCACGTGGCCGATTTGAACAACGAGGGCTCGTCGGTGCGCGATTTCTGGAAACCGATTATTGAAAAGAACGGCGGTTCTCTGGTCGCCGTTGTTTCCTTCGTAGACCGGCTGGAGGATGGCTACCGGCTTTTTAAAAAAATGGCGCTGAGGTCGCGGAGCGTCGTCCCGCTCGACAAGGCCGCCTGGGATATTATTCTCATGGCTGGCTACATATCCGGGGGCGTGCACGCCCAGCTCGTGGCCCGGATGCGGGACCGCAAAGAGTGGGCAACCGGCGCCCTGCTGGACAACCCGGCGTATTTCAGGAAATTTTACAAGGCCGAGGCGACGCGCGCCAAGGCGCTCAAGATCATGGAGGCCTACCCGGAAATAAAATCCAAGCTGAAGGAAATCATCGCCGATGCGCATTGATCCCCATGTCCATTGCCGCGACGGGCGGCAGAATTACAAGGAAACGATCGAGCATGTTTTCCGGCTCTGCGACCAGCAGCGCATTGACATGATCTTTGACATGCCGAATGCCGATCCGCCGGTTTTAAGGACCGGGGACCTTGAAAACCGGCTCGCGCTCGTGCCGCGGAACGACATGCTGCGTTACCGTGTTTTCCTGGGCGCCACCGCCGATGAAAACCAGCTTAAGGAGGCGGTCGCGCTCGCAAAGGAATGCAAGCAGGTGGCCGGGCTGAAATTGTACGCGGGACAATCGGTCGGCGCTCTGGCAGTCTGCGCCGAGAACGACCAGCGCAAAATTTACGAGACGCTGGCCGCCCTCGACTATCGCGGCGTCCTGGCCGTGCATTGCGAGAAGGAGAGCTTGTGCAAGACCGCATTTGACCCGCAAAAGCCGGTCACGCACTGCTTCTGCCGGCCGGTCCAGGCGGAAACGCGCTCAATCGAGGACCAAGTCAGGTTCGCGCGCGATTCCGGGTTTCACGGCGTTCTGCATGTTTGCCACATATCCGCCGCGGAATCGGTCGCGTTGGTCAGGGCGGCCCGGGCGCAAATAAAAATAACCTGCGGCGTCACGCCCCATCACTTGTTATGGTCAAACGTCCAGATGAGCAGCCGCGACGGGCTGCTCTACAAGGTGAACCCGCCCTTGCGCGAGATAACCGACTGCATCACCCTGCGCCGGGCGCTCAAGGCGGGGGACATTGACTGGATTGAAACCGACCACGCGCCGCACCCGATCAGCGAAAAGCTTTATGCGCCGTATGCGTCCGGATACCCCTCCATCTGCCTGTATGGCGACCTGGTTGACAATATTCTCCCGATGTGGGGATTGAATGAAAGCATGATCAGGAGCGTGACCTGCGACAACATCAAGAAAATATTCATGGAAAGGAGCCTCTAAAATGAAGGTTCAGGATTTGAGGGGTGAGAAGGTTGGCATCTGTGTTTCAGGCGGATTGGACAGCCGGACAATTACTAAAAAACTGACGGAAATGGGGGTCAAGGTGTTGTGCTTCACGGCCGATCTCGGCCAGCCGGACGAGACCGATATCCGGCAAATTCGCGCCCGGATGGCGCCCTGCGGCGCCGCTACGCTCATCGTTGACCTGAAAGACGAGATGGCCGCGGCGTGCTTCCGGGTGCTCAAGGCGCAGGCCAGGTACGACGGCGGTTACTGGAACACGACCGGCATCGCGCGCGCGGTGACCGTGCGCGGCCTCCTGCCGGAAATGCTCAGGCGCGGCTGCACCGTCCTGTGCCACGGCGCCACCGGCCGCGGCAACGACCAGGTGCGCTTTGAGCGCTATACCAACGTCCTGGCGCCGAAAATGAAAGTTTACGCGCCCTGGCGCGACCCGCAGTTGCTGGCCGAGTTCCCGGGCAGGACGCAGATGGCCGCCTACTTGAACCGGTTCGGCATCAAATCTTTTGCCGGCGGCAAGAAAAAATATTCCACGGATGCCAACCTGGCCGGGCTTTCGCATGAGGCGGAAGACCTGGAAAGCCTGCTGACCCCCTGCACGATCGTCAAGCCGACCATGGGCGTCTGGCCGGACGACGCGCCGGGCAAGGTGGAAATATTCAGGGTTGTTTTCAAGTCGGGCCGGGCGGTTAAAATCAACCGGAAAAAGGTGACGCCGCTTGAAGCGATGCGCCTGGCCAACAAAATCGGCGGGCGGAACGGGATCGGCCTTAAACACGCGCTTGAAAACCGGATAATCGGCACGAAGAGCAGGGGGGTTTACGAGGCGCCCGGGATGGAACTGCTCGGGCGCTGCCTGGAATTTGTCTACCAGGCGGTTCTCGACCGGCGCGCAACCGGGTTGTTCCGGGAATTATCAGGGCTGGTCGCCAATCAAATTTATGACGGCCGCGTCTATGACCCGGCCACGCGCGCGGCGATGAAGGCCATTGACAGCCTCGCCGAACGGGCCTCGGCTGCGGTCCAGGTCGGGCTTTACAAGGGCAATATTTACTTCCAGAAAATGTCCGATTGCCCCGGCTCGCTTTATAACCAGGACGACTCGTCCATGGAAGAAAGCGCCGGCTTAAACCCGGTCAGCTCGCAGGGTTTCGTGGAAATCCAAAGCGTCGAAGCGCGCGGCCTGGCCCGGGCCGGGCAGATCAAGCCTGAATGAAATTGCAATTGAATTATTATAAAGGAGAGATTTTATGACCAGGGAACCAAATTTTGACAACCTGCTTAAGGTATTGAGGCGCGAAAAACCGGACAGGCCGACGCTGTTTGAGTTTTTCCTGAACATGCGGCTTTATAGAAGGCTGGCCGGGGCGGCGTATACCGAAAGCTCCGATGTGCTGGCCTCCACCCGGATGGTTGTCGCCGCGTTTACAAAAGCCGGTTATGACTACACGTCCGTGGCCGGGTCGGCATTTAACTTTGAAACGGGCGCGCACGATCACGAAAGCACGATTTCGCTCAACCAGAATCCATTGATCACCGACCGGAAAAGTTTTGACGCCTACAAGTGGAACGAGCCGGATGATTTTGATTATAATTCCCTCAAGCAGATTGAGCCGGATATTCCCGCCGGGATGCGCCTGATTGTCTACGGCCCGTGCGGCGTCCTTGAAAACGTGGTCAGGATCGTCGGGTATGACAACTTGTGCATGATGCTTTATGACGACCCGCAACTGGTGGGCGATGTTTTTGAAAATGTCGGGAAGCGGTTGATCCGGCATTACGAAAAATGCGCCCCGTTCAAGACGGTCGGGGCCTGCATTTCCAATGACGACTGGGGATTCAAGACCCAGACCATGCTTTCCCTTGAGCAGATGCGCAAATATGTCTTTCCCTGGCACAAGCGCATCGTGGAAACGATCCATGCCGCCGGCCGGCCGGCGATCCTCCATTCCTGCGGCAAGGCGGACGATATAATGGGCGACATCATCAACGACATGCGTTACGACGGGAAACATTCGTTTGAGGACGCGATCATGCCCGTTGAGCAGGCCTACCTGAAATGGGGGCGGGAAATAGCGATCCTGGGGGGACTGGACCTTGATTTTATCTGCCGATCCTCCCTGGATGTCATCCAGAAGCGCGCCAGGGCCATGCTCGCCCTCGCCGCCCGGGACGGAGGCTATGCCCTCGGCACCGGCAACAGCGTTCCTGACTTTGTCAGCGACGAGAAGTATTTCGCGATGATCGGCGTGGTAACGGAACAGGGCAAACCTTAATCCCGGGAAAATATGCAAAAAAAATCAAACATTTCAAAGGCCCTGCAAAGAAAATATCCCGAGCAGGTGGTGCTGGTCACGACCGCCAAGCCGGACGGGGGCGCCAACGCCATGGCGGTCGGGTGGGTGGCGATCGCCTCCGGCGAGCCGCTGATGTTCATGCTCGGCATTGATGACGGCGCGTACACCCACGAACTGATCAAAAAAACGAAGGAATTCGTGGTGGCATTCCCGGGCGAGAATATGGGCCGGGAAGTTCTTTTTGTCGGGACAAGGCATGGCCGCGATAGTGACAAAATTGCCGGGAGCGGCCTGGCCGTTCAACCGGCCGACAAGGTGAAAGCGCCGCTCGTGGCGGACGCGGTCGCGAATTTCGAATGCCGTTTGGTTGCCATTCACCGGCCGGGCGATTGTCCGTTGATCATCGGCCGGGTGGTGGCCGCCCATGAAAATTCCAATCCAGCCGTCAAACGTCTTTACACGGTCGCGTCCGGCCACAAAATGGCGGGTGTGCGGCCATTAATCAAAAAATAAATCCCGCCTTATCAGGAAAGAGAGAACCCCCCATGACCGAACTGCGTATCGAGCCGTATCGCATTCCCGGCGCACGCCTGGAAGCGCAAAATCCCCTGCCGGCATTCCGTCAGCCTGATCCGCAAGCCAGGAGCACGTTGTTTGATCCGTCATTTCCGGACGAAAAGAAGGAACTGATCGGCTGGCAAACTGGCGCGAGGTCACTGCCTTACCGCATGCAGGATCAGTACACCAGGAACAAAAAGCCGATGGAATTCAAGTCGGCCGTCCTGGAAAACGAAATACTCCGGGCAATCTTCCTGCCGGAACTCGGCGGGCGGCTTGTTTCCCTCGTTTACAAGCCGTTGCAGCGCGAGCTTTTGGAACGCAACCCGGTGTTTCAACCGGCCAACCTCGCCCTGCGCAATGCCTGGATTTCGGGCGGCGTGGAATGGAATACGGGGCAGTTCGGGCACGCCCTGCACACCTGTTCCCCGGTCTTTGCCGCAAAAATCCGCGGGCCGCAGGGCGAGCCGGGACTGCGCCTCTACGATTACGAACGCTGCAAGAATCATTTCTGGCAGATTGATTTCTTCCTCCCGCCCGGCTTCCAGTTCCTCCTGGTTTGCCCGCGGGTGATGAACCCGTTTGACCGGCCGTCGTCAATGTACTGGTGGACGAATATCGCCGTTCCGGAGGCCGAGGACGTGCGGGTCCTCGCGCCGACCGACCAGGTCATTTTCCACGTTCCATGCAAACAAACCGAGGCTCAAAAGAAAAAACCGCCATTGCCGCAATGCATCCCTTCATCCCTGGCTCTGGGCAAATTGCCGGAACTGCCGATCCTGCCCGGAAAGGACGCCACTTATTCGACGAACTTTCCTTATTCCAATGAGTTTTTTTTCCAGTGCGAGAAGGCGGACATGATCTGGGAAGCGGCCCTGGACCGCAACGGCGGCGGATTCATAGAAACATCCACCAGGCCGTTGCTTTACCGCAAGCTTTTCTGCTGGGGGCGCGGAACCGGCGGGAAAAGATGGCAGGAATTTCTTTCCGTCCGCGGCCACGCGTACATTGAAATCCAGGCCGGGTTGGCGCCGACCCAGACCCATGGGCTGGCAATGCCGCCGCGGGGCGAGTTTGAGTGGCTGGAAACGATGGGCTATATCGAGTCCGATCCGAAGCTGGTGCACAATCCCGACTGGCCAACCGCCTGGCAGGCGGTGGACCGCGATATTAAAAAAATGCTGCCGATGGGCGTGCTGAATGAAAAACACGCCGCTTGCCGCGCCTTGCGGAACCAGCCCCCGGAGGAAATCCTGCACACGGCCAGCGGATGGGGCGCCCTGGAAATGCGCCGGCGCAAAACAGATTCCAAGGCGCCGCCCGTGCCGGAAGCGTTTGTCTTTCCGGAAGCAACGATGGGCGCAGAGCAGGAAAGATGGATTCAGCTGATGAAGCGCGGATTTCTGCCGGAACAGGATGTCCTGGCTGAACCGGGGGAATGGATGATCCAGGATGAATGGCGTGAAATGCTGGAAGCAAGCCTGAAGGAAAATGGCAATTGGTTCGCACTGCTCCATGCCGGGGTGATGCGCATGGAACAGTTTGACGAGAAGGGCGCGCGGCAGGCCTGGGAGGAATCCATCCGCCGCAAACCATCAGTCTGGGCATATCGCAACCTGGCGGTGCTGTCCATCCGGCAGAAAAAGACAGCCGAAGTCCTGCGCAATTTCGAGCAGGCGTGGACGCTGGCCGTGGGTTCGGAAATAGCCCGGGCGGCTCTCGTGCAGGAATACCTGCAGGCCCTTTGCGATGCGGGCGAATACGACAAAATAAACGCCATTTACGCCGGACTGCCCCGGGAGCTGCAGGAGCTTGACCGGGTCCAGGTCATCCTGGCCGTGATCGCCTTGAAGCGGGGAGACCTGGACACGGTGGAAAAGATACTGCAGCGCGAATTCACCGTTATCCGGGAAGGCGAGATATTGCTGACCGAGCTCTGGTTCGGCATGTGGGAAAAGCGCCTGGCTGAACAAGCGGGGAGGGAAGTGGATGACGACCTGAAAGCGGAAGCGCGCCGGGCGCATCCGCCGCCGGCCAGGATTGATTTCAGGATGAAATAATATTGTAAATATACCCGCCCGGTTATAGAATCACGCCAATCGATATTTTCATGAGAATCGCATGTTTAGTAGAAATATAAAACAGAGACTGTTCTGGGTAATGCTTGTTTTGGCATTGACCGTCAACCTTGTTGTCGGCGCCAAGATCGCCACCCAGAACACGAAGGAAAACGACACTTCCGAGGTGGCGTTTGAAAAAATGCAGCTGCTGGCGGAGGTCTTGCTGCAAATACGGCAGAATTACGTTGATGAGGATAAAACCCAGTACAAGGACCTTCTCTACGGCGCCTTGCGCGGAATGCTGCAGTCGCTCGACCCGCACAGCCAGTTCATGGAGCCGGAAACATTTTCGGACATGAAGAATGACACCGCCGGCGAGTTCGGCGGCCTGGGGATCGTGATCGGCATGCGGGATGGCATCTTAACGGTGATCGCCCCGATGGAAGACACGCCCGCTTACCGGGCGGGTGTTTTGCACGGCGACAAGATCGTCGCGATTGACGGCGAGTCAACCGAAAACCTGAGCCTCCAGGACGCGGTGAAAAAAATGCGCGGCGAACCCGGCACGAAGGTGAAGATCAAAATCATGCGCCCCAAGCCGCAGGAAATCAAGGAAATGGAAATCGTCCGCGCGGTCATCAAGGTTGAAAGCGTCAAGGGCACGACCATGATTACCGATCAAATCGGCTATGTGCGCATCACCCAGTTTAACGAGCCGACCGCGGAAGCCCTGCAAAAATCACTTGAAAAGCTCCTGGGCCAGGGCATGAAGGCATTGATCCTGGACCTGCGCAACAATCCCGGCGGATTGCTCAGCTCGGCCGTGGAAGTCTCGCAGAAATTTTTGAAGGGCGGCGAAAAAATAGTCTCCACGAAAGGCCGGGCGGGCGTCGGGTTGCAGACCCAGTACGCCTCCAAGGGCAGGTACCATTACGTTGATTTCCCGATGATCATCCTCGTCAACGGCGGCAGCGCGAGCGCGTCCGAAATCGTCGCCGGCGCGCTCCAGGATTACAAGCGGGCCATCCTCGTGGGCGAGAAAACGTTCGGCAAGGGATCGGTCCAAAGCGTCATGCCGCTCGATGACGGCTCTGCCATCCGGCTGACCACCGCGAAATATTACACCCCCAACGAGCGCATGATCCACGAAAAGGGCATCGATCCCGACATCTTTATCCCGATGTCGCTGGAGCAGTGGCAGAAGGTCATGATCAAGCGTTCGCGCGACGAGATCGGCGATGTCGGCAACGAGGACAAACTTGACCTGACCAACGCGGTTGACGTTCAACTTGAACGGGCCGTGGACGTCTTGAAAGCCATCCGCAGTTTCCAGTCCCATGCCAAATCAGCGAAATGAATGTCCTCGGCATTGAAACCTCATGCGATGAAACGGCCGCCGCGGTCGTGGCCGATGGACGCCGGGTGAGAGCCAGCATAGTCTTCAGCCAGACCGACCTGCACCGCCCCTATGGCGGGGTTGTCCCCGAGATTGCCTCGCGCAACCATCTTGAGCTCCTGCCCGGAATAGTGGAGAGGACCCTGGACGAGGCGCGGCTTGATTGGCGGCAAATTGACGCCGTGGCGGCGACCTACGGCCCCGGGCTGACAAGCTCGCTGCTGATCGGGGTGACGACCGGCCGCGCGCTGGCTTTAAGCCGCGCCATCCCGTTTATCGCGGTTAACCACCTGGAAGCGCATCTTTACGCGCCCTTTTTGGCGGCGGATCTTCCGGACATGGACAGCCTCTGCCCGTTTGTGGCCTTAATCGTGTCTGGCGGCCATACCTGCCTCGTGCGGGTGGAAGCGCTCGGCCGTTATCGCTTGCTGGGCACCACGCTTGACGACGCCGCGGGGGAAGTTTTCGACAAGGGGGCCAAACTGCTGGGGCTTGGTTACCCGGGCGGCCCGGAAATCAACAAACTTGCCCGGAATGGGAAAGGCAATGCGATTGCGTTTCCGCGCGGACGATTTTCGGCCGGCATGATGGCGAACGGGATGTCCGGCGATTTATGCTTCAGCTTCAGCGGGCTCAAGACCGCCTTGATGTATTTCCTCAAAAGGCTCCCGCAAGGCAATCCGGGCTATCGGCCGGAGGACATTGCCGCGAGTTACCAGGAGGCCATTATAGATTCCCTCTCGGAACGCCTTTTCCTGGCCGCCCGGCGGGAAAATATAAAATGCGTCGCGGCGGTGGGTGGCGTTTCGCTGAACACGAGATTGCGCGAGAAGCTTTTGTCCGTCGGCAACGCGTCCGGCCTGCGCGTGATATTCGCCGAACCGCGCTATTGCATGGACAATGCCGCCATGGTGGCCGGCCTGGCGGGCGCGGGGCAGGGGATCGGCGGAAACGAGGCGTGGCAGGTTGACGTCTGCCCGAATCTTGAAATAGGCGTCCGTTAGCCCGCATTCGCGATTATTCGTCCAACCCGGGCGGGGGATCAATGTCCGGATGGGCATTGATGCGCAATTTCCTGACGTCAATGCCGTGCCGGATAAGTTTCCGTTCAAGGGCCGCATTGGCAACGCTGCCGGACTCGAAGCTTTGTATCCAGGCCTCCAAAGCCTGCTTTTCACGCCCCATCCCGGCAAGCACATCGCCAAGGTGATCGAGGATCGTCGGATCACCCGGCATCATGACGTGCGCGTTTTGAATTAACTCCAGGGCCTGCTCATTCTTTTCCTTCTTGAAGAGGATCCAGCCGAGAGTGTCAAGGTACGCGCCGTTGTCCGGATCAATGTCCAGTGCGTGTTGCACATAATCAAGGGCCAAGTCGAGGTTAAGGCCTTTTTCGGCCCACATATAAGCGAGATAATTATAGGCGTCGCTATTTTCATGATCCAGGCGCAATGCCTTTGCGAGGAGTTTTTCGGCCAACTCGTAATCGCCGTTGCGCTCGCAGGCGGCGCCGTAATTGAAATAAAACGAAGTATCCAGCACAGCGCCTCCCCGGTCGGAGAGTTCCTCCGCCATTTTTTCCGTGATTTTGAACAAGGCGGCCGACTGCTTGAATTCCTCGGCCCGCGCGCTGATGATCGCGTAAAAGAACCAGGCCGCGACGTCATCCGGCTCGGCGACGATCGCGTCCTCCATCAATGCAAAGGCCTCCTCCTGGTCTTTCATCCAGACATAGAGAACGGCCAGGCGGACCCGCGTGTCCATCGCGCCCGGATCAATTTCCAGGGCTTTTGCATAAAGCATGACCGCCTTTCCAACAAGCCGGCACTGCACGGCGGCCGTGGCATATTGAATATAGAAGCGGGGATCGCGCAGGATGGAATCATCCGGGGAAAGCGAGGATAGCATCTGATCATAGAGCGCCAGCGCTTCCCTGTATTGATGGTTGCTCAGGTATAATTGCGCGAGAATTTCAAGGAAAAGGCGTTCCTTGGGCAGACGTTTCAAGCCGTCCCGGAGAACTTCCTTCGCTTTCTGGGGATTGTCACGCATGTGGATGACGACCATCTTCAAATATGCCTTCGGGTTGGCCGGTTCAGCGTCGCGCGCCGCCTTGAAGTTTTCAAGGGCGTGTTCATTGTCGCCCAGCGAATCATACAGTTCGCCGAGGTAGTAATAGAGATCCGGGCTTTGCGGCTCCTGTCCCGCTATTTTTTTCAGCAACTCGAGGGCTTTTTCCTTGTTGCCCAGGGCGACGTAGCAGAGCGCCAGTTTCTGCTGGACCGGGACATTGTCCGGATCATGGACGGCGACCCGCTGGAAACAGGCGAGCGCCTTGCTGATTTGCCGGTTTAAAATATAAAGATCGCCAAGCCTTTGCAGGTAATCGTTGGAAAGGTCATCGGTCGGGAAAGCAACCGCCTTTTCATAATACGATATCGCCTCCTTGATATCGGCGGCGTTGGCGGCGGTGGAGCGGATATGCTGGGCGTGCAAATCGCCGAGCAGCCTCAAAACCGGAAGGGGGTCTTTTACTTTATCAAGCGCCTGGCGCAGGATTTGCAGGGCCGTCTTTTCATCCTTGTCGGCGACGGACAAGGCCGCGAGCTGCAGGTATCCCTTGTTGTTCGCGGGCGCGAGGGCGATGGCCTGGCGGGCGGCCTGGCGCGCGCCATCCGGCCGGTTGACGATCTGGTAAATCTGTGAAAGGACCAAAACGGCTTCAACGGACTTGGGATTGGAGCGGCAGGCGTCCTCCATGATGGCAATGGCCTTGTCATTGTCATTTCGCCGGATGTACTGGACCGCCACGCGCAAATAAAGCGAGGTCAATTCCGGTTCCAGTTCGACCGCCCGCAGATAATTGGAAACCGCGCCGGTATCGCGCTGGCCCTCGCGCAGGACTCCCATGCCGTAATTGGCAAGCGCGTCCGCCATGGCCGCATTGCGCCGGCTCAGGGCGGCCCCTGATTGAGGTTGTTCTGAATTACCGGATGGAAGAGACACTGATCGGCATCCGGCCATCAACGCGGCGGCTCCCAGTAAAAAAAACAGAGCCAGCCTGATAGGCATAATGTTTCCGCCTACTTGTTAATGTTCTTGTGGCGATCGGCTTTCCGGCGTTTGCGCCTTTTATGCTTCGCCATCTTTTTTATCCGCCATTTTTTCAGCGAACCCATTTTGTTTCTCCTTGTTTGTCTTTACGCGATTATTTTATTCAACGGAATTTCAATTATGCCTTCCGCGCCGGCGGCCTTTAGTCTCGGGATGATTTCGCGGACGATCTTTTCCTCAACCACCGATTCCACCGCCACCCATCCTTTCGAGCTGAGGGCGTTGACGGTCGGCGCGTGCAGCGAAGGCAGGATCGGCAATACTTTGCCGATCCTGCCCTCGGCAACGTTCATTTTGAGCAAGACCCGTGTTTCCGCCGCGAGGGCCCCCTGGAGAAGCATCGCAAGCGTGTTGATTTTTTCTTTTTTCCATTTATCGCTCCAGGCCGCCTTGTTGGCGATGAGCTTGGTGGTTGACTCCAGCACGGTCGCGATAATTTTCAAGTTATTTGCCCGCAGAGAGGAGCCGGTTTCGGTGAGTTCCACGATGGCATCGCAAAGGTCCGGCGCCTTGACCTCGGTCGCGCCCCATGAGAATTCCACATCGGCGCGCACCCCGTTTTCCCTGAGGAATTTTTTCGTCAGCCCGACCGCCTCGGTCGCGATGCGTTTGCCGGAGAGGTCCTGGACCGTCTTAATCGGCGAATCGGCCGGGACCGCAACCACCCAGCGCACCTTTCGCAAGCCCTGCTTGGCGTAAATGAGATCGGTCACCTCGACCACGTCGGAGCCGTTCTCAACGATCCAGTCATAACCGGTTATGCCGCAGTCCAGCACGCCCTGTTCCACGTAGCGGCTTATTTCCTGCGCCCGGATCAGGCGCGCTTCAATCTCCGGATCGTCAACGGCGGGCACATAGGAACGCGACCCGACCGTCACCGAGAAGCCGGCCTTTTTCAGCATGTAAAAAGTGGCCTCCTGCAAACTGCCTTTCGGGAGCCCGATCACGATTTTTTGGCTGGAATTTTTCATTTATTATTTCTTTCTTTTAACACTTGCCGGCAAGTATAACGAAAATGAAAGGCGCGTCGAGGATAAAATCCGCAAACGCCGCTCATTTATTGTCCCTGGAGCCGCCTGATGACCAGGCGGATGGCCTCGGGATAGGCGATATGCTCCTGCTCCTGGATGCGCGCATGCAGAGTTTCGGGGGTGTCGCCGGGTTTCACCTCCACTTTTTTCTGCAATATGACCGCGCCCGTATCCATTCCCGCGTCAACGTAATGCACGGTGCATCCCGTCACCTTTGCCCCGGCGTTCAGCGCCTGTTTCCAGGCCTCCAGCCCCGGGAAGGCCGGCAGGAGCGAGGGGTGGATGTTAATTATCCGCCGCGGGTAAGCATTCAGCAAGCGCTGCTTGATGATCATCATGAACCCGGCCAGGACAACCAGCTCGACGCCGTAATGCCGCAGGCGATCAACAAGTTTTATTTCGGCCTCGCCGTCGAGCTTGGTCTTGAAGGGCGCCGGATCGATATATTCCGCCGGTATCCCCGCCGCGCGCGCGCGTTCCAGGATAAGGGCGCCGGGAACATTTGAAAAAACACAGACCACGCGCGCCGGCAGGGCGCCGGCTTCAATCGCGCGTTCAATCGCCTGGAAGTTGGACCCCTTGCCGGAACCGATCACGCCGATTTTTAATATTTTTTGCGCATCCGACATGGAATATAAATAACATTGCGATTAAGATGATGCAAGGATAATGAAACGCGGAAGCTATCCTTGACTTTGTTTTTTGGCGTAGGCTATGATGCGTATATATATCGGGCGGTTAGCTCAATTGGCAGAGCGCCACCCTTACACGGTGGATGTTGTGGGTTCGAGTCCCTCACCGCCCATTGGTGGTTCCCGGCCGCAGGCTGGTCCGCCCTTGGCGGAAAATCCCGTACCGCCCGCTCGATTAGCTGAAACTCTATCCATGAAAGAATGGCTGATCATTGACGGCTATAATCTGATTTATCAGATTTTTCCAAACGAGCGGCATGACGATATCGCCCGCCTCAGGAAAAAGCTTTTGATCCGGCTTGAGCCGCTGGTTAACTCGCTGGCCCGCAGGATAAGCGTCGTTTTTGACGGCCAGAGGGATATTTCGCCCGCCAATCAAAAGGACAGCGAGGTGATCGACGTGATTTATTCGCCGCCCCACCTGAGCGCCGACACGGTCATCGAAAACCTCGTCTGGAAAGCCCCGCATCCGGAAGAGATCCTCGTGGTAACCTCCGACCGCCTTGAGCGCGACGGGGCCAGCGCGAGCGGCGCGGACACAATGGCGTCATCCCTCTTTGTTGAAATGCTCAGGGACGAACAGAGCCGGTTGAGTTCAAGGCTCAATCAACTGAATAAAAAAAATGAAAAAGCCACCCTGGGCGATTTTTTCCCGCAATCCTTGCCGTAAATGGCGCGGGTGATACCGCAAAACGGCCGGCCGAAAGGTTTTTGCGCTTATTCTTTCATTTCCCTGTCAAATTGCATGATCCCTGACGGTCTTTCGGCCCCGGTTTCGACGCAATAACAGGCTGAAAATAGTTTTTTATACAGCTTTCCATAAGCAATTATTTTGCTTGTTTTTTACCATAGATTGTAGTTGCATTAGGGCAGACCGCATGATATGGTGTGGTGTAGATTGTTAATAACTTGTGAATAAACTGTATATTTGAAAGGCAATATGCGTCTTAAGAGCTTGGAACTAATCGGGTTCAAGAGTTTTGCCGACCGGACTGTCCTTGACTTTGGCGAAGGCATTTCGGCGATCGTCGGACCGAACGGATGCGGTAAAAGCAACATATCGGACTCGATCCGATGGGTGCTTGGCGAACAAAGCGCGCGGCTTTTGCGCGGCACGGCGATGCAGGACTGCATTTTTAACGGAACCGACGCTTCCGCCCCGAAAAACATGGCCGAGGTCAGCCTCTGCCTGACCGATTGCGAACAAGTTCTCGGCACGGATTATCACGAAGTCACCGTCACGCGGCGCGTTTTCCGGTCAGGCGAGGGCCAGTATTTTATAAACAAGACGCCCTGCCGCCTGAAAGACATCCAGCGCCTTTTCCTCGACACGGGAATCGGAACCAATTCATACTCGGTGATGGAGCAGGGGCGAATAGATCTCATCCTGCGGGCCCGGCCGGAAGACCGCCGCGAGGTGTTTGAGGAAGCCAGCGGCATCGCCAAATACAAGGCCGACAAGCGCGAGGCGATGCGCAAGCTCGAACAGACCGAAAACAATCTCCTGCGCCTGGCCGATATCATCAAGGAAGTCAAACGCCAGATTATTTCAATCCAGCGCCAGGCCGGAAAGGCCGAGCGCTATAAAAAAATGTTCGACCAGTTGCGCGGACATGACGTCTACGCGGCCCGGGAGCGGCTGCAATTGATGGCGTCCGAAATAGCGGCCATGGATACGCAGCACGCCTCGATCGTCGAAAAAAACGAGGCGCTCCAGCACGATATCGAGCGGTTCGACCTTGATAATATCCGCCTGCAGGAAGAGCGGGCGAAAATTGAGGGCGAAATTTCAGCCTTGCAGCAGGCCGCCATGCAGGTTGAATCGCAAATTGAGCAATTGCGGCAGTCAATTGAAGTCAACAAATTGCGGCTGGACGAGCACCGGCAGCTCATCCGGCACGATTCCAGGGAAATCGAGACGGCCCGCAAGGACCTCGACGGCGTCCGCGCGTCATCCGCGCAGATTGAAAATAACCTGAAAAACGCCGAAACCAAGTTCAGCGATGCCGAAGAAAACCTGAAAATCAAGGGCGGCCAAAACGCGCGGCATGAGGAGGAAATTGACAGGACGAAACACCGCGTCCAGGAACTCATGACGGAATCGCTGACCCTGGACGGACACCTGACCAAGTCGCAGAACGAACTGCAGCAGCTTGAAAGCACGGACCGGGTCGTTGTCATCCGGCGCGAGCGCTGCGCCGCCGAGCAGGCCGGCCTGCGGCTGGCGCTTAAAAAGCACCAGGAGCGCGTTGATGAGGCGGAAAAAACAGTTCAATCAATGCTGTCGGCCGTCGACAAGGCCGAGCAAGACCTGCGCCAAAACGAAGACGACATCCGGAAATACGACGAACAAGTCGGCGCGGCGCAATCGGAAATTGGCCAATACGAGCGGGAGATTTCGGCGCTGACGGCGCAGGTTGAGATGCTCGGCGAGGAGGCTTCCGCGAAATCGACGCCGAGGGCGGATGCTGATGAATTGAAAGCATGCGGGATTGACCGCGAAAACATCCTCGGCCGGCTTTATGAGCAGGTCAAGGTCCATCAGGACTACCGCGTCGCGCTTGAAGCCGTTTTACGCGACCTGCTGGACGCCTATATTTTAAAGGACGTTTCCGGCGCAATCAGGCTGGTCAGCGCCATGGACAGGGCAAGCGAGCTTTCGATGAGCTTTGTTGTCGCCGACCTGCCATCCGTTCCGGCGCCAAAAGTCAATCCGCCCCCGCAATCAACCTGCCTGCTTGACCAGGTGCAATGTCCCGACCAGTTCCGTCCGCTCTTCACGCGCTTGTTGCAAAACGCCTATATCGTTGAATCCGCCGACTTCCTGGGGCGCAACGCTGATCAGGCGCTTGTCTGCGTCACAAAAAACGGCGTTGTTATGCGCGGCACGGGCGCATTGCAGGTCGGAACGGGGATATCCTCTCCCGAGGAAAGCCCGATTCTCAGGCAACAGCGCCGCGAGGAGTTCAAGGCGCGCTTGCTGGCGCAGGAAGAAAAACTCGCCCTTGCCCGGGAATCCTGCCGCAAGCTGATTGAAGTCCAGAAAAAGCAAAAGGATATTTTCAACGCCCGGCGCGCGGAGCTCGAGGTCCAGCGGCTGGCGCTCGCCGGCCACCAGGGACAACACGGGGTAATCAAGGGCGAGGCCGACAAAACCGCCGACAACCTGGAAACCGTTTCGGAGGAGTTGAAGGAAATTGAAAAGCAGGGCAGTTCCACCGACCGCAAAAGCGAGCTTATCACCGCGATGGACTCATTCCATGCCCGGCGGGTTGCGGTTAAACACGAGCTTGACGAGTTGAACGGCAAGATCAAGGTCCTGGAACAGACCCACAAGGAACTGCAAGGCGAGGTCATCAAGGCGAACGTCAACGCCGTCCGCTACCGGGAAGAGGTCAGCCACCTTGCCCAGACGCTCGCGGCGCAGAAAGAACGGATTGCCCAGCTTGAAGCGCTGGTTGGCGACCGCGGCGCGCGCATCCATGAATACGAACAGGCCATCAAGGTCATTGAAAATTCCAGCAGGGAAGCGGTCGAGCGGCTCCCGGTTCTGCAGGAGCAGCTGAAAACGAACGCGGCCCAAATTGTTCATATCAAGGAAACCCGCGATAAATTGCTCGTGGAATGCAAGCACGCCGAGGAAAAACTGAAGCAACTGCGCGGCAGTTGGGAGGCGCAGCGCAATCAGCAGGGCGATTTGAACGGGAAGATCATTGAATTGCGCATGCGCCGCGAGCATCTCCTGGAAAGAATCACCGGCGATTACCATCTTACGGAGGAAAACATCACCCATGCCGCCGAACCGGAATGGGGCGAGGGCGGCAAGCCTTCAACCGAGCAGCTGGACGCCTTGATCGGCGACCTGCGGGCCAAGATCGAAGCCATGGGCCCGGTCAACACGGGCGCGATCGAGGAAATGCAGCAACTGCAGGAGCGCTACGAGTTTTTAAGCAAGCAGCAGGAAGACCTTGTCAACGCGCGCCAGCAGCTGATGGATGCCATCCGGAAAATCAACCAAACCACGACCGAAATGTTCTCGAAGACGTTCGCCCAGATAAATGAAAATTTCCAGATAATGTTCAGCCAGTTGTTCGGCGGCGGGTCGGCAAAACTTATCCTGACCGACGAAGGCGACATCCTTGAGTGCGGAATTGAAATATTCGCGCGGCCTCCCGGCAAAAAACTGCAGAGCATTTCCCTGCTTTCCGGCGGGGAGAGCACGATGACGGCGGTCGCGCTGTTGTTTGCCATATTCATGGTCAAGCCCAGCCCGTTCTGCGTCCTGGACGAGCTGGACGCGCCTTTGGATGACGCCAACAACCAGCGCTTCATCAACATGCTCAAGGGCTTTCTGAAGAATTCGCAGTTTATCGTCATCACCCACAATCGCCAGACCATTGCCGCCGCCGGCGTCCTTTACGGAGTGACGATGGAAAAGGATAAAATTTCAACGATCGTATCGATGCGTTTCAAGGGTGACGGCAAGGCGCCGGCCCCGGTTGCCCAGACGGATGCGTCCCAGCCCCAGCCGGATAGGTTGATTATCCAGGCGAAAAATTAAAAAGAAGATAGCTGTTCGGGCCGTGTTTTTCCGGTGATGGATCTGCGGCGTCCCAGGGCGGCTATAACGAACCGAAAGTCACGTTGGTTATGCTGGCGCCGGCGCATGAATTCAACACGTCAACCACCCGGTCATAACTCGTGTTGTCCTCGGCCTGCACGGTTATCATCGGCTTGTTGTGCGCCGCCTCGCTGGAGAGGCGGTAGCGGATCAAAGTCTTGACCAATTCCGGCATTTCCTTGCCCTCAAACTGCCTTCCGTTCAGGAACACCTCGCCGCGCGCCTGCACTTCAATGATCTGTTCATCCGGCATTTCCAAGGCGGCGCCCTGTTCCATCGAGCCGGGCAGGTTGATGCCCAGGTCCGATTCTTTCTGGCCGAGCGTGGTCGTAACCATGAAAAAAATCAGCAGGAACATCACGGTGTCGATCATCGGAGTCAGGTCGATCCTGGCTTCCGGGACATCGGCTGACGATTTCATGCGCACGGTTATTCTCCCGATTTTAAATATAAATCTTCAGTGTAAGTGCCGAAAATGACGTCCGACACGCCGGCGGCGGCGCAGGCCGCCATGGCGCGGCGAACCAGCGCGAACTTAACCCGCCGGTCGGCCCGCAGGTACAATCGCAAATTCGGCTGGACTTTCAGCTCATTGGCGATGGCGGCCTGAAGCCCGTCATCCGTGACAAGTTTTCCGTAAACCACGAACGGCTTGTCATCGGAGGCAATCTGGCCGTCCAGCGCCAGAACGCCCTGGAGCAGGACGTTTACCGTCCCGCGATTGCTGGGATCCTTCTGCTCGGCCGCGTTGGAAGCAACCGGCAGCTTGACATCCGACGAAATATCCACCTTGGTCATGGTTGCCGCGCACATGAAAAAAATCAGGAGGAGGAAAACAGCGTCGATCAAAGGCACCAGCTCAACGCGCGCCTCGGGAATTTCTTCTGACCGGGTAACTTTCATGACGCCATCAATTCAATCCATGCCTTCTCATGGTGTTCCGCCGCTGAAAACTTAAACGGATCAGGCTTCTTCGGCGCGCGCGGGCCCCATGACGCCATCCAATATCTCTCCGAAATACTGCTCGGAATCCTTCATGATCGTATTAAGGATATTCCTGAACAGGAAATAGAAACCCATCGCGGTGATGGCGACCATCAACCCGGTGGCGGTACAGACCAGGGCCTCGCCGATGTTCTTGGCCAGCATTTCGGGCTTGCCCATGCCGCCCTCGCCGATTTTGGAAAACGCCCCGATCATTCCGCTGACGGTCCCCAGCAGCCCCCACATGGGCGACATGGATGTCAGCAGGGAAAGGAAATTGACGAAGAAGCCGTACTTGGTCTCCTCGCGGCTCGCCGTCTCGGCGATGGCCGCTTCCACCCTGGGCCGGGAGCCGGCCAGGTCATCGGGTTGAATTTTGTTCAACCCGGCCAGGAGCGAGCGCGTGAAGAATGAGTCCGTGGCGGAGGCCATGTTCAAGACCTGCTCATGATTGCCGCCCTGGGCCGCCGACCTGATCTGGGCAACAATCTCCGGGGGGATCATGCTCTTCCGGTTGACTCGCTGGAAATTCAATGCCGTCAGGAAAACCACGGCAAACGCGCACGTGCCCAGCGGCCACATCGCCCAGCCGCCGGACTTGATCAAATCCCACAAGGTCATTTTTCTTTGCATCTTGAGCGGGGCAGGGGTTGCCGCCACTGCCGGGGTGGTGGCCGGCGCGGTCGCCGGAGGCGGAGTGGGGGCGGCCTGGGCCAGAGCGGCCAACTCCATTCCCGTCAGGATGAAAACTATCAATAAAACGGCCAGGATATTTTTCTTCATGGTGCTTTGTTCCCTTCGCTTGCCTTGACTGTTGCTGAATTTGTCGCGACTTCTTTTTCGGTTGCTTTCAAAAATTCCTGGACCATTTTGTTCATGTCTTCCTTGGCATCGATAAGAGTTTTCCAGTAATTTGCACGTTCCTTTTCACGTGTCAAGTTGTTTTTCATGATGAGCGCCAGCTGTTTGCGCGCGACAACGCTCCAGTCGGTATGGTCAAAAAGAACGGCAATTTCATAGTAAACATCCCGGGCCTGGTATGTTTCCTGCATTTCATAATAGCAGTTTGCGGAAAGCAACAAGGCGTCCGGGAAGGTTTCCATGTCCTTGTTCTGGAACGTCAGCGATTTAATGGCGGAATCCAGGGCCTCCTGGTAGCTTTTTTGTTCGTAAAAGATATTGGCCTGCACCAGCCAATAAAGGCCGTAATTTTTATCATACACTTCCTCGCACACCACCATTTTTTTCATCTCATCCGCGGCCGCGTCCGCCTTGCCCATCATTGTCAGGCATTGAATTGCCTTGAGCTGGGCGGTGGTGGCGTCTTCAAACCATGCCAGCTGGCCGGCCGGCTGTAAAATCTTATAAGCCTGCGCGTAAAACGCGGCGGCCTGCTTTTCGTTCACGTCCCCGCCCGCCTGTTGCGCGCTCATCCCGGCCTTGAGCAGATAGCCGGCCGCTTCCAGCGCCGGCTCCACCACGTTATTCGTGGGAAAATCCAGGTAGGGCAGCGCCGGCGCAACGGCTTTGATAATCATGCCGGCGGCCTCCGCCCAACGCCGTTCGTTGGCAAGTTTAAACACTTCAAACTCATCATACTGGATGTCAAACTTGGCCTTCGTAATCCTTGCCAGGTTGAGGCTCATGTAGCCTTCCGGCTGGGCTGTGCCCGGGCTACGGTAATAGATCTCCTTGCCTTTGCGGCCGACCAGCTCGACATTATAACCGGCGCCTTCCTTGCCGACGCTCAATTGGGCCTTGACCGCGGCGGTAGCGGTGGCGGCGGCAGCGGCCGCCGGCCTGGCGGGCGGGGGAGTCGCCGCCGGCAGGACCGCCGGCTGGGTTTTGACCGGTTCCGGGCCCTGCGCGTATGACATAATCGTCAACCCCGCCAAAAGAGCCGCCAATAAAATGAATACGACGCCACGTTTCATCCTGACACCTGTTTTTTCAGTTTCGCCAATAATTTCTGCGCTTCTTCCATCTCGGGCCTGGATTGAAATTCCTGCTGCGCCACCATCTCCTCAAGGACTTCGATGGCCTTTTGCCTTTCATAAAGCAGATCAAGGCACTGGGCGCGTTTCAAATACGCCTTCGCGGTCCAGTTGACATTGCCGCTGTAGAGAACGTAGATCCGCTCGTAGAAAGCCGAAGCTTCCCGGTATTTCTTTTGCGCCTTAAGGACCTCGGCGCGGCCATAGAGGGCCGCCGGCCACATTTTCTTCCATTCCTTGGATTCGGTCACTTCCTTGTAAGCCAGGTCCGCTTCGGCGTAATTTTCCTGGTTAAGATACAAGGCGCCGAGGAGCAGGCGCGCCTCGCCCGACTCCAGGCTGGTGGCGAAGATTTCCCGGACAACGCCCAGGTGCAAGATCGCCTCGTCTTCGTTCTCGCCGTTCTCGATGTCGTCCTTGGCGATGAGCATGCGCGCGCGGAGGGCATAATCCGTCTCGGTGAAATCGGTGATGAGCTTGTTCGCCGCCTTGCGCGCCAGGTCGCGGTCATCGGCCTTCATGGCTTCGTCCTCGATCAATTCCAGGATTCCCGCGCTGGCCACATCGATGTTGCTTTCCTGCGCGATGGCCTGGTTAAGCATCTCCCGGGTGGCCTCAGTGGCGGACGGGTCATAGCGCAATACCCGCTCGATCCGCAGGGCAAGCGTCCTCTCTTTTTCCGCCAGCGCCTTGCGGTGGAGCTCGTACATATCAAGCCAGCAGCGCTTGGCGACTTCCTTGCCCGCCGTCCGGCTGCGGCCGACCCATTCTTCGAGGATCAGGTCAATGCCGAGCTCCTTGCGGTCCTTGCCGTACTTTTCGATGGCGCGCCGGTAATAGGCCAGGGCGGATTCCTGCTGGCCCTTTGCCCAGTAGGCGTTGCCCACCCAGTAAATCGCCATTGGAATGTTTGATTCCGGGCGATTGCGCTGGATATAGGCCTCAAAATGTCGGATCAGGCCGTCATAATCCTTTAATTCCATCAGGATTTCACCGCAACGGAACGCGGCATAATTATAGAGCTCGATGTTGATGTCCGGGAATTCCACGACTTTCTGGTAACGCTCCACGGCGATCGGCAGCTTGGCCTTGGCCCCCGCGATATCCCCGAGGGTCAGATAGGCTTCGCCCCTTAATTTGCTTTGCGGAAAGCGGTCCAGGAACGCGAGGAATTTCGGCTCGGCCTTGACGAACAGGCTGCGGCCGAAATCACAGGTGGCGCTCCGGAAACAGGCGTCTTCCAGGTATTGCGAATTCGGAAAATCGGAGACGACTTTGTCAAAGTAGACTCCCGCCTCGTCGTATTTTTTGTCGAACATACTGGCCATTCCAAGCCAGTAAGTTGCGTCCGGAAGACGGTCGTTGCCGGGGTGTTTCTCGTTCAAATCTTTCAGCCACTTCACCGAGTTGGTGAATTGCTCCTGCATGAAATAGGAGTATCCGATCAGGAACATGCACTCGGCGGTGTAGGGGTGCTTCGGCATGACAACCAGGGCGTTGGTCAGGGTAGAAACCGCGTTGGTCCAGTCCTGGATGGAGGCATAGATTTGGCCGCAGTTGAGCGTGACCTCGCCGTAATACTCCTTGCAGGGGTAGCGGGTCATGTATTCGTTGCCGATTTGGAGCGCTTTCTCCGGGGGAGGAACGAGGGCGGCGCTGGAAAACGCCAGATAAAGGCATTCCTCGGCCCGGTTGGTTGAGGCCGGATCCTGATAAAGATAATAAAAAATATTGCACGCCTCGCGGTTCCGGTTAATGCTCTGATAGGAACGGGCAATCCGATACATCAGCTCCGAATCGTAATCCTTGATTTCGGCGATGGCCTTGATCTCCTGTTCAACCTCGCCCAGGCTTTCCTGGAGGCGCAGCAGCTCGCGCATCTTGTTTGTTTTGCGCAGGCTTTCAATCCGCTGCATCAGGCGCTCGCGGTAGTTTTCACAGTTGGTCTGCAATATCTCCTTTTGATAGATCATCCGGTAGACCCACAATGCGGCGCGGCATTTTTCGTCCTCAAACAACTGGTCGCCCGCTTCCAGGGCGGTCATATTGAGATAAACGCTGCGCGAGGCGAAGGAATCGGGGTGGAGCAAATACCCCATCATTTGGTAGACCTTGTCCATTTCCTTGTTTTTGAGATAACTGGCGACCAGGATGGAGGCGGCCCAATTGCGGCGGGCGAAATCCGGCGCTTCATGGGTAATCCGCTCCAGCAGCCGGCTGGCCTCTTTCCAGTGTTCCTCATAAAGATGGCATTTTGCCATGGAGCAGAGGATGTCGACTTTCCAGTCGAGGTTCAACTGCAAGCTTTGTTTATTCAGCACTTCGGTGTAGGCCTTGAGCGCCTCGGACATGTTGTTCTGGAAGCGCAGCGCATCTGCCCGGTAGATGGCGACCTCGGCGGCGTGGACCCCCTGGCGATATTTCTTCCGGTAGTTGTCAAAGGTGTCAACCGCTTCGGCAAAGCCGCCCGTGAGAAAATAGCACATCCCGAGGTTGTAATAGACCAATTCCATTTCGGTGATGGTTGAGGAGGTCTTGCTTTCCCCGAGCATCTGGGTCAGGGTGGAAAGGAATGGAATGGCTTCCTTGTAACTGCCCTGCGACAGGGCGGTGAACGCCTTCTTCTGCAATTCCTTCGGGGTATCCTGGGCCCGCGCCGTTTGCACTACCAGCAGGGCGGCCAACACCGCCAGCGCGATGCTCCACCGCGTCCGGCCTTTCGGCGCGGATGATAAATTAAAAAAATCAATCATAAAATTCCGATCTTGCGGAAGATTTTTCGCCGAGGCCTACTCCTGGGCTTTCCACACGACGCCGGCGCTGTTGCTCGCCGCGCCTTGCTCAGGGCGATAGACGCCCCTGGCGTTTGTCTTGACGGTCCAGTCCGCTTTCCCCCCGCGGTAAGTGGTAATCTTAATCCGCGAAACCGTCACGGGCGCATTCGTCAAAACCTTGGTATCCCCGGCCAGGTCACAGGTGTTGCGGCTGCCCATCTGGGCGAAAAAACTTATATAGCAGTCAAGTCCCCTGACCATCTTGATGTTCCGGTGGCGGGAAGTAAACTTGCCCACCTCGTAAGTCTTGTTTGTTTTCACTCCATCGGGCGTGAGCAAGGTTAATTCCTGTTGCAAAGTGCAGTCAAATACAACCTGGTCATAAGTTATGTTTTCATCCGGCACAAACCTGACCGTGAATATCTGCTTGTCCGCCTCCGGCGGGTCGGGCTTGATTTCAATTTCCCGGACGCCGCTTCCCAGGACCGAGGCCATGGTGAACGCGAACAAACTCCAGGCAGAGATCATTATTTTTTGTTTATGGCGCATTGGCGGATGATACCTGCTTGGGTTTAGTCGTCCCCATCTGTCCCGGTTGCGGCTTGGGATCGGGCGTAATGCCGATTTCCTTCTTCTTGGACGTTTTTTTCCGGATGGTCGTCGTCGGGTAGCTCGTGCCGCCCTTGCCGTCGTCCTTCTCAATATGGCCGCCGACAAGGCGATAGTTCCCCTTGAATTTTTTGGCCAGCCCCTTCAGGAAATCGCCGCCCGGCTCGTCAATGCAATAACCGATGCAATGAATCACGGGCGGCTTCTTGCCGCCTTTCTTTTCATACAGTTCCTTATAAAGCAGCGTAAAGTGCTCGATGAAGTCCGTAAGCGACCACGATTGGATATTCTCGGGCGGCACGGGGCGCGGGGTCAAGGCCGGCAGGGCCACGCCGCCGGTCCACTGCCGCCGGGTTTCCCAATGTCCCTCGGTCGCAGCGACCGCGGCCTGGCCTTCGCGGCGCTTGCTTCCCGCTGATCCCGGCACCCATACCTTGGCTTCCGTGAACTTGCCGCGGCTTTCCATTTTGGAGATCATCTTGTTCCGCGCCTCGATAATCGGCTCGTTTTCTTTTTCCCATTGGGCTATTTTTGCATCCCAGGCGGTCTTCTGTTGTTCCGTCAGCGGTTTTTTGACGGCCGGCAGGCCGTCGCTGATGATCAGGATCGTGTCGGCCCCCTGTTCAAAAGCGCCGGTCAGCGCCAAATCCAAACGGGTCGTGCCGCCGATCGCACGCAGGCCGAGGGAACTCTGTTCCAGGTTGCCGGAATTCAACCCGATGTTGCCCTTTGAGTTGAAGGGCGCCAGCCAGCTCTTTGCCATTTCCTTGTTTGCCGTGCTGGCGATCATCAGGTTGGTGGAACAGGCGCTCGCCGCGTCGGCAAATACAATGACGTTGAAAAGGGCCTGTTCGGACAACTCGTCGATCACTTTGCCGATCTTATCCTTCACGCGCAGGTAACCGGCCTCGCCGTCGCGGATATCCTCGATCATGCTCTCCGAAACGTCCACCAGGATGACGACGCGGTCAGCCCGGCCCTTGATGCCGAAAAAATTATAGGCGGACACGCCCTGGCCGAAACCGCCGAGCCCGTATCCCATGCCGAGGCCGACCCCCATGCCGATGCCGCTCACGGTCGTAAACTTCGGCGAAAAACTCGTCTTGACCGACTTTGATTCAACCTTGATTTCAGGCAAAGCGAACGATGATCCTTTTGTCGCGACCAGGCGGGGCGCCATGGAAGGCCGGCTGGAACTGCGCTGGCGCTTCTGGACCTTGACCTGGTGTTCCAGCTTGCGCGGCTCGAACGGCCGCATCGGAGGCGGCTGGCCGACGAACGTTGCCTCGCGGTTATAATAAACTCGGCTGACGATCACTCCTCCCGCGACAAGCAGCAACGACACATGGAAAGCTAGCGCGATATACAGGCTCCGCCGCGCCATTTTGTTGAACGTGGCGGCAGGGCGTTTTAAATTAGGCAGCGCGGCCGGGACTGACGCGTCGCGACTGACCTTCTCGCGCGCGCCGGCGCCGGCCGGCCGTCCGGCCCGGGCCGGCTTCGCCGCCGATGGCTGAGCGGCTTTGCCGGCGCTCGTCCCCGCAGCGCCCGCGGCGGCGGCCTCGCCGGCCGGTTTCTGTTGCTCGCCGCGCTCAAGCAGGATTAAATCCGCGATTACCTCTTCCCATTTCTGGTAGCGCGCGCCGGGCAACGTGGACATCATCCTGGAGATCAGGCGCGCGCTTCCGACCGTCAAGCCGCGATTAACCGGCTGAGGGGCAGAGCTCGCGTCGCCTTCAACCGGGTGCTTGTTGCCGGTCAGCATGTGATAGAGCGTGGCGCCCAGGGAATAAATATCAGAACGGCAATCGGGGGCGGCGGACTGGTCCGTAACCATTTCCGGCGACATGTAAGGAAGAACGGCCGCCATGAACGATTGCCTTTGGTCATCCAACGCAGCGGCCATGCCCAGGGCGCGCGCCAAGCCGAGGTCAGTCACCTTGGTCGTGCCCTCGTTGTCAATCCGGATGTTGTGCGGCTTGATATCGCCGTGGGCAAGCTTGGATTTGTTCCAGGCGGCGCGCAGCGCGTCCGCCACGAAATGGGCCACGGCCAGGGCGTCGGATTCCGCCAACCGGCCGGAACGCTGCAACCAGTCGCCCAGGCTGTAGCCGGGCAGATATTCCGAAACGATGTAGAAGCAGTTGTCGTTTTTCGTCTCGCCCGTGCCATAAATCTGGGCAATGCAATTGTGTTTCAGGGCGGCGGCAAGCTTGATGTCCGCCTTTAAACGGTTGACGCATTCCGGATTGCGGGAAAAATTCTCCGACAGGATCTTGACCACCACCGGGCGCCCCGTGGAAATCTTGCGGGCTTTCCAGAGCAAGGACATCCGCCCGCATCCGAGCAGCTCAAACGAGTCATAGCCGTCGATCGCCGGCAAATTCGCGTTCATGCCTCCGCCAGATGGCAAATCAGTGGTCATTAACACCTCCGCCCGGTTTTAAATTCCGCGCCAGGACCCGCTGCAGGGCGCGCAGGCAGCGCAGGTTTTCGGAATGACGCCCGACGGTGACGCGGATATATTCCGGAAGACTATAACCATCCATCGGCCGGACAATTACCTTTTCCTTCTGCAGTTCATGGAAAACCCGGCGTCCGTCACCGACCTTGAGAAGCATGAAATTCGCCACGGAGGGGACGTATTCCACCCCGATTTTTTTCAGGTTTTTTTCAAAAAAACGCAATCCTTCCGCGACCATCTCCCGGGTCCTGGCAACGAAGGCGTCATCGGCAATTGCCGCGACGGCCGCCTTCAGGGCCATGTCATTGACGTTGAACGGCTGGCGGATGCCGGCCATCAGTTCAATCCCTTCCGCGGGCGCGACCGCGTATCCGACGCGCAAACCGGCCAAACCGTATGTTTTTGAAAAAGTTCGTAAAATAATGATTTTGCGCCCGGCGCGGACATAGCGCAGCGTATCGGGCTGTTTTTCCGGCGGAAGCAATTCTATATACGCTTCATCCAGGGCGACAAGCACATGGGGCGGAACTTTATCCATGAACTCATCGATTTCCCGGCCGTCAACCATCGTACCGGTGGGATTGTTCGGATTGGCGATAAAGACGACCCTGGTGCGCGGGGTGATGGCGGCGAGCATCGCCTTGAGGTCATGGGTAAAGCCGCGCATCGGAACAACCACCGGCCGGGCTTGAAACATTTCGGTAATCAGCCGGAAAATGGCGAACGCGCGCTCGGCCATGACCGCCTCGGAGTCGCGGTCAAGGAAAACATGGCCGATGAACTCGATGATTTCGTTGCTGCCGTTGGCGACCATGATCTGATCGGGCGCAACCTTCAATTTTTCGGCAATGGCTTTGCGCAGGTAAAAGGCGCCGCTGTCCGGATAGATGTGCATTTTGCGGGCGGACTTTTTCATCGCCCGGATGGCCATCGGGGAGGGGCCGAGGGCGTTTTCATTGGAAGCCAGCTTGATGATGTCGTCCGCGCTTTCAAATCCAAGCTCGCGCGCAACTTCCTCGATCGGTTTCCCGGTCTCGTACCGTCCGAGGTTAAGCAACCATGGTTTTGCGATTGATTTCATCAGCCTGAAAAATGGTTATATTTAGCCTTCAAAAATTGTTTGAACATTAACACAAACTCAGCGCAGATAACAATAATAAACAAGAAAATCGCCGGGCAGGATTCGTGTCTATCCAACTTATCTGGCCGGCTCGGAAGCTTTCGGGTAAGAGCCGAGAATCGTCAGAAGGTTGCAGTGCCTGCTTAAATCGCGCATGGCCCGGTGCACGTCCCGGTCCTGGAGATGGCCCTCGATATCCACGAAAAACAGATATTCCCAGGCCTTTTGCCGGCTTGGCCGCGACTCGATCTTGGTCATGTTAAGGTTGTATTTTCTCAGCGAACCCAGCGCCTGGTGGAGCGATCCGGCTTGGTGCTTGACCGAGAACAGAACAGAGGTCTTGTCATCGCCGGTCCTGTTCCCGAAAGATTTCCCGATGACGAGAAAATGGGTCGTGTTGCCGCTCACGTCCTGGATGTCGGCGTTGAGGATGTTCAGCCCGTAAACATCTGCCGCGAGCCGGCCGGCGATCGCGGCGGCATGCTTGTCCCTGGCGGCCATTTCCGCCGCGCGCGAGGTGCTGGCAACCGGGATCAGTTCGGTGTCGGGCATTTCGCCCCGCAGCCATTTGCGGCACTGTCCGAGAACGTTCGGGTTGCTGATAACGCGCCTGATTCCGGAGCGCGGTCCGGAGGCGAGCAGGTAATGCGCGATTGGCTGGTAAATTTCCGCGCAGATTTTCAAGTCGGTTTCGGCGAGGCAGTCAAGGGTATTGGTGACCGCGCCCTCGGTGGAATTCTCAACCGGCACGACCCCGTAATCGGCTTCCTTCCTTTGAACCCGGTCAAATACTTCGTCAATTGTGTCGCAGGGCAGGTATCCGACGCTTTTCCCGAACCGGCGCAAGGCGGCCTGGTGGGAAAACGAGGCCTGCGGCCCCATGTAGGCCACACGGATGTTTTTCTCCAGCGCCAGGGAGGCCGACATTATTTCGCGGTAAATGGCCGACAATGCCTGGGAGGGCAGGGGGCCGCGGTTGGCCCTGGAAATATTGTTGAAAATCTCCTTTTCGCGCGCCGGCACATAAGTCTCCGATTGCGACTGCTTCTTGATTTTGCCTATTCGCAGCACAGAGGATGCGCGCCGGTTCAAAAGCCGGATAATCTGTTGATCCAGGGCGTCTATTTTATGACGCAAATTATTTAAGCTTTTTTTTGTCATGGTTTGTCATCCTGGTGGTCCGGCTCGCCCGTTCCGGGCGATGGTTCGGGCGCCGGCGTTTTTTTCTCATCGTCTATGGATTGCTCTTCGGAAACATTTTCTTCACCTTCATCGCCATCATTGTCTTCGTCATCATCATCTTCATCGTCCTCGTCGTCCTCTTCCTCTTCGTCTTCTTCTTCGTCATCCTCGACTTCCTCCTCCACTTCCTTGGCCTCATCCTCGTCCTCATCGGCATCATCATTCGCTTCGTCTTCTTCTTTTTTTTCTTCCAAATCCAATTCCTGATTTTCGGCGCTTTCCTGCGCTGATTTTTCAGACTGCGCCTTGATCCTTTCCGCCTCCTTGCGGCGCAGTTGCTCGATGCCCGGCAAATGGTTGATGTCCTGCAGGCCGAAATGTTCCAGGAAAAGCTGGGTGGTGCCGTAGAGCAGGGGATGCCCGGGCAAATTACTGCGGCCGACAATCTTGATCAGCTGGCATTCGAGCAAATGACGCACGATGTTATCGACATTGACGCCGCGCACTCCCTCGATTTCAGCCCGGGTAACCGGCTGGCGATAAGCAATGATCGCCAATGACTCCAAGGTCGGCTTGGAAAGACGGCTTGGCTTGCCGCTGTTGAGCATGCGCCGCAGCCACGGACCGCAATCCGGGTCGGTCTGCAGGCGGAAACCGCCGGCAACCTCGGCGAGGTGCATGCCGGCGTTTGCCTGGATCAAATCAACCTTGATCTGCTCCAGCGCGGCGCAAATCTCGCTTTCCTTGATTTTTGCGAATTGACGGCAGGCCTCGTCATGGCCTTCCGCTTCCTCTTCGGCGGTCTGGACAAAAATCTTCTTGAAATCCGGGGCTGAAACCGATTTTTTGGCGGCGAACAGCATCGCGCCGATTATCTTTTTCAGGGTTAATTGCTCTGTTGGTAAAGACATATTTTATGTTCCTTTATGTATAACAGAAGTCAGAGATCAACACGACGCGCATTGTCATACTGAGCGGAGCGAAGTATCTCCGTCGTGCGGATAGCCGCGGCAGAGATTCCTCGCGATGCTCGGAATGACAATACATACCGTGTATAACGCATTGATTATCTTTATCATTCATTTGCGCGCACGATCATTATTTCGCCGAATGTCTGGTCCTGTTTTGCGGTTATCTGGTGCAAACGCACCAGCTCCAGCACGGCCAAAAACGTGCAGATAATCTCATGCCTGGTCGCGAGATGGTCAAAAAGGGTGAAAAACGGGACGCTTATTTTCTCCTTTATGATAGCAAGCAGCATTTCAATCTTGTCGGCCACGGTTATCTTGTCGGCGAATATTTCGCCGATCACCTCCGGCTCGATCCTTTTTAAAGCGTCGTTAAAGACGGAAATCAAGTCGAAAATCGTCACTTCATCCAGGCCGATTTCCGGGGAGACAACCGCCTGGACGTCCTCGCTCCCGCGCAAAAACGTGTTGCTCTGGCTTATTTCCATGCCCTGCAGCAGGCCGGCCGCGTCCTTGAATTTCTTGTATTCCACCAGCTTGCGGATCAGGTCCCAGCGCGGATCCTCCTCCTCCGGCTCAAGCTCGGGGCGTTCCTCCGGCGGCAGCAGCAGGCGGCTTTTGATCATGAGAAGCGTCGCGGCCATGACGAGAAAATCGCCGGCGATATCCAGGTCAAGCATGCGCATCAGGCCGAGGTATTCCATGTATTGGCGCGTGATGAGCTCGATCGGGATGTCGTAGATGTCAACTTCATCCTTTTTGATCAGGTACAGGAGAAGATCCAGCGGGCCCTCAAACACTTCCAGCTTGATTTTTAATTCGTCAGTCTGCTGAACCGGCATAATTTATTTACTCCAGGCCGACGGCCGCCCTTGCTTTCCTTAACGTGATCTGGATGACTTGCCGTGCCTTTTCGGCGCCCGCGCGCAGGACGCCCTCAACGGCGGCCGGGTCGGACTGCAGCCGCTCGCGCTTCGCGCGGGCCTGGGCAAAATACTGCCAGATCAATTCGGCCAATTCCTTTTTAACATCGCCATAGCCGATGCCGCCGTTCCGGTACCGGTCGGCCATCAGGTCGAGCTTGTCCTTCGGCGCGAAAAGCTTGTACAAGGCGAACAGGTTGCATTTATCCGGGTCTTTTTTGTCGGCCACCGTCTTGCTGTCGGTCACGATGCGCATGACCGTTTTTTTCAACTCGGCCTGGGGCAGGAACAGTTCAATTGAGTTGTTATAAGACTTGGACATTTTCTGGCCGTCAACTCCCGGGACGACGGCAACCTCCTCCTTGATCGAAGACTCGGGAATTTTGAATGTTTCGCCGAAACGATTGTTGAACTTGATCGCGATGTCGCGCGTCACCTCAACGTGCTGTTTTTGGTCCTGGCCGACCGGCACGAGATCGGACTGGACGGCGAGAATGTCCGCCGCCATAAGAACCGGGTAGGCAAAAAGACCGTGCATGGCGGTTATGCCCCGCGCCGTCTTGTCCTTATAGGAGTGACAGCGCTCAAGCAGCCCCATGGGAGTGACGATCGAAAGAAGCCAGGCCAGCTCGTGTATTTCAGGAATGTCGCTCTGGCGGTAAAAAACGGTTTTTTGGGGATCAAGGCCGCAGGCCAGGAAATCAAGCGCCACGTCGTTTGTGCCCCGGCGCAGGGCTTCCGCTTCCTGGACGGATGTCAGGGCGTGATAATTGGCGATGAACAAAAACGTTTCGGCCTGCCGGTCCTGCAGTTCCAGGGCCGGCTTCATCATTCCAAAATAATTGCCCAGGTGCAATTTGCCCGAGGGCTGGATGCCCGAAAGTACGCGCATTGTTTTTTTGTCTCCCTTCTGCGCCCAAATATAACGTGTTTAGACCAGCAAGCAATAAAAAACATTCGCTTTGATGCTTGAAATTTCGATATAAATGAATATGATTGTGACTGTTATTTATGAAAAGATGTCCTCATGTTTCTGCGGTCGAAGGCGAGTGGCTGGATTGGTACCGGCTGACTCCTCGGCAACGTTGGCGGGAATCCGGAAAACTTTGGGCGTTTTATACCGAGATGGGCGGTTCTCTTGATCATGAACCCGATTCACAAAGTCCTTTCAATTCTGCGTGCCTGCCGTGTGCGCTACCTGCTCATGGGCGGCCAGGCCTGCATATTGTACGGCGCAGCCGAGTTTAGCCGCGATACGGATATCGTCATTTTGGCGGACGTATCGAACCTGAAACGTCTGCGCCGCGCCCTTTTGGAACTGAGGGCCGGATGCATAGCGGTTCCGTCCCTCTCTCTTAAATGGCTGCGGAAGGGCCATGCGGTTCATTTCCGTTGTCTCTGTTCCGAAGCGAAAAACATGCGTTTGGATGTTATGGCGAAACTGCGGAACGCGCCGGCCTTTAACGATCTCTGGAAACGGCGCACGACCGTGACTGTTGCAGACGGCGAAAGCTATGATCTGATTTCTCTTCCTGACCTTCTTCAGATTAAGAAAACACAGCGGGACAAAGATTGGATTATGCTTCGCCGGCTTGTTGAAGCGCATTATTTCAACAATGCGCGCAAACCCGACGCCGCAAAACTTGATTTTTGGCTTGAAGAAATGCGCACTCCGGAAATTCTTGTCGATTTGGTGAAGAAATATCCGAAACAGGCTTCTGGTGCGGTTAAACGGCGCCCATTGCTGCGTTATGCCATGAGGGGAGATAAGCTTGGACTGGAAGCCGCCTTGAAAGATGAAGAGGAATCCGAGCGTAGCGCGGACCGTGCATACTGGGCGCCGTTGAAAAAAGATCTGGAACGGATGCGTCATAAGATCGCCCGGTCTCGTAAAGTTGAATAATTTTCTTAATTGGCAAGGAGTTTTAACCAGGTGAACGACAATAAATCAGGACCGTCTTTTGACGATTTCCGCCGCCAGGTTGACGATATGCTGCGCAAATCGCACATTAACCCGGTCGCCGGCAACCCGCACGAAGCCCCCCGCCCGGATGAAGGCTCCGGTCCGAACGCCGAAAAACTGGACAAAATCCGCGAATTCAACCTGAAACCGCGCGAAATCAGGGATTATCTCGACCGCTTTGTGGTCCAGCAGCAGGAGGCCAAAAAGGTCCTCGCGGTCGCGATTTGTGACCATTACAACCACGCGCGCCAATGCATCGAAAATCCGGCCCTGCGCGAAAGGGAATATGCCAAGCAAAACATCATCCTGCTCGGCCCGACCGGCGTCGGCAAAACATACCTGATGCGGTGCATCGCGCGCCTGATCGGCGTGCCGTATGTCAAATCGGATGCCACTAAATTTTCGGAGACGGGCTACGTCGGCCATGACGTCGAGGACCTGGTGCGCGACCTGGTGCGGAGCGCCAACGGCGACGTGGACCTGGCCCAGTACGGCATCATTTATATCGATGAAATCGACAAGATCGCCTCCGCCCAGAACACGGGCGGCCGCGACGTCTCCGGGCGCGGGGTCCAGGTCAACCTCCTGAAACTGATGGAAGAAACGGACGTGCCACTCCAAAGCCAGACCGACATCCTCGGGCAGATGGAAGCCATGATGCAGTTCCAAAAAACCGGCAAGTCGCCTTCGCGCACGATCAACACGCGCCATATCCTTTTTATCGTCAGCGGCGCTTTTGAATCAATTGCCGACGGAGTCCAGAAAAGGCTGGCGAAGTCAAAGATCGGGTTTGCCGCCGATTCCGCCGAGCGGCAATCGGGTGATTATCTCAAAATGGCGCAAACGCGCGATTTCATCACCGGCGGGTTCGAGCCGGAATTCATCGGCCGCCTGCCGGTGCGCGTGGTGTGCGACCAGTTGAAGGTTGACGACTTGAAACAAATCCTGCTTTCGTCGGAAGACAACATATTGACCCAGTACAAGCGCGATTTTTCGGGCTTCGGCATCGATTTTTCAATCACCAACGAGGCGATTGAGGAAGTTGCCCGCCGGGCGATCGAGGAACAAACCGGCGCCCGCGGATTAATGACCGTGCTCGAAAGGGTATTCCGCAATTTCAAGTTCCAGCTTCCTTCCACGGCGATCAAGGCGTTCGAGGCCGCGTATGAAACGATTCTTGACCCGGAGGCGGCCCTGAAAAAAATGCTCCATGCCAACCGCGATTCGCAAAGAGTCCTGCTGCGCGCGGAAATCGCCGATTTTATCCGCCGGTTCAGGGACGCGCATAACCTGGAGCTGGTTTTCGACGATGACGCCCTGGATTACCTGGTGGAAATGAGCGTGGAACACGACAAGTCGGCCAGGACAATCTGCGAGCAGAAATTCAAGGACTTCCAGCACGGCCTGAAAATAATTTCCGGCAATACCGGCCGGACTTCATTCGTGATATCCCGGCCGGCGGTTGAAAATCCGGACAAGGTGCTTTCGGACTGGATTGTCGACAGTTTCAAGAAAGCACAAGAACGTCCCGCCGCCGGCGCTTCGGTGTGATTTTCAATCGCGCCACCCGGCCGTCACGGATTTTTGCCTCCACGACCGTGTCATAGGGCGCATGCAATTTGAACTCGGCGTTCCATCCCTTCGGCCAGGCCGGCAACAGGTAAATTTTTCGTCCATCGGTCTGCAGCAGCATTGCCTGGAGCGTCTTGAGCAGGACGCCGCCGTGGTCCTGGTCCGGAATCCAGTCATAGTTCGGGCCCCAGAAGGCCGGGAACCGGGAGAGCGCGTGCTTGTTGCGCGCGCGTCCGACCAGGTATTTTTTGGCCTGGTCGGCCAGTCCCAGATAGGCCATCCAGATGTCGTCCTGGCGCCAGCCGAAATTACCCCTGTCCTCGCGGCTTTTGAGCGCTTCAATGGCCAGTTCCCGGCGCGGTTTCCCGACGGCGAAACGGCGGAAGGGGAATACCGCGTAAAGCTCGGGATTTTCGCAATTCTCCTTATCCGCGAATTTTTCGGCGGGAGCGAGCATGGCGCGGCCCTTAACTTCATGCGTGGGCAGGTCGGGCAGCTTGGCATTCAGTGCGGCCCAGAACGCGCGTTGTCCGGCGGTGGTCAGGGATTTGTCCAGCGACAATAACCGTTCCGTGACGGCGTGCAAGCCCGCCAATTCCGGCATGGGATTGGTGCAGTCCCACCAGGTTTCGAGCGCCTGGGAGGGATGCATGCGAAGTTTGCCGGAGGCGTTCACCCGGTAATGCTTGTCAAAGAAAGTCAGAATCTCGCGGGCCGCGGGCAGAAGAGTTTTTCGCAAAAACGCGGCGTCGAGCGTATGCTCGTGGTAGTCCAGCATCATGAAGACCAGTTCCAGACCCGAGACCCATTCCCATTTATGATAACCGCTCTCCTGAAGCTTGTCGTTGCGCTCTGTGAATGGTGTCCAGCCATAGGCCACGCTGAAAATGTCGCCCCAGAAATAAATGCATTCCGGAATGTAGGCGCCCGCGTGCCCGGTATGGCGCATGGTCCGGAACTTGAAGAGGGGCATAAGGTCCCTGGCATACATTTTAAACAGGGGTTGCATCAGGTCGAAATCTCCTGAGGCGCACATGCCGATGTAGGGCAGGCGGGTGTTCTGCCACCAGTATCCCGGCCCCCAGCGGCGATAATCGGCATCGCCGGGCGTGTCGGGGGAGGGGACAGTAAAGATTGATCCGTTGAATTTGATTGGATATCGACCGCGCCCCGCGCAGGCGTTGATGTAGCGCTGAAGCGCGCAAGCGCGGCTCACCGCAAAGGCATCGTCGCCTTTCGGCGCGGTGACGTGGATCCAGCTCCGGTCCCAGAAATCGCGCCACCAGCGCTCATGGGCTTTGCGTTGCTTCTTGATTGGAATTGCTGCGCAAGCTTTTAGCGCGGCGCAGGCCGCCCGCCGCCACTTTTCCGGCGTGGACGGGTGCCGGGTTAGCACGGCGATATCGAAATTATGCTTTTTTGCCGTGGGCGACCGCAGATGCAGGCCGTCGATTTTTTCGCCGTTCCGGGACTGGATAACCGCGCCGAAAATTCGGTGGAGCAACGGATCGGGCCGTCGAAAATCACCGATTCCCTGGATGCCGGCCAGGAGTTCCGGCCCGACCGACTTGATATTCCGGTGATACCATCCGATGCGGCCGGATAGGTTTGAAATTACAGTATCCGGCTCAACCACGGTCGGAATATTTTCCGGGTGTCTTGCCATGACATCGCTCACTTCGACGCTTGGCAGCGTGCAGGGCGCATTGCGCCATAATTCGATCGAAGCCGTGGCGGCGACGGGACGGGGGGCGGCAATTTCCATGTGGATGATCGGGCGATTGGCATCCACCCATAGCGTGATGTTGCTGGCCGACCGGCCTGATCCGAATTGCACGCGCATCAGGCCCTCCTGCAGGAAAAGCGTCTGGGAAAACACGGCGGAGGCCCGGCGGGGATTCGGATCGAGCGTGATGCGCACCTTGCCCACCTTCAGGAGGCGCCCGTTATCGTCCCAGCTGTCGGTCTTGGAAATATAGAAAAGCAGGTCGCCGTTTTCCTCAACCCAGGCGTTGAGTCCGATGTCGCCATTGCCCAGGGGCATTGAATCGTTGTGGTCCTTGCCGGGGGTATTCCAGACAACATTGTATCTTTTCATAATTTAACGTATTTCATTGGCATCCCATAGGATGCCAGGTTGATAGACTGAAGGCTGAAGACTATTAGGAAAATCGCGGAAAAACACGCAATGTTTACCAGTATTTACAAAGTCGTAGTTCTGGTTTTTGCAAATGCCCGTTTTCTGGTTTTACCTTCAGTCTACAGTTTTCCGCCGGAGGCGGATCCGCCCATGGCGGAAAACTGCTTCAGCCTTGCCGTCCCTATGGGACGGCTGTGAACGTATTTCAAAGGATCGCGGACGCTGTTTTCCTTGAAAGCGGCCAGTCGTTCCACGCAGGACGGGCATTTGCCGCATGCCTTCGCATGGCCGCGGTAGCAGCTCCAGGTATGCGCGTAGTTTACGCCGAGCCCCAGCCCGATTTTCAAGACCTCGCTCTTCTTAAAGCCGGCAAACGGCGCGCGCAGCAGGACCGGTTTGCGCCGGTTCAGTTTCAGGACGCGGTTCATGCCCGCGATGAATTTGGCGGTGCAATCCCAATAGCCGTAGAAATCCTGCTTCTGGGCGGCATAATAAACCAAGCCGGCGCCGAGCGCCTCGGCATGCGCGCAGGCCAGGGAGATTAAAATCATGTTGCGGTTCGGCACATAGGTCGGGGGCTGGATGCGCTCTTCCGGCTTTATGGTCGCGAAATCCGGCACCGGGACAAGGCGCGAGGTCAGCGAGGAGGACTTGCCGATGAATTCCGCAAAAAAAGAAATGTCTATGACGAGATGTTCCCTGACGCCGAGCTGGTTGATCTGCCAGCGCGCGCACGCGAGTTCGCGGTCAAGATGCTTCTGGCCGTAATTAAAGGTAAGGGCGTACAAGGCGGCGGAAGAAAAGCGCTTTTTCAGGTGATGAAGCAGGGTCGTTGAGTCAAGGCCGCCGCTCAATAAAATGACAGCTTTTTCCTTCATTTTCCGCGCGCGGCCCCCGGCCAGATTTGCCTGTGCAGTTGAAGGTTCAAACGCGCCGGGAGGCAATCCTTGATCATCCAGGCGGCCAGCGTTTGCGGCTTTAAATAACCGGCGGCCGGGCTGAAATTAACCGCGCGGCAGCGATTGGTCAGCCGGTATTTTTCCGTGATCTTGCGCGCCCATTCATAATCCTTGCGCCCGCATATGACAAATTTAACCTCATCATCGGGACGCAACCGGCGCATGTTTTCCCAGTGATTACAGGCGGCAAAGCCGCTGCCCGGGCATTTGACATCCAGGATGGTGATGACCCCCTTGGGAACGCGCGCGATATCGCAACTCCCGTTCGTTTCCAGGATGGTTTGTCCGCGCCGGACGAGCAGTTTCAGCAGGTACAGGACGCCGCTCTGGAGTAACGGCTCGCCGCCGGTCACGGTCGCGAGCGGGATCCCGCTCGTCCGGAAATCGGCGGCCAGTTTGTCAACGGGGCAGGGGCGTCCGCCGCGGTAGGCGTATTTGGTGTCGCAATACCGGCAGCGCAGGTTGCATCCGCTCAAGCGGATGAAATAACACGGCCAGCCGGCAAATGTTGTTTCGCCCTGGATGGAGACAAAGGTTTCGCAGACGCGGACAGTCTTCTTCATCATAATTTGCGGCTGTAATAGGCGGATGTCCCGGCCGACTCGCTAACGCGCACGCGGTCCAGCCGGCAGGCTGGCGAATTAAATTTCGGATACAGCTCGTCAAAAAATAATCTGGCGATATTTTCCGCGGTTGGATTTGTTTTCCTGAAAACCGGCAGGGCGTTCAGATGTTGGTGGTCGAGTTTTTCCAGGACCGCCTGGAGTTCCTTCTTCGCCTGCTTGAAGTCAACCAGCATGCCGAGGCGGTTTGTCCGGGCGCCCCGCAGGAAAATCTCAACTTCCCAGTTATGACCGTGCAAATTGGCGCAGGGGCCCTTGTAGCCGACCAAGCTGTGCGCCCCGCAAAAATGAGATTTTATGCTTATTTCGAACATTTATTCCCCGCATCAAATGAACAAACTATTTGTAAAGGGTAGTGGACGGCTTTTAACTGTCAAGGATGATATTTACTCAGCACGGCATTATTCTCCTTGCTCGTTCAAGGCGTAGCGATGGGGGGAATATTGCGGATCATGCTGAGTGCTTCGCGCGACACAATGAACCCACTGGTTGAAATTGTATTTATTTTGTCCAGTGCCCCACATTGTTTATTATCCACTCGCCGTTTTTCCGCTCCATACGAACCAAATCTCCAATTCCATCACGGAGTCCGCGAGGCCCGCCTGTCATTACTTCTACCGTGTTTGTCCCTGTGATTTGAACGGAAAGAATGCGAGGATACACGATTTGATAATCTTCGATCATTTGAACGATCGCCACAAGATTTTCCACCGCCATGTCGGGTGATACGCTAAATTCTATTCTCGCGTTTTGTTGATATGCTTCTTCTCGTTCTTCTGCCGAGACCCTTGACGACCATACAAGGATCGAATTATTAAGCGCCGTTTCAATTTGTTGCAAAACATGATAGATGGCTTTTAATTCTTTAATTCTTTTTTTTGAGCAGTCAAAATTCGCTACTGGCATAACGCCATGAATTGGCTCCAACATCTTCTGCTTCTTTTGAATGGACTTTTGCGTCATCTCAATTTGGGCGAGAAGATTTGCCCGATCCTCGCGAGATGATGGAGATTCGACCCACGAACATCCAGTTTGGCCGAGGATAAAAACAAGCAAGATTAGAAAATAATTAATGGATTTCATCTCTTGAAGCAGATATTTTCAACCGTTCCTTATCCAAGCTTGGCGGCCTCCAGGTCTTTATACATCTGCCAGAACAGGATCCAGGGATCAAGGAGGATGGTCTCGCCGCAGTCGTGAATCTTAAAGACGAAGTGGCTGTGGTCCACTTCCCCCGAGAGCACCCCGGCCCCCCGGGCAAACTGCCGGCCTTTCATTATGGGTTCATGCTCATTCACGATGAGTTCAGTCATGTGGTGTGCCTGCAGGATCCATTCCGAGCCATCCGGCCAGCGATGAATGCCGCGCCAGCGGTTGTTGTTGTGTCCCGTTGCCAGGCTGTTGAAATAAAAGTGGTCATCGATGTCCAGCGGCGCCCAAAGGGGAGTGCCTTTCGGGTGGTTGATGTCCAATCCGCCATGGGCGTCGGCGCCATCGTAGGCCCCGAGCCAGCAATCCTCACCCCGGTAACAATTCTCGATCCGCAGTCCGCCGGAGGGCAGAGGGCACCATGGATGAAGGGGTTCCGGGCAGATGCGCAGCGTCGCGTCCTGGAGCGCGAACCGCGCGTGCGGCCGCGGGGGATAACCCTCCATGCCGTTCTCCGCCGAGCGGCAAGGGCCGTGGGTCTCGCGCATGAAGCCAAAGATGGCGTCAACGCAATCGAGCCAAACCCGGACGCCGTTGATCACCCAGGGCTCGTAGAAGCTGCGCTGGGAGCCGACCTCGCGTTCAAGCGTCGTCAGATCCCCGCCGATGCGCAGGTCAGCCCGGAATCGGTAAACGGTCGTGGCGCCCGGCTCCGGCGTGCCGGGAGATCGCAGGGTGGTCCGCACGATCTTTGCCTCGGTGCTCTCCAGGGTCATTTCACGCACGGACCCGTCGCGGAGCTTGAACTCAAGCGTCTCGCCATGGTGCATTTCCACGGCGCTCAATGTGGGCTTTGCCCGTCTGCGGATGATCATTGTTTTTGACCCTATCTGCAATCCTTTAGTAATTTGTAGGTTTAAATGGCCGGATAACCCGAAACCCCGGCCATTCCGAAAAAAGCTATCACAAGCGGGATGGGTTTGGGAGATAAAATTAATAAACTAGTGTATTGTGACTGAATTAAATGAACTTATGAGAATGAAAAACGCCTTAAAATCATGAGTTTGTCATTCCGAGCCGAGGCGAGGAATCTCGTTATTGTTGAGATGCTTCGCCAAGCTCAGCATGACATGCTATTAAATACATATCTGAGTGAAACACTACACTAGGGTTCAAATAGGTTTTCGGATAGGCTCTTAATGGCTTGATTTTTACCCATGATTCCATATCATCATAAACAAATGATTGTTTTGAACAAGGCCGCCTTACTGGGAATTGTCCTGATAATGAGCCCGTTTTTAAATACCGCGGACAGCGCCGGCCTGAACCGGCCAAAGACCGACGACGGCGACTGGCCGGACGAGCGCGCGGCCATGGTCAGGACATTGCGCGTCTACGGCATCAAGGACGAACGGGTGCTTGCGGCAATGGCAAAAGTGCGCCGGCATCTCTTTATTCCGGCGGCATTCCGCGATCGCCGCGACGCCTATGGCGATCATCCTTGCCCCATCGGTCACGGCCAGACCATTTCCCAGCCGTACATCGTCGCGCACATGACCGGGAAAATCGCCTTGAAGCCCGGCGAAAAGGTCCTGGAAATCGGGACCGGGTCGGGATACCAGGCGGCCATCCTGGCCGAATGCGGCGCCGAGGTCTACACGATCGAGCTTATTCCGGAACTGGCGCAACACGCGCGCAAGGTATTGGCCGATGAGGGCTATAAGAACGTGCAGGTGATGACCGGCGACGGTTACAAGGGCTGGCCGGAACACGCTCCCTTTGACGCGATCATTGTCACTTGCGCGCCGGAAGATATACCGCCGGCGCTCGTGGAACAGCTGAAGGAGGGCGGACGGATGATATTGCCGGTCGGAAGCGGATCCCAGCAGCTGGTAATCCTCACGAAGAAAGACCGCGTGATTGTCAGGGAGAACGACCTGCCGGTCAGGTTCGTTCCGATGGTCCGGCAGAAGTAAGTCGGCAACCAGAATTCAGAGGTCAAATATCGGCGGGGCGGAAAGAAAAAGATTCTGCTGATCTCTGACTGCTGGTCTCTGATCTCTATATTTTTACAATCGCCGCGCAATAGCCGCCGTCAGTTCGCGCAGAAGGCGGAAAATATTTTTTTTCGGCCGCAAGCTGAAACGAAGGATTTTTTTTAAGCCACGACTTCACGAGCGCCTCGTTCTCTTCCGGTTCCAGGCTGCAGGTGCTGTAGACCAATGTGCCGCCGCTTTTGAGAAGCGGCGCGAGCCGGTCGAGCATTTTCCTCTGGGTCCCGGCAATCAGGCGCAACCCCTCCGAGTTGAAACGCCAGCGGATATCCGGTTTGCGGCGAATGACGCCCGTATTGGAACAGGGCACGTCGGCCAGGATGCGGTCATATAGCCCGTCCGCCGCGGTCATTTTCCCGAGGATATTTTGTTTTTTTACTTCAACAAAATCCGCTATGCGCAGGCGCTGGAAATTGGCCGCCATGACCCGGATGCGGTCATCGCTGGAGTCAAAGGCGCGCAATTTGCCGAGACAGCGCATTTTCTCCGCGATCAGGAAAGTCTTCCCGCCCGGCGCGGCGCAGGCATCGAGGATGTTTTCGCCCGGCCGGGGATTCAGGAGTTCAATCGGGTTGGCGGCGAAGGGATCTATCACCAGGAACATGCCATCGGCGTATCCCAACAGATCTTCAACCCGCAGTCCGCGGGGCAGGGGATAATAATTGCCGTTTCCCGGCAACGGCCGAACGCCTTTCTGCTCCAGATGGGAAAGGAACGATTGCACCTCGCCGGCCGGTTTCAACTCGTTGACTTTGATGATGACCTCCGGCCGGGTATTGTTCCATTCGCAGAGGCGCAGCGCGGACGCCGCGCCGTAAAATTTCTTCCAGCGGTCCATCAGGAGGTCGGGGTGGGAATATTTTACGCCCGGGGGCTGTTGGTTTATTTCGGCCAGTATATTTTCACGCTCGCGGCCGGCGCGGCGCAGGACGGCATTCACAAAATCGGCCTGTTTTGAAGAGAATTTTATCTTGGCCGCCGCGACGGTTTCGCTGACCGCGGCGTAATCGGCGACTTTATCCATCATAAGGAGCTGATAAAGGCCGGTAAGGAGGAATGATTCCAGCAGGGGCGGGGGAAGATGGCGCGCGGATCGTTTAATGACCCACTCCAGCAGACGCTTCCAGCGGACGACCCCCTGGATGATCTCGGTCACAAAGGCCCGGTCTTTCAGGACGGCATCCAGCATCCGGTTGGGAAAATCGCCGGATACCAGCCAGCGGGTGATTATCTGCGCGGCCAGGTAACGGGGATTGGTGCTTGCTTCCGTCATATCCGTTCCGGGGTGTCAATCCCCAGGAGATGAAGCCCCTCTTTCAAAACGCCGGCGATAATGCTTCCCAGGCGAACGCGGCTTTCGCGGACTCCCTCCGGCGCCTTGAGAAAAGGCACGTTCTGGTAAAAAAGGTTGTAGACCGAAGCCAATTGGTAGAGATAGTCGGCAATGACGCTCGGCTTGTAAAGCTGGGCGGCGAGGGGAACAATTTCGGCAAACCTGGCAACGCTGAGCGCCAGCATGCGTTCCTGGGGTTCCTTGACGTTAAGCATCGCGGCGTGAAAATCTTTTCCAGGGAACATGGCAATATATTTCCTTTCCACGCTGCGGATACGGGCATAAGTGTATTGCAGGTAGGGGGCCGAATTGCCGTTCAAAGCCAGGGCCTTATCCCAGCTGAAAGTGACGACGCTTTGCGGATTCTGGCTGAGGTCGGCGTATTTGACCGCCCCGATTCCGATCGCCCGCGCGACCTCTTTTTGTTCCTCGGCCGGCATGGCGGGATTGATCTCGCGGACCACTGCCAGGGCGCGGGTTTCGGCTTCATCCAGCAGCTTGGTCAATTTGATGACGTTGCCTTCCCGGGTTGAGAATGTTCCCTGCGGCAGGCGCATAAGGCCGAACCAGACATGCTCCAGGAGGGCGTTTATCCCCAGGCGCCGGCAAACGGCGAAGAGCTGGTTGAAATGAAGTTGCTGCCTTTCGTCGGTGACATAAATGATTTTTTCGGGTTTAAACTCCTCCATCCGGCTCATGACGGTCGCGATGTCCGTCGCGAGGTAATTGAAGGCCCCGTCGCTTTTCCGGACAATGGCCGGGGGAAGCTTGCTTGTCCCGGCCGTGTCCGGGTCCTCGTCAAAAAACGCGACCAGGGCGCCTTCGCTCTCGCGGATTATTTTTTTTGCCTGGAGCATTTCAACCAATTGCGGCAGGCGTTCGTGGTAGAAACTTTCGCCGCGGACGTGATCGAATTTCACGTCAAGGCGGCGGTATATGTTTTCAAATTCGCCGATGGAAAGCTTTACAAACTGCTGCCAAAGCCCGGTGTTTTCAGGATCGCCCGCCTGCAGCTTGACCAGCTCCTGGCGGCACTGGTCCATCCAGGCCGCGTCCTGGGAGGCCTTTTCATAGCTCTTGACGTAAACCCGCTCCAGCTCCTCGACCGGCGAGGATTGCAGGGCGTCCCGGTCAAGAAAATGACGATACCCCATGATTATAATGCCGAATTGCGTGCCCCAGTCGCCGAGATGATTGTCGGCCATGACCTTGTAGCCCAAAAAGCGGTATATGCGGTCAAGGGCGTTGCCGATGACGGTTGAGCGGATATGCCCGATGTGCATGGGCTTGGCGACATTCGGGCTGGAGTAGTCAATGCACACGGAACGGCCCGCGCCGATTTTCGGCACCCCAAAAAGCGGGTCGCCGGCAATATCCTCAATCCGCCCGCCAAGCCATTCATCGGCCAGGAAGATGTTGATGAACCCGGGCCCGGCCGTTTCCATCCTGGCCACGGCGATATTTTTCGAGGCCTGTTCGATGATTTTTGAGGCCACCGCGCGTGGCGGCAGTTTCAACTGCTTGGCCAAGGACATCGCGGCGTTGCACTGATAATCGCCGAATTCCGGCTGGGTGGCGGGGGCGACGCTTACGCGGAGCTTGGCCAAGTCAATTTCCGGGAAAGCCGCCTTAAAATTCAGGCGCATCCAGTCGGTCAGCAATATGTCGATCGGTTCTTTCATTGATCTTTCAACAAACGATTCGCATTTTATTCACAATTCAGCCGAATCCCAGGGCAAGACGATAAGCCCAATTGGCCAGCAAAAGCAACAGCGAAAAGATGGCCATCAATTTCCATTTCGCGGGGGAAAGAGACAGGATTGACCCGCGCCGGATTTGAAAGCCGAAAATTCCGGCAATGAGGACGGCGGCATTATAAATAAAAGCCAGGGCAGTTAAAACAAAAAGAAGCAACGCGAAAGGACAATTGATCACGCCCTGTTCCCAGTTTCCGTTGGCAAACGCGCAAAAAGCCCGTGTAAATCCGCACGTGGGGCAGGGGAACCCGGTCAATTTCCGGAAAACGCAAAATCCGGGCGCGAACCGGTCCAGGGGTATGATCCGGGCGGCCAACAGGACCGCTCCCGTGAATAAAGCCAGGAAAATATTGCCGGCAAATGTGTTCAGGAAATTGACGCGTTCAGCCGGGCGGTCGATATTAAAAAACAAAGACATCCGTGGGTAAATACGGCATATGCCGCGTTAGGTTTTAGGTCACCGTTTTAATTAAGCGGCTTTGCCGAACAAATCACGGTAGGCAACCGCGATAATGCAGGCGCCGATCGGCATGGTGATAATGGCGCCGACGCCACAGGCCAACACGCCGATATAACCCAAAACCCCGGCAACGATCACCAAACCGGCAAACGGGAAGAAATTGGTTTTAACCAGGTTGATGCTTGCCATTGAGGCGGGCCAGAAATGCATTTTGCGGTCAACAATCAGGTAAATTCCGAACATTACCAGGGTGCTGATAACGATTGAGACGAACATGGACAATATCTGTCCCGCGCACGGAATCAGGTTAAGCAGCAAGGTGATGGCGATCGAAATGGCCCCCCATATGATGACAAAAAGGAAAGAATCAAGGAAATATTCAAACCCCTTGAAAATATCCCCGATTTCAGCCTTTGGCTCCTTTTTGTCCAAACAGGACAAAATAATCAAAACAAGCCCGGCAAACATGGGGCCAGAAAGAATACCCATGGTAACGGCGCTCAAGATTATGGCAATAAGGCTTGCCAGGACCAAAACCACGAAGTTGTCACGATAAAGCGAAAAACCGGCTTCAATCCATTCTCCAAACTTCACGATCGGCTTTGAATTTTCCATTTTGACCTCCAGTTAAGTATGACGACAAGGAATATCGAATAATCTATGCCACTGATACTAGGGCGCTGATGATAAAATTGCAAGCCGTTTGAGCTGCCTCGTTTTGCAGGTTCTGGAACATTTTGATCATTGCCGGGGCCATTAACAAGACAAGGAGGATTCCGATGACAACCAGCAGGAAGAACAAGATAACGCTGAAATAGCCCATGATCAATCCGGCCAGGGCCATTCCGTCGCCGGTCCACGCGTCAGGTTCCATTTTAATCTTAGACCTGGCCATATGGCCGCAGATAATGGCCGGTATGCCGGAAATGGGCCCGCATGAAATAATTGCCAGGATACCCAACACAAGCGACCAAACCGCCAGGGGGGAATTCGGTTTCATAGCGCAGTTCCTTTCATTTCGTTGCATTTCAGGGTTATTCATTAATAAACGATAATGATAGTCACGTCGCATAATATATCTTATGTCTACTAAGATATACTCCCGTATACTATTGCTTGGTTAGAATCTGGATTTCGTCCGGCGGATTACACAACGCCTTATTCCCTTTCCCTATCTGATCATGTAAATAAACTTTTCCTTGCGCCCGGAACGCTCGATCTCCATTACAAAGCCATTTACGCGATTCTTTACAAATTCACCGATAAAATACTCGGCCCTCGTCTGGCTGGTCATCGGCATGGAATTGACCTGCCGGATGACATCGCCCTGTTGAAGGCCCATCGCGGCGAACATTTCGCCTTCGCCTTCAACCACGAGGGTGTAGCCGGCGATTTTATTGTCCTGGTAAACCGGCTTGAGCGAGTCGTAGACCTTGGCCAGGCGGTCGGTATTGTTCAATACTTCGTTATAATAATCCATGAGCGCCGACCTTGTCAGCACCCAGCGTTTGTCACCCACCCTTTTACCGAACCGGTTTTGGGCCTCAGCCCCGGAATTTCCCCCCGTACCGGCAGAGTAGGCCGTCGATTGGGTGTTTGACCGTGAATTGCCCGAAAAGCAGAGCATGATTTGTTCATCCACGGAACCGCGCCGCACTATGATCCGGTCGGCCATGATGGAAATGACCCGCATCTCATTGCCGGTCACGCCCTGGACCTGGTCGATCAAATCCCCCTCGGTAACCAGCAATTGCTGTTTTTTCTGCAGGTCATCAAGGATTGCCTTGCGCGCCTGCTGGTTCAAGCCGACCGCGAAAAACGTGCCGGCCAGTCGGAACCGCTTTGCCGCGCTTCCCTGGGAAACCACGCCCGGATCGGAACTTATTTTTTTAAACACCGCCGCGTCGAAGGCGAACTTGTCCGGGTCAACCGCCGGCCAGGTCAGATTCAGGGAAGCCGGCGAATAAGGGGGAATTTTGCCGGACCGGGACAAATGGACAAGGGCCCCGGTCCCGACAAGGACAGTTGCCGCGATGGACGCCAGGCTAAGCCGATAAACCCATTGATATGATTGCATATCAATCATATTTTCTCCAGCTGCGATATATTCACGACCGGCAATTGCGGTTGGTATGGCTGTAAGCCGGATTCTGTATTCAATGCCCGTCCATACGGGCCTGGATGATGATCATTTATCTTATACCGGAACAGAGTCCCGGTAGTTTTAGCGATCAACCCGAAACTGCTTTGCCAGGGGCAAACAAGACGGGCCGCCTTATTCAGTTTCCTATTTGATCTTGCTCCGGATGGGGTTTGCCTTGCGACCGGGCATCTCGGCCACGGCCCGGTGGTCTCTTGCACCGCCTTTTCACCCTTACCGCCCGCGCCTTGAGGGCGCAAGCGGCGGTTTGTTTCTGTGGCACTTTCCGTCTCTTCCGTTTAATCGGAAGCCCTCCCGACATTACATCAGGACATCCCGCCCTATGGAGTCCGGACTTTCCTCTTCGGAACAAAAATCATCCCGAAGCGATCATCCGCCAATACCTTCCGCAAATTGAGACAGGTTCTTGTCAACGAACCAGATAAATTATTCGTCCGCAGAACGAACAGGTTACCAGGCCGGTTTTTTTCTTGATCTCGCAGATAATATGGGCGGGCAAATGCATGTGGCAGCCGGAACAGGCGCTGTTTTCGACCGCGACCACGGCCTGGTCGCCCTTGTTCTCCAATATCCGGTTATAGACTGCGAGCATATCCCTGCCGATATCCTTTGCGATGTCATCCCGGTCGGTTTTAACCTTCAATACTTCCGCTTCCAAGGTTGTTTTGCGCTCATTCAGGACAGTTAAACGGCCCTGGATGGTGCCTTGCATCGCCGCGAGGTCCTTCTGCGCCGCGACCTCGCGCCGCTGCGCTTCCTCAACCTGCTCCATGAAGCCCATTTCCGTGTCTTCCAGCTTCTTTATCTCGTCGTTCAAGAGCGATATTTCACGATTCAAAACCTTGAATTCTTCATTTGACTTGATTTGAAACTGCTGCTCCCTGAATTTGGCGATTTTCTGGCGAAGCGAATCAATTTCAAGCTCAACCTTTTTCACCTCGGACTGGCGAGCCTTGGTGTCGTTTTTCGCGTTTTGCGCCGCTTCCTGGAGCTGGCTTGCCTCGCCCTCGATTTTTTTGCTCTGAAGCGGAATCTGTCCGATTTCCCGCTGGCAGCGCATGATCCGCATGTCGCGTTCCTGGACAATGAGCAGTTTCGCGATAATTTCGGCAATATTATTTTCACCCATCCCGAAAATATATATTTATTTTTTCCCAGCGACAAGCTAAATTATAGGCAGTTTTACCAGGGGCGAAATCAAACAACGACATGGAGCGATTATCATGAAGAATAAAAAGAATAAAAAAACATCATCAAGCCTGGAAAAGAACGCCGGGGCGGGGTTGACAATCCTGCGCAAGAGCATCCATCGCTATCCCGACAATCCGCGCGCCGCGCGTTTGGAATCCTTTCCCAATCCTTATCCCGGACGGGATTACTGGATTCATTTTGATTGCCCGGAATTCACGTCCCTCTGCCCGGTCACGGGCCAGCCGGATTTCGCGCTGATCACGATTGACTATGTCCCCGGGAAACTCTGCCTGGAAAGCAAGGCTTTGAAGTTTTATCTTTATTCCTACCGGAACACGGGCGCCTTCCATGAAGACGCGGTCAACCGGATCATGGATGACATTGTCAAGGCCTGCCGTCCGCGCCGCCTGAAAATCAACGGCAAATTCAATCCGCGCGGAGGCCTTGCCATCACGGTCAGCGCCGAATATCCGTGATTTCGCGGTCGGGCTTATCCAGTTCCGTCCGGACGGCATTGGCGATATCCTCGGAATCGTAAGGCTTGAGAAGGCATTGCCCCACCCCGATCCGCATGGCGGTCTTGATCCGCTCGGTTATGGTGAAGCCGCTGACCATGATCGCTTTTTGGCGCGGATTGATCTGCAAAATGGCCTTGTAGGTCTCCAGTCCGTCAAAATCATCCGCCATGATCATGTCGAGGACGATCAGGTCTATGGGCTGGCCCTGGCCTTGCGCGACTTTCTGGATTATCTCAACGGCTTCGTTGCCGTTACGGGCGCCGGCAACCTTGTAACCGATCGAGCGCAAATAGGCCATGGTCGCCTTGCGGAGCTCGGCATCGTCATCAACGACCAGGATGGTTTCGACCCCCTGGACGTCAACGCGTTCAATTCTTTGCTTCGGCTTTTCCGTTCCGGTGTAAACCGGGAAATAAATCACGATTTCCGTCCCCTTCTCGCCGGACGACTTGATGTCAATCATGCCCTTGTGGCCCTTGATAATCGCGTAAGCGACCGCCGTGCCGAGCCCCCCACCCCGCGATTGCTGCCCGGAATTGCCCTTGCCGGCAAACGGCTCGAAAAACCGGTTGATTTCCTCCTCGTCCATGACCGGGCCGCTGTCGTTGATTTTCAGGACAACGTATTCGCCGGCCTCAATGACTTCGAATCCCATTATCGTTTCGTTGATCTTGATGTTTTCCGTGGAAACCCTGACTTGTCCCGTGTCGGCCATGCTTGAAGAAGCGCTGGCGACAAGGTTGCCGACAAGCTCCATCATGTATTGCTTGTTGCCGATAACGGGAGAAGTGTGATGCGCGAGATCGGTCTGATATCTGACCAGGGGCGCCTTCTGCCTGATGACCTGGAAACGCGGATCGTTGGCAAGCTCCTCGATGAGCGCGTTTAGATTCAGGGGCTCGGTCGGGAAATCCTTCATCTGGCCGAGGGTGATGAGGTTGCTGAGGATTTCAATCGCCTTCTGGGCCGAATGCTGGATCATCGCCAGGTCCTCTTTGATGTCGTTGTCGGTCAGCATCTTGTTCAAAATCATATTGGGATATTCAACAATCGGCCCGACGATTCGGCGCAACTGCTCGGCGACGCCGTTCGCCAGCATGCCGACCGATTCCATCCTTTGCGCCCGCGACAACCGCCGCTGCAAGGCCTGTTCCCTTGCCAGCGCTTTCTGGCGGGCGGTGACGTCCCTGATCACCAAGATAATCCCGACCACGTTTCCATCGGCATGTTTCAGGGGCGTCGTGCTGTATTCGACTTCAACCTGTGACCCGTCCTTGGCGACCAGGACAACGTCGTTTTCCGCGGCCGATGAAGTTTGGCTCTGGATAATCGCCGCCGGGTTAATTTCAACCGGGGTCATTTCCCGGCCTTTTCTCAGGGCAACCACATCGGAAATGCGGCTCAAGATCATCTCTTCCGCCGTCCAGCCCGTGAGGCATTCCGCCACCGGGTTGCAGAATTCAATTACCCCCTCCAGGTTCGTCGTCAGCACGCCGTCGGATATGCTGCGCAAGATCGACGCCAGCCATTCCCGGTTCTGCTTCAACTGGCGCTCCATCGCGCTCTTGTATATCGCCATTTCGATCGTCGTGCGCAGTTCCCGCTCCTCGAACGGCTTCAGCAGGTAGCCGTAGGCATTGGTTTCCTTGGCGCGGCTGATGGTGCGCTCGTCGGAATAAGCCGTGAGGAAAACAACCGGTATGCCGTAATTCGCCGTGATTTGCCGGGCGGTCTCAACCCCGTCCATTTTTCCCTGCAACATGATGTCCATCAGGATGAGGTCCGGGCGCAATTTCTGTGCGGCGACCAGCGCCTCCTCGCCCGATGAGAGCACGCCGCAGATTGAGTAGCCCAGCCCGGCCAGGCTGGTGGCGATGTCCTTGGCGACGATCGCCTCGTCCTCGACAATCATGATCGTTGAGACGAGGTTGGCCGCGCTGTTGCCGTCACGTTTTTGTGTTTCGCTCATCATTCCTACCCTTCCGGAAAAATCATTGCGTTGCTGAATTCCGACTGAAACTCCGGTGAAAGAGAAAGATCAACATGTTTCACGACGCGCACTATTCGCGAGGCGTATTCCTTCTCGGCCACGGAAAGCACGGCGCGCTTCGCTCCCATCAGGGAGGCGTTGCCGATAAAACGGACCCGCTCGCCGGGCACGGGCGGAAGCAGTCCGATCCGGCGCGCGTGATTTCTCCTGATAAAATTGCCGAACGCGCCCGCCAGCAAAACGCTCTCGATTTTCTCCGGCGCGAGCTTTTCCATGCTTAAAAGAATGTTAATCCCCGACCGGATCGCGGCATTCGCCAGTTGCAGCTCGCGGATGTCCTTCTGGGTTATGAGCAGCGGCTGGCCGGAAACGGTCTCGGACTTATGCGCCAGGATGAAGGCGACATGCCCGTCTTTTTCCACGAATCGTTTTTTGAGCGAAGAGGGCATCCCGGCCGGCAGTTCCGAGGGGAGCAGTATCCGCCCGGTCTGGTCCAGCGCGCCGAGGCGCAGGAGCTCGGCTACCAGGTCAATCAGTCCCGAACCGCACAACCCGGCCGGCCGTGTATTGCCGATGACGTTATAGACAACGTCCTCGTCAATCACGACCTTTTCTATCGCGCCCCCGGTGGCGCGCATCCCGCATGAAATTCGCGCGCCTTCAAACGCCGGCCCGGCCGCCACCGATGTGGCCATGATCCTGTCCTTGTGCTTCAGGACGATTTCGCCGTTCGTGCCGATGTCCACAAAGAGCACCGTTTCCTCATGGTGCATCAGCCGGCTGGCGACAAGCCCGGCGACCGTGTCCCCCCCGACAAACCCGCCGATTTGCGGGAACACATAGACGCGCCCGTTTGGATTGATATCCAGCCCCATTTCCGGGGCGTGGAGTTCAAGCGCGTCGGTAAAGGCCGGGACGAAAGGCATTTCGCCCAGCGCCGAAGGATCTATCCCGCAGGCGATCTGCTGCATGGTGGTGTTGCCCGCCAGGACCACCTCGTAGACATCGCCATGGCCGATCTTGCCGTCGCTCACCAGCTTGTCGATGATGTCGTTCATCGCCCCGATGATTATGCGCTGGAGCTGGCTCAGCCCCTTCTTGTCCTCCCGGCACAGGCGGATCCGCGAAATTACGTCATCGCCGAAAGAAGTCTGGGGATTTATCCGGGCGTCCACCGCCACGTCGGCGCCGTTGTTGAGATTCACCAGCGCGCCGACCAGGGTGGTTGTCCCGATGTCCATCGCGACGCCAAAGCATTTTGACGTGGTATCGCCAGGTTCAAAATCAATCAGCTCGTGGTCCGCCAGGACAACCGTGCCCTTGAACTTGTCCCGCCTCAGCGCCGCCGGGAGCAACCGCATGGTGGCGATTGAAATGTCATTAAAAACCGCGGGCTTGACGGCCGCACGGAGGCGCTCGACATCCGAGAGCGCGTTGTCCTGGTCCGGCTCGCCCAGGTCAACGTAAAACTTGCCGACCGCCGGCTGCAAGTGGAACTTTTCATCGGAGCCCCTGGTGAGAATCTGCTGTTGTGACTCAAAAAGCGATTCGGTCGGGATTTCAACCGTAAGGTCGCCGCCGGCCTTCGCCTGGCAGGCAAGCCGGAAACCCTTTTCAATGTTTTCCGCGCCGAGAACGGCCAGGCAGGTGGCGGACGGCTTGCAGTTTCCGCCCGTAATCCGCACCTTGCATTTGCCGCATTTGCCCGTGCCGCCGCAAGGCGTTTGCAGGATAATGCCGGCTTGCGCCGCGGCTTCCAGGAGAATGGTGTCCGGCAGGACGTAAACCTGGCGCCCGGCCGGCTCAAAAACAATTTTATATTCAATTCTTTTCATGATTGTCCAGGTTCACATTGAGCAACAACCTTCAGCCTTCAGACTTTTTATCCGTCCTCTGGATGCAAATATACATGAAACCATTTTCTTTACAAATCATTCTTCCGGATCATCTTCCTCATCCTCGGCGCCGGTGATCCGGCGGTATGCGAACCTGATAACCGGGCCGACCGCGTAAAAGCCGAAGGTTGAAAGCGCGCCGAATAAAAAAATACGCGCGAGCCCGGAGGGGTTATTCGGCAATCCCTCCGCCACGGCCTGCGACTGCGGCCCGTAATACAGCATGACCAGGACAATGAGGATGACCGGCACCGGCAGGACCCACCCCAGCAGGTGCTTCGCGTAATGCTCGATCGGCAGCAGCCAGACGACGCGCACGATGAACGCCGTCGCGGCTGTTCCCGCGGCGTAGGCCGCCAATAATTTAAGCAGATGTTCGCTCATCTAATCTAAATCCGCACGTAAGCAAACTAATTGACCGGTAGTTTATTAACGCACTCCAATAACGACGGCTCAGCCAGAGACTTCGCCCCACCTTTAAAACATCACACGACGATTGTCATTCAAGGTAGGGCGAGGCGTCCCTGCCGAGCCGCTCCAAATGGGCATTACCGCATGTTGGGTCTCCGATTCGCACGTGTTACGTACGGATCGGGGTCTAGCAAACGATCGCAGAAAAGACAGGATATTTCGACAGCTTTGTCCGCCCTTTCAAAAACCCCAGTTCAATTAAAAACGCGATTTCAACGATCTTACCGCCCAGTTTTTCGACCATTTCCGCCGTGGCGGCCGCCGTGCCGCCGGTGGCAAGCAGGTCGTCAACGATCAGAATGGTCTCGCCCGGCTTGATGGCGTCGACATGCATGCTGAGCGTGGCGGAGCCGTATTCAAGCTCATACGACTGCTCGATGGTCTGGAACGGCAATTTCCCCTTTTTGCGGACGGGTATGAAGCCGGCACCCAGCTTTAATGCCACCGCGGCGCCGAAAATAAAACCGCGCGCGTCCACCGCCGCGACCTTCGCGATGCTTCCCTTCGCGTGGCGCTTGCAGAGGATATTAATGGCGTTCTTGAAAAGTTTCGGATCGCCCAGGATCGGCGTGATGTCCTTGAAGATGACGCCCTTTTGCGGAAAGTCAGGAATGTCGCGGATGGCTGATTTCAGTTTTCGAATGCTCATTGTTTCGCTCCTTTGTTATTTCACTGCCGGTTGTCGCCCGGCGCCTTGTTCAAAATCATTTTTATCACTTCCGAGGCCGCAAGCAAACCAAATATTCCGGTCATATAAGACAAACTGCCGATCGGCCGGCGGGGTCGCCCCTGCGGAAAGAACGGTTCCTCAACCCCGACCGGCGCGCCTTTGTTGCGCGGATCCTCGATTGAATACACGCAGCGAATGCCGGTCGTGACCCCTCTCCGGCGCAGGCGCTTGCGGACGCAGCGCGCCAGCGGACAGACATCGGTTTCCGATATGTCCCCGAGCCGGATGGCGCCCGGGTCCATGCGGGTGGCGGCGCCCATGCTGGAAACAACCGGGATGCCGAAACGCGCCGCGGAGGCGATCAATTCCACCTTGGGCGTCACGCTGTCAATGGCGTCCACGACGGCGTCGAGCGGTCCGGCCAAAAGTTCGGCAAGCGTGTTTTTTGCCGCGAATACCTGCAGGGCTTCCACGGTGCAATCGGGGTTAATATCCAGAACACGCGCCCGGGCCGCTTCCGTCTTGGGCTTGCCCAGGGTTGATTCCAGCGCGTATAACTGGCGGTTAATATTGCTCGGGCGGATGCAATCGCAATCCACCAGACGGAAGTACCCGACGCCGGCCCGGGCCAGGGCTTCCACCGCGTAGGAGCCGACCGCCCCCAGGCCGAATACGGCCACCCGGGCGCGCTTGAGTTTCCCGAGGGCTTCCTTCCCTATCAATTGCTCCGTCCTGTTGAAACGATCTGTCATTTTCCCTTGTCCTAATGCGGGCTATTCCCGCAACCCAAGTTCGCCGCACACCGTGCGGCGCTACAGTTGTAGTGCGTCACAGTGTGACGCATTGTTTCCTTGTTTTTCTTCGCTGCTCCCGATGGTTAAGACACTTCCGGCCATACCAGATTAAATCACGATTGGTCATTTGGCAATTGAAGAGAACAATCTTTCCGCGTTTCCAAATGTCAATTCCGCCACCGCCTCGACCGGTTCATTCAGCAAGGCGGACGCCGCGCGCGCGACCAGCGGCAGATTGGCCGGCTCGTTAAACGTTCCTTCCGCGCCGACCGGAGTGATGTCGGGACTGTCGGTCTCCAGCAGGAGGCGCTCTTTTGAAACGGCCAGCAAAGATTTGGCCCCGCGCTTGCTGCCCGGGCGCGTTATGGCGCCACTGAATGAAATGCTCAATCCCATTTCTTCAAGCGGCCGCACAAGTTCAGGCGAGCCGGAATAAGTGTGCATCATCCCGCCGTATTTGACGCCGCCCTCCTGCTTCAGGATTTCCAGCATCCGGCCCCAGGCCTGGCGGCAATGGATAGTGACCGGGCGCTTTAATTCGCGCGCCAGGCGCAATTGCGCGATAAACGCCTCCTCCTGCGCGGCCAGGTCGCTTGCCCCCGGAAAATTATCCAGGCCGATTTCCCCCACCCCGGACGGCACCGAGAGCAGGAATGACCTGAGCTTTTCCAGCCAATTACCGGACCTCCCGGGGACATGCAACGGATACAGGCCGAACGAGGGCGATACGTTCTTGTATTCAAACGCGATGTTCCGGACCGCCTCCCAGTCCTGTTCCTCGCTGCCGCAGCATGACATGCGGACGACTCCCGCCGCGCCGGCCCGGGCCATCACATGCTCCAGCCGGTCGCCAAATCGTTTGTCCTGCAAATGACAATGCGCGTCAAAAAGGTTCATGTTTTCAGCGCCTAGTGGAATGTATCATGCAAATGTATGTTTATGGGTTGTCATGCTGCCTGCCCGCCATAGCATATTTGCGACGGCGGGAGAGTAGCGAAGCATCTCCATTAAAACGAGATTCCTCTCCGCCTGCGGCGGATCGGAATGACAGCCCCATGATTTTTAAAGTTTTTTCGGTCTCATAAATTCATTTACATTACACTATCATTCAAAAGAATACCTGGAAAATATTTCGCGGATATTATCCCGGCTTCTGATTTCCGAATTCTGACTTCTTCGTGTTGACCAGCGCGATCCTGGCATTCCTGCGCAAGCGTTCCAATCCAAGGCGTTTAACGGGAGTTTTCCGGAACAATTTCTGAAATTCCATCTCGTCAAGCGCGCTTAACTCGGCGGGCGATAAATTAGCCGATGGCGAAAGATCGAATTCCGGGATGAGCGGCGCTTGAGCGCGCCGGTTCCAGGGACAAACCGACGTGCAACGGTCACAGCCATATACCGAGTCACCGAAGCACTTGGCGATTTCGGGATCTATTTCGCCCTTATGTTCAATCGTCAAATAAGTAATGCACCGGCGCGCGTCAATTAAACCGCCGGGCAGGATGGCGCCCGTCGGGCAGGCTTTCACGCAAAGGTTGCAATCGCCGCATTGCGCCTGGACCTCAGGACTCTGTTCAAACTCGATATTGACCAGCAATTCCCCGAGAAAAAAGCAGCACCCCAGTTCGGGGTTGACCACGCTGCCCTGCTTGCCGAGCCAGCCGATCCCGGCCCGTACCGCCCACTCCCTTTCGGAGATCGGCTCGGAATCCACGCAAGCGCGCCCGCCGACCGGCCGGCCGCATTTTTCGGCGATAATTTCCGAAAGTTTCGCCAATTTTAATTTCAAAACGTCGTGATAATCCGCGCCCCGGGCATAGTTTGAGATCGGGGCTTGAACATTTGAGGAGGGATACCTGGCGGCAACGACAATCATTGACTTGGCCTGCGGCTCGATATTACGCGGATCAGACCTCAAGGCCGCGTGCCGTTTCAGGTAATGCATCCCAGCACAATATCCCTTTTCCAGCCATTGCCGGATTATTTCTCCCGAGCGGCTGGGTCCCACGCGGGCAAACCCGACCGAGCTGAAGCCGAGCGCGCGGGCCTGTTCGCGAATGTATTCTTCGATTTTCACGGGTGACATGATAACAACGATCCGGACAAATATCAATGAATGTGCCGGGGTAAAATTATTGATTACCACTCCAGCGATTTGGCGAGAGCGGATTTGCGAAAGGCTAAGACTTCAGCAAAGCATGATTGACCGGCTGGCGCCGTGATTTATATTGGTTGACGGCGGAAGAAATTAAATTTACGAAAAAAAGTACAAGCTGATAAAAATAGTTTACTAATTTGCATTGGCATATTAGAATTTAAAAAAACAAACCAATATATGTTTGGCAAATGAAATGATGAACCGACAAACCAGAGAAAGGATGGCGAGCGTGATCCGATCGTGCATAAACGAAGAGATCGCCGCGTTCGATTTTGACTATGCGCCTGCATAAGTCATCGGCAAATCCGGACTATCGCGCTTTGTGCTCAGTCTGGCTTGGGGCGTGCTTAAAAGATAAAAATGAATAGACAAAATGAAATCCATTGGGCGCGTTGGCTATTCCTGCCAACAGCGCTCCTCGCCATGATCATTTTATTACCCCTTGGATTCACGGCATTTAAGGACTTTGCATCGCGCAGCAGTGCGTTGGAATACTGGTACTGGAAACCGTTTTGGTTCGACCTTAGCGTTGGGATGATCTGCGCCGTCGCTTGGGTATTGATCATCGTGGCGATTGCGCCAACGCGCCGCATCACCGCCGCCGGGCTGTCTCTCCTGCCAGGCGCATGGCTTGCGTGGTTTATAATTGGTGACAGTACGTTCATGGTACATCTCGAAGGACTGAATTTCTTCCGGACGCGCTCGCCAACGTACCTAACATGGTGGGCCGGACTTGCCGCTCTAGTTGTCATCTGGCGCATCGCCCGACGCCGGGGCGGAACCACGGCAGCATCGCACGACGTTGGCAAGGGCATGCGGAAGGCAATACTCGCAGTGGCCATCTTCCAGTTTCTGGTCATTGTTTTGCCGGCGATGTTCATCCTCTGGCGATTCGTAACATACACACGGATCAACGACCTCATCACGGCTGGACCAGAAGAAAAGGCCATTCGTTGCGTTGAGGAGGCTCACAGGAATTTACTCTACAATCTTGACTGGACACTTCCGCAGACACTCGGAAAGATTCCGCTTGGATACAAAATCTACGCGACGCTCGTGGGGTGCACATCATGTGCGGGACACTGGAGAACCCCGCTTCTTGTCGCCGCCGGTCATGGTCGCGTAAATGTTTTGAAAAAAATACTCGACCTTCGAGGTTCAGTCGACTACTACGGAGACTCTGGCACGTCAGCACTATCGGCGGGCCTCAAGCACCCAGCAGTTCTGAAACTTCTTCTCTGCCGTGGAGCAGATCCTAAAGTGAAATCAAAAGCATTCGGAGAATCCATTATTCACCTTGCTGTACTGCAGAAGGTGGACGAGGACACCATGCTCTCTCTCATTAGTTCAGGAGTCGATATCAATGCGACCGATTCACGCGGTTGGACGGCGCGCGACGTGGCCACCGTATGGAACACCAACGCCATCCCATTCCTCGTCTCCCACGGCGCGATCTGCGGAAGCAATCACTCAGTCGCACTGCCGGTGAATAACGCGGGAAAAACAAAGCAATAGGATTCCAATCGGGGCGGAAATTGATTAGAACCTGTCTCAATAATGCGCGATTCAAAAACAGGCGGTTGAATTTTCGCAAGGAAAATGGCAACATTAAACGTTAAGAAATATCCGGAACAATGAATGCCGAATGAACTCGCGGAGCAGATATGGACAAGGAAATCGTAGTTCAATTACACGCCAGTTTTGAGGACATGGTTCAAAAAGATCCCAAAACGGGCACGGAATTTTGGAGCCGTTATTGACAAAGCCATAACCGTTTGCCGGAACGCTGGCTATGATCCGCGCGACCATTTTGCGCATGTCAGCAAAATGGTTGACCTTGGATCTGGCGCCAGGCACGAAATTGATTAATGTCGGAATACGGAATGAACAAAAAAAATGAGCGATGAGATTCAAAACACACCGGCAGTCAACGCTACGGTGCCAAAGGAACGGCCGCCGTTCAACGAAGTGTCCGTCTTGTTTCCGCTGCTGACATTTTACACCGCCGCATACCTCGGTCTCATGATCGCGGATTTTGTCCTCAAGGGGGCATTCAATCTGCCGGACGGCATGCTGCCCGTTTATATCGCCCTGCTGGGCGCGTATGCGGCGGACAAGGAAATCCGGCGCTGGATCGGCACGCCGGAGCCGGCCCGGAAAGGGTCCCTTTTCGTCTATCTCTGGCTCTTGTTCTTCCTGGCGGCCTATATCATTTACAGCTTCCGGCCGGAGTACGTCATGCCCAACAACCTGACGTCCGTCTGCCTCCAGGTGCTGGCCGTCTTTTTCGGATCGAAAGCCTCAAAGTACGTCTGGGAATCGCGGAGCCAGTCCATGGCGCCCGCCGTTCTGAGCCGGCGGCAGGACCAGGTGATTGAGATGATCAAGGCGCGGGGCAGGATTAAGAACAGCGATGTGGCCGCTCAACTCGGTATTTCACGCGCCACGGTCCAACGCCTGCTTTCGGACATGGTTGCCAACGGGATGATCCGGCAGGTCGGTGACCGGAAATCGGCGTTTTACGAGGCCGTCAGTTGATCATATTACCGCTCATGGATGAGCCATATAATGAGCTATAAAACGGGTAAATGAGCCATATTTGAGTCATAAATTCTACCGTTCGTCATCCGCCATCAACATGAGCATGATTACCTCGACAACCTCCTCCTGCGTCAGCCCGGATGTATCCACGCGGTCATGGATTGACTCATAAAGCGGACGGCGCTTTTCCATCAGGTTCCGGATGCTTTGGAGCTTGTCGCCTTTTTCCAGGAGCGGACGGGCGGTTGAAGAAGATACGCGGCGTAAGATTTCATTTTCAGAGGCCAGCAGGCAGATCACCCTGCCCGACCGGCTGAAATCGGCGATGTTGTCCGGGTTCAAAACAACCCCTCCCCCGGCGGCGATCACCTGGTTCTCCCCGGCGGCGAGCTCCCGGACCAGCTTGCGCTCCATGTCACGGAAATGCGGCTCGCCATCCTCCGAAAAGACAAGGCTGATGGCCTTGCCGGCCCGTTCTTCAAGGACATCGTCCATGTCAACGAACTTTTTCTTCAGCCGCAAGGCGAGCAATTTGCCGATGGTCGTCTTGCCGGAGCCCATGAATCCGACCAGAATTACGTTGTTGCTCATGAATCGGTTTCCTGTGAGGGAATCGTCATTGCGGTTCGGTTTGCAGCCATTGCACGTAAGCCATCCACCAATCCTCCCCGCCCAAAATCCAGACCATGGCCGCGAAGGCGAGATACGGGCCGAAGGGAATCTTGCTGCCCATCGTCTTGTTGCCCGTCAGGACCATCGCGATCCCGGCGATGGCGCCGGTGAGCGAAGAAATGATGACCGTGAAAACAACCGCCTGCCAGCCGAGAAAAGCGCCAAGGGCCGCGAGCAGTTTCACGTCCCCCATGCCCATCGCTTCCTTTTTAAACGCCAGGCGGCCCAGTTCGCCCACCAGCCAGAGGATCATGCCGCCCGCCACCATCCCGACAAACGCGGCTTTAAACCCCGCGAAATGGGCGGCGGCCCCGTGCAACGAGGGGACCAGGATACTGAGCGCCAGGCCGGCGAAAACGCCGCCGATCGTAATCTGGTCGGGGATGATCATGTAGTCAAAATCCACGAAAGTGCCGATGACCAGTCCGGTCGCGACCATCCAGTAAATCGGCGTCAGGAAATCGAAACCGTAACGCAGGAAAATGATCAGGAAAAAAGCGCCGGTCAGCAATTCCACCAGGAAATAACGGGAGGATATTTTCTCCCGGCAGGAACGGCATTTGCCGCCCAGGAAAAGAAAGCTCAAGAGCGGTATGTTGTCATACCAGGCGATCAAGGTGTCGCAATGCGGACAATGCGAGCGCGGCCGGACAATCGAGCGCCCCATCGGGATGCGGTAGATGCACACGTTGGCGAAACTGCCGATGCACAATCCCAGTATAAAAACAAAAAAACTATAAAGGACAAATATTTCGTATTCCATAATGATCGGCATGACAAAGGACGTGAACCACACTTGAACTAATTTCCATAAACCGCTTTCTCCAGCTCTTTCCGCATGACCTCAACCGGGGCCTTCTTTCCGGTCCAGATGGAAAGCGCCGCCGCCCCCTGGAACGCGAGCATATCAATTCCATTGGCAACCCGGCAGCCTTTTCTTCCGGCAATTTTCATCAACCCGGTTTTCGGGAACATATAGATCAAATCGTAAAGCATTTGATTTTTGCCGAACGCTTCCGCATCCAGCAAAGGCACATCGCCCCGGTGCATGCCGACCGGGGTTGCCTGGATAACCAGTTCCGAATTCCGCGCCGCCCGGTTGCGCTCGCCCCGGCCGGGGGGCACAATTTCAACCTTGGTCTTGCGGTTGGCCGCTGAAATTTCAGACATTAGTTTTCTTGCCCGCGGCATTTCGTTGTCGGCCAAAAACATTTTCTTCGCGCCGGCAATGGCGCAGGCCAGCCCGACCGCGCGCCCGGCCCCGCCGCAGCCGAGCAGGCAGATGGAGCGGCCGCGCGGCGTGCAGTTGAAAACTTTTTTGAGTGCGGCCAGGAAACCCTGGCCGTCGGTGCTGTAGCCTTTCATGCCGTCCGGGTTGAACTTGACGGTGTTGACCGATCCGAGCCGCCGGGCGGCGGGATCAATATCTTTCAAGCCCCGGAAAGCGATCTCCTTGAGGGGCACGGTGAGGTTGACCCCGGCAAAGCCGGTCTCCGCCATGATTTTCAACGTGTCCATGAGGCGCTCGGGCCGGACATCAAGCGCGAGATAAACCGCGTCGAGTCCGAGTCTTTTAATGGCCGCGTTCTGCATCCGGGGCGACAGCGAATGCGCGATCGGATGCCCGAGGACGGCGTATAAGAGTGTATGAGCGGATATGTTCATGATTTTTCGTGTCGGCGTGTCGGCGTAAGAGCGCACCACTGAGTTGCATTTTGGATCATGTTAACAATCTGCGCCAGGAGATGTTCATAATTTTCGTCAAGTTGTTTATAAACCTCTTCCGGCATATAAGTGAGCTTTTTCGCGACATCCAGCCAACATTGCATTTCGCCGGCTTCCGTCTCGGCATCGCTCATTTTTGCAACAAACGCCGCTTTGTAACGTCTTTTCCGCCAAGCCTCGGTAATATTTGAACATACCGACCGGGATGCCCGACGCATTTGATCGGCAAGGGCATAATTTTCCTTGGATGGCAAAGTGTCGCAAAACTTGTTAATCGTCACCACCAATTCCAACGCACGTTGATAAACGTCCAAATCCCTGAAACTTTTGCAAACACGCCCATACTCCGCTACGTCTATACGCCCTTACGCCGATACGTCACTACGCCCACACGCCCATACACCGAAACGCCGATACGTTATATTCCCTACTTGTTCTGTTTCCCCTCCGCCGCCCGCGCCATGACAAAACGGTTCACGCAACCCAGATAGGCCGCGGCGCTGGCCTGGACAATATCGGTGCTGGCGGCTTTGCCGCTGAGGATATCAGTCCCGAACGCCACCCGCAGGCTCACCTCGCCCTGGGCGTCCTTGCCGATCGTTACGGCCTGGATTGAATAATCAACCAGCTTGCCCCTGACCCCCGCGATGCGGTCTATGGTTTTCAATGCCGCGTCAACCGGGCCGTCGCCGCAAGCCGCGTCCTGGATTGTTTCATCGCCTTTCTTCAGGCGGACCGTGGCGGTCGGGACGGTCTTCGTCCCGGTGGAAACATGCAGGTAATCGAGGACGTAAAGGCCTCCGGTCTCCTCCATCTCGTCGCGGGCGATCGCAACCAGGTCATCGTCGTAAATGGCTTTCTTTTTGTCCGCCAGCTCAATGAAGCGCTCGTAAGCCCGCTCCAGTTCGGGCGCGTTCAGCTTGAACCCCATCCGGACCAGGCGTTCGCGAAAGGCATGCCGGCCGGAGTGCTTGCCGAGGATCAACTCGGAGCCGTCAATCCCGACGTCCTGCGGGCGCATGATCTCGTAGGTGGTCCTTTCCTTGAGGACGCCGTCCTGGTGAATGCCGGCTTCGTGCGCGAAGGCGTTCGCGCCGACAATCGCCTTGTTGCGCTGCACGACCATGCCCGTCAGCCGGCTGACCAGCTTGCTGGCGCGGCAGAGCTCATTGGTGCGAATCCCGGTTTTCAGGTGGAAAGAATCCTCGCGGGTGCGCAAGGCCATGACCAGCTCCTCAAGGGCGCAGTTGCCGGCCCGCTCGCCGATGCCGTTGATGGTGCACTCCACGCCTCGCGCGCCGTTTTTCAGCGCGGCGAGCGAATTGGCGACCGCCAGGCCAAGGTCGTTATGGCAGTGCACGTTGATCACCGCCCGGTCAATATTCGGGACGTTGTCGAAAAGCGACGCGATCAGCGCGCCGAACTCGTGCGGCACGGCATATCCGACCGTGTCGGGAATATTGATCGTCGCGGCCCCGGCGTCAATCGCCGCCCTTGTCACTTCCGCCAGGAAATCCGGCTCGGTCCGGGTGGCGTCCTCTGGGCTGAATTCAACATCCGCGCACAGGCCCCGCGCGTAACGGATGGCCGCGGCCGCCTGCTGGATAATTTCCTTCTTTTCCTTTTTCAGCTTGAAGCGCCGGTGAATCGGGGACGTTGCCAGGAAGACGTGGATGCGCCCGCGCTTGCCCGCGGGCGAGAGCGCTTCCGCGCAGCGTTCAATATCCTTGTTCAGGCACCTTGCCAGGCCGGCGATGCGCGGGCCCTTGATCGTCCCGGCGATGGCCTTGACGGCGCGGAAATCGTCCGGCGAGGCGATCGGGAACCCGGCTTCAATCACATCCACATTCAGGCGGGCCAGCTGCTGGGCGATTTCCATCTTTTCGCGGTGATTCAAACTGGCGCCCGGACATTGCTCGCCGTCCCTCAGTGTCGTGTCAAAAATCAATACTTTTTTATCGCCATCTTTATTCATGGTCATCACTCCAGGTTCTATTCGTGGTTCTCCGCCCGTCCCAGGGCGATCACTCCCGTTCTAGAAACGTCCAGAATACCGTTCGGCCTGACCAACTCAAGGAAATTGTCGATCTCATCGGTGCTGCCAACGATCTGGATCGTGAGCGATTTATGGTGGACGTGCACCACCTCGGCCTTGAACAAGGAAGCCAATTCCATCACGGCCGAGCGGTTTTTGGCCGAAATTTGCACCTTGATCAGCGCCAATTCGCGGTCGATGAATTTCTCGCCGGTCAGGTCGTAGACCTTGATGACGTCAATGAGCTTGTTCAACTGCTTGGTCACCTGCTCCAGGATGCGGTCATCCCCCGGGACGGTCATCGTGATCCGGGAAACGCTTGCTTCCTGGGTCGGGGCCACGTTGAGCGTTTCAATATTGTATCCGCGGCCCGATATCAGGCCGACCACGCGCGCCAGGACAGCGGGTTTATTCTCCACCAGGACTGATATGACATGTTTCATGCTTGTTCCCCATTTTTCTGTTAATCAAGTTGCCAGGTTCACGGTTCAGAGTTCACAGTTGCAATCAAGACATCAGGCTCAAACGTTTTTTTTGCTCTGAATTTTAACTTTGTGCCTATGTTCCTTCTGCCTTTGTGCCTTTCTTTACGCCATGCTGTGAATCATCTCGGTCAACGACGCGCCGGCCGGGACCATCGGGTACACGTTTGCCTCCGGCTCAACGATGCATTCCACGACCACCGGGCCGGCATGCGCAAAGGCCTTGTCCAGGGCCGGCGCCAGCTGGTCTTTTTCCTGCACGCGCAGTCCCAGGGCGCCATGGGCCTCGGCCAGCATCACAAAATCCGGCAGGTACTTGGCGTTCTTCTTCGGCCTGATGTTTTCATTCTTGCCGCGCTCGCATTGCCCCAGGCGCGTGGCGGAGTATTCCTTGTTATAAAACAGCTCCTGCCACTGGCGCACCATGCCGAGGTGGCCGTTGTTCAGGATGATCACCTTGATCGGGACCTCATGCTCGACCGCCACGACCAGCTCCTGGAAATTCATCTGGGCGCTTCCGTCGCCGGATATGTCAATCACCATCTTGTCCGGGCACCCGATCTGGGCGCCGATCGCCGCCGGCAAGCCGAACCCCATCGTGCCCAGGCCGCCCGACGAGATAAACGTGCGCGGTTTAGTGTATTTATAGTACTGGGCCGACCACATCTGGTGCTGGCCGACCTCGGTCACGATGATCGCGTCGCCCTTGGTCAGGTTGTATATCTGCTCGATCACATATTGCGGCATAATGTATTTTCCCTTCTGCTCGTAGGCAAAGGGATATTTTTCCTTCCAGGCCATCAATTGATCAATCCATTCCTTCCGTTCCCTGGTTTCAACCTGGGGGATAAGCTCGCGCAGGACTTTCTTCACGTCGCCCACCACCGGTATGTCAACCGGGACGCTTTTTGAGATCGCGGTCGGGTCGATGTCAATATGGGCGATTTTCGCCTTGGGCGCGAATTCCGATATCTTGCCCGTCACCCGGTCGTCAAACCGAGCGCCGATTGAGACGAGCAGGTCGCAATGGTGCGTGGCGTAATTGGCCGTCGCGCTCCCGTGCATGCCGAGCATGCGCAGTGCGAGCGGATCGGTCTCCGGGAACGCCCCCAGGCCGAGCAGGGTCGTCGTCACCGGGATTTTCCCCTTGCGCGAAAGTTTGGTCACTTCCTCGGCGGCATTGCCCAGGATGGCGCCGCCGCCCACATAGAGGAGCGGCTTCTCGGCCTTGTTGATTGCCTCCGCGAGCCGGGCAATCTGTTTCGGGTGCCCCTCGGTGGTCGGGTTGTAGCCGCGGATGGAAACTTCGTCCGGCGTCAAGGCGCCGGTCGTGGCGCGCTGCACGTCCTTGGGGATATCCACCAGCACCGGCCCGGGGCGGCCGGTTGAGGCCACGTAAAACGCCTCCGCGATAATCCGCGGAAGATCGTCCACGTTGCGGACCAGGTAATTGTGCTTGGTCACCGGGCGCGTAATCCCGGTTATGTCGGCCTCCTGGAAGGCGTCGTTCCCGATCATTGTTGAAGGCACCTGCCCGGTGACGCAAACAATCGGGATGGAGTCCATGTTGGCGTTGGCCAGGCCGGTGACGGTATTGGTCGCGCCCGGGCCGGAAGTGGCCAGGCAGCACCCCACCCGGCCGGTGGCGCGCGCGTAGCCGTCGGCCATGTGGGTGGCGCCCTGCTCATGCCGGACCAGGATGAATTCAAACGGGGCATGATAGATTTTGCTGAAAATATCCAAAACCGCCCCGCCCGGCAGCCCGAACACTGTTTTCACGCCGGCCTTTATCAATCCGTCCATCAAACATTCAACACCTGTGCGCATATGATCCCCCATTACAATTTCAACCTGTTATCCGTGCCTTATATCATACCGAAAATAAAAAACCCACCGTTATTTCCCGGTGGGTCCGATCGTCGGCCAGATTTTGAGTTGTCGACTCTTATCGGCCGGTACCTCCCACCGGGGCGAGCAAAACTACGAGCAATTCTACTGCCAATAGCCCTGTTTTATCCAGCCGCACGATGGGATATTTATTCTTCATACCGCTTTTTTTATCACCAACAAGCCGGCCTGTCAATATTTTTTTTAAGAAAAAATTAATGCCGGATGTAAGATAAATTCTTTGGGGCCAATTTCTGATACACCCACCCCGGCCTAAGGCCTGCCCGCAATGCTTCGCATAACGATGCAGGCGGGCCACCCATCCCAATGAGGGGAACTGAAGAAGTTCGGGAACAACCGCTTAAGATCCCCTCCAGCGGAGGGGAACATACCGTCTTTATTCTTAAGATCCCCTCCACTTGGAGGGGTGCCCAACGGGCGGGGTGGGTCGCTCAGTGATCGGAAAAGATAAGCAAAACCAATTATTAAACACTACACTTTCACAGCACGCTGATTGGCCGGGCTTCGGCGAGCGAAGCCCCTACAAATTAACTCCCCTCCACGAGACTGAGGAGTTACCAAAAAAAACTCTTGTCAAAATTTGAAACAAAGATCAATGCCGCGAGCGAGGCAGGCAGGAAGTTTTACCTCGTGACCGGTCTCTGGCGCGCATCCAGGGTCGGAAGAGTCTTGGGCAGTAATTTGGTTTTGTCGTCATACTGGGTCAGCAGGCACACAACGACATTAACCCCGAACTTATAAACGTCGCGGACCGTATCGTCGTTTATATTGCGGTAGATGACCGCGCTCTCCGGATGGCCGAGATGCGGGCCATAGACATTCAGCCAGTAGGGATGTCCCGGCACGCCAAGGTTCACGGAGTTCCACGCGATCCTGCCATCCCGGTCCAGGCGGCTTTCCCAGAAATGACCGTAGCCGTTCAGCGTGTATAGCACGACCATCTCGTCTTCAATTTTGATGATTTCCGCCGGCTCCTGGTAAAAATTGATCCCCGGCGGGAGATTTACATCCCGGAAATAAGTGTTGAACATTTCGTGGTCGGGCTTGACGGTTTCAAACTCGCGGTCCGGCAGGACCCTTTTTATCTCCCGGCGGAAGGCGATGTCAAAACGCGAGCGCCGCCCGGCCAGGGCGCTGTCGGCCCAGATGCATCCGCCGACCATGACATAATCGCGCAGGTTCTTTACTTCCCGGTCAAGGAAATGAAAATCCTTGTGGCCGGTCAGGTATATGAGCGGCGGCTTGAGGGTGAAAATCTGGTCCGTGCCGATATCAAGCACTTGCGGATCGACCGAGGCCTTGATGCGGTCGCGCGACCATTGCCGGACCTGGCGCATGAAGTTTTTCAAGGCGCTCACATCCCAGGCGTTCGTGCCGGCGCCATAAGGCCCGTTGCAATTCCAGTCCCCATCCTGATATCTCGCCTGGAAAACGGTAAATTCGGCATGGAGGCCATGATGCTCTCCCGGCGCGCCAACACCGATATCGCCCGCAGGTCCTTTGCCGTCCGCATCGCGATCATTGTCGCGGCCGGGGGACCTTCCTCCTCCATTTTTTGTCCAAATCTGGAACTCATCCACGCGCTTCAGGCGGGCGAGACGTTCAAAATCAATCTTCTCGCGCAATGACGTAATTGACTTGATATTATCTGGCTGGAAGGGCGCGGGCGCATATTGAATATCGGGCCGGGGGGACGATGGCGCCGTTTGAATTATATTCCCCGCGGATATATTCCCGACATTCCTTCCCGCCGTTTCCAGAATGGGTTGGTCCGACGGAAGCGGATTGCCGGCCTTGTCCGATATTTTAACTTCAGGTTTGCCAGGCTTGCGGCTGTCGGGCATTTTCTCGGCTTTAGCGGGAGGCCTTATTATATAATTAACGGTTTCAAATATCGGCTTGTTAATCACAATCGAAGTCGTTACCGCCACGCCGCTGAGAAATACAATCAAGGCAATGTAAAAACCGACCGAGACAAGCAGGTAGCGCGAGCGCAGGATGGCGAGGATGAATGTCCAAAATCCGCTGAAACGTCCCTGGGATCTGCCTTCAGCGAGCTCTTCCAATTCGTCCAGTTTCTTGGAGTACTTGAAAGTCATGGCGGCCTCTCCTTAATAAGGTTATAACCGCTGCTCTTTGATCAAAGTATATAAACTGATCTGTCATTGTCAATGATTTATTTTGATGATTTTCTGGAAGACCTCAGATGCTGTGAAAGAATTAACAAAGATCGCCGAGACGGGGCTCGGCTCCTACATTTTTTCAACGATTATTGGTTTTCTTGTAGGAGCGCTGCCCCGCCAGCGCGATGATTTCAATTTTTTAACACGTTCTCAGTTATGCGGGGGCGAGACCGGCCAATTCATTTATCATCCACCCACAGCATCTGAGGCATCACGATTTTTTAAATTCCAGGTTCAGTGTCTCCCCTGCCCGGATTAATTTATCCTTCGGCCAATCAATCTTCCCGGTTCCGGCCAATTGAAAACTCCGTAAAGCCAGTTCGCCGCCGGATACGCTCAATTGCACCTGCGCCGATTTTCCCGCCGGGCGCTGCCGGCACTCGCCCCAGGCGTAGCCGTTGGACCAGAACCAGGGGCCCGGGCCCTTGGCAAAGGACATGCTCTTGCGGACGCCCGAATAGCAAAATCCGGTCAGGGCCGGGATCGCCGCCCAACTTGCCATGGCGCGGGCGTAATGATGTCCGCATTCGGCCTCGTCAAACGGATTGCGTTTTTTGCCGTCATAGCGCGAGCGCACATCGCGTATGCACCGCAACCCGTTTTTGATCTGGTTTTCGTAAAGCATGCCGACCGCCGCCGTGTATTCAAAACCGGTCATCACCTCGGTGAAATACGGGAAAGGATTGGACAAATGTCCCCTCGGATAACTTGCCATCAACAACGCCTTTTCATTGCCAAGAACGTATGACCTGAGGCAGTTAAAATGGTCCTGGAATGTTTGCTTGTGATTATATTTCATTATGCTTTGCATGGTTGCGCGCACATGGGAAGGTTTGAGCAAATAACCCAGGCCGCAAATATGCGCCATGAACTGGCCGGCCAGCTGGTCAACCAGGCAGCCGTTTCCCAGTTGATAATCCGGATTATGAAAATCCTTGGCGCCCATGCCAACCAACAGGCAGGGGGCGACGCTTTTTACATCCTTCGGCGGGCGGATTTCGTGCTCGTAGTATTGTCCGTTGAAAAGATGACGGTCCATCCACTCTTTCCCGCGCGTGAATAAATTTTGGCACTTTTCGGCAAAAAGGCGATCATCCAGGCGGAGCGCCATCTCGCCCGCGGCGCGCAGGGCGCCCAGATACCATGATTGCATCTGAGGGTTGGGGCCGAAATACTCCACATCCATGGTATTGTGCTGGCACCCTTCCATCACGCCGTCCCGGTCAGCGTCCCACCCTCCGGGAATCCAGCAGAATGCGAGCGCTTTTTTCACCTTTGGCCAGAGGATCCGCAACAATTTATCGTCGCCCGACAACTGCCAGTCGCGATACATCTTCATAATGCACCCCATCTGGCCGTCGGCGGCGGCCTTGCCGAACTCCCGGGCGCGTTTGATGGGAAGGTCCACGCGGAAAGCCATCATGCCCTTTTCATTCGTGGCCAGGCGGAATTCGGTGTCGCGCATGTTTTTGGCAATCTCGCCGAAGAGGAACGGTGTGGCCTGGTCGTAATTCCAGACGTGAGTGCAGGAACCGTGACAGCAACCATTGGTGTCGTCGCATCCTTCCCATCCGTAGAATCGGCCGTCGGCCGTCCGGAAAGTGGTCTGCGAGCGCAAGGCCGTGAGATTAAAGAGAGCGGCCTCCTTGACGGCGAGCGGCAGGTTCTGTCCGCAAAAAACGCGCGCGAAATTAACCGTCCGCCTTTCCAGTTCCGGCAAACGCGCGGCTATTTTGCGGGCGGCATCCCACGAATCCCTGAAAACGGTCGTGTAATGGTTGCCGACCCAATCTTTCCGGCGGTCGGCGCAATAACAACCGTTCGTTTCCTTGACTTGGGGCGTCCAGCTGTAGCGGTTTGGGAAATGCCACGCGACCAGGAAGGTGATCGAGGCAGTATCGCCCGGCGGAATTATCACGCCCGCGGCCAGGGAAGCAATGGGATTGATCTCGCCCTTGTTGGCCGGGCGATGGTCAAGACGTCCGTCATCGGAAAAATCATTCCAGAAATCCAGCAAGGCCGACCCCCACCCTCTGTTTTGCCAGGCGATCCTGCAGGAAATATTATTTACAGCCGTGGTTGCCAGGGTCACCGTGCCCCAGCGCTCGGCCCGCCGGTCGCCGCCCCGGGGGCGCATAAACACCCCGCGGATACCTTCGCCGGCGCGGAAAATATTCACATTTGAATATGGCGGCGGATTTTTATTGCAATCATCCGCAACCATGAAAGCAGGGATGGAACCGCAGACCGAGGCCCGCACCGGTTTCCGGCCGGGATTATGGAGCTGGAAGCGCAGTATTGCCGCCGGCAGACTGCTGTCCTCAAGATTGCCTGGCACGAACGGATTGAAAGCCTGGAGGGTGACTTTTAACGGGACGGCCCTGTCAGCGAGAAATACCTGGCCGAGCGGATAGGCGGCGGCAAAGGAGCACTTTTCAAAACGAGGCAAGCCATGGTTCAATCCCTTCGCGCCGGAGGGTCCATCATATAATTCCCCGGGATACGGCCCTTCCAGAAGGCGCGTGACTGATTTGCCGCCGGAGGGCTTTGCGAAGAGCATGAACGCCGGGCCGGTCCGGGAATAGGCCGGGACAAAACCCTTCGCCGGCCGGTTCATGATTTCCCAGTCGCGCAGGTCGCCCCGTCCGCCGAGCGAAATGGTGCCAGTGCCGATGCCGCCCAGCGGCAGCGCGATGCGCCGCAGGGAATCCTGGTTGTATTTACGCAGGATAGGCCAGATTATTGGAGGCTGATTTTTCCGTCCATTCTTCATTGTTCTTTTGATTTTATCCACGATTTTTTATCTTTCCTGACATCTGTTCTGGACAACCAACAAGTTTACTTACAGCTAAAATACTCTCTTGTTATTTCTTCAACTTTAACATCTCGGCGTGTCTTGTAATAATCAGAATTTGTCTTTACTGTTAAAAATGTGTAGCCATCAAATTGAACATCCCTTACATCCCAACCGCCGCGCCCATCTCCTATAGTATACATCCATTTCTCTCTTTTATCCGGATATAATCTCATCTCTGGATATCCAATTAATTTAACAACACTTTCCGGACTCATGTTTAAGGTAATTTGATCAAACTTCTTTTCAGACCAATTTTTTGGCCAAACTGTTCCATGAGTTCTCGCGCAAATTGCACGACATCTTAACCACGATTCTTCATAAGAATAATGGTAATGAATCATTTGATAGAATACGGGAAGTATTATTATGAGCACCATGCCGACCAAAATCGCATACACTATTATTCTTGTCTTCATAAATACGGTCACAATTAAATTTTTAACACCTATGCGCCGTACGGTGTTTGCGAAGAACAATGAAAATTAAAAAATATCATTAGACCAATAAAAATAACAAACACTCCGCAAACCACTAATCCGATTTCATAACCAGTTGGTTCACGATTCAGAACCGATTCGTTCGGATCATACTCGGCATAATAAACATCCACATGCTTCCCTGCCGGATATTTCTCTGCAATTTTACTTCCATGTGCATGCCAGTAAAAAATATGCGTAATAAACCACAGCCTATTTCCTGTATAATATTTGCCATCGACTTTGTATGAGAATCGAATTAAAGGAATAAATTTAGATGGACTATCTTTCTGCCGTTTCAATTGGCTTTCTATCACGGTTCCTACTGTTTTTACCCATTTCCGACTCATCCAGCTAAGCACGAGCGCCTTACCGCCTGCAATACAGAAAACAAGACCGCCAAACAGAAAAAACAATGAAGTGATCATTCTTCCTGGATATTCAATCATCATATACTTTACTAATCCATAATTCGCCTTTAAGTTTTGAACTGACCCGCGCCATCCATTATTCCGGATAATTGCCGTTCTTCCGCCATACCTCCAGCATGGTTTCGTAACGGGCAAGCTTCATCCCGGTATAAATGCAATTGCTGGTGGAAAAGACGTATCCACCTCCCGGCATGCCGCTTTTCAGGGCGTAGGCGGCCGACGCGCGCACATCCTCGTCCGTCCCGGTATCCAGGAGACCGCAGTTGACGTTGCCGATCAAGCATACTGTTTTCCCGTAGCGCCGCTTCACCTCGGCGATATCAACCCCCGCCTGCGGGTCAAGCGAATGAAGCGCGTCCGGCTTGCATTCCACCATCTGGTCAATAATCGGCATGATGTTGCCGTCGGTATGCTTGATTGAATAAAACCCCATATCGCGGTAACCCTTGATGAGCTTGGCCAGGTAGGGCGTGACAAACTCGGCAAACTGATCGGGACTCAGGAACGGGCCGGTATTCAGGCAATAATCCGAGCATAACGCAAACCCGTCCAATTTGCCGTGATCGCGCAACCGTTTGCCGCGTTCAAGGACGCCTTCAACGTTCCGCGCGGCTTCCGCCTTGACACCCGCGGGGTCATCAATCAGGCGGTATGAAAAAGCTTCCATGTTATGCCCATCGGGAATCCCGTAAGTGGCGTCGCCGTGCATCATCAGGAAATATTTATCCCCGCTTTTTTCGCGCACAATGTCAATTAATTCCATCTCGTCATCCGGCTGGCCCGGATTAGGGTGCAGGAAAATCGCGCTATGCTCAAAACGCTCGGCCGTGGCCAGGTAAAGGTCTGCCATGTCTTCCAGGTGAAGTCGCCGTTCCTTGGCTTCCATCTGCTGCCATTGGCCGTAATGGCGGTGCGAAGGGTGCAGCTTGCCGAATGCCTCCATTGTCAGGAAAAACACCAATTCAAAATGCGGCACGCGCCCTGCCAGGGGCTGAAGTTTAAGCGCCGCAATGAAACGTTCGCGCGGGGTCATTGTCTTTTTCATCATTTATTCATTCCTTTATATTTCAGTGACACTCCACTAACGATTTCCGTGGGACGCCACGGCGCGGGCCGTTTCGCGCTTGTCTGTTTCCTCGCGCAGGCGGGCGCGCTTATCCGGCGCCTGCCTTCCGCGGCACAAGCCCAGCTCCACCTTGATCAGGCCGCGGGCGTTTGTGTAAAGCGACAGCGGCACGAGCGTCATCCCTTTCCGGTTAAGCTCGCCGATCAATTTATTGATCTCGCGCCGGTGCATGAGCAGGCGGCGCGGACGGCGCGGTTCATGGTTGAAGTGATGGCCGAACACATAAGGCTTGATATGCACGTCCCGCAGGAATATCTGGCCGTTTTCAACCAGGGCGAACCCGGCGCTCAAGTCCACCTGGCCGTCACGGATTGACTTTACTTCCGTGCCTAGCAGTTCGATCCCGGCCTCATGGCGCTCGACGACGAAATATTCGTGCCGCGCCTTGCGGTTGACGATCTTGACGCGGTGTTCATTTTCCTGTGATTTTGACATAAAGCATTAGTGAAAGTATTAGTGCAAAAAGAATCTACTCCGTCCCGAGGCGATTCGCACATAGTGGCAACGAAAACCGGACATAGAATTCATAAATGAGCCCGTCCACTAACGTGCAACTGATTTCTGTTCCCAATAGGTGGGGCGAACCCTCTGGGTGAGCCGTTCTTTCCCAGACGGCTCGGTCCAGCCTTCGTAGCCAGTAGGCTTTACTACGGCGGAGTAGGCCAGGGACGCCTCGCCCTACC
>CAYYWX010000010.1:0-78623 GCA_964475405.1 uncultured Verrucomicrobiota bacterium
GATGTTATAGGCCAAGGGACTTCCTCAGTTCATGGCTGGAGACGACGGTGTCTTTCTGATCGCGCAGCCGATCCAGCGCGATTTGCACATCGGCGAATTCCTCGATATAGGATTCCAGCGCCTTCTGAACATGAAAAGACCGGGTGCGTTCGGTTTCCTCGGCAATGTGACCAAGTTCCTTGGCAATTATATCAGGCAGTCGAATGGACACGGCAGTACTCACGTTGTTCTCCTTTCTGTATGTCAACGTAATACAGAGTATGCAATGTATTCAATAATGTCAATGCGATTTTTATATCTTTTGATCGAACGTCAGCCTTGATGCGATGAAGAACCCGCGCCTGGCGCGGGTTCCGAAGTCGCATCCGAGGATTTGTTCGGTGGTGTTATCCGGCAAACCTCAACCGCGCAAAACACATCTTTCACTGCCTGTTTGAGATTGTCGCCGAGGTCAACACGCACCTGTCCCCGTTCCCCCCATATCTCGTATATCTTTGCCTGCGTGTTCTTGTGTTTGCCGGTTAGTATAACGACTTCGTCGCCAGCTTTGAAGGGCCAACCTTGGATCCGCGCCGCAACTCGCGCAAGAAACACCCCCCAGATAAATATGGTTCCCAAGATTAACCCAATAAGTCCCGCTGGAATTGAAGCGAGAATGATCCAGACCCAAACTCCAAGGTTCGCGACCAGGATACCTTCATCGTGAAGGGCGAGAAGAAGAAGAACTACTGCTCCAGCCGCCCCCAAGCACATCGAGAACTGTAATGTGTAGGCGACCAAGTAGTGGTATGCCTTAACTTTCATTTATCCTGTCTTCACCAAACATATAATAGCAGAACGTGCGCTATAGCCGCAGCACAACCCGAAGCTTTTCTTCTACCAACAGTCTGTTCGAAAAGGACTTGCCGGCAGGTCCGCGCTGTTTACCAGGTTGCACTCCGGAGTTGCGCTCCAGGCATACCTTACGGCCGCCGGGGTTTTAACTTTGTTATTCCAGACCAGGACGGTTTTTTTCTCTATCACGACAGTTGCCGGCAAAAACACCCCGTCCCTGCCTGCAATAGTAAAACCTTTCAACGGCTTCTTGTCCGAGGTCTTCAGTTTCTCTCCCGCATGGTCAAAATAAATCCTGAGCTTTCCCGCTTCAAGCCCATAGCACCTGTAAAGCGGACCCGAATAGACGAGTTTTTTGCCATAGGTCTTTGCCAGCGCCTGCAGCGCCAGCCGGTCGCCCGCAATCTGCTTATTCTTGGGGTGGATATCTTTCTCCCCGCCGTCAATTATGACCGCCATGCCGGTATTATTTACCGCCAGGGACTTCAGTTGGGCCTCGCGAATCCTGGCAAGGTTATCGCCAAAATTGTTCACGTAATCGGGAAGTTGGACAAAATAGAAAGGCAGATCCGCGTTTCTCCAGTGTTTTCTCCAGTCCGCGATCATTATCGGGAAGAGCTTTTGATAAGCGGGAGGGTCGCCGATATTCGATTCGCCCTGATACCAGATAAAGCCCTTGAGCGCAAACTGTGTCAGGGGGTAGATCATCGCGTTGAAGATGTAGCCAGGGGCCTCGCCCAGACTGAAACCCGTTCTGGGCCGCAGCGCCAGCTCTATTTTGTAGCGCCAGTTCCCGTGCAGGGGGATTGCCATTTTTTCCTTGTTTATGACGCTCAGGCGCATTACCTGCTTAGGACCCGAGAACCCGCCGTTCGTGTTCCGCCCGAATATCCTTATAGCGATGGCATTCCGGCCCGCCTTGACCATTGAAGCCGGTATCAGGTACTTTCTGGGCATTGTCCAAGCGCCCCTGATATCCAGCCCCAAACCTCCGACCGTGTTTCCGTTAAAATAAGTAGTGTCGGCGTCCACTATCGGGCTGAGGCTCAAATAAAGGTCCTGCCCGATCCACGAGGCAGGCACATTGACGGTCTTCCTTACCCAGACCGCGCCCACGATCTTTAGCCCCTGCCCGCTCCAATATCCCGGCGCCTTGATATTCTTCCAGCCCTTCATGCTGCAGTCTTCGTCCGCGAAGCCTTTTCTCGCGCCAACATTACCCGGGTCTGTATGGAAGCGGGGTTTATTATCGGAGAGGCTTTTCCTGTGCGCCTTATATATTGAAGCAAAGCCGTCGAAGGCCTTCAACGCGGAGAGGCTCGTCCAGGGCTCTATAGCCGTTCCTCCCCAAGAAGCATTGATAAGCCCGATGGGGATCTTTAATTCATTGTGAAGCTTTCTTCCAAAGAAGTATCCGGCAGCCGAGAAAGTCGCCGCGGTCTCCGGGGTGCACTCCGTCCACTTGCCCAAAACATCCTCCAGGGGAGTATTGCTCGATTCACACGGAACGCCAAAAAAACGCATCTTGTTGTAGCGCGCCCCGGCGAGCTCTTCTTTCGCGTTCTTAGACTGCCCTACGGTCATTTCCATGTTTGACTGTCCCGAGCAGAGCCAGATATCCCCGACAAGAACGTTGTTGATCATCTTTTCGTTTATTGTCAACACATACGGCCCGCCGTGCTTAAGAGGCGGAAGGAAAGCCTTGAAATTGCCGCTGTTATCCGCCGCAGTCGTTACGGACCTGCCCGCGATCTTTATGGTTATCTTTTCTTTTGGACAGGAGCGCCCCCATATAGCCGACCTGGCACCTGCCTGGATCATCATATTGTCGCTGATTATGGAAGGAAGCCATAAATAGAAATTGCCCGTTTTGTTTTTCATGTTTTTCATTTTTTGCATATTTTTCATGGAGTGAGTTGTATCACCAAAGCAAGGAGATATCAAGCGGCAGAAAATTATGCTTTGGAGCGAATCCACCGTGTGGATTCGCGTGTTCATGAAGGCAGGGCCCCTTCATTGGGGTCTCAAGTTTCAACAATTCACAAGAAGGATAATCAGGACTTTTTCGCGAGGCGCTGGCAAAGCCCGCCGACAATCTTGCCCAGGATCCGGCATTGTTTCGCGGAACGCTTGTCCGGTGTGCCGACCGCCACCGCGCCGTAATTGGTTCAAGACCGTCGCCAGACCAGGGTCGGTCAATCGCCCCGATCCGGATGGAATTCGCCTCCTGATCAGTGCACATCATATACGTATTCGCCTTTCGGGAATACCGCGGGCACCACCATCAGGAAGACCGCGGCGAACATGATACAAACGGAATAGACCAGAAACAGCGTCTGGTAATGGCAAATCTTCATGGCGCCGATGTGCCATTCGGCGGCGAGCATGCCGCACCCCAGCAGCAGCGAGGTCGCCAGGCGCGAAAGACCCGATCCCCCGTAGTAGAACGCCCCGCAGAACGCCATCGCCATGGTCTTGTTTCCAGGCGCAGAGAGCGCCATCATCTCGGAGGAGGCCACGATCGACGAGACAGCCGTCATAAAACTATAAATAAAAAGCAACGCCGTGATCAGCAGATAGGTGGCAATATTGCTACTGCTGATGAAAAACAGCGACATATTCACCAGCACATACGAGACATGAATCCCCAGCAGCGTTCCTTTTATCCGCCAGCGGGCGATAATCCGGTTCGCACTGAAGTAACCCAGCAGCATGCCCACCAGGGTCGCCGCGGAAATCATCACGATGACGTTATCCGGCACGTTCAAGGCCCTTTTCATATAGAGCGTCATCAATGGAATGGTCCCGTAGGCCGCCAGGTTCAGCACAAAAAGATAGAGCGAAAAGCCGGTCAGCGGCTTGTTGCCGATGACCGCCACTAGCCCGTCCTTGAATGCAACCGTTTCCTGACTACGCGCTGGGAAGGCTGGAATCCGTGAAATAAAGAATATGCGCCCCGTGAAAATAACCGCGGAAATCAGGAGCACCAACTGGAGTTCCCAGACCGGGGGCGACCGGCTGATCAATAAACCGACAATAAAAAGAAAGATGACCGCAGTCAGTTGATGTGAGAAGCGCATGCGGCTGAAAAAACGGGTGCGCCGCTCGCTGCTGAGGAACGTGTCCACCATCGGGAACCACCCGGCAATGAATCCCGTCAGGCAGAGCGCGAAAAGCACGACCCCAAAGATCAGCACGGCGGCGGCATGCTTTCCGAAAAACGGCGCGGAGACCGCCAGGAAATATGCTATCGCCGCCAGCGTGCAAGACCGGAGGATCAGCTTCTTGTGACCGATCCGGCTCGCCAGCCAGGCCAGGGGAATGATGCACAGCCCGTTAAACAGCGGCAGGACCGAGGTCGTGATCATGGAAAACATATCGCCGGCTCCCAGAATGCCGGCAAAAAGTATTATGATGGCGCTGTCCGTCAGCGTCACTTCGCCAAGGAATCCGCAACAGGAAGAGAGCGTGGCGTTGGTTTCCGCGGAACGGCACTTCTCGGGCGTGGGAATGACTTCCGTTTTCATTGCTTGTCAGCGTCCTTTATGCAGCCGTTCAATGCCATATCCGATCATTTAATTCAGGCGAGAACGACCAGTGAGCGCGCCTTGATTGAGATATTATATTCGCCATCGCCTGTCTTCGCCAGCGATGCGCTTGCGTTGTCCGGCAGCGCCAAGACCTGTTCGCGGCCGCGCGCGGCGGCCCTGTTGATTTTCAACCTTGATTCCACCGGGAAATCGTTAAAATTCTGGATTACTTCAATATGCCGCGCCTTTTCCTTGTAAAGTTGAAGGGCCACGCGTGAGGGCGCATAAAACTCCAGGCCAAAATTCATGAGCAGGCCGTTGCGCAGCTCGTCAAGCCGTTCCAAGGCCATCAGGTCCCAGGCTTTTTCAAAACGCAAGAGACAGGCCTGCGCGTTTATTTTTACGAAACAGGTTCCTGCTTTTTTACAGGTTTCATACGCGCTCAGGATGGCGCGGGGGACCGGTTTCCCGGCGGCTGTCATCTGTTCCACAGCCGCATGGGTGATGGCAAACGGCCGGCCAGTACTGCATAAAGCTTCCAAATATTCGCTGATGGTTTCGAATTTCACGCAATGCGCGCTGATAAATGACTCCGCCAGTTCGCCCAGGGACGCCGCCGCCCTGACCGGTATGCCCAGCATGCATAGAAAGCCGTGCAGATAAGCATCGTCGCCCTGGTCGCAATTGGGTTTTTTAGGGGCGGCGACCCCGTATAAAGCCATGGGCTCGACCAGGGACTCGAGCTTGCGCAGGCCGGCGACTTCCTTTCCGAATGCCTGCGCCGCCAGATCGTTCTTTGGAATTTTGAGGCTGCCACCATCCTTGGCCCGGGAGGATTGGCCCAGGAAGAGATAGTCGTAACAGTGCAGCAGACTTTCCTGCGCGCCTCCAAGAATGGTGTTGCGCGCCTGTTCGACGAATGTTTCCGGCGAGCAGTCCAGCGGATCGTACCATCCGCCGCCGCATTTGCCCAGCGCCTGCATCCAGTTTTGAATCCAGAACGCCTTGCCCTGCGGCATCCGACCCGCCGCCTTGCTTTCGGGGTCGCGCGTTTCCGTGCCAGCCCAGGTCTGGTCAAAAAGCGCGGTTTCGCGCAGGACATCATATCCGCCCGCAAAATATCCGTCATACCAGCATGGATATTTGATGACAAGCTTGACGTTCCTGTTCACGGCGCGCGCGGGCTTGATGATTCTCTCGCGCACGACGTTGAGCAGCAGGCCGGTACGGTATTCGCCCCAGCTTTTTTCACCTTTTCCCGCCTCGCAGAATTTACACGCGCAGGTTGTAAAAAGAAAATCGTCGAAAATAATCGTGTCAAAGATCGAAGCGGTTCTTTCCACGACTTCCTGCATGAGCCGGTGGGCGCTTTCATCGCTGAAGCAAGTAGTCGTCGCCCAGCCGGTGGCCGTCCGGTCACTCATCTGCGTCGGCACGACGCAGCCGCCGACATCGAATCCGGCGGCCTCGAAATCTTTTTTTACAGCCCGCAGGAGATCTTCCTCAACAAAAATCTTCGTGCGGTAAGACTCAAGGTAAACCTTGGTTATGGACAACCCGCGGAATGCCCGGATGGCGGCGCGCCGGCCCTTTTCATCCGCCAAAACTCCCGTAACGGAATCCGCCTTGCAGTTCATTGAAAATACGTGCATGCCATACCTCCCGACGGCTTCATCACGCGGCTCAGGTCATCCAGGCTTTGCCGCCCCCTGCCCTTTCGTCATCCGGCACCAATCGCCCACGGAAAATCAAATCTCAGTTGTCGTGCCATGACGCATACTACACCAACACCTGCATCTCTTGTAAAGTTCTTTTCGAGGGCTGATAATCCTTACAATACGAATTGACCAAACCAGAGGAATAGATCATAAATAATGCAGTCCAGGAGGCGCTCTGCAGGGTAATGCCATGACCTCTGGTCTCGCAGTCAAAAAAAACGGCCCGTGACACAAACCGAGGAGATTCAATATTTATGTCGCAAGAAGACAAGACCGTTTTGTGCGTCATCAGCGTTATCTGGGGAAAATCGAACAACTATGTCCCCGCCAGCAACGAACCATTCGTCTGGGATGGATCGCTGGAGGTCGCGCGCGGCACGGTCGCGTATCTGGATCACCTGCATTACAAGTTCTTTCAATGGGTGCAGGCGGTTGAACAACCGGAACGCATCTTTGACGCAGACTGGCATGCATTGCTGAAGCCTGGCGGGCCCGACCTGGCCTGGAAATCTTCCGTCAGGCCCGGTGATCCGGCTGGCTTGGAAGGGATCCGTTTCAGCCTGCGGGGAGACGCCTCCACGGTCATAACCATTGCCATGGCGCCGGTCAAAATCCAGTTCACGCTCGGCGAGCTCAGCGAGCGTGAACACTTGCGCTATCACGCCGGCGGCAAGTATTCCGGAGTCCCGATTGATGTCTTCCTGGGGCCGGATGCCAGATTGCGCGTCTCGCGCAAGATGTTCCTGAAGGAACTGAGCGCGCGCCGGGGCGCAGGCTGGGTGGTCATGCCGGATGATTTCAACGGCGCGACGGGACGCACGGCGCATTCGATGTACGGCGCGCTGCTCGCCCCCGGCAACACCGCGCGCGCGATCTTCCCGGTGGAAAACCATTGCAAAAGCCGGCAAGGCGACTGCCTTATCAAGCTGCAAATGACGGCATTGCTGGAGCCATACTCCACGCAATCATCGCGGTGGATGGATGTGGAAATTCACGTCCGCCAAGCGGCACAGACCGTTCACCATCTTTTCACGACGCGCGCGCATTTGATGAAGCTGGAAGACATTTATCTGTCCGTGCCCTGGCAGATGCTGGGACCCGAAGGCAATGAAATCTCCATACGGAATATTGACATGCAGTGCCCGCTCTTCATCCATCGCGTCTATGTGGGGGTCCAGCGTCCGTCGCATCGCGAGGCGCTGAAAGCATTGCCGCCGCTCCCCGCCCGGCCCACGCTATGGATCGGCTATGACACGAACTTGCTGACTCCGCAGAACGGAGAGATGGACCGGCATATTCAAATGCTGCACGAGGAAGAATTGGGCAACTTTATACTTTTTCGCGAACGGGGCGCGGAAGGCTCTGCCGAGGATTTGGTCCGCTGGGCGACGAAACTGGCGGAGTATAATTTCCGCGCCACAACCTGCAGCGCGCCCGACGAAAACGAGCGCATACTGGCCGCCCGGGCCGGGCGACACTACCTAGGCATTCATACGCATGAAATCAGCAACCTGGTCTATGGCTGGGGGAATGCTGAACCGCTGGAGGAGCGGGCCAGGCGCACCCTGCCGGAATGCCAGGCCTTCTATTTAAAGCGGATGTCGTCCTGCAGGATCACCGGGCAGGGCATGCCGTTGCAGCATCTGGATTACGCCGCCGGAGTTGAGCTGGTAATCACCGAGACACCCGGAGGCCATGCGTCGTTATGCCTGGCGAGCGCGCGCGGCGCGGCACGGGCCTTCGCGAAGAAATTCTGGGGCGTGCACGTCGCCAACCATGTTTCCCGCTGCCCGATCGATGAGGAAACGGAACGGCGCAACTTCATCGTGTTGAACCAGAGCTGGCTCTGCGGCGCGCGGCTGATCTACGACGAAGAAGTCGCACTGTATTACAACCATGACACCTCGTATTCGTTTTCCGACGCGATTCCGTTTGCGCGCCGCCGCCAATACCAGGAGCTTTACCATTACGGATCAGCCATCGAATTGGGCGAGCCGCTGGTGCGGACCGGATTCCTGCACGGCAACTATGACTGCCTGATCGGCGGAGGGCAGGCCTATCCATATATCGGGCCGACTAAATTATGGGGCATGATTGGCCCGGAGACCAAGGCCTGGGAATACGACACGCCGGAGCGCGGCTGGGAGCTGCTCGATATTTTTATGCCCGGCGTGTGGCTTTATCCGGTCAAGCAGGACCCGCTTGCGATCCGGCAGTTCTTCGCCGGCACGCCGCACGGGCAGGTTGACCTCGTGCCGATCACCGCGGACGCCGGGAAGCTTGGCGGCTACGAACTGCTAATATTGCCGGGCTGGAACACGATGACCGACGATGTCCACCAGAACTTGTTGACGTATGTGAGGAAAGGCGGCCACCTGGCGCTGTGCGCCGCGCAATGCACTGAACATATCACCCGCGACTTCCTGCTTGAAAAACGCGACTTTCGCTTCTTCCGGAACGGCGACCTGCGCGAACTGGCCGGCGTTCGTCTCGGCGCGCCCGAAGGGATCATCAATGCCATCTGTTTCCCCGACGACAAAATCAATGCCTGCCCGGGAATACCCGGGTTGAAAACGGAGTTGTGCGGCGCGGAAACGCTTGCGGCGGATCAATCCGGCCGCCCTGTTCTGGTCGAGAATAAAGTCGGCAAGGGCCGCGTCTGGATGCTGACCGTCGGCGAATACTGGGGGCATCCCGCGCTGGATGAATTTCGCCGTGAACTCGGCGTACGGCTGGTGGCCGCGCATCCGCCGAAGCTGCATCTTTCTGGCAAAGCTGAGGATGTTGATTTCCACTGTTTCCAGGCTGGAGACGCGCAGCGCGTGGTATTGCTGAACACCGACTGGACCAGCTCGGGCAACAGCAAGGCCGTGACGCTCCATACCCCGGCGGCGGAAATCCCGATCCATGTCCGCGAAGGCCGCCTCACCCAAGTACTGCTGCAGGATGACCTCGCGCTGGTTTTTGAAACGTTGCCGGCGATCGTGGATGAGCTGCGCTGCGAACAAAACGGCGCAACTTTCCGCATCAGCGGCGCCGGCGTGGCGCAGGTGCGAATATGCACGCCGCGCAAGTTGAAAAGCATCCGCGTGGACGGGCAGACGGACGAGCAGCGTGGCGGAGTGCTCAGCCTGGATTTCGGCCCGACATGGAACACGCGGAAGGTGGCAGTCGATTATTCGTAAGGAATAAACAGCTTCAGCCTTGAATACGCGAGCAGTCACCATTATTAAACAGATAATGGAACTTGTTCTATTTACCGATTAAGGTACCGCTAGAGCCAATATGAGATCCGTCCTCAATATTGCCAAGGTGAACCGATGCCGGACAAGGAATACAATCGAATGAAGGATAATCAGGACTTTTTCGCGAGGCGCAGGCAAAGCCCGCCGACAATCTTGCCCAGGATCCGGCATTGTTTCGCGGAACGCTTGTCCGGCGTGCCGACCGCCACCGCGCCGTAATGGTCGCCGTGCACGTTCCCCGGGATAATCATGCCGTGGATCAATAACGCCTTGACGATATCCAGCACCGTGGTTTCATTGCCCCCCGCCACGCCGCCCGACGACGTGAAGGCGCCCCCTACCTTGCCGACCAGCTTGCCATGATGCTTGACGCTGTCGTCAATGAACTTCTTGATCTCCGCCGCCATGGAGCCATAATAAGTCGGCGAGCCGATGATCACGCCGTCCACCTTGAGCAATTCATCAACCTTGGTGTTTTTAACGGCCTTGACGACCGCTTCCGCGCCGGACGCGCGCACGCCCTCGGCGATAATATCCGCCATTTTGGCGGTATGGCCGGAACGGGAATAATACATGATCAACACTTTCGCCATGGATTGTCTCCTTTCATTAAAAGCCGGCCGAACAAACATCACATCGTCTTGGCCTTCGCCACGGCGTCGTCAATGGAGCCGACCATGAAAAACGCCTGCTCCGAAAGATTGTCATGCCGGCCTTCCAGGATTTCCTTGAAGCCGCGGATGGTTTCCTTGATCGTGACGTATTTGCCCGGGGTGTTCAAAAACTGCTCGGTCACGAAAAACGGCTGGGAAAGGAACTTCTGGATTTTCCGGGCGCGGGCCACGGTCAGCTTGTCCTCGTCCGACAGCTCCTCCACGCCGAGAATCGCGATAATGTCCTGCAGCTCCTTGTATTTCTGGAGCGTTTTCTGGACGTTGCGCGCCACCTGGTAATGCTCGTCGCCGACAACTTCCGGGCTTAATATCTTGGATGACGAATCAAGCGGGTCAACCGCCGGGTAAAGCCCCTGCTCGGAAATCGCGCGCGAAAGCACGGTGGTCGCGTCCAGATGGCTGAACACGGTCGCCGGGGCCGGGTCGGTCAGGTCATCCGCCGGGACGTAAATCGCCTGGACCGAAGTCACCGAGCCGCGCCGCGTGGAAGTGATCCGCTCCTCCAGTTCGCCGATCTCCGACGACAGGGTCGGCTGGTAGCCGACCGCCGAGGGAATTCGACCAAGGAGCGTTGAAACTTCCTGGCCGGCCTGGGCAAACCGGAAAATATTGTCAATGAAGAGCAGGACCTCCAGGCCGGAATCGTCGCGGAAATGCTCGGCCATGGTCAGGGCCGTCAGGGCCACCCGCAGGCGCGCCCCGGGCGGCTCATTCATCTGGCCGTAAACCAGGATCGCCTTCTCCAGCACGTTGGATTCCTTCATTTCGAGCCACAGGTCGTTGCCCTCGCGCGTGCGCTCGCCGACGCCGGCAAAGACCGACATGCCGCCGTGCTCCACGGCGATGTTGTGGATCAACTCTTCAATCAGGACGGTCTTGCCCACCCCCGCCCCGCCGAATAGCCCGATCTTGCCGCCGCGCGAATAAGGAACAAGCAGGTCAATGACCTTGATGCCCGTCTCCAGCATGCGCGCCTTCGGCTCCTGGTCCTGCAGGGAAGGCGGCGCGCGGTGGATGGATTCAAACTTGTCGGCATTCACCGGCCCCAGCCCGTCAATCGGCTCGCCAAGCACGTTGAAAAGCCGGCCGAGATTGGCCTGGCCGACCGGGACCGTGATCGGCAGGCGCGTGTTCAGGACCTGGTCGCCGCGCCGCAAACCGTCGGTTGTGGAAATGGCGATGCAGCGGACGGTATTGTCGCCAAGGTGCTGCTGGACCTCGGCCACCAGCTCCGTCCGGCCCTGGTCATCCGGCTGGGCGCGCTTGACGTGCAGGGCGACATTGATCAGCGGCAGTTCGCCGCCCGCAAATTCAATGTCAATGACATTGCCGATGATCTGGACCACCCTGCCTTGATATTCGTTGTTCATAAATTCCGTTCCTCGTGTCGCGTTACATTGTTTATTACCCGAGCGCCGCCGCGCCGGTCGTTATATCCGCCAGCTCGCTTGTTATCGCGAGCTGCCTGAGCTTGTTCATCTTCAATTGCATCGCCGCGATCAGGTCGTCCGCGTTCTTGGTCGCCAGGTCCATCATGAGCATCCGCGCCGCGTATTCGGCCACCTCCGCCTCCCGCATTATTTTCCAGATGGTGCTGACGATATACGCGCGAACAACGTCATCGAGCATCTCGGCGCAATCCGGCTCAAACATCACGTTGCCGTGCGCGCCTCCGGCCTGTTCGCGCATCCTGGCGAAGTCCAGCGGGAAAAGGGCGAGGCGGACCGGGTGATGCTGGAGCGCGGAGACCAGCCCGTTATAAAACACTTCAACCCGGTCAATCTCCCCCGTGCGGTAAAGCTCGCAGCACTGCCGGCCAAGGACGGCGGGATCCAGCTCGGAAAAGGCAACCGCCTCGCGGATGATGTATGACGGCCCGTGGAATTGCGCGTTCTGGTGCGCGCTGAAAAAACTTTTCGATTTGCGGCCGACCAGGAACAATTCAATCTCCGGCCGGGGAGCGTTTTGCGCCGCGCCACCCAGGTCATCGAGCGCGCGCATTACCATGCGGAAGATGTTGGTGTTCATGCTGCCGCAAAGCCCGCGGTCGGCGGCCACGACGACGAGCAGGATTTTTTTTGCCGCCCGGCGCGCGAAAAACGGATTATCGGCCGGGAGCTGGTCGATCTTGGTCAGCAGTTCCGCGGCGAGGGAGCACATCCCTTCCGCGTAAGGGCGGCTGTTCACCAGGGCCGCCTGCGCATGGCGCAGCTTGACCGTCGCCACCATTTTCATGGCGCGCGTGATTTGCTGCGTCTTGCGCACGCCGCGCAAGCGGTTTTTTACTTCGCGAGTGTTCGGCATTATTTTTTAAATACTGTTTTAAATTTAGTCAGATTTTCAACCAGCCTTTTTTCCAGGCCCTCGTCCAGGTCGCCCTTTTCGCGGACCTTCAAAAGCAAATCGCCCGCGTGTTCGTCAAGGTAGCGGAAGAGCCCCGCCTCAAAATCCTTCACGGCCGCGAGGGGCAGGTCGTCGAGGAAACCGTTGATCCCGGCGAAGATTATCGCGACCTGTCTCTCAACGGAGAGCGGCTTATACTGGTCCTGTTTCAATATTTCCGTCAGGCGCTCGCCGCGCACCAGCTGGTCGCGGGTGGCCTTGTCCAGGTCCGACGAGAATTGCGCGAAGGCCTTCAACTCGCGATACTGGGCCTGGTTGAGGCGCAGGCGCCCGGCCACTTTTTTCATGGCCTTGATCTGGGCCTTGCCGCCGACGCGCGAGACGGAAAGGCCGGCGTTGACCGCCGGCCGGTTGCCGGCGTAGAAAAGGTCGGTTTCCAGGTAAATCTGCCCGTCGGTGATTGAGATGACGTTGGTCGGGATATAGGCCGAAATATCGCCCGCCTGGGTCTCGATGATCGGCAGGGCGGTTATGCTGCCGCCGCCCTTCGCGGCGCTGTATTTGGCGGCGCGCTCCAGCAGGCGCGAATGCAGGTAAAACACGTCGCCGGGATAAGCTTCCCGCCCGGGCGGACGCCGCAGGAGGAGCGACATCTGCCGGTAGGCCACGGCGTGCTTGGACAAATCGTCATAGACGACCAGGACGTGGCCGCCTTTTTCGCTGAATTCCTCGGCCATCGCGCAGCCGCTGTAAGGCGCGATGTATTGCAGGGGCGCCGGCTCGGAGGCGGAGGCGTTGACAATGATCGTCTTGTCCATCACGCCGTTTTCCTCAAAGGCCTTGATCACCCGGGCCACGGTTGAATTTTTCTGGCCGATCGCCACGTAAATGCAGACAACGTCCGTGTCCTTCTGGTTGATGATGGCGTCAACCGCCACGGCCGTCTTGCCGGTCTGGCGGTCGCCGATGATCAGTTCGCGCTGGCCGCGCCCGATCGGGATCATTGAATCCACGGCCTTCAGGCCGGTCTGCATCGGCTGGCAAACGGGCTGGCGCTCGATGACCGTCGGGGCGCGTTTTTCAATCGGCCGTGTTTTCTTGGTCGGCACGAGGCCCTTGCCGTCCACCGACTGGCCGAGGGCGTTCACCACCCGCCCGAGCAATTCGGGCCCGACGGGCACCTCGATGATGCGCCCCGTGCAGCGGACCTGGTCGCCCTCCTCAATCTGGGTGTCGTCGCCGAGAACGATGCAGCCGACGTTATCCCGCTCGAGGTTCATCGCCAGGCCGTAGATCTGGTGCGGGAACTCGATCAGTTCGCTGGCCATGACGCGCGAAAGCCCGTAAACGCGGGCGATTCCGTCGCCGACCTGCAGGACGGATCCGACCTCGGTCTCCTGCACGACCGACTGGTAGTTCTCAAGTTGTTTCTTCAGTACCTCGGTGACTTCTTCCGGACGTATTTTGATTTGTTCAGTCATAGTTTCCTAACCTAACAATTTGCCATTGCCGTTCTGATTTGCGCCAGCCGCCCCATGCCGCTGCCGTCATAAAACCGGTCGCCGATGCGGACCTGGATGCCGCACAAAAGCGCGGGGATATGCGCGACCGTCAGCTGGATCGTGCACCCGAGCATTTTTTCAAGGCGCTGGCGAAGCGTATCGCGTTCGTGGTCCTCGACCGGCAGGGCGCTCGCCACGCTGACCGAGACGATCCCCTTCATGTCCTGGATGAGCGCGTCCAGCGACTCGCTGACGGCGGGCAGCAGCACGAACCTTTTCTTTTCGACCAGCAGGCACAGGAAATCGGCCGTGAGCCGCAAGGTCTTGCCGGCAAACAGGGCGATGATGATGCTCTTTTTTTTGCCTTCTGAGACCAGCGGCGAAGTCAGGCTGGCGGACAGCTCGTTGGCCGAAGAGCAGAAACCGGCCACCGCCCGCAGCTCGTCGGCCGCCCTTTCGGTCACGCCTTCCCTTGAAGCCGCGTCCAGCAGCGCGCTGGCATATCGTTTCGCTAGTCCACCGGTCAGCATGGCTATTTCTTCTCCTCAATCTGCGAAAAAACCTGGTTCACGAGGCGCTCCTGCAATTCGGGATTGATGGTCTCGCCGATCGCCTTCTCGGCCACGAGCAGGGATACTTCCAGGACCTGCCGGCGCAGTTCCCGGATCGCCTTCTCCTTTTCAAACCCGATCTGCTCGGTCGCGCGCGCGAGAATGGCCTGCCCCTGGTCCTTGGCGCCGTTGACGATCTCGTCGCGGACCGACTGGGCGTCCTTGACCGCCTGGTTCATCATCTTTTGCGCTTCAGCCGCGAGGCGGTTCATCTGCGCCTCGTAGTCAAGCTTCATGCCTTCCACGTCCCGGCGCGCCTTTTCGGCGGCATCCAGGTCGGCCTTGATCTTGTCGGCGCGCTGCTTGAAAATGCCGGTGATCGGCTTGTAGGCGATGCGCCAGAGAATGACCAGGCCGGCCAGGAAAGTGATTATCTGCCCGGCAATCAAATATAGGTTGATATCAAGCATGGCTAATTGCGTGCAGCGTGAATCGTGAAACGTGAAGCGTAATAATTCTTCGCGAAATACGCTTCACGAACGGCGCTTCACGCCCTGTTCATTTCGCTTCCGCCGGCGCCGTCTTTGTCAGGGCCTCGTACTGGGCCTTGAGCTGGGTTTCTTGAATTTTCAATTTCAAAACTTCAACCTTGGACTGGGCGTCCTTTTCAGCCAGGGCCGACTTGGCGTAAGGGTCGGCGAAAAGCAGGAGGAGCGCGATGACCAGGGCGTAAATCGTCAGGGACTCAATAAACGCCAGGCCGATGATAAGATTGGTCGCGATGGTTCCCGACGCCTCGGGCTGGCGGGAGATGCCCTGCAGGGCGCCGTTGACGGCGATACCCTGGGCGATTCCGGGCCCGATTGTTCCGATTCCGACCGCCAAGGCCGAAGCAAAGACCGATGCAGTTAATATATCCATGTTGCCTGTTACCTCCTGTTTGATTTATTATCTTGCCATGCTATTTCAAATTGTTGTTTGCGGTTGATCCGGCAATCCGCATCAACCGTGCTTTTCAAACGCGCTGCCGATGTAAGCCATTGAAAGCGCGGTGAAGACCAGCGCCTGGACCACGCCGACCAGGACCCCGAGCAAAATGATCGCCGGGCGCAAAATCAGCGGGACCGGCAGGAGCACCTTGGACATCACATCCGGCGACAGCAGGAAAAGCGTCGCCATGTAAACCAGGACACCCAGGATGATTTCCTTGGCTACCATATTGCCAAATAAGCGCATTGTCAATGACAACGGACGGGTAAAAATTTCAAGGCCGCGGATGATGATGAACATCGGCGCGAGCCAGTAAGGCGGCCCGCAAAAATGCTTGGCGTATTGCACGACCCCCTTCTGGCGGATGCACATGAATTCGGTGGAAAATGCCACGATCAGCGCCATGGCGGCGTTGACGTTCACGTTCACGGTCGGGGACGACAGGCCGGGGATGAGCCCCGTCCAGTTTGAAAACAGGATGAAGAGAAAAAGGGTCACGTAGAGCGGCATGAAGCGCAGGTTTTCGTGGCCGCCGAGCTGGACGCACAACCCGGCCACCGATTCCCAGACCATTTCAAAAAAATTCTGGAGCCCGCGCGGTCGCAGCTGCACCCGGCGCCGGACAAGGAGCGCCAGGACCAGCAGGAACAGCATGACAAACCAGCAGGTCAGCAGGTCGCGGGACAGGAAGCCGTGTCCAAGGTGCTCGCTCAGCCATTCAAAAAATAATGGACCTTCAATATCTCCCATAACTCACCGGTTGGCGTCGGATTTCTCTTTTCTTTCTTTTCTTTGCTGCAGGGCGGCAAACAACATGAGCATCGCGCCCAGCACCACCAGGACAATCAGCGCCATCATCTGTTCGTTCCTGTTCATCAGCCAGTATAAAACCAGGAAAATCAGGAGGTAGCGCACACCATAACTGAGGATGATGACAATCACGCCCCGGACGCGGCCCGCATTCTGGAGCGCCATATGGACGAAAGTGCGCATGAGGAAATAATTGACCGCCCCGAGCGCCAGGCCGATCAGCGCGCCGGCCAGTATTCTATAATATAAATTCATTTGTCCTTCCTGTCCTGGCGCGCGCGGTAATACACGTTGACCAGGGCCGCCAAAAACCCGGCCATCAAAAGCGCAATCAGGAACAAAGGGCTCGTGCCCAAACGCCTGTCAAGCCACAACCCGATCGCGAACCCGGCAAAAGTCGCCGCGACAATCGTGAACCCGGACGACCCGAAAACCGCCATCAAAACCGCGGGCCTCTGGCCGGAATCTTTCATAACTAGCGTTTAGCGAATAGTCGAAATAAAAAAAATGCTTATCTAATCTATCCGCTATACACTATCCATTATCCTTATCTTCCTTTTTCTGCTCGTTCTTTTGCACGTCCTTTGCCGGATCGGATGCGATTTCATCCCGGCCTTTTTTAAACTCGTTCAGGCTTTTCCCCAGGGAACGGGCCAGTTCCGGCAGGCGTCTGGCGCCGAAAAACAAAAGAATGACCAATAATATTACAAGGATTTCAGGCATGCCAATACTATTAAACATATTTGCCTCCGCTTAGTTAATTTTCGATTTTAGATTTCCAATTTTCGATTTATAAGCATCGGACGGACCAGGCGGTCCAGCCTTCCGGCTGAATCCTTCGGCTGGCAATTTTTAATATTTCAGACTTTGTGCCTTTTGCCTGTGTGCCTATGCGCCTGCCTCAGTACTTTCTTCCCTGATTCTGGCTTTCTCTTCTTCCGCCTTTTCGCGGATTTTTGCAATTTCAAACTTATGATTGCCCTTGATCGTCTCAACCTTCTCAATATCATCCCCCGCCTGGGCCAGGCGCGACTTCAACATGATTTCCAATTCCGCCACCTTGGCCTTCGCGGTCTGTTCCGCCTGGGCGATGGCCTTTTTCTGCCGGTCGGACAGCGATTTGCCCTGCCCCTCACGGCCGGCCAGGCGTTCCATCGCGAGATCAAACGAGCTTTTTAATGCAGCTTTTTTATCGTCCGCCATGAATATTCTTGTCCTTGCCTCCGGCCGGGTTAAAGACTATTCTCACCAAAAGTTTTGTTTATACCTTATTCCGATGATTGATAACAGTCAAGAAGACTTTAATTACATGCGGCTCGCGCTGCGGGAGGCGGAGGAGGCGGTTGAGTCCGGCGACGTGCCGGTCGGCGCGGTGATAGTCCGCGGCAAGACCGTGATCGCCCGGGCGCACAACCAGACCGAACTGCTCAAGGACCCGACCGCCCACGCCGAGATGATCGCCATCACCCAGGCGGCGAGCGCCGTCGGCGACTGGCGCCTGACCGACTGCACCCTCTACGTCACCAAGGAGCCCTGCCCGATGTGCGCCGGCGCGATCGCCCTGGCGCGCATCCCGAAGGTGCTCTTCGGCGCCTATGATCCGCAGAATTCCGGCACGATCAAGACGGCCGAAGTCCGGGGCGGTGTGCTGGAGGAGGAATGCCGGGAAATACTGCAGACGTTTTTCAGGGAAATACGGACCAAATCAAGGGCCGACAATTTACCGGGAACTACCCCGCCCCGTGCTGACAGCGGAAAGTCATGATTCCGCCCGAGAGTGTTTTCAGCCGGTTATTCAGCCCGAATCCCTTCTGCTTCATCAGCCGGTAGGCCAGGTAGCTGGTGAATCCGACCTTGCAATACAGGTAAATGTCCCTGTCTTTCGGAATCTTGTCCAGTTCCCCGCGCAGTTTTCCAAGCGGGATATTAACCGCGCCGGGAATATGCCCGAGGTTGAACATTTTTTCCGGCCGGACATCAATTATAAGGCCCTCCCTGGTCTTTTCCGGGAAATCGTCGGAATACCAGCAATCGGTGTCGCCCCTCAGGAGATTAGCAGCCACAAACCCGGCCATGTTGATCGCATCCTTGGCCGAGCCGTAAGGCGGGGCATAGGAAAGCTCAAGGCTCTCCAGGTCATAGACCGTCATGCCGGCCGTTAAGGCGGTCGAGAGCACGTCAATCCGCTTGTCCACCCCGTCAAAACCAACCGCCTGGGCGCCGAGGATTTTGCCGTCCGCCGTGGAAAACATCAATTTGAGGTGAATCGGCGTCGCGCCAGGATAATAGCCGGCGTGGCTTGACGGATGCAGGTAAACCTTCTCATACGGGATATTGTTTCTCTTCAGGTTTTTTTCCGAAGCGCCGGTGCAGCCGCCGGTCATGCGGAAGACCTTGAGAATGGCCGTGCCGAGCGTGGCTTTATAGGAGCTTTTCTTCCCGAAAATATTGTCGGCAACGATGCGTCCCTGCCGGTTGGCCGGGCCGGCGAGCGGAATCTGGACGGGACGACCGGTGACCGCGTCCCGGACTTCAACGGCGTCCCCGGCGGCGTATATATCCGGGTCGGACGTCAGCATATTTTCGTCAACAACAATCCCCCCCTTTTCACTGACCTTCAATCCGGCTTTTTTGGCAAGATCCGAATCCGGGCGGACCCCGACGGAAAGAATCACGATATCCGCTTCCAGCATTCCGCCCCCCTGCAGTTCAACCGAAATCTTCCCGTCTTTCTCACGGAAAGCGAAGGCACTGGTCCCGGTATGGACCCCCACTCCATTGGCGACAAGGTGATCCTGGAGTTCCCTGGCCATTTCGGCGTCGAAGGGAGGCAGTATCTGGTCAAGCATTTCAACGACCTGGACCTTGATCGCGCGGGCGACAAGGTTTTCGGCGATTTCTATGCCGATATATCCCCCGCCGATGACCACGGCGTCCTTAACGGTCCCGCCGTCAATCACGGCCTTGATCGCGTCCATGTCGTCAAGGTTGCGGAGCGTGAATATTTTCGGGTTATCAATCCCGGACAGTTTCGGCCTGACCGGGACGGCGCCCGGGGAGAGGACGAGCTTGTCGTAGGATTCATCGTACTGGCGGTTTTTATCAAGATCCTTGACGGTGACCTTCTTTGCAACGCGGTCAATGCCAATGACCTCCTGGCTGACGCGCACGTCAAGGTTCAGCATTTTCCGGAGCGACTGGGGAGTCTGGATCAGCAAATCCTCGCGGTCCTTTATTTCGCCCCCGATATGATACGGCAGGCCGCAGTTCGCGAAGGAAACGTGCCTGCCCCGCTCAAAGACGATTATGTCCGAATCTTCGCTTAATCTCCTGGCCCTGGCCGCGGCGGACATTCCAGCAGCCACCCCTCCAACGACAAGTATTTTCATAAATCCATCCGCTTATTTTTTCAGGCAATGCGCTTGAGATGCAGATACACTATTCATGTTGAGCGAAGGCTTAAGACTAGGGAAGGACGCCCGTTTTGCCTTTGAGACATCGAAGAAGTCTAAAGGCGAATTCCTGGCCCAGAATTTCCTCTCCTCATCATCAATTTTAAACACCGGCTTGGTTTTGTGTTGTAGTTTCATAAAAAATTATTTTTTCTTGTGTTATTGGCCAATCTTTAACACCACTGCGGTTAATGAATCTTAGGCCCAATTGGATTTCCCAACAATGCGCGCGCAAATGGAGAGTAGACTGCCCAGTAACAAAACAGAACAAAGAACAATATAAACAGCAACACTGTTTCAAGCGTGGAATTCGGCTCCTTCCTGACGATTCTATAAATTGAAATTATCAGTGTTAAAAGGCAGAAGACCGGAAATAACGCCCCGCAAATAAAAACAATTGGACCGAGGATAAAGGATAATAAAGTGAGAATAAACGCGGCGATTTGCCACTTTCTGATATTGGCATCAAGTTTACGCCAATTAATTTCCATTATTTTTACTTCTCCTACTCACTCGCATAGCAACTGGTCCGGTCAACACGGATAATTTAGCGCACCCACGCCCGTCACCAGAAAACCCGCCGCGTCCTCCATCGGAGAAATATTGATGAATTGGACATAGCTGATCCCGTTCCGGCTGGGGCGGACCAGGCGAAGCTTGTCATCCTGCGGAATATTATCCAGATACCATGCGCAGGCATCAACCCCGGTTTTTTCCAGGCAATCCCATTCAAAGCGCAGGTCGTGCCACCGGCCCGGTTTCAGCCTGGGCCGGCCGGAAACGCTCCCGTCACCGGCGATCTCAAGACTGAACATGGCGAAGAGGTTGGCGACAAGATCCGTCGGGTTGAACCAGCGGTCAATTAGGCTGATCCGCATCGCCCCGCAACCGGGCCTAAGCATGACGCGGGTTGAGAATACCCCGGCGTTCAATGCCGGAAAATTCCAGACGGCGCCCTCATTCTCGGATATCAGCGAGGGATCGCGCGGACGGCGGACAAGAAGCGTTTTCCCTCCTTTGCTCCCTTCATTTTCCACGAGGCAGGCGCCCTCCTTGCGATTGAAGGCGCAATGTCCGCGTATTCCCGCAATATACTTGTGAACGCACCAATCCTTGAGGCCCCCTGAAAAATCGTCGCTCCGTTTTTTTTCATAGAGCCAGCGGATGTCGAAGAGCAGCATCTGGCGGTGGAGTTCATGCTGACCGCAGGCGACCAGGACCTTGCCGTCATCCAGCTCCACGAACTGGCTTTGATGCACGCTGCGGTCGGTCCCGCCCGTTTCGCCGAAATCGCCGGCATTGCGCCGGGCGTCGAGGCACAACTCGCGGAAGCCATGCCAGGTTTTGCCATCGTCGTCCGATACCGCCGCGTGGAGGGCGTCGCGGCTGGTGAACGCCAACTCCATGTCCTGGCTCGCCCTGAATGTGCCGAGGACGATGCGGACCTCCTCCGTGCGGGCGATTGCCGGCAGGGGGGTGCAGTTATTCCACAAGAGGAGGAGCTTGCCGTCCCTGAGGCGGCCAATGGTCGGCATGGTGGTCGTGGCGTAGAAGCGCGACGGCCTGGTCGGCTCCCAGGTCTCCCCGCCGTCATGGGAATAGGACTCGTAGAGGTTATCCAGCGAAGTCCGGATAAGCATCCAGAGGCGCCCATCAGTCAATTCAACGACCGCCGGCTCGGCGGCGCCGTGGTTCCAGCGGACGCCTTTATGGACTCCGCCCGCCTGATGATCCGGGACAATGAGCGGCGACGATATGCGCCAGGTCACGCCATCGTCGTCGGAAATGAAAACGCATGCCTTGCCGTTGCCGTGCGCCCCGACCACAATTCTTTTGCCGGAACGGATAAAGACCGGCGGCTTGAGCAATAAATATTCAGGCCAGGCAAACTTCTCCTCCCATGCGCCGTCAAGCCCGTCCTTTGTCCGGACGACCATCGTGCCATCCAGGCCTTGCGAATTACGCAGGCGGATGTATTCGCCCGACACCGGGCTTCTCCGGTCGGCCCCGATCACGCCCAGGGCAAGCGTCTTCCTTTCCCAGGTAAAACCGTTGTCCCGGCTGAATATGTAACAGGGTTCTTTGGGATCGGGATGCTCGCCGTAGTTGTAGTGGCGGATCTCGCCGTCATCCAGGCGTATCAAACCGATGAAGGCGTCGGACGGGGGACGCCCGACAAAAACGGGGGCATAGACTTCGCTCAATCGCATTGGCTAATTCTTTTATTTTTCAACCAGCGTTTCGCTGATCTTCATCCCGAAATGCCGGCCGCCCGCCTCAAGATGCGCGAGGACCTGGTCGCCGACCTTGAGCCTGGCAACCGAGACCGGCTGTCCGTCGGGACGGACAAGGTTGATCGTCTCGGCGTTCTGCAGGTAGACCGATATTGTGCGGCCCGCCACCTCGGCCTCGACCAGGATCATCGGGCGGGTCTCAATCTTGCACCGTCCGATCTGGGCCGTTTTTGTCCCGCCTTTCGCGTCAACGACCATGACCGGTGTTCCGGTCCTGAGGTCCGATAGATAAGCGGTTTTGTTTTCCGGCAACAAAATATAGGCGTGGAGCGCGCTGGCGTTGACCCGGAAGGGGCGCGCGGCCACATACTGATTTTCAAGGCTTTCCGAATGAACGAGAAAGAAGGCGCTGCTGGCGTTCCCGACCAGCATACCCTCGCCGATCGCCATGGAGGAGCAGGTGTCGATGCAAACCCGGTCCCCCATCCCGCTCGGTTCAATCTTCTTCACGACCGCCGTTTCGAGTTCCACCTTCGGCGAAAGGCCGTGGACCAGCCCGACAATCTTCCTGATTTCATCCTGGTTGCGGCTGACAACCGTCACGCCGTCAACGCCCTTTTCCAGGATGCCGATCATGGTGCGCGCTTCATCCGCGTTCTTGACCTCCGCCATGACCCGGTCGCGCTGGGCCAGGATATTTTCCAGCGGGATTATTGTCCAGTCGGGAAGCCGCAGCAGGACAATGGCGTTCCGGTCGGCCCTGGCCGCCAGGTTCTCGTCGCCCTTCGAGCGGATTTCAATGACAATCACGTCCCGGCCGACGACAATGTCGCCGTCCTCGGAGACGGTCTTGATCCGGCCGAGTTCCTTGACCCTGGCGGAGCAGCCTTTCTCGACGACCAAGGCGTCGGCGCCGCTTTCAATCGCGGCTATTGCCAGGGATTTATCCCACGGGATTGACTGGACCCAGACTTGTTTCATTTTTAAATACCAGTTCTTAAAATCTTTATGCCTTCAGCAGCTTGGCGGCCTCCTTGGCCGTGGATTTATCATGCACGATCGCCGAGATGGCGGCGATTATCCGGCCCGGGCTGGCATGCTGGAATATATTGCGGCCGATGGAAACGCCGGCGCCGCCGGCCTTCATCGCGCCTTCAACCATGTTGAGGATGTCCATGTCGGATTCAAGCTTCTCGCCGCCGGCAATGACCACCGGGACCGGGCAACCGCTGGTGACTTCCTCGAACGCCTTCGGGCTGCCGGGGTAATTGACCTTGACGATGTCGGCGCCAAGTTCCGCCCCGACCCGCGCGGCGTGCTTGATGTACTTGACCGCATATTCGCTTTCAATCTTGGGGCCGCGGGTGTACATCATCGCCAGGAGCGGCATCCCCCATTCCTGGCAATGGCGCGAAACCTCACCAAGGTGATCGAGCATCTCGTCCTCGGTCGGCGCGCCGAGGTTGACATGAATTGATACGCCGTCCGCCCCCATCTTGATCGCCTCCTCAACCGTGCAGACAAGGACCTTGCCGGTCGGGTCGGGCGAAAGGACAGTGCTGGCCGACATGTGGATGATGAGCCCGATATCCTTGCCGGACTGCCGATGGCCGGCGCGGACGATGCCCTTGTGGATGACGATGGCGTTGGCCCCGCCCTCAACCATGTTGCCCACCGACTGCTTGATATCAATCAAGCCGGAAATCGGGCCGACCGTGACGCCGTGGTCCATGGGGACAATCACGGTCTTGCCGGTCTGCCGGTTGATTATCCGTTCCAGCCTTATGCTTTTGCCTGTCATCATTGTTCTTTCCCTTATATTATTCGCATCTCGTTTTTCGTAAATTACTTGCAACACTCCCGGCGTTCCTGCGGCACGAACCGGCCTTGAGTAACCAACTTTAAACGATTGATTACGCCGGTATTTTTACTAGAATGGCCCCCATGAAGCAACCAAAAAAGCGTATTGCCGGTAAACCCAGGCTTCGCCGGAGGCTCAGCCGAGGCGAGCGTGATGAATTATTCCTCGGCCTTGACCTGAGCACCCAGGCCTTGAAGGCCATAATAATTGACCGGGCCGGGCGGGTCCGTCATGAAACCGCCGTCAATTTTGACCAGGACCTGCCGGAATTCAGGACAAAGGACGGAGTGCGCCGCCATGCCGACGGCCTGACGGTCACCTCCCCCACGCTCATGTGGGTGGCAGCGCTTGACCTGCTCCTCGCGCGGTTAAAAACCAAAAAAAACATGCTGGCCGACATTATCGCCATATCCGGCTCGGGCCAGCAGCACGGCAGCGTTTACCTGCGGCACGGAACTTTTTCCATCCTCAACACACTGGATCCGGAAAAAAGTTTAAAGGCCCAGCTGGCAAACGCCTTTTCGGTTGAAAATTCCCCGATCTGGATGGATTCCAGCACCGCCGCCGAATGCCGCGCGCGCGATTCCGCCCTGGGCGGGCCGGAGGCGGCCGCAAAAATCACCGGCTCGCGCTCCTATGAACGCTTCACCGGCAACCAGATCGCCAAGATTGCCGCGCGTTTTCCGAAAAAATACGCGGCGACCGAACAGATCGCGCTCGTCAGCTCGTTCCTCGCCTCGCTATTGATCGGCGGCTACGCGCCGATTGACACCGCCGACGGCTCCGGGATGAATCTCATGAATATTTTCACGAAAAGATGGGATAAGCGCGCCCTGGATTGCACCGGCAAGGGCCTGGCGGAAAAGCTCGGGATGCCGGTGGCCGCGCACAAGCCGGTCGGCCTCATCAGCAATTATTTCTCGATCCGTTATGGTTTCCCGCCCGCGGCGGTGGTCATCGCCTGCTCCGGCGACAATCCGAACAGCCTGGCCGCCTTCGGCCTGGAAAAGCCCGGCGCGACCGCCATCAGCCTGGGGACGAGCGACACTATTTTCGGCGCGCTTGCAAGCCCGAAGCCCTCGGCGACCGAAGGCCATATCTTCGCCAACCCGGTTGACCCGCGCGGCTACATGGCGCTGGTCTGCTGGAAGAACGGCTCGCTGACCCGCGAATTCATCCGCGATTCGTTCGCGCGCGGCTCATGGGAAGCTTTTAATTCGCTGCTTTCCAAAACTCGGCCCGGCAACGGCGGCCGCCTCGGGTTTTATTTCAAGGAGCCGGAAATCACCCCGCCGGTCCTCAAGCCCGGCATTCATCTTTTTGACCCGGACGGCAGGCCGGCGCGGGAATTTTCCGCGGCCGAGAATGTCCGCGCCGTCCTGGAAAGCCAGTTCCTTTCCATGCGCCTGCATTGCGGGAATATCGGCTTGAAGCCGGAAACGATCGTCGCCACCGGCGGCGCCTCGGTCAACCCCGCCATCCTGCGGGTCATCGCGGACGTTTTCGGGCGGAAGGTCTACACCATTGACCGTCAGAACTCGGCCGCGCTCGGCGCGGCGATGCGCGCGCTCCACGGCTGGAAATGCCTGGCGGCGGGCAAGTTCATCCCGTTCAACAAGGCGATCACCTTCATGGCAAAGCCGGAACTGAAAGCCAGGCCGAACCCGGCCAACCACAAGATTTACACCTCCCTCCTGCCGCGCTACCGCCGGCTGGAAAATATTGCCGCGGGCCGGCGGGGATGATTATTTCCAGAAAGTTGGAAGGGAAAAATGCGGCCGAAAATTGACTATTCGCCCGGGGTGGTTACGCGGCGGCTAAGACAGGTTGACGATTTGCGCCGGGCCTGCCTCATCCTGGCCGGGCCCCGCCTGAAGTGGGATTGGCGCGTAATGTCCGACGGCGTCACAAAAATCGTCATCAAGCGGCGGAAAAACTCGCGCTGATTAATTTATTCCGGCGCCGATATTTTCCTGATCGCGAAAACGACGTGTTGTTCTTCCGGGATGACGGTCACCTCGCCGGACGGCGCGAGCGCTTTGGGAATATCAATTTCCTCCTTGTTGCGCCACAGGACCGGCGTGGATCCGTTCAACTTGAAATTCCACTCGTGCAGTCCGAGGTAATTCGTCCGCTTGGCCTCGTTTTCCCGGTGACGGACGGAAACGTAACAGCCGGTTTTCACCACCCGCAGCATTTCCCTCATGGCCCTGAGCGGATCGCGGCAATGGTCAAGGGAGTTATTGGCGGTCACGTAGTCAAACGATTCCACGGCGAATTTTGCCGTGAGATTTTCGGCGTCGGCGTAAACGGTCGGCACCGGCGGCTCGACGCCGTTCCTGCGCAGCGTGCGCGCGTAATCCTCCGCAAGCAGGTCGGTGGCGACGATTTCAAGCGTCTTGGAGGGGTGGGTCTTGCCGAGGCCGGTCAGGGGACCCGCGCCGACATCCAGTATCCTGATTTTCGACTGCGGGAGCTGGTCTATGAAACGGCGATGGAAAGGCGACAGGGGCGTCGTTTTGTCAAGCTGGCTGCGGTACAATTCTCCGAGCTTGCCGCCCCGGGCGGCGATCCATCGGCGCCAGTATAAATTCTCCAGGCAAACGCCGATCCAACGGCGGAGGGAAATAAAAAGCGCCATCATAGTCATCTTTTTCTGAAAGCGAAAACTATTTCAGGATGATTTTTTCCGGCACGACGACCGGTTGGCGTTGCCGGTGGACCCAGTATTGCCGGCCGGTAATAATAAGGTCCCGGAAAAGGAGCGCCTTCATCTGGGCACGGTTGCCCTTGACAAAACATATTGTCCGCGGCTGGCCGTCCGCGTCATTGGCCACCAGCCGGTAATCGGCGGGACTGCGCACGAGAAAATTCCTGGACTTGAGCGTGCCCTCAAACTGTTTCACCTGCCCCTGGCCGATGGCCGGGATAAGGTCAAGGCCTTCCGTGCCTTTCGCGACGGCCGGTTTGGAGATCTCCGGAACTTTACCCTCCTCCCCCGCGGCAACCGCGACCGCATTGGCCGCAACCGCCGGGTTTTGCGGCTCGGATGATTCCGGCTTCTTCACGACTGATTGGGCGGATTGGGGCGCAACAGCCGGGCGCGTAACCGCCTGGTCAACGGGCGGGGCCGGCTTGACCGGCTGCACCCTGACCGGCTGGGGCGGCGGCGTTGCCGACACTATTTCCACCAGGGGACGCGAAACCCAGAGCGAACAGCCGGCGGGCGGGGTGATTTTAACCCAATCCGTATGGGTTCCGCGCACTTCCACCGTGTCGCCATTGCGCAATTGGCCGACAACGCTGAAATTAAGGCCCGGGCCGACGCGCACGTTGACCGACTGGCGACAGACCACGAGGCCGTCCTTGAGATAATCTCCCAATACCCAGAAATCAATGTTGGTCGGAGCGGCGACTTCAACCCATTCGGCGTCCATGCTTTTGACGGTCAATTCCTGGTTCGCCGCCACCTGGCCGGCCACTTCAACATTAAGCCCGGCCTTGGCCCGCAAGTTGGTGTTGTCCTTCAGCGCCCGCACCTTGACCGGCGTGGTGGCCTGGGCAAAAACAAATGACGCAAAACAAACGCAGGCAATCAGTGAAAGACAAATTTGTTTCATGGATGAATCCTCATAATTGTTTCGATAAGGGCATTATATTCATCCCCGGTTTAAATTCAATCATTACATTCGTGCAAAATCAACCCCGGGCAGGAAGCGCTTTTACTATTGACCCGCGGGTTCGCGCCGGACAAGTTTCCGCGCCGCCATATACCGCCCGAGCTCATCGAGTTCGCGCGGGGCCAGGTAACGCCACTGCCCCGCCCGTAAATTTCCCAACTTCAATGTTCCAACGGCAACGCGTTTCAGTGAGAGCACCTCCATTTTAAGGCCGGCAAACATACGGCGGATATGGCGGTTCTTGCCCTCGCTGATTTTCAGCTCGTAAACGTGCCGGTCCCGCTCGCGGCCCGCCGGACGGATGGCGAGGATGCGCAGCAGTTCGCCCTCGCTTGGAATTCCCGCCTTGAGCTGTTCGAGCTCGCCGGCCGTCAAGGCGCGGCCCAGCGCGACCAGGTAAAGCTTTTCGACCATGTTGCGCGGATGGCTTACGGCCTGGGCCAGTTCGCCGTCGCTGGTGATGATCAGCAGCCCCTCGCTCTCGCGGTCAAGACGTCCGACCGTGAAAACGCGGGCGGGCAGTTCCGGCAAAAAGGCGTGGATTGTCCGGCGGCCCTGCGGATCGGAGGAAGTGCAGATAACGTCCCGCGGCTTGTTAAAAAGGAGGTAAAGTTTCGGCTCGGGAACGAGGCGTTTGCCGTCCAAGGCGACAACCTGGGAAAGCGGGTTGATCTTCGTCCCGAGCTGGTTGACGATTTTGCCGTCAACCTCCACCCGGCCTTCCTCAATCAGGCGTTCGCAGGCGCGGCGCGAGCCGGCCCCGCATAAAGCCAGGAATTTCTGAAGCCTTTGCTCCGGGTCAGATTTGGGCTTTTGTTTTTGGCAGTCCAAGGGCGCGGTCACCATCCTTCCACTTGCCGCGCGCGCGCATCAGGTCTATGCGTTCAAAGCGTTTCATCACATTGCGCTTGGCAATGATCTTGTTGACCGACTTCAAGCTTGTATGCTGGCTCATTGTTTTCTCCCGTCAATGGAAATGCTTTCCTTCCTATCCTTCCTCATCTACGGCGGCAAAGATACAAACCCGCGCCGGCAAGGTCAACAACAAAACAGGGCGCGATATTTTTTTCAAATTTAAGACAAATGCCTTGATCAATCCGGATAGTCACCCACCCCGCCCGTCCCGGCTCCGCCAAAGCGCTTCGCCGAGGCGAGTGGGCACCCCTCCTACGGAGGGGATCTTTCATGTAAATGGACTCATGTTCGCGCCTTCGCGAAGCTTACTTCGCAGAGCAGTATCCGCCTTCAAGCTTTTCCGTCCCAAGCGCGCACGCGCGCTTTGGGACGGGTGCAATCGTGTTCCGCATTGGGCTTGGTGAGTCCGCGAACCATGCGGGATAGAATGCGGCAGATTGGATTGGCGGCAAGGCGTCGCCGACGGCGCTATACTCGTGTATGCGCCGATCGGCGAGAACGCTGCCGCCAGGCCAAGATCACGCATTCTGTACCCGCACCCAATGCGGAACACATTTCCGGACATTACATGCATCCCGAACATAAACACTGGATAATTATAATCGTGTTCTCAGGAAACTTTTTTATCGCCGGAAACACGGCGCCAGACCAGATGGCGCGCCAGGTAAAAAACGATCACCAGCGCGACCAGGACAAGCGAAAGCTCCTTCTCATGCCGCTTGATGTCGTCAATCAGCATTTCAAACCCATGCCCGAAGAAATACCCGACCAGTAAAAATACGAGAGTCCAGAGCGCGGCGCCGGCCGCGTTCATGGCTGAAAAATAGCCCGGCTGAATCTTCCCGATGCCGATCGCGATCGAGGCGGGCGTCTGCGCCCCGTAAATAAAACGAAAGCCCAGGATAAAAAGTCCCTTATGCCGTTCAATCAGCGCCGCGAACCGGGCATAGTGCTTGCGCCAGACCGGCCAGCGATTCATCAGGTATTGGCCGGAGAGCAGGCCGATAAAATAGCAAACCTCAATCGTCAGGAATGTGGCCGCGAAGGCGGTCAGGAAAACAGCGAATACGTTGAAGTATCCCTGATGAACCAGGAAGCCGGCCATGCTGAGCGTGAGCGGACCTTCCGCGCAAACGCCGCAAAACACGGCCAGATATCCGTATTGATCCAGCAACAGTTCTATATTCATGATGTTTTCTTTGGGCAGCAAATGATCAAACAACGTTTATCATCTACTACACTATCCGCCAATAAGCAATGTTTAAGAAATAATCACCAATTAATATTTTTTTTAACTTGTAAAATCATGAATATAGGCCTATCTATCTCTTTAAAGTCATGTCGATATTCATGACACGACACGACTGGCAATTTATGAAGACTTATGCATTTTTATCATCAATCAGGCGGGACTGGCCGAGGCCGGTGGTCGTCACGATCGCATTGCTGCTTTGGACGATACCAATCGCCTGCGGCAAAAACGCCATGGAAACGGTCCGCATAATCACGACCGAGCCGGCCTGCTTTGAATACCTGTTCACCAGCATGGTGAGCGACGCGAACGGATATCCGCTCCTGGCCTTTAATCACCGCAGCGGCCGGACAATATTCGCCAAGCCGGGCGACACCCTGGGCGCTTACCGCATCGCGGCCTATGAATCCAGGACCAACCATGTCTTCCATCCTTCTATCAATGCCTACCTTGATGAGCCGGCCGGAAGAGTAAAGCTGGCCGGCCCCGCGAACGCCGTTGTTGTCCTGGATCAAAACAAACCCTTGCCATGGCCGGGCCGCGTGGCCTGGCTGATCAGCCTGGAAAACGGGACCTGGTGGAGCATACAGGAGCAGGATATTTTTTACATGGGCCGAATGCCGGTCTTTGTTGAGGAAATCGGCGAAGAAGGCGTGATGGTAACCGCCGGCCAGGACCTTTCATCCATCCCGCAAATCACACCGGCAGAAAAGGACGCCGTGAACCGGCTTTGGGCGGATCAAAAACTACAGGCCCAGAAAGAGCAGGAACTGGCTCTCCAGCGCCGCCGCGAGGAGGCAATCAAGGCGCAAGCTCTAGCGCAGGCACAGGCACAAGCACAGGCGCAGGCGCCCTCCGCACCCTTCGGCGCCATGCAACCTTATTATCAGCAAAGGTATCAGCCGGGGTATGAAGTGGAAATCCGCGGGCCGTCGCGGTTCTTCTATGGAACCGAATATCGCTTCCCGGCCTCGTTCAAGGTCTGCCCGGGCGCTTATTCGCTGAACGGACAGTATATCTCGGTGCCCTGCGTGATTCCGGCCAGCTTTAAAACCTACTATTCGGGCGTAGTGGCAACCTACCCCTGAATTGCAAGCGTGGCTTGGTATGACGACATGGAAAATCTTCCCGGTATTTTGCATTTGTTTTTCCTCGCCAACGTGATAAGAATCACTCGCTTTTAATCCAACCATGGGCGGACAAATCCATATTACGCAACGGGTCGTTTTTGAGGGCTGGCGGCAGTATAAACTCGCCGTCGGCTGTTGCCTGCAGCAGGCGCCTAATGGCGACATCCTGGCCTGGTGGCTTTCGGGATCCGGGCATGAACCCGCAACCGATAATTGCGTGCTCATGGCGCGTTCTTCCGACGGCGGAAAAACATGGGGCGAGCCGCGGATTATCGTCCCCGCCGGGGAAGAGGCCGGGGCGCTCATGGCCATGCAGGCGACGAGCGACGGACGCCTCATCGCGCTGGGCGCAAGGTGGCCCTCCGCGCAGGAGTACACGGTTTGGCATTGCTTCCGGATGGAATCCGGCGACAACGGATTCACATGGAGCGATCCGGAATCCCTGGCGCTGAGACCGGCCCACAATGTCGCCCCGGGCGGGAGATTACTCCGCCTGGATAACGGCGAATGGCTGATTGCCGCATCATTTTTTGAGAAACGCCCGGCGCCGCTCCGGGCGGAGATTGCCGCCCTGGCCGGGGCAAAGAGCGAAGCGGAGGCGCTCGCTTTGCCGCCGGCGCCGGACGGCAAATGCCCAGCCGGAAAATTCGGCACACACCTGCACGGCTGTTCGGTTTTTATATCGGACCGCGATGATTTCCGGGGATTGACCGAGCACGGCCATATCGCCAACCGGCCGCTGGGTTTGCTGGAGCCGACAATCGTCCAACTCAAGAACGGCCGCCTGGTCATGTTTGCAAGGGCCGAATGCGGCGGATTTCTCTGGCGGACGGAAAGCGCCGACCGCGGCCGCACTTGGACCGAAGCGGTCGAGACGGACATCCCCAACCCGACTTCCCTGCCCTTCCTGATCCGCCTGGCCGATGAGCGCATCGCCCTTATCCATAACAACACCGGCGGACGGCGGGGTCTAATGACCGCGCGCAGTCCGCTTTCAATCTGGATCAGCGATGACGAACTGGCCAGCTGGAGCATAAAGGCGGATATCGTCACCCGCACCCCGGTTCCAAGGCCGGATGGTTTTCCGGCCGACCAGCCGGACAACCTGGCCTATCCAAACGGCCTGGTGCTCGCGGACGGCCGTTTTGTTTTTGGTTATGACCGGAACCGGCGGCAGGCAATGTTCGTGGAAGTTGAGATACAAAATGACTGAAACAAAAAAGACCCTGAAACCCGGGCTATGGCCCGTCATGTTGACCCCTTTCCTGGACGATGGAAAAATCGACTGGAACGGCCTTGACGCGCTGACCGACTGGTATATCAATTCCGGGGCCGCGGGGCTTTTCGCCTGCTGTCTTTCAAGCGAGATGTACGATCTGTCGGCCGGGGAGCGCCTGCAATTGATCCGCCGCGTCATGACCCGCGCGCGCGGCCGGGTGGAAGTGGTCGCCGCCGGCGCGCTGGGCAAGTCGCCTCTTGAGCAGGCGGAAGCAGTCCGGCGCATGGCGGACACGGGAGTGCGGGCGGTAGTGCTCCTGACCAACCAGTTCGCGCGGAAAAACGAGGACGACGCGGCATTTCAGTCCAGCCTTGAAAAACTCATGGACCTGACCGGATCGGCTCCGCTGGGTTTTTATGAATGCCCCGTGCCATACCTGCGCCTGGTTTCAACCGCAACACTGGCTTGGGCGGCGCAATCCGGACGTTTTTTGTATATGAAAGACGTAAGCTGCAATGTGCCGCAAATAACCGAACGAATCAAGGCGGCAGCCGGCACGCCGCTTTCCATTTTCAACGCCCACGCGCCGACCCTGCTTGATTCGTTGCGGGCCGGGGCGGACGGCTTCAGCGGTATTGCGGCCAACTGTTACCCGGAATTATTTACCTGGCTGATGGCCAATTGGCACGAAAAGCCCGGGCAGGCTGAAATACTTCAAGCGACCATGATTGAGATGGACAAGCTGGTTGCCTGGCATTATCCCTGGAACACCAAGCGCCTGCTGGGACGCCTCGGCCTTCCGCTCGGCGTGCGCTGTCGGCTTGCCGGTGAGACTTCAAAGCCGGAAGATGAAACCATCCTCGCAAAGTTGCTTGGAGAGATGAAGCGCATGCAGAAGATGCTGCGCGCTTAACCCGCATTTCTCACGCGCCGGGTGTGAGAAATGCGGGCTAGCCTGAGAAATTATTTCTTCACATATTCCGGCCAATCAAAATGAGGGGCGCCGAAAAGCGTCTCCATGATTTCGGCCATCATGACATGCCCCATCAGGCTGGGATGGGCGGCGTTGGCCTCATAAGCCCAGGCAAATTTCGGTCCGCGATAGGTTGACCATTTCGTGATATCCACGAAGGCGACATTTTCCAAAGCGGCCAGGTCGCGCAAACCCTGGCTTATCAGCTTGGCGTTTTCCGGATCGGCAATCTTGCCGAGCGTGGTCGGTGACATGATTATCACCTGGGAGGTTTTTGCCTTTACCGCGGTCACCATCGCCTTCGTGTTGGCGATCCAGGCATCAACGGCGGCCTTGCCGGATGTATACGAGAGATCATTGGCGCCGAACTCAATAATCACAACGTCCTCAGGCGAAATCAGGGGGACGATCTCCGTCGCCACAACCCCTTTGGCAGCCCCGGCTGTCCAGCCGCCATGCCCCTTCTGCACCCAGGTCACGCCGCTGTAGCCGTAACGCTCGTTCAGGAGGCGCGCGAGATGCGAAAAGAAGAGCATCTTGATCGCCGCTTCGGGTTTGATGCCCCAGTTGCCGCGCGTGACCTGGGCCCCGGCCGTGACCGAATCCCCGAAGGCGATTATCTTGAACGGCTGTTTGCCTTTAAGCTTTTCCAGCGCGGGCGCGAGTGTTTTTTCGTTGCCGACGATATCCTTCGTGTTGATCGTCTCGTCGGGTTTGCTTGCCGGAACGGTTATGGCGGGCATGAAATTAGGGCCCTCGCAGCCGACGCGGTCAATTATAACCCAGAGGTCCTTCTCGGCGGGCTGCGCCAGGCGAATATCCCACTGCCAGCCAAGGATGGGTTTTTCCTTGACGGCCCTCAGCTTTTCCCAGGGCAGGTCTATTTTCTGCCATTCTTTTGTGACCTTGAATTTCGAGCCGGACTTCCCGAGGATGCTCATTTCAAACTCATCCGAGCCCTTCACATAAAGAGTCAGGCCGGCGGTGCCGGCGATGAAGGCGGAATTTTCATACGTGATTATGCCCAGGGAGCCTTTTTTGATATCCGCGCGGAGCGCGACGCCATCCGTCACCGCGTCACAGGTGGCATAGGTGCGGATATTGATGGGGATGATCTTTTCAGGATCGTTGCCGTAGTTGGGGCAGGCCCAAAGACCGGTATGCGACTCCCAGGTTTCCCCGTGGTTCATGGGATAGAACTTGTTGGCCTCCTGCGCGAGCAACAGGGCGCTCCCGAACAAAAAAGCCGCGCCGCCGAGAATAATCTGACGAATCCTCATCTTTATCTCCTTCGTTTTTATTGCTGATTCCGACAATTGCATAACTTACTTAACATCCTGCCACTTGCCGGCCTTGCTGCTCTTGACGGCCGCCTCGACGATCTTGAGCTCATAGGCCGCGTCCTTAAAGGTCGGGTAATTGACAACCGGTTTCTGGCCGGCCATGTTTTTGGCAACGGCGTCATAAAAATCCGAAAACAGGTTGAACAAGGCGTCATGATAACCCATGGGATGCCCGGAAGGAAGGAGGGCGTATTTCCGGGTTGATTCCTTCTGCAGGAGCTGCGATTCAATAAAGACCTCGTTGGCCTTGTCCCGGTTGCCGAGGTGCAATTCCGCCGGCCGCTCGTGGTTCCAGACCAGGGACTGCTTCGCGCCGTAAACCTGGAGGTCTATGCTTACCTTGCGCCCGGCGCAGAGCGAGCTGGTCATGAACACGCCGTGCGCCCCGTTATCGAAGCGCAGCAGCAGTGCGCCGTAATCATCGAGGTCGCACTTGACATCCACCATCTCCGCCGAGGTCTGCTTGGCGAAGGAAAGGACCGCGGCTTTCGGTTTTTTCCTGACGGGATGGATGGCGCGCAGGTCGGCCATGACGCTCGTGATTTTCAAGCCGGTGATAAACTGGACCAGATCGCACCAGTGACTGCCCAGGTCGGCGAGGATATACGAGTCGCCGGCGTTCGCGCGGGTCAGGCGCCAGTTAAAGTCGGTGTTATACAAGAGCCAGTCCTGCAGGAACGATCCCATCACCGTGAAGACATCCCCTATTTCGCCGCCCTTAATCCTCTTGGACGCGTCCTGGACAACGGGATAAAACCGGTAGCAGAAATTCACGCCGGCCTCTTTTTTCTTCCTGGCGGCCAATTCCACCAACTCCGTCCCCTCGGCGGCCGAGAGCGTCAGCGGCTTTTCCGAAAAAACATGCTTCCCCTTTTCCAGGGCTTCCTTGTTCATTGCGTAATGCAGGTTGTTGGGGGTGCAGTTGTGGATGACGTCAATGCTCTTGTCATCCAGCAGCTCGCGGTAATCAGCCGTGACGCGTTCAACGCCGAACTCCTGCGCGATTTTCCGTCCCACTTCCAGGTTGTTATCGGCAATGGCCACGACCTTTACCTTCGGGAAAAGCCGCATGAGCTGCGAGACCTGGACCTTGCCGATAAAGCCCGTGCCGATAAACGCCGCGTTAATTGATTTTTGACTCATGTTGATCACCTCTTTGATTGTTTATTTCCGTTGTCAAAGACATGCGGTTGAATGGAGGAAACGATAACAAATGAAGGGAGAAAGAAAAGGAAAAAAACCTGCCCGGCGAAGCCTTGGCGAAGTCGGGAACGCAGTGACGACGCCACGTCATCCCGATTGGCGATAATCGGGACAAGTGATCACTTGTGCCGCCGTTGCCACTCCGCCAGTTCATAAACGAATTTCAGGGGGATTGTTGACGGCTTCACCCAAGGGTCGCGCAGGACAAGCCGGCGAAAACGAAAGATTGCATCACCTGCCATTGACTGTCAGCAGCCATTTCCACACAGGCAAGACCTGAATTGAATGAGTTTTATGCTTCAGAGTTGTCTCTTGATCGTAAGTAAGGATCGTTCCCTGTTTGATGCTCAGTTCCACCATAGCTTCGACCAAGCCGTTCAGTTCCCGTTCCTGGGTCCTTTCATTCAACACCCAGCAAACCTGCATGGCAAGGGTCGGCCGGTTTCCCCGCTTGATGACAAAATCACATTCTTGCCGCCCTTTGTAATAGAAGGTTTCTTCCTGTCGGCGGAACAGTTCAATGGCCACGACATTCTCCAGCAACTTGCCCTTGTTTTCCGAGAACTCCGTGGCAAGAAACCCAAAGCCCACATCAAGAAGATAAACCTTCTTCGGATTCATCAGACGTTTGCGTGGCGAATAGGAAAACTTATCGTTAACAATCAAGAAAAACGCATCGCGCAGATATTGGAGGTAGTTTGATACCGTCCGCTTGCTTCCCGGTAACCCGTTGGTTTTCAAGTGATGTGTAAACGTGGAGACGGAGAACAGATCGGCATATACATCCAAGCAGTAGCGCATCATGGCTTCAAGCACGTATTTGGCCTTGATGTTGTATCGCTCAAGAATGTCCTTGTAATAGATAGTGCGGTAGTAGTTCTGAATGGTTCTTTTTTTCTCCATGGCCGTAGGTTTGCCCAAAACCTCCGGAAATCCGCCTTCCTCCAAATACTCATCAAAGACCTTCTGCAACTTGCCGCGGCTGGTTGTAAGCAGCGTTCTTTCGGAATATGGCACGCCTTTGAAACGAAGCGCTTCCGTGAATGACAGCGGCAACATCAACACATCCTGATAACGTCCGCGCAGTTCCGTTGCTATCTCCCTAGTCAATAGTTCCGAATTGCTGCCGGAAATCACCAGCCGGTAACGCCGCTGGTTGTGCAGGCTCCGTAAGACACGACTCCACCCGGGCAAATGCTGAACCTCATCTAAAAACACATACTTGGGGAACTTGCCAGTCAACTGGTTGAATGCGACAAAGAGACTCTCTACATCGGCCGCCTTGAAGTCTGCCAGTCGGTAGTCCTCAAAGTCCACAAAGAGAATATCTTCCCTGGTATGCTTCCCGCCGTCCAGCAGACCATGGATGAGTTGATACATAAAGAAGGTTTTTCCGGCCCTGCGGGGACCCACAATGGCCAGAATTTCCTTCAGGCGGTCAAGGTCAACGGCAGGCATGTCTCGGGCGACCACGGGTGGCAGAGACTGCTCTTCCAGCCATTCCGCAACAATCCGTTTTGCGATTGCAGCTTTCATATCCGGCTCTTCGATGGGCAGGTTAGCTTCACTTTAAACACCCGCATATTGTTTACTTATGTAAACAATATACAAGCATATTGTTTACTTTGTCAAACGCCCTTCCAACACCCATTCTTGACGGAACGACTATGTCATACGGTCGCCAGCAAGCATCAAATATCCGACCGCATAAGATCCCGTTTTCAAAGACATGCGGTTGAATGGAGGAAACGATAACAAATGAAGGGAGAAAGAAAAGGAAAAAAACCTGCCCGGCGAAGCCTTGGCGAAGTTGGGAACGAAATGACGGCGACACGTCATCCCGATTGACGATAATCGGGACAAGTGGTCACTTGTGCCGCCTGAAAGGAGACCTTGGTGCTATCCTTTCCATGAAGACGAATATTGCATTTATAACCAATATCTTCCATGGACCCTAATTGGGAACCGTCAGCTTGAAATGCCGAACCAGCGCATCTACCATTTCGGCAGGGACGTATTCCACGCCGGATGTTTCTCCCAGCGAGGAGATGATATGCGGCCATTCCTTGGAATCCAACGGGAAACTGGCAATGAAACGCTGGAGATCAATACGGATAGAGTCGGCAAGGACAAACTGGGGATCAACGAGGATAAGCGACAATCTAAAGACATCGTTGCGGTGCTTTTTAATATCCATTTCCTTGATCCGCTCGCCGTTTGCTTTACGTTCGGTCAAGTCCAGCCACGCCCTGGCCTTCAATGGAATCAAACCGTTGGCCTGCACAATCGGCAAATCGTCCAGGATGGTCTTGGTTCCCTTGATCAGCTCGTAATAGGCGCTGTCCATGAGAATAGCGGACAGACTCGATAAATCCTCTCCAGCAGGAACGATCGTGATGGTTTGTCCAACACCAATATCCATCTGCTCCAACCGCCGTGAAAAGAGCTCCAGCGTATCGGGGTACTTGGCGTTTGCGGGATTCTGAAACCGGTAGTATTGCCGCTTCTCAGAGCGCTGCCGTTTCCGATAGTTGCCGGCCTTTATGAACTCCCAAAATCGCCGTACAAAAGCATCATCCAGCGTCTCAATAACCAGGACCATATCCACGTCCTTGGTTGCGCGAAACGGGATTGATCGCTCGGTAAACAGCCGGTCGCACGCTGTCCCTCCAATGACGACAAAAGATTCCTTAAAATCCCGAAAATGGTCACTGAAGAGTTGAAGTCCTTTTACCATTTGAAGCCCTCCACCAAGGATTCCAAGGCTCCTTGGACGCGCTCATCATTCGAGGTTTTGAGGCTCAGATACAATGAAAGCTTATCCACTGTTTCTCTCTCGGCGGCGATCCTGGGATCATACGCCCAGCATTCCAGCCTGGCATTGGCCTCCACCGGATCGTCGCATTGATGGAGATCATTCGCCAGCTTTTTAAACAAACGCTCATCCAACGCCGCCGAAGGCAGATTGTCGTCCGCCAAGTCGGCGTAACGGGATAAGGCCGTCAATCCGGCCGCCAAGAATCCTTCAGGACGTTTTCCCCATCGGACCCACAACGTACGACGAACCGGGGAACGAAGATGGGGAAGCGCCTTCTTCCATAAATCCCGCGCGGACGCGGTGAATTGCAGGTGCTTGTTTTTACCCGCCGCCTTGACATTGCATAATTCAAAACTCAAGAGATCGTCGGCCACGTTGGTCAGGGTCATGGCGGAATAGCCGGTTTGTTCGGCCAGGTCCATCAAGGATATATTTTCAATTCTCCGCTTAGTCAAATGACGGATCAGTATGGCTTGGGCGGACCAAGGCAGTTTATTGGCGTTCACCGATCGTGCCCGTCCGGCGTATTCCCGCAAGTCAATGGCACCCTGAGCCGGAAGAAACATCTGTTTCCCCGGCACGATGAAGGCGACGCACTGGCGCAGAAGTCGGTTTCGGACCGTGGAATCCAGTTCTGGCAAAACCAATGCCACTTCCCTTCCGATGGCTGCCCGAAAAGCTTTAGCGTGGGCGGCGTATTGAGAAGGAAGCAAGCCCACGGCGGCTGGCTTGCGCAATGCCAAGATCAGTTCATGCCCAAACAGGGTTATCTTAACCAGTTGGTAGCTTGACTTGAGAAAAAGCGGGACACGCCCGGCAACGGCCGGGTCCAGGCCGGCTGGCTGGATGGGCTGGTCAGTAAATTGAGTAATATACCCGTTTAATCTTTTGATTATATCCATATCTCCACCTAGTCAATAAACCCAACATGAACGATACACTATTGAACTTTATTATGCAATATCTATTTATTGTATTATTTTATCCGGCGAAACGGTTCTCTGGATGCCGAATCATACCCATATTTATGGGGAAAGGACAAGCGGACAGGATTAGTACTCCGTCTCCCATTGTAATAAAAATTGACATTAGCGATTTAATTCCTTAACTTGCATGTCCATCGGGGCGTAGCGCAGACTGGTAGCGCGTTTGCTTGGGGTGCAAAAGGTCATGAGTTCAAATCTCATCGCCCCGACTCATCTATATGTTCAGCACCTACATCCTTTTTAGTCCAATCCTTGACCGTTATTACATCGGCCAAACCAATGATATCCGATCGCGGATTCAACAACATCTTTCCGGGAGCACGGCCTACACACGTCAGGCAACGGATTGGCAATTAGTTTTTCTGCAGAATCAGCCGACGCGCGCAAATGCAATGCGTTTGGAACGCAGGATCAAACAAGGAAAGAGCCAAGAATCAATTCGCCGTTACATTTCTAGTCCGCTCAACGAGTTGTCGCGTCCTGTTCCTTTGGCAGACTGGTAGCGTCCCGACCTCTTGGAGAGTCGGGACTTGGGGTGCAAAAGGTCATGAGTTCTCAGCCGCAGGCTGATCCGCCTGCTGGCGGAAAATCCTTGACCTGCGTAGCCACAAAGGGCGAAGCAGGTTCATTCATCGCCCCGACCCTCCTTCGCCGTCATCCCGACACTCTTTGGAGATCGGGATTCCTGGCTACGGAGGGCAGGCCCTCAATTCGCGGTCACGTGGTTCCCAACTTCGCCAAGGCTTCGATGGGCAGGCCTGGTTACGGAGGGGCAAGCCCTCTCGTTTTTTGCTGCCTTAAATCCGAGGGGTGACCATTTTTTTCCTTATCCTGCCTATATTTTTCCTGATTCAGGAAATTTTTGGTCATTCAGGGCTGTTTTTGGCAGTTTTGAGCATGAGGACCATCGGGAGGACCATTGGATGTAAAAAATGGTCGGGATGAATTTATAATTAAACATTACCTGCTTTACATCAATAAGTTACAATATAATTATTTAGTGTAAAAAATGGTCTAATTCATTTAGAGGCTTGGGGTGCAAAAGGTCATGAGTTCAAATCTCATCGCCCGACCCTTTTATATATTCAACACCTAAAAGAATCTTCTCGCGTGGTTTGGGAATCCTGAAAGAAGCCGAATTATCCGAAAACAGACTGAAAATCAAAGACTTACGTCGATATCCCCGCCAGAGATCGGTTTGAGAAGAAATCCGCCAGAATCGGAAAAATCTCAACGGTTTGAGAATAAAAAACGGCAACTTCAACCGGTTTGAGAACATTTTTCAACGGCCGGGCAAGCGGCATGCAAGCCACCTGCCCGGCCATTGCTTTTTGGTCAGTTGGCCAGATTATGGATCAGCAGTTCACCACGTTCCTTTGACCTGGTATCGCCACATGTGCGACTATTGCCAGTACTATACTTCGTGGCCACTCTAATCTGCTTGAACTGTTTGAACATCTTTCTGATGTCTTCATGATCGTTCAAAGACAAGATAAACCGGCCTTTGACAGTCTGCAGGGTTTCAAAGAGACGCCGGAAATCGGCATCTTCAAACGTCCGGCAGTAATCCTGGGCGGTATGATAATATGGCGGATCAATATAAAAGAACGTTTCTTTCCGATCATACTTCTCAATGCACTTGCAGGCGTCCAGATTCTCAATCGTGACCCGCTGAAGCCGCCAGTGGGTTTCCAGGATGGATTCCTCCAGCGTCAATAGATTAAGATTTGTCGGCCGCATTGCGCCGGCGCCGAATGTCCGGCCTGATGTTTTACCACCGAACCCGAGGCGCTGAAGATAGTAATACCTCACGGCGCGCTGAATATCGGTCAGAGTTGTCGGATCCCGGCGATTCTCAAGATCAAATAATTTGCGCGATATAACGGCAAACTTGAAATACATCAGGAACGGGTCCAGATGAATCTGAATTATGCGCCAGAAATTTACCAATTCGCCATCCAGATCATTGATCACCTCTGTCGTGCTCGGGTCTTTTTTGAACAAGATCCACGCGGCGCCGCAAAACGGCTCGCAATAGCAGGTATGATCAGGAATCAGGGGAACGATGCGTTTGGCGAGGCGTGATTTTCCACCGAAATAACTTATAGGGCTGTTCATGGGAATATCCTTTGATATGATGCCAGGCTTTGAGCTGGGAGCCAGCTGGAGCGTAGCCCTGGCGAGGTGGGTCCGTTGATAGCGGATTCGATGGAGTGGTGATTGCCCTTTGTTTATTCTCTGGCACTTTATCTTATAGATACCTCCTTTCTGATCAGTTCATTCCTGCCATCAAAATTTGTCCGGAATCGCGTTCAAAGACCAGGGCCGGGCGTTTGACCTGGCGGGTCATGGTCATGCGGAGGCGGCGTTTGGCCCGGAGATTGATCAGCGCCATGATATTGTGCTTGCGCTCGCGCATGTAATGTTCCTGCCATTCCGCCGGCGTGGCCAAGGAAATATGTTTGAAGCCCTTATTCCCGCTGATTGCGATCATGGTGCATAGCCCCGGCCGATCGTCTACCGCCCGCAACTGGCGCTCGGTCACCTCGAAACGGTCGCATATTTCGCGGGATTTTACCCAATCGCCGCGTTCCAGAAGATAGGATTCAAGTTGTGGGGTTAGATCATTCATGCAATTCTCGATATCAATCAAAGAAAAACGTCCACCACGGGGCAGTAGGATGTTGCAGACACCAGACCCATATCCCGAACCAAACTAAAAGCATTTGAACGATTATCATGGCCACCAAGACGGCCAGAGACTTCATGCTTTCAATTAAATTTTTTACAATTTTCATTCGAGCACACCCGCATCTTTCAGTTCCTTATTAATTACGGCCTGATTACGTTCGATGTACTCAACCACGACCGGCCATGAATCAATCCAGTCCTGCCCCATTAGCCAGTCAAGATATGTTCCCGGCACCTTCTCCATCGGCGTGCCTTTATATTTTCCGAAAGGAAACGGATCGTTGTCGGTTAAGGGGACCATTTAATATTGACCTTTTCGATAGTCGGTTTATATTGAAGAACTATGAGCATTGCAGATGATCTAAAAAAATTGGACGATGACACCCTTGCATCCCATATCGTCAGTCTGCGACAAGAGACACAACACTCTTTGCTTGCAAAATGGGAATGGGAACGTAGAAAATTGGCGCAACAACATGAATACGACCGTAAATTAATTACCGAACAAGTCAGATGGATGAAGTATTCTGCCCGTATGGCCGTAGCTTCAGCACTTATTGGCGCCATCATCGGAGCTGTATTGTTAGCAATCCTATCGTGGTGGTTGTCAGGTTGGCCTCGATAAAATTTTTGGCCATCATTATCTAAAAATGGTTCATTGTCGGTTAAGGGGATCATTTTGACAATAGTCGCTCCAGATTATGTTTCTCCCGGATCTCGATTCCGGCCGCATTTAGCACGTCAATTAGGGCCATGATCTTGTCGGCGGAAGGTTCCGGTAATCCGTGCCTTTTTGAATCCGCGCCGATATTGATAAATTCTGGTCTGATTTCCATCAGCCATTGGCCGATAACCGGAACGTCAAAATCCATGATCGGCTCAATGGTGATGAAAGTTCGGAGATATCTTAATGCAACCATCATTGACGCCCGTATCCAGGGAGCGGGAGCAAACGATACGGACGCCGGTATTTCCCTGTTGGTTTCAATCGTGCACCCGAGAATGGAATTGTCGGGGATAATTCTTCCCATTGTCAAATATCGTTCAGGGTTCTTGGTTTGGAAAACGTATAGGTTGTCAGGATATTCCTGGCAATGATTGACAACCCTATGAATGAAATAATCTGGCACATCTGCGGCGAACAGGTCATTCATGCAGTCAATGAATATCGTTTTGCCGCTTCCATAATTAACCTTGAATTCGTCTTCCAGCAACCGCAATGGTCCTTTGTATTTTTCCGGCCTACCGAAGCGCGGATTCTCAACATAACAGTACGAGCATGTATGCGAACACTCCCCGCCCAGATGACAATGCGTGTGCGTCACCCAGGGATACATATTTCCTCTTGATTTTTTCAGACTCATTCCTTCCTCCTATTTTGAGAGAAATGACCGCAGATCGATTGATAAAGCTGGCAGATGTTCTCTGATATCGTTGGCATACATCCGCGCAGCCATCCGGCAGGCGTCGATATGTATTTCATCGCAATCTTCGTGATAATCCAGTCGAAGCACAAAATATTGCGCATTAGGATCGCAAGGTGTGCCGTCCGCGTGCCTAATTTGGTACTTTGTTTTCAAACCATCTCTTTTATCTTCAGGCGTTGGCTTCATAATTCTCCTTTCATGCGCTCGCTAGAACGTGTTCTCTTTCATGCCGTTTATTATGCCTCAGCAGGGCGTTCCAGATCCGCCAGAGGTGGTCGGCGGGCAGACTGTCCAGATCTTCCCGGAAGCCCATGTTCCGGGCGATGCCCCGGACATACGACTCGGTCACAACGCCCTGCTCAATTGATCTTCGGATATTATGCAGGTGGCGGCGCTCGGTGGCGTTGCTAAAATAATCTATCTGCCCCTGGTCGTCGGCGATGACGGCAAAGTGGAGCATGAGTTTGTCAAAGTCAGCAACGGGATCCGCTTGCTTGGTCGTGTAAATACCGCAGGCGTCGAGCAGCTGCCGGCGATACCAGGTCTCCTTGGCGCCATCCATGCCAGGATGACATCCGGACCGCAGGCATTCCGCCTGCCAGGCCCGCTCAACCAACGGCCGATATTTCCATTGCTGATTTCTAGTGAAGCCTTTTTTCATGATTCCTCCTTTTTGATCTTCTTCATCACTTCCTCCGCCGAGATTCCTGCGCGATAAACTTCCGCGAACTGCGCCGCGAATCCTTCCTCGGCCCAAAGTTCATACGCCTTGGACCAGCCGATATCCACGCCGACAATCTGACCGCGTTCCCACTTGAAAGCCTCCACGCATTTATGCTGAATAAGAATTCGTTCTGATAAACGCACCAGCGGTTCAAGCGGGCAATAAGCAATCCCCGCGCATGGACATTGTGTTCGCATCTGGCGTATGATGGTTCCCGGCATGGCTTATGGCAGTTCCGTTGGTCTAATTGTTTTCCAAACGATTTTCGGCTCAAAACGTTCAATCATTTGCCATTGTTCGATGCCGCAGCGCCGGCAAATTCTCCTGCCGTATTTTTCGTCCCATTTATGCCCGAGTACCAGGCAGATATTTCGTTTAATATTCATGCCGGATTTATCTTTCCCCCTGCAGATGCGCCCGGCGCGCAATCTGTTTTGCGGAACCGCACTTTGAAATCATACAGGCAAGCGTCCGCCCAATTCGTAGCAATATCTCTAGTTTTGCACCCCACGGACGATGCCACTGCGCACCAGGTACGTACCCAGACGGCCTCCTCCTGGTGATCTGGAATATTTAATTTTGTGGCCATATTTTACTCCTGTTTGTCTTTCGTCTCAAAACTCACGCGCGGCGAACTATCGGTCGTGCAGAGTTTGATCAGTTTGTTTGCCTTGCCGCCGAGGAACGATTCGGCCAGGGGGCGGAAATTATCCACCAGGACATATTTCGGCGCCTGGTTGAACAGCGTGGGGAAGAATGTGCCGGCTGCCTGACGGATCTTCTCAATCATCTTGCCTTCGCCGTCAATGCTGGATTTTAATGTCGGCGCAGGGAAATTCACCCGAACAATATTTCCATCCGCATCTTCCGCAGTCCAAACTTTGCCGCCACTTTCAGTGAGGGGGCATCCTTCGGAACGATATTCCGCTTCCTTAATAAGCGCGGCCTTGATTTCCTTCAGTTCGGCGCTGCGCTCGGCGATCTGGCGGTCAAGCGCGATCGCGGCCGCAACCAACGATTTGAGTTTAGTATCATGCATGGATCAGTTCCTTTGTGAGGTGTTTTTCGACGTGAGAAATTGAAGGAAAATGGATTCCCGCCTTCGCGGGAATGACAGCGTCGGATTTTTGCTGTTGCATTATCTCCCGGACTTCCGCCGCATGCGGCAGACCGAATTCCTGCATTGCTTTTGTAATGACCTTCAATTCGTCGAGGGCTTGAAATTGCAGCGTCAACTGCATCAGATTATACATGAATTTTTCAAACAGCCGGTCCTTGTCGGGATCGGCAAATTCCAATTCCTTATGCAGGACTTCCAGCCTTGCTTTTAAATCCCCCGCGTAGTATGAAATGGCCTCAAGGTCAATTTCCACCTGCGCGGACGTCGCCCGCACCTGGGCATCATTTATAATTCTCTTTTCCTTCATTGACTCATTCTCCTTTTATGCTGAGTTTCTGAATTATGTCGTGGGCCTGGACAAAGTGATCCCATGACAGTTTTTTGTTTTCCCTCGCCGCCATCCGCGCCGCGTTCTGCAAATACTTCACCACCATCCCGAGCCCGCTGGTGTGGAGCATTTCCTTTATGACCTCCAACGCCAGGTCCTCGGCCGGCGGCAGCCCGAACTTCTTGGCAAACCGGTCCAGGTCCGCTTTCGGCGGTTTGGACGGCAACTGGATCTTGATCGTCCCGCGCCGGCGCAACTGCTCAAGCATCTGCGCCAGCTTGCCCTCCTGGATCTCGCGCCGCCAGACGTTCGTCCCGCACAGGACCAGCCCGCAATGCGTCCGGTCATATATCTCCCGGATCAATTCCAGGACCTTGATCTGCGAACCCTTCTGGTAACTCAGGAAGCACTGGTGCGCCTCGTCGATGATGATCAGCGTCTTGTCATCCACCGCGTTCAAGACGCTATCCCTCATGCCCTCGAACGAGCGGAACGCGCTGACAAAACACGCCCGCGCGGTTTCCTTCATGAAAAGCTGAACGCCGGCGCTGGCCGGCATGCGGATGTACTTTGTCTGTCCATGATTATTCCGCCGGGCATATTCTTCCAGCGCCACGGTCTTGCCGATCTGCGGATCGCCGTAAATGAACGCCACCGACTGCGTTATAAGAGCTCCGTCGCAAGCCCGCCAAATAATCTTGGCAATGCTCGTCTCCACAAAGTCCAGTCGCACCTGGCCAGCGCGCTCCAGGATGATCCGTTTATATCTGGCGAGGTCCGCGCAAATATTGTCCAGTTTCGCGCCGTAGGTGCAGTTGAAAATCCGGTGAACAGTGGTCGTGTCCTTATTAATCTCTTTTCCGGCCTCCGCCAGACTGAGACCCTGTTCGCGGCAGTAACAATAAAACCACCAGATCAAATCCGCCTGTTCCTGTTCAATTTCCTTCGCCTGAATTTTCGCGTTCAGGGTCTGCTTGATCTTGTCACCGCTTATATTTATGTTCGCATGCTCGCGCCCATCATCCGGCTTTTGATTCGTCTCCATTTTTTTGCTCCTTTTTTTGTCATGCCCGCGACCTGTCCTCCATAGCTCTTGGAGCGACTGAGGAAGGCGGGAATCCAGTTCAAAACATCTTGTCCATATTATTCAGCGCCTCGTTCAAAACCGCCTCGCCATCCTCCTCGTGTTCCATTGCCTCCTTTCTTGTTCCGAGCACGTCCTCAAGGTTGCCCTCCGTAGATTTGATCCGCTGCCGGATCGCCTTCTCTTCCAACGTCACCGCCGCGCCGGCCAGTACCGCCGAGTTCCACTTTGCATCCTCGTCTTTCTGCGCCACAAGGTTCGCCGCGCGCGCGTTCAAACCGGAAAGCAGTTCTTTTTCCTCATGCGCGGCCGCGCCCATCATGCGATGCAACGAGTCTTCATCGGCCCTGCAGACCGATTTCCAGCGCTTGCAAACACCGATATAAGCGCCTTGGCCGGCCCCTGCCTGACAGATATGCATGTAATCGGAATCAAACGGACTGACATAGGTCAGCACTTTCTCGCCCTCGGTCATCCTGGTCATCTGGCCGTTTGGCGTTATCACCACCGCCAGGTATCGGTGTATCTCCATGCCAAGTTCGCGGTCCTCAAATTCAATCAAGCCGCTTTTGCCGACTTTCCGTTCCACGCCCAAATCTTCTCCCAGGATCTGCGGCACCGCCCAGGCCGGCAACCGCGCCAGTTTTTCACGACCTCGGGACCAGACTTCCGCCGGACTCAATTTCCGAACGCGGGAATTGCCGGGACGAAGCGCCAGCGCGTTTGTCGCCTCAAGTTCATGAGGTGGCAACGTGAGCAACTGTTCCGCCGGCAGCCAGACCTGGTCCTGGCCGATCCGGAACTCGGTGGTGATCAACCGCGATTCAAGCCAGCCTTCAAGATCATGATCGGTGCGTTCGTTGATGAGGCGATATACCTCGCGGGCGATATCTTCAAAGTCGTAGTAGGACATGAAAGGCAGGCGAATCAGTTTCTGGCGGTTTTCCGACAATCTCGCCATCGCTTTGATCAACGCATTATTAACCTTGTCCCGGCCGTGGAGTTCCTCGGGCGAATTATCCCGGTTCAATCCCATCTGGCCGGGCAATGACGCCAATTCGTTGTGAGCCAGATTATGATGACTCTCCAGCGCAGCCTTGAACCTGAAATTACCTTTGCCCCGGCCATCATAATAACCATGGATCGCCGGCGCGCCTTGGATTGCCGCCCGTTCCACCTTTATGGCGCCATCGGAAAGGTCTGCGAGGATTTTATCCAGGGGCTCGCGGATCGCCGCCGTGCCGTTCTCGGCGCAGAGCACGGTTCCTTCCGGCCGATAACCAACCCGCGTCAATAAGTAAGCCAACAAGAACCGCATCTCGCGTTCTTTCAATTTGGATTTCGTCTCGTCATCGTCAATCATCATCGGTTTCATGCCGTAGGCGACCTTGCAACCCGAAAACAAATCCAGGCAACTGAGTTCCAGCGGCCGCAGGGCGACTCTGTTCACCCCGAGCAAGTTGACTTTCAGGTCATGTTCAAGATCGTCGAACAGATAATATTGGCCGCATTCCAATCCTACCCGTGAGGTAAAAACCAGCGGACGGTAAGCGGCCGCCGCCTTGCGGCCGATCCGGGCGGCCGTCAGTTCCAGCCTGGTCGGCTGATAGCGCATCAAATTACCGTAACTCCACCCGTCCGGCAGATCCGGCGCGTAACCTTCCGGGGCCTCCCTGCAATTTTCAGCGCGATAAACTTCCCTCCACATTCCGTAGCCGGGAATATCGTCGTTGTTCCGGTAGCGCCGCGTGAGTTCCCGATATGCCGGCCGGCATTTGCGCTGATTCCGCTCGCAGAGCGTCTTCCAATATTGGACAAAATCAGCCGGAAGATCCCGCTTGTCCCCGCCGGTCAACTTCGCCCGGTTGATGAATACGCGCCAATCCATCTTGCCTTTGCGCCAGGCATAATATTTTGCCACCAATCGTTTTCTGGAAAATCCCCGCCGATGCCCGAAAAGACTTGCCGCCTCTTCAATCTGTTCCAACGGTCGCGCGGCGCCGGCAATTCGCTTCATTAAGTTTAAGTGGAACCTGATATCTTTTTGCATCTCCTGCGATAAACCTATGAATTCCGGATAATCAGACGCGGGAATGCTTAGACTGTTCATGTCATTATTTCCTTAATACTTTTTGCAATACGTTCTTTGCATCCATCAGTACCCCGTAGAACTCTTCCAGCTCAGACTTTGAGAGGTGCATGTAATTCGCCTCATGGAGGACATTCTCGGCAAGCTCCTCGGCTATCTTTTTGAAAGTTGACTGGATGCAGGGACCGGTTAATGCCTCAAGGTCTTTGGATGCCCGGTCATGCATGAATTTCTGCCAGGCCGCCTTGATCTCCGCCGGCAGTTGATGCAGCAATTTTCCGGCATGCTTCGGATAATTTTCCTTGAGCCACGCCGTCAGCGCGTTGTTGCCGCCCTTTGATTTGTGCGTGTCCTTGATGCCGTGTTCTTTGAACAGGTCGTTGAGCGACTTGTCCTGGATGAAGTCAAAAACCTGCTGGACTAATTTCTGTTCTGACGGAGATGCCACGGCGGCGGGTTCTGATTTCGGCGCACAAAGCAGGTAAGCCTTATCCTGTTCAATATGCTTTTGCTCAAGGAAGATCCGCGCCAGGCGCATGTAATTGAATGCCTGACTGCGCCGGACCTCTATGATGTTTTTTTCAATCCACGGCTCAAATTCACCGTGCTTTAAATTCTCCCGCGCCTTCAATAATAAAATGCCGATTCTTAACGCCCGGAATGACGCCTCTTTTTCCAGTTTTCCGAACGCTTCAAATTCTTCATGTAATTGATTCGCAATGTCTTGTAAAAGTCCACCGCAGTGGACTTTTGACTTTTGAATTTTCCCTTCCGGTGGCAACACCTCTACCGCCTCGGTCTTCTTCTCGTTCATATTATTTGTTCTCCTTGCTGGTTAGTTTCGCCGTCTCGCCGTTACCTGTCCGCCGCTCCGCCACTGTTGAACGTTCAACGTTGAATGTTGTCCGCCTTAGCGGATCCGCCTGTGGGCGGAAAAGTTGCTTTTTGACTTTGTTCCAGTAGATCTCCGTACTCGTCTTCTTCCACCCGGCCGGCCCGCCGTTCCAGATCCGGGCACAGATTTCCGATGCTCCTGCATCGCCCTGAGCAAATTCGCCGGGGCGAATGCGTCGAAGGGTTTCGCCGGCATAATGTTTTAAATACAACTCACAAATCTCTTTGGCTAACACCGGATTCAGCGCGTCCTCGTGTTTGAACTGCGTCTTGTAGATCCGGTTCACGTCCGCTACGACCTCTTTATGAATCTGCAAACATCCGAGGGCTTTTCCGTTATCTCCGACAATCCGATTCGCCGATACGCCATCACGCCGATACTCCGACACGTCCACACTTCCAGACTCCACCGCGATCAACGCTGATATTAAGACAGGTAAAAAGTTCATGTCGTCCTCCAGTTCAGTGTTCATAATTTTGGAATCCTTCACTCCCATACGCCGACACTCCGACACACCGTTACAGTCTTCTCTTCTCCATGAATTCCCTCACGCTCTGCGTGACGATCCGCACCGCCGGCCTTCGGCAAATTGCGGATCTGATATCGATCTTATGTAAACTACCTTCTTCCAGCAGGTGATTGACGTGCTTAACCGAGCAATCAAAAATCTTCGCCACCTCGTCCTTCCTCAAGGTCGGTTTATTGGGTAGTGCCATTAAAATCGGCTGCTCCATATTATTCCCCTCCTTTTACTTGTTCCGATACGTTCGACAACTGGATCAGACCAGATTCAATCTGCCGCAACTGCTGGACAACAGCGAAGCGGATGACTCCTGACGTGGTAATACCCATGCGGTTTGCGGCCATGCGCAGCCGCTCGCGCATAGGGAAATCAAATCGCACTGGGACGGGGACGGTTTTGTCTAGTTTTTTATTCACGCCTGCTATCGTATACCATTGGTGCACAGTGTCAATAAAAAACTTGTATTATTTTTGGGGCGGTATACGATAGCAACATGAGTCAAGGGAAACCCATTCCAGTCCGATTATCTCCAGAAATAATCCGGCGCTTAGACGATGCCGTAAAAAAAACCGGTATGAACACCAGAGCATCCATAATTAAAATTTGCGTGGCCGGTTTTTTAGATTATTTTGAACGTACCGGCATGGCTGGGTTACCGCTTAACTACGAAAAAATCATCCAGGATCTCGACGGACGATCGCAGAGATATAAAAACTTAATGGTAGCCGAAACTCAATCGTCGTATGGTTCCAAGAAGGTTAAAAAAAAGTAAGGTCATTTCACGGAACGAAATTTACAATCGATATCTCCACCCCACCCAAAAAAACAGGGCTTTTTCTGCATTATTTTCTTTCCGATTTTTATTGACTCCTTGTGCAATAGTGCTATCGTATTGTCAGAAAGGGAGGGAAAGTCTTTCCCTAAAACACGGAGGACGATAACATGAACGACAAAATTAAAATTGGTAGCGATGAGTATTGCGACATTGCGAACGATGAGGCGGCATCGTCTGCGAGGAAAACGAGACGGACGACGATATGAACGCAAATTCACTATACGAAAGAACCTGCGCGAAATTATGCGAGTGTAAATCCCCCGTCGTCTGGCCGGAACTAGCGACCGAATCCGAAATCCGGGCCGCTAGTCGAGAGGAACGCGAATGGATTATCAGCCAAACAGAGTGCGAATAACACAAATAACCGGGAGGGCGAAAAATGCGGTGTAAAACATGTCAACAAGACCACACGCGTGCGCTCCAGTGCATCGGGGCAAAAGGCGGCCGCGCCGGTAAAGGCAAAAAGGTTGATCCTGAAAAGATGCGCAAGGCGGCGCAGGCAAGATGGAGCAAGAAGAGGTAAGCCATGCAACCGCTTCCAAAAGTCAAATTGGCATCGCCATATAAGAACTGTCCGTTCTGCGGGGAACAGATTCTTTCAGTGGCCATCAAGTGCAAGCATTGCCAGTCAATGCTTGATTATTCTGAAACCGGGCGCGCGCAAGCGCGGCCCCTACAAGCAAAACTCAAAACCTCTGAAAAAAGCCGTGGCATTTATATTATTCTCGGACTGTTCTTTGGCTTGTTCGGTGTCCATAATTTCTATGCCGGCCATATGGTCCGTGGTGGCTTTGAATTGATAGTTTCTATCATCTTAACGGGAACGGAAGTCGCATATAATTATAACGTCACCAACCCGTTTTTCCTGACTTTTTCCATTCTCTATTTCGCGTACATAATCCTTGAGGTATTCGTTGAGTCAACCGATGGTGACGGAAACAAAATGAGGATCTAACCATGAAAACAATTCTCATACTGATTGCAACCGCTTTGCTCTCCTTGCCCGCATTTGGTCAAACCAATGCTCCGTCGGCCGGCGACTGGCAGAATATTCAGTTCGGTTCAAAACTCTCCGTGGAGTGGACCAATAAAAACGCGCAAAAGAAGACTTACCTTAAAACCAGCAATGATGGGATCCGGAAAAGCCAGACCGAAGACTGGTATAAATTTGACCCGGTCGAAAAGTTCCAATTAAAAATAACCTTGAATAATGTCACCCTGACGAATCTGGATTATGATGTTGATGTTTTCTTCGTGCGAAGAGATAAGATCGATCGCCGCTGGTCTTCATACGTGGGTCAACAGCGCTATTCATTTGCGCTTATCAATGGTTCTTCTGAAACGATAAATACTGCTTCAGATGACAATTCTCACAAAAGACCCAAAGCACAGACGGATGAATTTCCTGCTCAGGGCTATGGTGCTGGCAAATTAGAAGGCTATATCGTCCGCCTCTCGGCCTACGGCAAACCAATCAAAACCGTCGCCTCCAGTTCAGTCCTCGAAAAGATCGCAGCGGATCCAATCCGAATGGAACAACTCGCCACTGGCAAGATTGTCCCAGCAAAATAATTAACCCCCGTTTGCCTGCCCCTACGTAGTCCGTCTAAAGAAACGAAGTAGGGTCATTCCCGTGAAAACGGGAATCCAGATTTCTTTTATTCCTCCGTTTAATTTCGCGCCCTTTCGCGTGTTTCGCGGGTAAATCCTCCTCTCATTTCCCCAAATCCGTTCTTTCCGAAATAGGGAACGGTTGGGAACGGACTTTTCCCCTTTCGTGGTATTTTTTCTTTCAAAGACCAAATACCGCCCCGCTTCAGTGCCTGTGGTGAGATTGTTGAACCGAGTAACTGACGGGGCGTAAGCCTGAAAAAATATTAATGAAACCATTAACCTTCAACAGTGAACCATGAATAACCAAACATGAATTCCTCAATCTCCTCCTTTGTCGCGTTGTCCCCTCTTATCCTCGGCCAATTTCCCGCCGCATCCGAATCCGAGATCGGCCGCTGGCTCCTGGTCGCGGCCGCCGTGGCCGTCATCGCCAACCAGGGCATAACCTTCTGGAAAAACATCTCCGGCGGCCTGAAGGAAATGCCGCCCCCGGCCGACACCTATGTCCAGAAAACCGTTTGCAAAATCATCCACACCAACACCACCCAGCATCTCAAGGAATATCGCGAAGAAAATCAGGAACTCCGTAAGAAAATGAGCGAGGATGTAAAAGGTATTCATGAACGCGTTGACTCAATTTTGGATGCCGTCGGGCAACTGAAAGGGAAAGTCCAATGATCGTAGACTCCGAGATAATCACCAATCTTCTCCGCGTCTTCAATTCCTGCGGCTCTTACCCGATCCGCGAGGACATCCTTTACACCCAGTACAACTCCACCGCCATGACCGTCCAGACCATGGCCGCGCTGCGCGAACATCTCCAGCACTGCAAGGATAAAGGCTGGGTGGATTACATCGTTGATGCCTTGGATTCCAAAACTCGCAAATGGTTCATCACTTCCGAGGGAAAGGTAATCCTGAAGAACGTATAGGCGTGTCGGAGTGTCGGCGTAACGGAGTAAAATCCGGAACACCGATACCCCGAAACTCCCATACTCCGATACTTATGAAGAAACCCAGATCCGACTCCAAGTTGTTAAACCTCCCCGAGGAACAGCAGGCGCAACTCGCCGAATGGCTGCTTTCCGGCATGCCCTATCACCGGGCGCGGGAGTGCGTGGAAAAGGAATTCCACGTCTCAACCTCACTAGCTTCCTTGTCCGCCTTCTGGGACGAGGTATGCACCTCGGCGCTGATCACCCGGCGTCAGCAAGCCGTTACCACGGCCGACGAAATTGCCGCCGAGGTAATTAAAAAGCCGGGACAATTTGACTCCGCCACCATTGACGCAATCAAGCAAAAAGCCTTTGAACTCTCCATCTCCCCCCATGCCGCGCCGGGCGATGTGAAAGACATATTCATGCTCCTGCTTAAGGCGCGTGATCAGAACATTAAGGCTGACCAACTCCGCCTGAACCGTGAAAAATTTGAATTCGACGCCGCCCGCTCTGCATTGGAAAAACTCCCGGATCTCCGCGCGATCGCCGGCGATCGTTCGCTCGATGATAACGCCAAACTCAACGCCGTTCGCCAACGCCTCTTTGGAACTGCACCAGAATGAAAAAAACAGGCACAAAGGCACATAGGCAGCCTGCCCGAGCTCGGCCAGGGAAGGCACAAAGTTCTGTCATTCCCGTGAAAACGGGAATCCAGAAGTCTGAACGCTCCACGCTATCCGCTAACCGCTCTCCGCTCATTGCATTCAGACCCTACCAGGCCGAGATATTCAACGACCGCCAGGCCGGAATTCTTCTCATGCCTTGGGGCCGCCAGGTCGGCAAATCATTCACGCTCGCCGCCTGGGCGGTTGACCGCCTTCTGACCCGCCCCGGCCGCCTGGTCACCATCCTTTCCAATTCCCGTGATAACGGCCAGGAACTCAATCTCAAATGCCGCGAAGTCTGCGAGAAACTCGGCGCCGCCTTTGAACAGGCCGATCTTTCCCCTGATGTCACCTACGAAAACATGAACATGGAAACCCGCGTCACCGTTGCGGGCAAGACCGGTCGCGTAAAAGTCCTGGCCGCCAATCCCCGCACCGCTCGCGGTTTCTCCGGCGATCTTATCCTTGACGAGTTTGACTGGCAGGAAGACCAGCGCGGTATCTGGGAAGCGGCCGAACCGATCCTTTCCAGCAACCCCGATTATCTCTGCCGTATTGCAACGACCTTGAACGGCCGCAGAATGATGTGGGAAATGATGCATTCCGGACTTTACAAGGTCGTCGCGATCCGCCGTTCCGATGCCTTCAAGCAGGGGCTGAAAATTTATCATCCTGTCACCCGCAAGGAGATCACTCCCGACGAGGCCCGTTCCGTTGCCTTGGATAAACGCGCCTATGACCAGAATTATGAAAACATCCCCGGCGATTCCACACTTGTCCTTCTCACGCATGAACTCATTGATGCGGCAACGGACAACGATTGCGGCATCATCTGCGATCAGGAATGGAGTTCATATTCCAATGCGCCGGCCGCGCCCAAAATAACTTCATTCAGCGATTTCTTGCTTCTTGGAAAAGGCGATCTCTATGTCGGCGCCGATGTCGGTCGCTCGCGCGATCTGACCGTTATCGCCGTTCTGGAAAAAATCAGCCGCGAATTATTCTTCCGTGGAATTCTCAGGATCCAAAACACCAGGTTGCCGGATCAGCAGGCCCGCTTGGAATGGATCATTGGCAATAAGCGCTTCCGCAGGGCCTGCATTGACATGACCGGCATCGGCCTCGGCCTCGTGGAATACACCCAGAAAAAATTCGGCACATCCCGCATTCTCGGAATCAATTTTGCCTCCACCGTCCCCATGCCCGGCAACATCGCCGCCGAGGGACGCAAGCGCGAGACGGTCCGGATCACCGAATTTATGGCCATGAACCTTCTCCAGGCGCATGAAGACAAACGCATCCATTATCCCTGCGACCCGCAAATGCGCGATGATTTACGCAAACCCGAACGCATCGTTTCCCCGAGCGGCCGCGTCTCCATCGCCGCCGCGCGCACTGAATCCGGCCACGCGGACCATTTCTGGGCATTGGCCATGGCCATTCATGCCGCCGGAAAATCCTCCGGCCCCTTTCAATATCAATCCGTTTCCAATCCCCGGTCCATGTCTGTCTGCGGTTCCCGGTCCCGTCGCGGAGTATTGATGTAATATGAAAAAACTTTCAAATTCCCAGCCACAGGCTGGTCCGCCCGTGGCGGAAAAAACGACAACTCGCCGAAGGCCTACTACGCCGTCACGTCGTCACTCCGTTACTCCGATACTCAGTAACGCCGGCGCTCCCAAACGCGCCGCGCCGCTCGTCAGCGCGGAACGCGTCCAATCCTACATCCGTTCCCGTTTCAATCCGATCCGGTCCCTGACGCCCGAACTGCTCTCGCAATACCTGGACGCTTACAAAACCGGCTACCTCCGCCAATGCGCCCTGATCTGGGATGCCATTGAAGAGCGCGACTATATCCTTTCCACGGTCATTCCCAAACGCAAGGCGGCCGCCGCCCGGCATGGATGGGATATCCTCACATTGGATTCCATCGACGAATCCCAAACGACCGAGGCCGAAAACCACAAGAAAGCGCTGCAAAACTTCTATAATAATCTCACCGTCACCAACGCCATTGATGAAAATGAGCGCGGCGAAGTTTCCCTCCTGCTTCGCCAAATGATGGATGCCGTCGGCAAACGTTACGCTGTCCATGAGATAGTTTGGAAGCCAAACCAGAGGTCAGATGTCAGAGGTCAGATGTCAGTTTCTGAAATCGAAAATCGGCAATCGCAAATCGAAAATGCGCAATTCGGCCTTTCGGCTGAATTGCGCTTCGTCCCCATTTGGTTCTTTGAAAACACCAAGGGAAAACTCCGCTACCTGCAATCCGAAGGAGCGATTGAAGGCGTTGAAATGGAAGACGACGCCTGGCTCATATCCGTTGCCCAGGGAATCATGCCCGCCTGTTCGGTCGCGTATATGTATAAGACCATGTCGCTCAAGGACTGGGTCATTTACAACGAACGCCACGGCATGCCCGGCATCCATGGCAAGACCGATGCCGCCAAGGATTCCGCCGAATGGGAGGCCCTCGTCACTGCCGTCCAGAATTTCGCCGCCGACTGGGCCATGGTCACCAACTCCGGCGCCACGATTGAAAAAGTTGACATGGCCGCCACCGGCCAACTCCCGTACCCGCCCCTGGTTGAACTTATGGACCGCGCCATGTCCGCCCTCTGGCGCGGCGCGGATCTCTCCACGATCAGCGGCAAAACCTCCGAGGGCGGCCAGGGCGCCAGCCTCCAAGGCGCCGAATCGCAAACTCTGGAAGAAGATGACGCCAAGTGGCTTTCCGAAACTCTTTCCCGCAATCTGGACCGCCGCGTCATTGAATACACTTTTGGCGAAGGCGTCCAGCCCCTCGCGTATATCAAGATCAAGACTTCGCAGAAGAAAGACATCCCGAACGAACTTCTGATTGATAAATTCCTGGTTGAAGTCGGCGCTCCGGTCGGCGTCAAAAATACCCTTGAGCGCTACAACCGCCCCCTGCCCGACGCCGGCGATGATCTTCTGACTCCTCCTTCTCCTGCCGCTTCTGTCATTCCCAACCAGCCCGGGAATCCAGATCCTGCTAATCCGCAATCTCCGCCGCAGGCGGATTCGCCAGTGGCGAAGAAAATCGAAAATCGCAAATCGGCAATTCTTCAAGATTCCGCCCCGGCTTCTCCTCCGGGGCAACCCACCGACGGGGACGCTGCACGTCCCGGCGATAAAATGAGGGTATCCAACGCCGCCCCCATCCCCGTCGGCTCTCTTTCCGAAAAATTCCCCTCCAAGGAGGGGTGGCCAACGGCCGGGGTGGGTGTCTCAGTCCCCGTTTCGCCGGTTCGTCGTCTCGCCGATTCGCCAGCCGTCGGCCGCCTCCTCGCCGAGACCCGCATGCATCTGGCAGAGGCACAGGATCAGGTCCTGCAACCCCTCCGCAACCGCCTGGAAGCGATCGCGCAAATAACAGAGGTCAGCGCCCAGATATCAGCATTTGAACAATTACGGAAGGATCTGCCCGAACTGCTCAAACAAATGAATATCAACCCCGAGACAGCCAAGGTCCTGGAATTCGATATCTCCGAATCCATTCTTCAGGGGTTTCAATCATGAACATCCAAACTCCCATACTCCGACACGCCGTCACGCCCGTTCGCCGATACGCGCCAAACGCCCCACGTTTGGCGATCGCCGGACTCCGGCACCATGCGCCGCGCGAGCGGGAGATCGCCAGATTGCAACGGCTTGCAGTCAAATTGCAATGGCATCCCGTAGGAAGCAGTAATCAGAAGTCAGCGGTCAGAGGTCAGAATAAAATATGAGGGAAAAAATGAAAATTATGAAATTCTTTTCGCTCGCGCTGCGAAGTCTCGCCAAGGGCGGACCCATACATCTTTCCTTCCTCCGCACAGGCCTGCCCACCATAGTTCTCCTGGCGACGGTGGGATGCGCCGTCGTCTCCGTCAAGACTCCCACCTGGTCGGCTTTCGGCGGCCATCTTTTTGAAACTCCCAAGGGACAAGTCATCGTGAGTTCAAGCCAGTCAAATTCTCCGGGGGTGAATGCCTCCTCAAGCACCGTCAAGATCAATTACGAAAGCAAGGTTGACGGTGAGGCTTTGGGTACCGCCGCAGGAACCGCCATTAAAACCGCGATCAAATAGGAACATGGGAGAAAAAGAGAAAATGGATACAAGACAGTTCATCACGCAGGAATTGGAAAAATTGATCGCGTCCGATAAAACGCCGGACAACATCAAGCATTGGGCGCAGGATTTGTTGGAAGCAATCCAAATCCCGGAAACGCCCCAGCCGATTCCGCCCGCCCCTGCGCCGGATCCGGAGCCGACCCCCACGCCAATTCCAAACGGCGCGACCATCGATGCTTGCCTTTTTTACATGGCCAAACCGGGAGACTACGGGATCAACCGGAAATATACCAGCACGCTGTCCGTGTGCGGGTGGTCCTTCAATCACCGGGGGGACGATAACAAATCCAACGCGCAGTTGAACAGGCTGTGCGGAGAGGCCAAAGCTTTCGGGAAAAATAACGGCTTAAACGTTTCCCTTCTGCCGATGATCATCATATCCAGCGACGGCAAATGGACTCCCTATAATGGCTACCCCTACAACGGCGGCTTGCATCAGGAACGGGTTTGTTTTTGGATGGGCATCTGGCGCAATGACTATATGACGCCGAACGGCCTCAATCCTTTCCCGATCTTCGCCTGCGGCGACGATAAGAACGAGTCCTGCGATCCCGCCAATCCCGCCTGGCAGAGAATGGTCAAGGAGTTCGGGGCTTATATCCAGGGTTCTGAATTCGCGACTAAATTTTCGACCAAGTTCCCGGACGTTTGCATGATCTGGGAAGCTGAAAAAATCGGTGGAGTTTCCCTTGCTCAAACCGCCGTGGATGTCGGCCGCGCCGCATTCCCCAATTCCCGCATTTGGATTCACGCCACCAGGCCGGAATTCGCCGGCGTGACTGCGGACGTCATCGCGATTCAGTCCCCGTTGGATCCTTTCAGCGGCGACAGTCTGACCGATGATCAAATCAGGAGTCACCACGAGGCGTTTCGCAAGGCGCGGAAGTCCTCAAGCCAAAAATTAATGTGGATGGAATGGACAATGCCGGACGCCGCGAAGGCGAACGCGCAGCGCGCGCTGATCCGTCGTCTGAACGATTGTTATGGAACCGGATGTTGAAATTAACCCTGAACTATGAACTTTGAACCGTGAACCGAAAATGAGCGACAAGCGAATTTTATTTGTCAGATCAGGCGGCGGAATGCCCGGCCTCGATATCCACGCTGGAATATGGAAGGCCCTGCATGATTCCGGCATTGTCGCCACGCATTGCGCCGGCACGTCCGCCGGCGCCATCGTCTCGGGCGCGGATGCCGCCGGCCGCAATGCGGACACATTCGCGGCCTTCCTAGCCTCGCTCTCTGATAGCGATGTCCGCCACGAACGTCTGTTTTGGAAAGCGCGGTTCGCCTGGATTGATTCCTTCATGGAGAACGACCGCATCCTCAAACTCATCCGCGATTGGATTCCCAGGGACCGGACAAAACTGGCGAAACCGCTGAGGGTCACCGCCGCCCAGGCCAAAGATGGCGCGCAAATAGACTTTGATTCCTCCTGGACTTATCTGGAGGATTTCACTCTCTGCGTCCTTGCCTCCATGTCCATTTGCGGCGTATTCCCGAAAGTCACGATCTACGGAGAGGAATACATCGATGGCGGTGTCCGCGCCAATCTTCCCCTGCCGTGCAATTGGCGGGATTATGATGACGTGTTTCTGCTCATCGCCTCCGGTCGCCCGGAAGTCTATCACAAGGAATCCGGTCTCCTGACCAACCTGATCAAAAACATCGGCTGGCTCATGCAGGATCAAATTCTTGATGTCATCGATCAAGCCGCCGTGTCTTCAAGCGTTCATATTCTCTGGCCGCCGTTTAATACCCCGAAAGGCGCGCTCCGTTTTGATCATGACCTCATCGCCAAATCATACAACTGGACCTTCTCCCAACTCGCGCATCTAAAAACTCAGTCATGAAAGGATCTATTATGAAATCAAATTTCAAATTTATAATTTCTCTTGTTCTTGTTTCTGCATTCTTCATTCTGCATTCTGCATTCGCCGACGGCGTCTTCGCCGACTCCCAGACCTTTGTCGTGACCACCCCGGCCACCGCCGCGATCTCCGTCACCAATCACCCGCAGATCGCCGGCGCCAATTGCGCCTGGCAGCCGGCCGGCATACTGGCCAACTTCCGGGATTCGCCCACCGGTGTTGTCCTTCGTGTCGACCACGTCCGCTCCGGAATCTCCAACCCACATGTCAGCACGAACACTATTTCCGTGACCAATACTCTCTTTTCAACAAATGCCGCCGGCGCAACCGCCTCTGTTGTCTGGGATCCCGCCGGTAAATATACGGTCAAACCGCCGAACGATTATTTGCGCATCACCACCTCCAGCACCAACGCCGAAATCATTCTTAATAGAAATGCTGAATAATTTTTATCTGTCATTCCCGCGCAGGCGGGAATCCAGAATCGAAGGAATAAAATTATGAAAAACGAAACTTCAGCCATCAGCCTTCAACCTGAAAACCTGTTTTGCTTCTCCAACGAATTTGCCATCCAGACCGACTGGCTTAAAATTCCCTATGGCGATCATGTCCATCCGACCGGCGCCATCCAGCGCCTGACCCGCGATACCGCCGAGACCATGGCTAATAATTTCAAAACCTTCGGCGCCCGGCTCGGCCGGCTCTTCGGCGGCGTGCCGGTCTTCATCGGCCATCCCGATGATCCCAAACTGGCCAACGATTATCCGGATAAAAAAGCCTATGGCTGGATCATGGACATGGAAGCCCGCGAGGATGGTCTCTATCTCAAACCGAAGTGGAGTTCCGTCGGCGAGGATCTGATCGCCAATGCCCATTACAAATGGTTCAGCCCGCTCTGGGCCTGCCGCGACTTGTCCTCTTCAATCGAAAATCGAAAATCGGCAATCGTAAATCGTATTGTCGCCCCGGCGCATCTCATCTCGCTGGGTTTAACCAATTCGCCGAACATCCAGGGCATCATGCCCCTGGCAAACGAGGAAACAAATAAAAACGAAAGTCAGCCGCAGGCTGATCCGCCTGTGGCGGAGAAAGGAAAAATGAAAGACAAACTCATCAAATTGTTCGCCCTGGCCAATGAGGCCACCGAGGAACAGATCCTCGACGCCGCGACCGCCCTCAAGACCGGCCACACAGCGGCCGAGACGGCGCTGACCAAAGAGTCAACGGCCCGGACCACCGCCGAAACCACCTTGGCCAATGAAAAGGCGTCGGCGACCGAACGGGAAGCGAAGCTGACTCTGCAAATCGCCAATGAGCGCAAGGCGCGCATCGGCCTCATCCTGGATAACGCCGTCGCCGCCGGCAAAATCACCGCCGCGCAGCGGCCGCAGTGGGCGGCCGACCTAGAGAAGGATCTCGACGGAAAAATCCTCGAGCTCTCCAATTCCAAACCCGCCTTGAATACGGAATCCAAAACCAGGGATCTCGGCGCGCGGAATTCCAGTGCGGTCGCCGCCAGCGACGCGCAGATCCGCCGCGACAAGGTCCTCAACCTGGTCAATGAACGCATCCAAAAAACCGGCGAAGTTTACGAGACCGCATTCGCCAATATACGAAAGGAGCAACCCGCGCTGTTCGCTGAAATGAAACAGCCTCAGAAAAAATAAATTTGTCATTCCCCGCGACCTGTCCTCCATAGCTCTTGGAGCGACGGAGGAACGCGGGCCTGCCCGAGCTCGGCCAGGGAATCCAGTCCGCAACAACAAGCAACAAAAAAAATCAGGAAGGAATAAAAGATGATCATGAACTTAATCCATAAAATCAGGGTGAGCTTATATGCCGCCGGCTATACGCTCCTTGCAAATATCGCCGAGGGAGTCCACGGCGATGGCAACATCACCAAGAAGGTCGACGCCGTCCAGGCGCTCCGCCATGTCCTGGTCAAGATCGGCTCCGACGCCGATCACGTCGCCGTCACGACCGCCGATACGGAGATCCCGCTCGGTGTTTGCGATGACGAAGCCGCCGCCATCGAAGACACCATCAATGTCCAGGTCCTGGGCGCAAAGCCGGGCACGATTCTCGTTCGCGCCCATGCCGCGATCACCGTCGGCGATTTCGTTGTCGCCGCCGCCGCCGGCCGTGTCCAGACCCTGACCGGTCTCACGACCGTCACGACCTACATTGTCGGTCGGGCGCTCAACGCCGCCGTCAACCAGGACGACCTGGTGGAAATCGCCCACTGCGTCCCCGTTCAACGCGTCATTGCATAACCGTCACTTAAAAAGGTAGGGCGGGACAGCCTTGTCCCGCCGTTCCTATCCGCCTTGGCGGATCCGCTAAAGGCGGAAAACCATCAACAAAAACAAAAAAAGAAGGAATAAAAATCCATGAAGAAAGAATTAATTCTCTCCAACGCCGGTCTCCCGGCTCTGCGCCGTGATGACGGCAATCTCGCCCCCGGTGAAATCTGCCTGGCCAACGAAGCCCGTTTCACCGAAGATCATTATTCGGAACCCCTGACGGCCTTCGGCGTGGGTTACCGCGATCCGGCCAACGTTGAGGCCGAACTCGAATTCGTCGCGCCGCGCGTCCTCACGGGTCGCCGGTTTGAGTTCAAAAAGGCCAACAACGCCGAGGAGTTTTACTCCGAGGAAGACGATGTCCGCTCGATCGGCGCGGACTTCAAACGGGTCGCATACACCGGCACCTCGGTCAACGAGAAGACCTTGAACAAAGGTCTGACCTTCCGCGCTGACCTTGATCAGGTCGGCGATCAGCCGAACTGGCGCGAGATCGTTACCGGTCGGTTGATCCGCCGGATCTGGCGCAATGACCTGCGCCGGGCCAAGACCATCCTGGCCGCCGCCGCGAACAACACGGCCAAGACCTGGGACACCACCGCCCTCAAGGATCCCGACATGGATGTCCTCAACGATCTGCTGGCGGCAGTGGATGTCAGCGGCATTTACCCGAATCGCATCCTGTTCGGCGATACGGCCTGGGCAAAGCGCCTCCTGTCTTTGCGCGCCCAGAACCTGAAAGGCCAGGGCAACAGCGCCACGCTGACCCCGGCTGAACTGGCTGCCTGGCTGGGTGTTGAGGAGCTCCGTATCTCCAAGACGAGATATGCCAGTTCCGCGACCGCGAAAACGCAGATTGTCGGCAACCTCGTCCTGATGTTCTACGCCGAGGCCGGCCAGTCGCCCGATGAAGCCTCCAACATCAAGCGCTTCGTCAGCACCGTCGAAGGCGGCGGATTCCTCCGCGTCTACGAACAGCAGGTCAGCGCAAAACTGATTGACATCACGGTGGAGCATTACAGCAACAGCGTCGTCACCAGCTCGGGCAATAGCATCCGCAAATTGACGATTTCCTAATCGTCATTCATCAGTAAATGAGTGCGGGCTGGAGGCAATAAAACTCCAGCCTGCATTTTTGACCAAAAATTTTGACAAAAAAAAATCATGAAAGGATTTTACATGAAATTCAAACTCTTAACTCTTTTCGCCGCTGTGGTTCTGACCTCTGTGGCTCTGACCTCTGCTTCAGCCACCGACGGCGGCGCGGACTACGGTCGCGGCCGGGAGACCGATCCGATCGCCACGCCCATCCTGACCACGGCCACGACCGACGTCGCCACCTTGAAAGGTCAAATGACGGCCGCCCAGGCTGCCACGAACGCCCTTCAGGTCCAGGCCACCGCGTTGCAGGGCGCCACGAACGCCTTGCAGGTTCAGGCCACCGCCGCGCAGGGGGCCACGAACGCACTACAGGTTCAGGTCACCGCGTTGCAGGGCGCGACGAATGCCCTTCATGGAAAACTCATTGCCCAGGCCGACACCAATGCAACCACGACCGCCACGCATTATACGCCGCGTTTTGTCGGCGATGTACTGCTGGGTTTCGCGGGTGAAGGCACGAACGCGGTCTGGATCGGCAAGGGCGCGACCACCAACGATTGGGTCGCAGTCAAACCCTAAACGCTCTTTGCTGTCATTCCCGACCTGATCGGGAATCCAGATCTCTGAACCTTGAACTGTGAACATTGAACCATGTCCTGGATCTCCATAACCGAATCTGATGTGCAGTCAAAACTGGCCGGGGCGGAACTTGCCGCCCTGAAGACCGCCGCCCTGGCCAGCGGACAGACGAATCCCTTGACCGAGATCATCGAGCAGGTCGTTGACGAGGTTCGCGGTTATATCGGCGGCAATCGTGCTAATACGCTCGGCGCCGCCGGCACCATCCCGCAAAAACTCCTGAGCGCCGCGCTCGCCATGATCCGCTATCGCCTGGCCACCCGCCTGCCGGTGAAATCAATGATCACCGAGGACCGCAAGGCGGAATATGATGGCGCGATCCGTCTCCTGGAACAAGTCGCCGCCGGCAAATTCTCCATTGAGGATCCAGTCTCCGGCGAAAGGTCCGGCGTCTCCATTGAACAAGCCTCAACCCCGACCCGCAACGCAACCCGGACAAAACTGGCGGGACTATGAAAACGATAACGTATCAACGTGTGAATGTATCGGCGTGTCGGCGTCTCGGAATATTACTCCGCTACGCCCATACGCCCATACGCCGTTACGTCGTTACCGCGCTTTTCGCTTTCAGCCTTCAGTCTTCCGCCTTCGCCCTGGAGCCGGCTTCGGCGACCGTGACCAACCTCCGCGAAGAAGCCGAAAGTTACGTCTCGCAATGCGAGTTTTATCGCGGCGCGCCCATCTTGCTTACCAATTGCATCGCCCTTGCAGGCCCGTTGACGAACAGCCCACGCCAAGACCTCACTGGTCTGACTATGACCGTTTCGATTGGCACCACCTCCACAAATATGACCTTCGCTGCCACGGCCGCCAACGCCACCTCCGGGACTTGGTGGGCGCGTTTTAATGTCCCCACCAACTGGGAATCGCCGAAGCTTCAACTCAAATTGACCAACTCAACCGATGTCTTCATTTATCCGTGGAAGATTCTGAAAACCAAGTCTCCGTTATAAAAACAAAAAAAGAAAGGAAACCATGAAATTTTCAAAATACATTTTCTTGGCTTTACTCGCTGCGGCTCTGACCTCTGGGGCTCTGATCTCTTCCGCGCCGGCCGACGAAGTCATCCCGGCGACGCTCACAATCACCAATCTGCGCGACGAGTCCATCGTCACAGCGAGCGAAACATCGTTCTTTGAGGGCACGACGTTGCGGCTGACCAACTGCGTCCTGTATGCCGGCACAACGACCAACAGCGCGCGCCAAGGATTGAGCCAGGTGACCGTGGAACTGAAAGCCGGCAATACGACCACGTCAACCGTATATATCGGCACCGCCCAGGTGGCGAGTAACGGCACCTGGTCATGCGATGCGATCGTGCCCTCTGATTCCGGCACCTGCTTCCTGCAGATCAAGGTCACGGACTCGTCCACCAACTCATATATCTATCCGTGGAAAATGTTGAATCACAAAGCGCCACTGTAAAACCATGAACGCCCTTACGCCCATACTCCGATACGTTAAACGTGAACCATGTCTGAGATAATCACATTCTCCATCTACCCGTTGCAAACTGAAGTCCTCAAACGCCTTCAGGCTCATCCTTATCTGGCTGATGTCAAAATCCTGACCGAGGAAAAAGGCGACATTGAAAACGAAGTCCAGCGCGCCCTTGGCAATTTGACCGGTGTGGATGGCAAGATCGGCGCCTGCATCATTATCCTTACCCCGTTAGGCAAATCTAAATCGACGGGCGCCCCGGGTCCGGTGCTGGATGATTTTCAAATCATCATTTCCGTGATTGAAAACGTCCTTGTCAACCAGGGCGACGATGGCACGAAAAAACACGCGATTGAAATTGTTGAACTTATCCTGCGGTATCTTCACCGCTGGACCGTGCCCGGCACAAACGCCGCGCTCCGGATCGCCGCCAACGCCTTTACCATTACCGACTCCGATCCCTTAACTTATAACATCAATTTCGTCACGTCCCTGTGCTTAAAGCCCGAAAATTAAACTCTGAATGTAGGGGCTTCGCTTGTCGAAGCCCGTCCTGAAAACTTTGAACCCGAAACTGTGAACCGTAAACTGAAAGGAAAATAAAAATGCAATTCAATCCCGTAAACTTCATCGCCGGCCCCGCCATCATCACCTTTGACGGACAGTCCTTCTTCTCCAAGGGTGACATCGTCGTCAAAAATACCCGCGAAATATTTGATGTCAATTCGTCCATGCACGGCCTGATTGATAAACGCGAGAAATCCATCTCCGCCGAGGTCTCCTTCACCCCGGTCGGCGAGGTGGAAGCCCTCACGAAATATTTCCCGTACACCGTCGCGGAAATCGGCAAGTCCATTTTCCCCGCCACCGACAAGCCGCTCGTCATCCAGACCCTGGCCGGCACAAAGTTCACCTACGCCCGCGCGGCCCTGATCAAGATGCCAAGTCTCAAACTGGCCGCCACCGACACGTTCTTCGGCGATATGACGTTCCTGTGCCTGCGTAAATCGGATGTTGACCCGGCCACGGCCGATGCCTTCCTCAAGGTTGAGGCCACGGCCTTGTCGGATGCAACCTTCGACCAGACCAAGATCACCTCGCCCGGTTACATCGCCGCATACGGCTTGACGCCCTACAACGCCATTGAATCCCACGACGGCTTTGCCGTGGAGATTGGCATGGACATCATCCGCGATTACGTTGACCGTTTCGGCTGCGTTTCTGCTAGGCTTAAATCACTTTCAGCAAGCGCCAAATTCACGCCGAGCGGCATGACCGAGGCCAACTTCGCCGCGCTCCTCGCCCTGGACGGCACGTCGGCCATCATCCCCGGCCAGTCCGTCGCCCGGGCCGGCACCGACCTGGTCATCACCGGCGGCACGACACCGCTCGCCATTTCAATCACGATTCACAAGGCCGGCATCGTCAATGCAGGTCTGGCATTCGGGGAACCGCAGCGCCTGGGAGAATTGGAGTTCGTCAGCAAACGCACCTGGCAGACCGGCGTCGCCGATCCGCTCTATACTTTTGCAGTAGCGTAGTTCCATTTCCCGTAGGGGCTTCGCCCTGGCCGACGCTCGGGCAGGCTTGTCGAAGCCCTTCCGAAGGTAGGACGTGGGCCGCCGGCCCCGCCGTTCGTTCTTTGTAGGGGCCGCGCTAGTCGCGTGCCCGTTCTTAATTTGTCATTCCCGACTTGATCGGGAATCCAGTCCGAAAAATTGAAAGTTTCTTATGAAGATAAAAATCGCAACCTTCTGGCTCTCCGAAGACGGTCAACTCTCTCCGGATAGCCTGCGCGTCAACGGCAAGCGCGTGATCCAGATCGCCGCGCTCCTCCGGGCGGATGCGTCCGTGACGTTCAACCGCAAAAACACCGTCACCACGATCGGCTTTTCCATCACCCGCGAGCATGCATCCGTCCGCGAGGCCGAAGCGTTTTTGATTCAGCATGAGGCCGAGATCCCGTCTTCCGGCATCGTGGAGTTCGTTTGCTATGACGGTGACGGCGGCGAATCGTCTTTCTATCTTGAAACCGGTTTCCTAGAAGTGACCGATGCCACTTATATCGGCTGTTCGACCTTCCATTCCTATTCACTCGTTGGCGGCCGCATCACGATTACCAAACCAACATGATTTTCAAAACGCCCATACGCCGTTACGCCCACACGCCGAAACATAAAAAACGGTAAACCATGAGTAACCCCATCCTCACCCACAAACGCATCCGGATAAAATTCTCGGCCGACGAGTTCACATCCCAGAAGGACATCCTCACCTCCACCACGCCGAAAATGTATCGCGGCAACTGGTCGCGGTTTGAAGTCATCGTTTATTGGAATAATGAAATTGTGGACCTCTCCAATATCGTCAGCCTCACCCTTGAAATTTTCAGGCTCAATCGCAGCGTGAGACTGGCCTCCAAAACCGTCACCTTCGCTGAAATTACCGCGCTTCCGTCCGCCGCCAATTGGACTGCCGGCACCGCCCAGCATGCGGCCTTTGACTTCAACGGCACGGAAATGAACTGGGCCTTGGCCGCTGGTCAAACCGAAGAGAATTTCTTCCTCGTCCTTTCCGGAATCACCAACGACACCCCCGGCCACGAGATCACCTACGGCACGTCCGGTTTCACCCTCGTTGAGGATGGCGCCGGCGCCGCCGGCGTTCCTCCGACCAATGACCCGCTCTATTATAACGCGGAAGACTCTGATGCCCGTTTCGTTCAGGCCTGGGGCGATGGTCAAACGTTCCGTTTCAAACGCGCGGCCGACGGCAATATCTACCAGCAATTTTATTTCCAGACCGAGGGCAAATGGCGTTCAAAAATCCCCGTCATCGTTGACGGCCAACCGACCGAAATTTGGGGCGATCCGGAGGACTAATCATGAAGAATTTTCGATTTGCGATTTCCGATTTTCTTTTCAACCGTAGGGGCTCCGCTTGCGGACGCCCGTCTTCGTCCTGTCATTCCCGTGAAAACGGGAATCCATTCTTACGCTTCGTCTTTTTGTTTTTCTTCCTGATCGCTGACCTCTGGCCTCTGACCTCTAGCGCCGTTTTGGAAATCCAAAACGGCGCCAGTTCCAACATCACCCGCATCTCCGCCACCGTCTCCGCCACTCTGGTCACCACGAACGGATCCGGCACGAATCCGGTCGTCTGGCTTTTCTACGGTCCCGCCGATGGCACTACCAATCCGGCGTCATGGGTTTACAGCAACTATGTCGGCCAACTTGCTCTCGGTTCATTCTCCAACAATCTGACCGGCCTGACGCCGGCCAAGAAATATTATTTCAACGCCCGCGCCGAAGAGGGAACCAACACCGCCTGGCCCAGCGCTTCCTCCAACTTCACGACCACCGCCGGCGCGCCGACCAATGCCTATCCGGCCGCCAGCAATTACGTTTACCAACTCGTCTCCACCAACGGCGAATGGCCGGCTCTTATGAAGCCAAAAATCATCGCCGCCAACGGCCTCGCATCAACGAGCGATCTCTCTGGATTCAGCGCGCAGATCCTTGCCGTTTCTGGCCGAGTAGATAATGCCGAATCCGCGACCAATGCGCTTCAGATCCAGGCCACGGCCTTGCTGGGGGCTACCAATGCCCTCCAAGTCCAAGCCACAGCCCTCCAGGGAGCGACAAATTCCCTTCAGCAGGAAGTGACCAGCCATGGGACTAATACCGCCAATCCCCACGCGGTCACCGCCGCCCAGGCCGGCGCGGTCCCGACGAATGACACGCTGTATCTGTCCACCAGCATGTCCATGACGAACTACGTCCATATTCCCTCCGATACGAATTGGCTATCGTATGATCCCGTTACGCGGATTTTCAGCGGATGCGCGACGAACCAGGGCGGTGCTGGCGGAATATCTGTGACCAATTGGTCACAGCATCCGGCAATTCAAAAAGTAGACATGGCGTTTAACTTAGTAACAAACATTGGAGATATGCACGTCGGTCCTCCAGTGAATGTAGGTTATATGACCGTTCCGAGGGGTAACGTCCTGATTGCCAGAACAAACGATTATACTGTTCCCCAATTGGGAATATGGGATTATGATCAACTAGGTAACGATACTCCTCAACTTGCAATTGGACATCTTGGAGGGGGAGCTGCCGCTTATTACCATCACAAATTCAAACGCAACGGTTGGTACGAATTAGGCACGCCGGGTGCTGGAATAGAGCATAAAAATTGGAATCTGGGTTTACGTTCTAATGGGGGCGATCCGTCCTATTCGGGAAATATTCAATATGGAATTATTTATTTAACTGATGTCGCCGCAAAGGCTCCGACTACAAGTTGGACATATGGATTGGGTTCTGCGTTTAGATTTATGCCTACCTCAGGTGATGCCACCTGGTATAGCTGGTACATGCACGATACCATAGACCAAACCGGAACCGCCACGGGAACTACCTACGGTCTCGTTATTGACCCGATTCTACTGGATAGAAGTGTGACTCAATTTGTTGGAATAGGTGTTTTCCAAGGAAATGTAGTTGTATCAAATTCAGTTATTGCGGGAGCCTTTGTCGGCGACGGTTCTGGACTCACCAATCTTTCAGTCGGTTCTGGTAGCCTCACCAATATCTTTGCTGGTGTCGGATCAACCGGATTAATTACCAGTGCGACCACCCAATCAAACAAGGTTTTGCGCGGAACTGGATGGGAAACGTTAAACATCAATAATAATGACAACATCACGACAAACATTACGTATTCAATGTCCTGGTCATCGATTACTGGCGTGCCGCTGGCACAGGTATCCGGCGCGGCGGTCAGTTTTCAGAATAAATTATATGTTTTCGGTGGAACGTATAATACTGCGTCCGATAAAATGTATGTGTACGACGGTACAAACTGGGATGAATCAACGTCATTGCCGGAACCCACGAAGATGTGCAGGGCAACCGTATTCAGCAACAAGATTTACACCGTAAAGGGAGGCGCGACAACAAACTTGTGGTCGTATGACGGCACAAACTGGATCGGCGAACCGGGCATCCCACTTGCTGAAGGGGGCTGGAATTCGTTGATAAACTACGGGAATTACATGTATTTTTTCGGGCCAAACGGGGGAGATAACAGAACAAATGTGTTTTATTTTGATGGCACAGCATGGACGGAGGTTCAGGGAGTGTCGTATGCTTACGGCAATGCAGTAGTAGTTTGGAGCAACAGATTGTTTTCAATCGGTGGTTACGAAATCCCCACGGTCAGCTCTTATGACGGCACCAGTTGGAGAACGGAAGTTTCCGTGCCGTTCGCCTATAACATACACAACGCATTCACCAACTTGAACAATCAGATAATAACGCTCGGCGGCATGTCGGGTTGGTCTCCAATTATCACGAATGTCCTGCAATTTGACGGGAATGCTTGGACAACGAACACGGACCTTACTCCGTTTAATCGAATGAACCCAAATGTCACATGGCATCAGGGTAAAGTATACGTGGTTGGTGGTTCTTACGGGCAAGACTGGGATGGTTCTACCAATGTTGATGTAATAAGTTTTTCTGGTATTGCCACCAATATCACAACCAATAATACCTTTTCCATTTCCGATCCCATCACGTTTGCGCCTCAACTATCAGCTCCTGTTGCAACTAAGGGAGGCTTCTATGTTGACTCAAACGGTGATTGGTTTCGCTGCACGAACGGCACAACCTGGACGAAGTTTTAAGGGGGATTTATGAAGATAAATATTTTTATTTTGGCTTGTCTGGTAGCGACCGCCGCCCTGGCCGAGAAGATTGTTTATGAAACTTCATCCGGCAAAATCATCAGCGTGGAGCCGGACGCGGCGCGGGTAGTTGACGGAACGCTGGAGAGCAAGGTTGTTAGCCGGCCGGATTGGACCAAGCGTGGCTTCGGATCGGGGACTATGGCGGGCATAACTACGCAGACCGTCGTCCGGCCCATTTATAACGCGCAATCAAACCTTGTCGGCGCGGTGACGAATTTCTACACGTCCAAGACTCGCAGAAGCAACGTCAGCGAGCTCCCCGATTTCCAGAAACTCTGGCCGCTCACCGCAGACGATCTCCAGAAGATTAAACCACTGGCCCGCCGGCAGTTTGAAAATAAATATCTGAAATATTGCGACACGCTCACGGCGACAACCAACCATACGTCGCTGACGATCGCGCAATTAAAAACCAAGTGGCAGACCTTAACCGCCGCCGAGAAGGCCACGACCCTGATTGAATTTATCCTACTGAACCTGGAAGGCCAGAAAGAGGGCGGCTCCGATTGGCTGGCCGATTGCACCTGGCACCCGGAGGCGGAGAAATGATCTCCTTCTCCTCGCCTCAACCTTTCCGCGAAGCCCTCTCTTCCCTCCGCTCAAAGGGCCTCCTCCCAACGTCCCTTTCCTCTTCCGATCTTGCCAAACTGCCCGCCGATATCCGCGCGCGGGCAATGTTCTCCGCCCGCACGACCAATGCATCCTACTTGCAAGAGATCAAAAACGGCGTTGATGACCTCCTGCAGGGCAAGGTCAATGACGCCACCGTGCGCCTGAAACTCAAGGAAATGCTTCAGTCCATTTCCTATAATCCCGCTCCGGCAGAAAAGGACACTCTCAAGGACCTTTCGTCCGATAAGCGTCTCAACCTCATAACCCAGATGCAGACCGATTCCGCCTGGGGATTCGGAAAGTTCATTCGTGACCAGGCGCCCGCCGCGCTCCTCGCCGCCCCGGCCCAGGAGCTCTTCCGCGCCGAAGCCCGCAAGGAACCCCGCAATTGGCCCCAGCGCTGGATGGAAGCCGGGGGTGAGTTCTATGACGGCGGCCGCATGATTGCCCTCAAGAATGACCCGATCTGGAGCGATATATCGGCCTTCGGCCAGCCCTATCCGCCCTTTGATTATGGCTCCGGCATGTGGATCCGCGACATCCTCCGCCCCGAGGCGATCGCCATCGGCCTTCTTGATCCCGACGAAGCCGGCCCGGCGCCTGTCGAAGCGTTCCCGTCTTTCAATGACGGCTTTGAATCTTCGCTCGATTTCCTTGATCCCGATATCCAGCAATCCCTGATTGCATCCCTCGGCGGCATCGCCGAATTCATCGGCGGCGTCCTCCGTCTGAAATCTTAAATCCGAAGGTAGGGCGAGGACCGCCGGGCCCGCCGCTCCGAAATATTGGAAGTTGAAAGTTCAACGTTGAATGTTGAACGTTTCTTAAATCAAAATGCCTTTAACTCTTAATATAGCCGTTCAAGATCGCGCCACTCCCGTCATCCATCAATTGGACGCAAAACTGGTCGGCGATGCCGCCAAGCATTCCGCCGGCCAATCCGTCATGCGCCAGATCCTGGACCACCTGACCGCACTGGACGAGGAGCGGCCGAACGCCCTCGGCGGCCGCCGCACTCATTTTTACGGCAAGGCCGGCAAATCAACCTCCTACGAAACCACCGACACCGGCGCCATGGTTTCCATCAGCAGCGTCGGCATTGCGCAGCGTTATTTCGGTGGAGAAATCAAGCCGGGACCGGGAAAGAAATATCTCACCATTCCCGCCCGCGCCGAGGCCCACGGCCGCAGGGCCGGTGAATTCAATAATCTTCAAATCCTCTTCGGCCGCAACGGTCCCTATGCCCTGGCCGAACGGGATTCCATGGAACTGCGCCGCCGCCGTATGACAAAAAGAAAAGGTGGAGTTAAAGCAGTGCGTAGATGGTTTGCCCATGGGGCAGAACCCGGAGGCGGCATATTCTTCTGGCTCGTCAAATCCGTGACCCAGCAACCCGACCCAACAGTCTTGCCCGAGGTCTCCGCCATGGAGGAGACCGCCATGTCCGCCGTCTCATATCTGATCAATAGTTTTCTCAACGAATCTCGTGTTAATTCTTAAAGGTAGGGCGTGTGCGGCCCGCACCGCCGTCTTTCTCTTCAATCGAAAATCGGCAATCGCAAATCGAAAATTCTTCAAATGCCCGACGTAAAAATAAAAATCGATATTGAGAAAACCGGCGCCGGCGCCCAGCAAGCCAAGCAGGAACTTGACCAACTCAAGGATTCCGCCACGCAGGCATCTGGTAAACTCTCCGATGTGGGTAACGAAGCTGATAAAACCGGTTCCAAGGCTTCCGAGCTTCGTTTTAAACTCCACGGCTTCAACGCCATCCTGGGCGGAGTCACGCAATTGGCGCGTGGCGGTGTGGATGCCTTCTCCGGCCTCTCCCGCGCCATCTCTGGCGTCGTCATGGTTCTCTCAAATACTGTTTGGGGACGTCTCGCCCAGATCGCCGCCGTCATCGTTTCCCTGGGTTTTAGCATCTATACCTATTTTCGCCCGGCCCAGGAGGAGATCAAGAAGACCGATGACGCCCTGAAAAATTTGGACAAAACGCAAAGGGAACTTGCCGAACCTGTCCTCCGCACCGCCGCCGAATACGCCAAGCAGCTCGCCGATGAATTTGACCGCGCCGCCGATGCCGCCGCCCGGACCCGGAAAAATACCGATGAGCTTTCCTCGGCGGAACTTGCTCTCAAACTTGCCATGATCGATCGCGACGTCTCCTCCGGTAAAATAACCGAGGAACAGGGAAAGCAACAACGCATCGAGGCCCGCCTGGCCAATGATCAGGACAAGAATAACCGCGAAAAATTAGATGTTCAGAATCAGATCGCCGCCGCCGAGAAGAACATCGCGGATGCCAGGGAAACGTATGAATCGGTTCAGAAAACAAACCAGCAGGACCAGGCCAATTATATTAAACGTCAGGTGGACCTTGCCGAAAAATTCCCCCTGTTACGATCAGCCTCGCAGGATTATGGCTCTCTCTTGAAGCAGGCCAAAACGCCAGAGGAAAAAGGCGCAGTTCTTGAATTGAATGCCCTCAAACAGGAAACTGAAATGTCTGGCGGCGCGGTCCATGCCAATGCCTCCACCTATTATTCCGCCCAAGCCAAATATGCGCCGATCGTTGAATCCGGAAAGTCACGGATTCAAACCCTCGACACCCTTTCCCAAGCTTCGCAAATCACCGCGTCTGCCCAGTCCATGGATGTTTCCAAGGCGATCACTCAAAGGCAAGTGGAGGACGAAAAGAAACGACTGGCCGAAATATCCGCCGCCGAGCAAAGCCGCCAGGCAATATTGGCGGATCATGAGAAAAAAACCTTCGGGGAGGAAAAAGCTGGTGCGCTCAGTACGGCCCAGCAAATCGTTGAACAGCAACGCGCCGAGGAACAAGGCGCTAGGTACCAACTTACCGGTGCCGAACATGCCGTCGGCGCCAAGGGTCTTTCTTCCCGCCAGCGCGCGCAAGCAAAGCAAGACCTTGAATCCGCCCGGTCTGTTTACGGCAAAGAATCCGCCGACGTCTCCCAGTCCAAAGCTCTCCAAGCCAAACTCCGCAGCGCCGTGGATCCCGCCGACGTCGCCAAACTCCTCCAAGCTTTAGAAACCATCGGCCAAGCGTTCAAGACGGTCGCCGACACCGCCGCCAATCAAGCCTCCCAGATGAAAAACGGAGGTACAAGAACTAAGTAGGGGCCGCGCTTGCGCGAGCCCTCCGAAAGGTAGGGCGAGGACCGCCGGGCCCGCCGTCTTGATCGAGTTTGTCATTCCCGACCCGATCGGGAATCCAGAACTTTGAACCGTGAACTGTGAACTTTAAACTGTAATACATGAACTGGCTCCTCACATACAACGCCATCACCCTCTCCTTCGCCGCGCGCGGCCTCTCCAACCTCCGCCGCACTCGCGTCTCCCAAGCCCAGGACACCGTCTCTTTCACCTGTCCCGGTCCTTACGACGCCGCTGAATTGTTCCCCTTTGGCTCCATCGTCGAAATTTCTTTTCAACCCGACGTGGGCGACAACGTCAGATGGTTCTACGGCAAAGTCATTCAAGTCCCCCGTTCCGGATCCGGGACGGAGGAAAACATGGATTACATCCTGGCCGGACCTTGGTGGCACTTGGATAACCTGGTCTATCAGCAAGCCTGGTCCGCCGGCCGCCAGGTCAATCCCTACACCTTGGCCGATGGCGAATCCAAACTCGGGGAGGAAACGGTTGATGAAATTCTCTACGACCTAATCGGCATTTATAAGTCCCGCGTCATCCTCGGCCAGGCGCCGGCCGGCACCCGGCTGAACTCCGGCCAGGTCATTACGGACGTCATCAACTATGCCATCGCCTCCGGCGCCCCGATCGCCCTGGGCACAATAGAACCCGATCTTGATATTCCGTGGGATGAGCAAAACGACATCACCTGCGCCGAGGCCATCCGCAGAATGCTCCGCTGGTCCCCGGACGCCATTGCCTGGTTTGACTATTCCACCAGTCCGTATCCGACGTTTAATTGCGCCCGGCGCAGTACTCTTGCCTCCCTTTCTTTGCCTGTCATTCCCGAGGAATCGGGAATCCAGTCCGTTTCAGCTCTTCAGATCATCCCCCGCCCGGACATCCAAGTCCCCGCAGTGGTCCTCAAATTTGAGCAGGTCAACACCATCAACGATGTGGACTATGAATCCATCACCACCCAGAAATTCCCATTGTCCGCCACCGGCCGCGAATTCGGCGCCCTCACCGCCACCCTCCAACTCGCCGGCACCCAGGCCACGATCTTGAGCCAGCAAATCAAGGCAAAGGCATTGGGCGCTGATGTATGGGCGAATGATGCATGGTGGCGCGCCCACGATCCCAGTATCGCCAATGATGAAATATATGAACTAACCTTCATTGCACCTCATTCCGCAGATCCAGGAGAAGATTATCCAAATGAATTGACAGAAGGAACAGTCCAAGACTGGATGGATAAACATGTTAAAAAACACATCGTTTATTCGACGTGCTTGGTAACAGTCAAGGACTCTGAGGGCAATGACATAAAAACAGAAGCGCGGGTATTATCCTGCGAAATAGTCGTCACCGATGCTGGTGGTGTAATCCCGCCAGGAGTCGAAATCACCAAAACCTACACACGCCTCACCAATCTGGTTTCGGGCGAAACCGTCCCCGCCGGACTTGCGGAATCAATCTATAACAGCCTCAACCCCCTGCAGTATGATGGCAAACTCAACCTGGTTGAGGAAGAATGTCTTGTAGGGGCTTCACTCGTCGAAGCCCGCGCCCATCTCGGCCTCGTCCTCAATCTCACCGGCGGCCTCGCCGCCTGGGCCACCATGAACGCCCTGGTCCAGCAAATTGATGAGGACGTGGACTCCGGCCGCACCACCCTTTCCTTCGGTCCGCCGGAACAGCTTTCAATCCAGGACCTGATGGAATTCCTGCGCGCCAATCGAGGACGTGGCGTCGCATTCTCCTTCAAAAAACGCGAGAACGGACAATCCGCCTCGGGCGTCTCAAGCGTTGACCTGTCCGGCCCGACCCCGATTCTCAATACCGCCGGCGCCTCGGGCCAAACCAAACTCCTCACGGTTCTTGCCGATAGCACAAAGAAAATCATCCTGAATCCCGACCTGATCACAGCCGCCGGCGCAATCGAACTCAAACCTGTTGCGGCCAGTGTCATGGTGTCCGGCGTTCTGAAAACCATCAACGTCCTGGCCAGTGAGGCCTTTGCCGGTGGTGGCGAAGTGTCGGGGATCACCGGGACCGTGACGGTTATTTCAGCATTTCAATGGTCGTCCTCTTCGCTCCAATATAAAACCAAAGCCCTGACGTATGCCAATGGTCTATTGACATCAGTCGGGACAGAAAGCGGATGGAATACGCTCTTCACCGCTTCAACCGGGTGTCCCGCATGAGTCCCATTTGGGCAAATGGCGCTGGGGGGAGCGTAGGACTTAATCCTGACGGCTCGGTAGCCCTGGTCCGGGCCTGGACTTATCGCAAGCAATTATCTGATTGCCCCCCGCTTCCGGCTACGATCGTCATCATCGCCTGCAATCCGCCGGACTGCGTTGAGTTCACAAACACCAATCTGAGTCCGTATGGCCGCGTTTATGTCCGTGAGAATTGCGCGGCTTGGAGCGGAAGCGGCGGCTACGCCTGGCCGGATGACGTGCCAAATTGCCCGTATCCAAACGGGATCACCATCGACGAAGTTGAATGCGATGGAACATCTACGCAGCTAAGGGTAGATGTTGAAGGAGAAGGCTTCAGCATAATTCCCGTTGGTTGGTATAACGATCCCGGCTGGCTGTATCCTCCCATAGTTGCATACGGAGCTTTAACCAGAAGCGGAAGCGGGTGGAGTTACATGTGTTATCAAGCCGGAGGCGGTCTGGAAAGGTGGGTTCATCTTGCGGTTAATTGTGCCGGTGAGGTTTACTATGAAAACAGGCGGTCGTCTCAAGATTTGAGAAGGTATCAAGGCAATGGCGCTCCGATTGCTTTAGATGCAGAAGATTTGCCAATCGGAGAGTCTGTTATTCCGGTTTATAGCTACGGAAGACTTAATGACCTTGATTTTCCTGATGGCTTTTTCGGCAACCTGACAATCACGGTCTCAAAGGTATGATCAAACATGATTTTACAGCAATTTGTCGCGGAAAGTTGCACTGCACATTATGCAGGGCGAAGGATGCTGGCCGCCGATTCCGCCAGCAAGTGATTCCGCACCTGATTGTCCAGGTGGAAGTTGATTTTCTCTGTCCGGCCGGGCATGAGTGGGATGTGGCGGTGGAACCGGAATTTATACCGCAGAGGTTGAGTTTCCCGGCCGAAAGTGATCCCCGGCGCGCGGCGCCGGCAACTGAACGCCCGGAACTGGCAAAAAAGCGCTTTGAGGTCTGTAAAACGTGCGACCAAGCCAAAGACCAGGCCTTCGCCTGTAGCCTCTACAAAGGCTGCTGTTTCGGCCGGTGGCGCGCCCGGCCGGACAGTCAATGCCCAGCTTCCCCTCCCAAATGGAAGCCTTTCAAGCCCATTTCTCCCGCCCTGCACCCCTCCTGAAATTCCCCTGCATTTCCCCCGCCTTCCTGCCTATCTTCTCAAACCATTG
>CAYYWX010000011.1:0-75443 GCA_964475405.1 uncultured Verrucomicrobiota bacterium
CGCAACGAACAATTCAATTCGTCGGATCAAATGGCCAGGATGCCGGCCATGGTGGCAAGGGGCAGAATGCGCGCTTTGTATTCGGCGATTTCGTAGTCCTTTGCCCCCATGTGGACCTGATAGTATTTGGGAATATTGGTGCGCCGCGAAAAATAGGAAATGTTCCGGCTCAGCTGCTGTTCCCCGGTTTTGCACTCCACTGCAAAATCGGGTTTGCCGTTGCGGATCACTACAAAATCCAATTCGCGGCCTTGTGAATCACGCACAAAACGCAATTCCATCCGATCTCCATCCCGATCTTCAATCCGGTGACAATGCTTCAGGAGATTTGAAGCAACAAGGTTTTCGAATCGCGCGGACGGATTTTCACAGGTCGACCAGTCCCACATGTAAACTTTTTTTTCCTTGGCCGCTGCTCTCAATTTTGGCAGGCCGTACGGCTGGATTCGGAAGCAGAAGTAAAGATTTTCCAGAATGGTGATCCAGCGGTCTGCTGTTTCAAAAGCGACCGAAAGATCCTGGCGCAGATTGTTGATGGATAGAAGCGAACCGACTCGTTCCGGGAGCGTCTGGGCCAGGAGATCCAGTTGCGACACCTCCTTGACGTGTTCCAGACTGATCAAATCCTCATGAATGATCCGGCTTTGGTGTTCCCGTTGCCAGCGCTTCCAATGGCGCGCCTGACCCTTGATGAACGGTTCAGGAAATCCGCCGAATTGTAAGAGATGATCGAGATCTGACCGGGTTGGTCGGCGACTGATTTCATACAAAGACAGGGGGTGAAGGCGATGATAGTGATATCGTCCCTGAAGCGAATCGCCGCCGCGCCGATAATGATCCAGCCGGGCGGAGCCAGTAATTAAAAATTGACGGCGCGATTTGTTGGTGTCATAGAAGCCCTTGACGAGGTTTCTCCATCCTTTGTATTTATGGATTTCATCAAGGATAATAAGCCGCTCTCCGCCGGGCAAGGCGCCCTGCAGCAGCATTCTTCTGGCTGCCGGATTATCCCAATTAAGGTAAGCGGGATGAGTTTCGTTCCCGCCCGCCAGCAGACTCAAAGCCAGGATGGTTTTGCCGACCTGTCGCGGTCCGCCGAGAAATACCATTTTCTCGCCAAGATCTTCAATCAAGGTCTCTTTCAGATAACGTTCCATATTTCACCCAAATGAACGGATTCAAATACACCCTAATATATGCATGCATAAATTAGAGTCAACTAGAAAATATGCAAGCTGGAATTATAACACGAACGCAAAAAGAATTGAGTGATATACCGGCGAGGGGCCGGCGATTGGCTTTGCGTTTGGATTCAAGATATTCATCAAACACTTCCTTGACGCTTCGTTTTACACCATCTTGCGGCGAATCTTGCAGAAAGGTTTCAGCCGCGTCGTCCACAAAGGTAGCGCGCCCATTAAGCTTATGGCAGGCAAGGACGGCTTCTTTTTTTGATCTTCATTAAGTCGAAGGGCGTCAGAACCGATCTTGTTTCGTTCGATGCGTTTCTTTTGCGCCATCAATTCGGCATCGACTCTTGACTTGAACGTGTAAGTTGTGCGTTTGCCATCCACAACGCCGAAATCGACAACCAAATTTGTGTTCCTTGACTTTTATTTTACGCTTTCGTATTCTTGGCCATCTCTGTTCGTTGAAGCTTGATAATGAACGCCGGAGGGATGGCAGAGTCCGGTTGATTGCGCATGACTCGAAATCATGTGTGCCAGCAATGGCACCGGGGGTTCAAATCCCTCTCCCTCCGCCATTTTTCGCAAAGCGAAAAATGCCCTGCGTAGCTCAAGGCTCCTGTGCTACTCCGCGAACTAAACTTCGCTCCGAAGCACGAGCCGTAGAGCGTAGAAGGGCCTCTTAATTTACTACGCTCAGCGCCGTGACCGGCTTGAGCTTCGGATGACCGGCCGATCCCTCATGAAAAACAAAATCGACAAACTGGCGAAAATTATCTGGGATTATCACCTCGTCGGCCACCGGCTGAAGAAAGCCGACTGCATCCTCGTCCTGGGGAGCCACGACACGCGGGTGGCGGGGCGCGGGGTGGACCTGTTCATGGAAGGCTACGCGCCCTTCATAATTTTTTCGGGCGGGTTCGGGACCCTGACCAAAAATCTTTTCACAAAGCCGGAAGCCGACCTGTTCGCCGCCATTGCCGTGAAACGCGGGGTGCCGGAGGAAAAAATCCTGGTTGAGAACAAATCAACCAACACGGGTGAAAACTTCATCCTTACGAAAAAATTGTTGAAAACAAAACATCTGGATTTCAATTCATTTATCGTCGTCCAGAAGCCCTACATGGAACGGCGCACCTACGCCACCGTGAAAAAGTTATGGCCCGGGAAAGAAATCATCGTCACCTCTCCCCAAATCGGCTATGAAGATTATCCAGCCGAAAGCATCTCAAGGGAGGATGTGATCAACATCATGGTCGGCGATCTGCAACGGATCAAGATATACCCGGAAAAAGGTTTCCAGGTTTACCAGGAAATTCCCGGTCCAGTCTGGAGCGCTTTCCAACAGCTCGTCGCCGCGGGCTACACGGGGCACCTCGTCAAGGATGCATAGGAATTACCCGCGAACATGGAAAGACGGGCTTAACCCGCATATCTCTCAGGCGCCCAGATGACGGCGGAAAAATTCAACCGCCTTGTTCCCGCCCCAGGCGTGCTCGCCCGGGAATAGGTCCAGCTCAAGATTCTTGCCGGCGCCGGCGGCCTTGTATATTTTTTCCAGCCGGCGGAAACACATCATGGCGGTATCAACCAAAAAACAGGTGTCGTAGATCCCGATATCAACCAGGAGCGGCTTCGGGGCGATAAGGCCCTGCAGGTCCGGCAGGTCAACGAGCTTGAACAAGCCGGGGGCGACCTGCATCCCGCAATAGTTGTTGTCGCGAACGCCGAAATAAGCCCACAGGTCGCTGTAGCAGATTATCTCGGCGGCTTTCATCCGCCGGTCGCACAATGCCGTCCAGGTCGTCATCGTGCCGCCGCCGCTCAAGCCCATCACCCCCAGCCTGTTTTTGTCGACGAACGGAAAGGTGCAGGCAAAATCGGTCGCGGCCATGCCGTGGGCAAGATTCATGGAAATGGAAGTCATACCGAGCATGGTGGCATGGAGATAATACACGTTGCACACGTCGCAACCCTGCAGATTTTTGCCGCGCCAGTTCGGCTTGACGTTGTCGTTCCTGTCGCCGCACCCGAGCCAGTCGATGGCGTAGGTCACAAACCCGGCCTTGGCCATCTGGTGGCCGTAATTGTAATTGTGCTGCCGGACCGCTTCGCGCTTTTCCGGCGACGACTCATCGCCCATGACGGGCTGTTTGCCGAACGCCCCATGCCCGTACCAGCAGAGAATGGCGGCGGCCCGAGAGCCCGGCTTCAGGCCGCCCGGGATGTTGATTTGAAAGGTGGCCGAAATATGGCGGCCGACGTCGATGATCCAGCGCTGTTTGCGCAGGCCGTCTTCCTTCCATTCCGCCAGCAATTGCGGATTGAGCTTCACCTTCGCGGGGAAATCACCGAGCGTTGCCAGGACTTTCGGCCGGGTGTTTTTTTTCCAGGCCGCGAACTTCTGCTTCCTTTCGTCAAAACGGCAGAGCGGCTTGTGTTCCAGGGCGAGTTGTTCAAACATGGCTTGCGGGCTCAGATTGCGGATTGACATGATTTAATCTCCCTTTGGCGGCATTTAGCCGCAACCAAATTTCTCTTGTCGCCTTTCGCTGTTCATCACGCTTCAAGGCGTGATAAATAGCAGTGCGAATTTCGTTTGAAAAAAACTTCCTCCTTCGTCTCGCTAAAGCGGACTTCGGAGGACAAGGCGGCGATTCCGGTTCATCTGCGGGTTTCCCGCGCTCGCATAGAATCGAGTCTGATGCTTCGCGCGGCGCACCAGCATCTGAACCAGACTTGCCTTGTTTTTTCAAATCCGCCTCCCGCCGTCGTCTCGCGATGAGCGGACTATGGCGGGCAAGCTGGCGGAAGCGAAATTCGCCCTGCGCCCATGCCGTCCAACCGCAGCGGTCGGACGGGTTAAGATATATTGTCACCTTATATGTTTCAACTTCTCCGCAAATATGCGTCATGTTCTAACAGAACGATCTAATCTCCCTATTGTGATCACATGTAAAAAATGCGGTAGCGGTTTTCGGCCATGCATTTCGCGTTGTGCTCGTCGCCGCCGTCAAGGTTGGCGCTCAGGAAAACGGGCGGGGTCAGGCCCTTCGCGGCCATGATAGCGACAATTTCCGCCACGAGGGCGTTGACGATCGCGCAGCCGGCCACGGTTGAAAGCGGCCCTACTTTCTGGGCGACGCCCGGGACCTGGACCGCCGCGTCGCCGCAGGGCGTGCAGTTATCAATCACAATATCGCACAAGTCGCACAATTTTTTGCCGCCCGGATGCCGGCTGCTGACCGCGCGGGAATAGGCCAGCGAGGTAATCGCCACGGTCTTGATCCCGACTTCCCGCGCGCGCAAGGCCATGTCAATCACAACATGGTTGCGCCCGGAATTGGAGGTTATCAGGAGGATGTCGCCTGTCCGGGCGGGGGAAGAATCCAGCAACTCGCGTCCCAGCCCCAGGACGCGCTCCATCCTGGAGGTCGCCGGCAGGGGGTGCACGGAAAAATTCATCCCGTGCGGGTAAATCGGGTTGATCAGCATCAACCCGCCCGAGCGGTAAACCATTTCCTCGGTGAGGATGAAGGAATGCGAGGCGCCGAACGAAAAGATGCTTTTTTTGGCGACAATCCCGGCCACGATCATTTCCGCCGCCGATTTTATCACGGCGCCCTGGGTGCCGGCGACCGCCTTGATGACGTTCAATGCCTGTTCAAAATACGCCGATGCCGTCATGTTCTAAAATCCCCTTTCTTCATATTGCGCCGTCTTCTTGCGGCCGTCTTCCTCCCCGCCCTGGCGGTTAACGCTCATGTAAACCGTGGGCGGGACCCCGGCCGCGGCCATTTTTTCCATGACCCGCCCGAAAATCATCCATCCGGCGGCGTCCATTGCCACCCCGGAGACCGGCATCAACTTGACCTCAAAGCCCGGGATGTCAACCGCCGCGTCGCCGAGCGGCGCTCCGATGTCAACGACAACGTCAACCGCTTCGTGCAATTTCTTGCCGGACGGGTGCAGCGAGGGCGTCGCGGCGGAATATTTCATCGCGGTGAACCCGATTGTTTTCACACCCTGTTTGCGGCAGGCCAGGGCCAGCTCAACCGGCGTGCGGTTGCGCCCGGAGACCGAGGCGACCAGGAGCACGTCGCCGGCGCGCAAATTCGAGGCCTTGACCGCGAAGCGGATCGTCTCCAGGTCCCGTTCAAACGGCTCGGCGCGCGGCCGCGGGGTGTAACATTGCGGCACCTTGTCGGAAATATCCAGGTTGAAGGAAAATTTCTGGACCGCGAGCAGGCCCCCGGCGCGCCCGAGAAAATCACCCTGGCCGCCGTGGCCGATCTCGTGGCAAAACACGCAGCCCTTGCCGGTCAGGGCCTTTATGATCAAATCCGCCGCCTTTTCCACCGCGGGCAGCTGCGTCTGTTCAAGGTGGTCGAGGATTATCCTGACCTGTTCCAGGTATTTTTTCGGGGTCATTCCGTTTTTCCTTTCTTGGTATATTCCGCGTATTGTTCCCTGAGCTTTGCGGATATCATGCCGCAGTTTTCGGGCTGAAAATGCCGCAGGCCGGCAAAAGCCACCCCCATCACGAGCGGCAGGTCGGGCCGGACCGGCTCGAGCTCCGGGGCAAAGTCGCGCGCCTTCCGGCAGAGATGATTCCAATAAATATCCGACTTGGTGACGCTCCCGACCCCGATCATCCGGTACTTTCCCTGTTCCATTTTTAAAATCTCAAGCACTGTCCTGAGAACATCGGCGATATCGTCGGCCGCAAAACGCAATATTGAAACCGCGATCGCGTCCCCTTTCTGCGCCTCGTCATCGACAATCTTCGCCAGGCCGGCGATGACCGACCGGTCGTGCGGCTTCAGGCTGAACGTGATCAAGGCCCCCATGTTTTCAACGCCGCAATATTCAAAAACACGCCGGCGGAGCGAGGTCTGGTAGCGGGGATGCCAGTCGGACTTGGCGGCGGCGCGCAGCGCGTGCAGTCCGATCGAATACCCGCTGCCGGAGTCGCCCAAGACCGGCCCGAGACCGTCCAGGTGCTGTTCGCGTCCCGCGCGGTTCCGGCAATGGACAAAAGAACCGGTCCCGGAAAGGACGACGACGCCGCATGTTTCCCCGGCCAGCGCCATGGAGCCGGTCGTCTCGTCGACCGGGAACAACCGCTTGTTTGTAAACGGCAATTTATCCAGGCCCGGGGGATGCACGTTGTGCGCGATAAGAATATTTTCAATGGCCGGCAGGCCGCGGACTGCCTTTTCAACGGCCATCTGCACGGCCTTCGGGCTGCGGCCGCTGATGCCCGGCCCCTGCCCGACTCCCATGCCGATAATTTTGCCGGTTGCGTCAAACAACAGCGCCTGGCACTTGGTGCCGCCGCAGTCCAGCGCCAGCATTGAATCTTCCTGTCTTTGAGTTTTGCCGGTCATTCACATTCCCGCATTTCCAACCACCAGCCCGCGCCCGGCTTGAATTCCCGTCCAGGGAATTATTTTACCGGCAGGGGATAACTTTTTTTATGCCGGGCGGAAAACCGCACCGCCTCGTCATACCCGGCTTTCCTGGCCCATTCCAGACCGAGGGCAAACTCATAACCGACTTCCTCGGGCTTATGGGCGTCCGACCCGAAACAGATCGGGATGCCCTGCAAGCGCGCCATGCCGAGCAGCATGACCGACGGGTATATTTCCTTGACCGGCTTGCGCAGGCCGGAAGTGTTGATTTCAATCGCCATCTGCGCGCGGGCGATTTTTTCCAGGACCGGCGCGACCATCTCGCGGATGGCGCGGTCGCCCGGGGTATAGCCGAATTTTTTGGGCAGGTCAAAATGGCCGACCACGTCAAAGAGGTGCGTGTCGGCCAGACGGCCGACCAGGTCAAAATATTCGCGCCAGGTGCTCGCGACGTCGACGTTATCCCAGACTTCCCTTTCATCCGGGTTATCAAATCCCCAGTTGTTGATATAATGGATCGAGCCGATGACGAGGTCAAACTTATGGCGCGGGAGCCATTTTCGCAGGAACCGCTCGCAGCCGTTGTAATAATCGGCCTCAATGCCGAAGAGGACCGCGGGGCCGGTGGACGCAGCCGCGAGGGATGAAACTTTTTCCTGATACGATTCAAACTCGTCCACCTTCATGCGGTGCTTCGGGTCATAGTCGTCCGGGTTCGGGGCGTGGTCGGTAAAGCAGATTTCCGGCATTTGTTTTCGCCGGGCGGCTTCCAGGAATTCCTCCATTTCGCCCTCGGCGTGCCTGCAGAGCGGTGTGTGGGTATGATAATCGGGGATCATCGGCGCGTCTCGTCTCTCGTGAAGCGTATTTCGTAAAACATTCCACGCACGCGCGCTTCACGCTTCACGAACGATGCTTTGCGCAGTTCAATCATGCGGATGCTTTTTGCCGCCCTTCCGCGCCAGCAGGCGGGCCATGTCATAATTGTCATATTGCGCCGCCCAGGTTAGCGGCGTGTAGCCGTTATGGTCGCGCGCGTTGATGTCGGCGCCTCTTTTTAAAAGGATGTTTACCGCCTCGGTATGGCCCCAGAAGGCCGCCCAGTGCAGGGGCGTCAAGCCGCGATAATTGGTCTTGGCGGCGATATCGGCGCCGTAGTCCAGCAACACCCCGGCAATGTCCGTGTGGCCATACTGCGCGGCGAGGTGCAGGGGCGTCAGTCCCTGGCAATCAACCGCGTTGACATCGGCCTTGTGATTCAGGAGCAGCTTGACCATATCCTTGTGGCCGCAAAGCGCGGCGTAGTGCAGCGGCGTCATGCCGAGGTTATTGCGCGCGTTGACGTCCGCCCCGTTCTCAACCAGGAAGCGGGCCGACTCCTGCCGGTTGAAATATGCCGCCCAATGCAAAGCCGAGCAATCCCGGCTTTTTTCGACGTCATTGATGCCAACGCCCTCGGCCAGCAAGCGGGCGATGGTGTTGGTGTTGTTTTCCGCGGCGGAAACCTGGATCGTCTCATATGCCCGCGCGGCGGGAAAAATCACGGCCAAAGCCAAAATGACGGACAAAAACAATTTTGTTTTCATTCTCGCGCCCTTTCCATGTGCATTATTCAATACGACAAATCATTAACAAATTCGGGCTTTATTGACAAGGGTTTTACCTGCCAAATATCGCGCACGTATTCACTAATCGTCCGGTCGCTGGAAAATTTACCCGTCCGGGCCACGGTCAGGACCGATTTCCGCGCCCAGGCGTCCGGGTTGCCGTAGATTTCCGCCGCCCTGTTCTGGCGCTTAATATAGGGGCGATAGTCCGCCAGGACGAAATAACGGTCGCCGTAACGCATCAACGAGTCATGCAGGTTGACAAAAACCGCGGGGTCGCCGGCCGAAAATTCGCCGCTGATCAGGGAGTCAACCGCTTTTCTCAGCTCGGCGTCGGCCGCGTAAAAGTCCAGGGGGTTATAACCCGCCCTCAGCTGCGCCAGCTGCTCGGTCCGGTAGCCGAAAATAAAGACGTTATCAATCCCCACTTCCCGGGCGATTTCAATATTGGCGCCGTCCCAGGTGCCGATCGTCAGGGCGCCGTTGAGCGCCAGTTTCATGTTGCCCGTCCCGGAGGCCTCCGTGCCGGCGGTCGAGATCTGTTCCGAGAGATCGGCGGCGGGCACGATGATTTCCGCCAGCGACACCTCGTAGTCGGGCAGGAAAACGACTTTCAGCCGGCCGCGCACGTCGGGATCCCTGTTGATCCGGTCGCCGAGGCTGGTGATCAGTTTGATGATATGCTTGGCCATGCTGTAGCTCGGGGCGGCCTTCGCGCCGAAAATGAACGTGCGCGGCACGATCTTTACCGCGGGATTGGCCTTGATGCGGTGATAGAGCGTGATGATGTGCATGGCGTTCAGGAGCTGGCGCTTGTATTCGTGCAAGCGCTTGATCTGGACGTCAAAGAGCGAGGCGGGCTCGACGTGAATGCCGGTGGTCTTGTAAATATACTTGGCCAGCAGCGTCTTGTTATGCAGCTTGACGGCCAGGAACTTGTTCCGGAATTCCCTGTCCTCGGCGCAGGGTTCCAGCCGCCGCAGCTGGTCAAGGTCCTTTATCCAGCCCTCGCCGATGACCCCGCTGATCAGGTCGGCCAGTTTCGGGTTGCAGGCCAGCAGCCAGCGGCGCTGGGTGATGCCGTTCGTCTTGTTGCTGAATTTTTTCGGCCAGATTTCGGCGAAATTGCGGAAGACCTTGGTCTTGATCAGCCGGGAATGAAGCTCGGAAACGCCGTTGACCGAGTGGCTGCCGACAATTGCCAGGTTCGCCATGCGCACCTGTTTCGGCTCGCCCTCCTCGATGAGCGACACGTCCTTGAGGCGATCCATGTCGCGCGGGAAACGGGCGTTCACCCGCTGGAGGAAGCGATAATTGATTTCGTAGATGATCTGCAGGTGGCGCGGCAAAACCTTTTCAAGCAGGGGCACCTGCCATTTTTCAAGGGCTTCCGGCATGATGGTATGGTTCGTGTAGGCGAAGGTGTTCGTGGTGAACTCCCAGGCCTTTTCCCAGGGAAGCTCGCTCTCGTCCACGAAAAACCGCATCAGCTCGGCGATCGCCAGGGCCGGGTGGGTGTCGTTGAGCTGGATCGCGTTCTTTTTCGGGAAATCTTCCCAGCTATGGTTGTGCTTTTTCTGGAAGCGCCTGAGAATGTCGCGCATGGAGCAGGTCACCAGGAAATATTCCTGGATAAGGCGCAGCTCCTTGCCGCTGGTCGTGTTGTCGGAAGGATACAAGACCCTCGTCACGGTCTCGGCCCAGTTTTTTTCCTGCATGGCGTTGATGTAATCGCCCTTGTTGAACACATCCAGCCGGAAATCCTCGCTGGCGCGCGAGCTCCAGAGCCGCAGGAAGTTGACCGTGTTGACGTCGTAACCGATGATCGGCACGTCATACGGCACGCCCTCAAACATCTGCCAGTCAACCCAGACCTGCTTTTTTGTGCCGTCCGATTTTTTCACTTCCTCAATCCGGCCGTAGACCAGGATCGGGATGGTGTATTCCGGCCGGATCATTTCCCAGGGGTAGCCGTATTTCAACCAGTCGTCCGGGCGCTCCCTCTGCCAGCCGTTTTCGATTTCCTGGCGGAACATGCCGTGTTCATAACGGATGCCATAGCCGTAGGCCGGCAATTCCATCGTGGCCATGGAATCCAGGAAGCAGGCCGCGAGCCGTCCCAGGCCGCCGTTGCCCAGGCCGGCGTCCGCCTCAAGCCGGCAGAGCGATTCAAAATCTATGTCAAGGTGCTCAATCGCCTTCCGCGCGACGGCGTCCGCCTTCAGGGCGACGATATTGTTGAACAGCAGCCGCCCGAGGAGGAATTCCATGGAAAGATAATAAACCCGCTTGACGTCGTGGTCGTAATACGAGCCCTGGGTGGCGATCATCCGCTCCACGGCCAGGTCGCGGATCGCGAGGGCCACGCTTTCATACTTGTCAAAAAGCGTCGCCGAATTCCAGTTTTTGCAGCGGGTGTACTTGACATGATGCTGGATGCTGCGGGCAATGTGGTCCTCGGTGACATTGCGCTTTATTTCCAGCGGACGTTCCGTCATCTTCCTCGTCATTTTTTTCCCCGTTTTCCCGTGTTTTTCCCAGTAGGCGCTATGCGCGAAAATTTCTCGGGAAGAAATTATCATATTGAAGGCAAAAAAACCATTACTATTTGCATGGCGCGCAATTCGGCGGATTCACAACATGCGGCGGCCGCCTTCAGTCCACGCCGGCAATGGAGAGGAAATTGCGCAAGAGGCGCTTGCCGGAGGGCGTCAGGACCGATTCGGGATGGAACTGGATGCCGTAAGCCGGGTGGATCCGGTGCCTGATGCCCATGATTTCGCCGTCCTCGCTCGTGGCTTCCACGAGCAAGTCCGCCGGCAGGCTCGCGCGGTCTATGGAAAGCGAATGGTAACGCCCGGCAATGAACGGATTCTTCAGTCCGTTATAGAGCCCTTCCCCGTTGTGCGCGATCTGCGAGGTCTTGCCGTGCATGATCGCCTTCGCCCCGATTATTTTAGCACCGAACGCCTCGCCCAGCGCCTGGTGACCAAGGCACACGCCGAGAATCGGCGTCAGGCCGGCCGCCCGGCGGATAAGCTCGACCGAAATGCCCGCTTCCTTCGGCGTGCAGGGGCCGGGCGAAATGACAATGGCCGCCGGCTTCATCTGCATGACTTCATCCACGCTGACAACGTCGTTGCGAAAAACGGTGATGCCGGCCCCGAGCGCTCCGAAGGCGTGGACGAGGTTGTAGGTAAACGAATCGTAGTTGTCTATCATCACTATCATGGCTTTTTTCCTTTATAACCGAGACATTTGGCATCTTACCACTGATCGCACGGATTACACGGATGCTGACAGTCGAGTGTCAAGAGTCGAACGTCAACAGTTTGAGCGTATCCGTGCCATCGGTGAAATCCGTGGTATGATTATGCCATTCCTATGCATTAAGTCTTAATCCTTTCGCCGCAAGGATAATCGCCGCCTTCATTGCCTGGGCCTTGTGGCAGGTTTCCTCAAATTCGCGCTGCGGCTCGGAATTATAAACTATGCCCGCCCCGGCCTGAACCGACACCTCATTGTCTGCGGCCTCAATCGTCCTTATTGTTATGGCAAAATCCATGCTGCCGTCGTAGCCGATGTAGCCGACCGCCCCGCCGTAAGCCCCGCGCGGGCCGGGTTCAAGCTCCCGGATTATTTCCATCGCGCGGATTTTCGGCGCGCCGGAAAGGGTCCCGGCCGGGAAGGTCGCCTTCAGGACGTCGGCCGCGTCGCAATTTTTCCTCAAAGCGCCCTCCACGTGGGAGACGATATGCATCACGTGGCTGTAGCGTTCAACGGTCATATAGTCGCGCACCTGCACGCTGCCGGTTTCCGCCACGCGCCCGACGTCGTTGCGCCCCAGGTCGACCAGCATGACGTGCTCCGCCTTTTCCTTTTCGTCCGAGAGGAGCTCGTCGGCCAGGCGGCGGTCTTCCTGCTCGCTCGCGCCGCGCGGCCGCGTGCCGGCGATCGGCCGCAGCTCGATGCGGTTGCCGGTCAGGCGCACCATGGTTTCGGGCGATGAACCGACAAGGACGTGTCCGCCGGTTTTCAGGAAATACATGTAGGGCGATGGATTCAGGAGGCGCAAGGCGCGGTAAATTTCCAGGGGCGGGATGTCGGTCCGGGCGCTGAACCGCTGGCTCAGCACGGTTTGGATGATGTCGCCGGCGACGATATATTCCTTGGCCTTTTTGACCATCGCGCAATATTCCTCCGGCCGCATGTTGGAGGTGAATTCCGGCCGGGGATATTTTTTCTCCGCCCGCTGGGCGCAGGACCGACGCAAAATTTCCTCGATCTTGTCGATTTCGGCGCTGGCGGCGGCAAAGGCGCCCTCAGGCGATTTTTTTCCCTTTCCCTGTTCCGGCCGGGAGCAGACGACAATCTGGATCGTGTGGCGCAGGTTGTCGAAGACGATCAGCTTGTCAACGCGCAGGAAGCGGCTGACGGGCTTGACGCCCTGCACAGATAATTTCGGCGGCGGCAGGCGCTCAAACTCGCCGGACGCCTCATAACTGATAAAGCCGACCGCGCCGCCGATAAAGCGCGGCAGTCCGGGCGCCGGCGCCGGTTTAACCCCCTTATAGACGCCTCTCAGCCCGGAGAGCAATTCCGATTCACCCTCCTTCGTCCCAAGGCTCTGTGCAATTGGGACTTCGGAGGGTTTCGCAAAAATGCCTTCACCCGATTTATTCGAGCCGGGACCGCGGGGAGCTTCGCCGTGGTCAATTTCCAGCATGAGCTCGGGATCGACGCCGATGAAGGAATACCGGCCCCACTGCTCGCCGCCTTCCACGCTTTCCAGGAGGAAGGCGTTCGGCCGGTCGCAAAACCGGCCGAAGACCGCCACGGGGGTTTCCATGTCGCAAAGGACTTCCCGCGTGACCGGTATCAGGTTGCATTCCTGCGCGTAGCGCAAATAATCTTTAAGCGTCGTTTCCATGGTATAAATAAAACACCCTCCGCGCCTCTGGCTACGGCGAGTGCTTCTATGTATAGATACATTCCCGGCGGATGTCAATAATTATTTTTAATATTTTTTCGGACGCTTTCCAAACCCGTAAAATCGGGCTTTTATCCGGATATCGATCCGGGTATGCTTTCCGCCATGAATCAAGGCTGGATCAACCAGACCGGCGAAGGCGCCATTATCACCGTCCAAGCCGTTCCGCGCGCGGCACGGGACGCCATCCAGGGGCTGCACGGCGACGCATTGAAAATCCGGCTCCACGCCCCACCGGTTGACGGCAAGGCGAACGAGGCGTTGATTTCTTTCTTAAGCAAAACGCTCGATATCCCCAAGGGCAACATCACGCTCAAAAGCGGCGCGAACCAAAGGCGCAAAATCATCTCCATCCGGGGAATTTCAAAGGCGGAAGTTGAAAAAAGATTGCTGAGTTGATTCCAAGGATTTTATGGTAGGGCGGGACAGCCCTGTCCCGCCGTTCTTCCATTCAGACGGCCCGACAAGGCTGTCGGGCCCCACCTGCTTTGAAATTCCTATGCATCAAGGTAGGGCGGGACAGCTTGTCCCGCCGTGTTTAAAATTATCTTGGCGGCTCATTCTTCGGCCAAACATACGGCCATTTATCAGATTCTTCAACCAGTCCTTTGCGAACTGGATTCATCCGGATGTAATCGGCTTTCTCAACAAAATTTTCGTCGTTTCGCAGACGATGGTCAAAAAAGTCTCTCTGCCACTTCACGCCAACACGACGCGCCACAGACTCTTTCCAGTCCTGTATTATCTTACGCATGCTTTTATCGGTCGGGAATGAGATCAATCCATGCACATGGTCGGGCATCATGAGCAATAGATGAACATACCATTCACCTCTATTCTGTCTAAACTCCACCGTCTCAAACAACTTGCTGGCAACAGCCTCATGGCATAATTGATTTTCCTCGCGCGGTTCACAACAAACGGTGATGAAGAAGATCGCATCTTCACAAATCCAAGAAGGACGATCATGTGGCAAAACCTTCCTTTTTGAGAATTTATCTGTCATTTTCTCTTCAAAGTCCTTATCAGTTCTTTCATATTTTACGGTTTTTTTGGTAGGGCGGGACCACGCTCTAATCGTGGTAAACAGCCTTGCTTGCCACGCCAATGGCGTGGTCCCGCCGCAAATTTGCCGTTCGGACGGCCGGACTGGCAGTCCGGCCCTACCTTATGAAATGTCATCCCAAGGCGCTTGTGCGTTCAGAATTGGTGGTAACTGGACAACTTCGTCGCCAGGTTAAGATTATTCAGCCTTCCAATTCCGGCTTGCAGAGTTCGTAGAAGTTGCACTTGTGGCACACGTTCATGTCCGCGCTCAATTCCCAGTCATCCTTGGGAAGGGCCTCGTTGCGCCGCAAATCGCCGTCAACCAGGTACTCGGCCATCTCGTTGACCGAATCGCTGATTAATTCCTGCGCCTTCAGGAGACTGTCTTGCGTCAATTTCTGGCTGTCGGTCGCGCCGGCGGAAAGATATTCCAGGTGGATGTTGACCTTCTCCGGCGCGATCTTGTGCTTGACCGCCGCCCATAGTCCGTAAATCGCCATCTGGTCCTTGTGCGAGGCGCGCGCGCCGCCGCTTTTCCAGTCGTGAATGTGCATCATCCCGTCCCTGAGATAGGCGTAATCCGGGATGGCGTATATTTTGACTCGCTCCATGGCGAATGACTCCGGATCGCCCGCGGCGACGGTGCTGATGGCGATCTCCTGTTCTTTTTTCACCGGGGAAAGGCCGGGCAGGACCTTTGCGATGAAATTGGCCAGGCAGAGCTTAATCCGGACGATCATTTCCGCGGTCATTTCCTTTTCTTTTTCCTTGCCCAAGCTGGAATAATAATGCTCGCGCAGGCAGCAGAATTTCTTGGGATTGTTTTTCCACAACTGCTTGACCGATTCGCCCCAGCATTTGTTCAGGTAGGGCTTGGCGGCGGCTTCGTAAGCTTCTTCCATGCTTGCGGAGCGCCCCTCCTGCTGGGCGCGGATCAGCCAGTTGACCCCCAGCTCAACGGCGTTGCCCAGGAGGGTGAAGCGGTTTTCCATCTTGCTCAACCGGTAGGCGGCGCGCTGGATCGGCGAGGCGTTTTCCTTCCAGCCGTTCCACATGGCGTATTTCGCCCAGTAGCGCCGGCGATGGCATTCGGCAAAATCCTCCCGCGCCGATATTGACCACGAAAAATTGTTTATCAGTTCCGCCATGTTGAAGATGCTCAGGTGATTAGGTTACCCAGGCTTCGCCGGAGCGCTACGCCGAGGCAAGTAGGCTGTAGACTGTTTGGTAAATAATTTTATGATTTAAGAATCGGGTGCTAGTGTCGCATTTCTGCGATTTTTGTAAAGATTTTATTCTAGTGTAATGTAACTGAATTAAATGAATTTATAAGACTGAAAAACGCTAGAAAAATCACGGGATTGTCATTCCGAGCGTGCGAGGAATCTCGTTATGATGGAGATGCTTCGCTACGCTCAGCATGACAACCTATAAATACACGTCTGCGTGATACACTCCACTAGCAGCGAAGTTGACCGGCGACAATGCCGCCGCAGAGCCAAGATCAAGCGTTGCGGCTATGCTCCCGGACTTTTCAATCTTCCGCCTTCAAGGGTATGCACGATTTGCGCCTTGTTGACCGGGAAATTGCCATGGGTGACGACCAGGAGCGTGGCGTTTTTATTCCGGATGTGATCGGTCAGCATCGCCAGGACTATGGCTCCCGTCTCCGGATCCAGGCTTCCGGTCGGCTCGTCGGCCAGGATAAGTTCCGGCTCGGCCGCGAGCGTGCGCGCGACGGCGATGCGCTGTTGCTCGCCGATGCTTAGTTCGCAAGGCAAACTGGCCAGGCGATGGTCCAGGCCCATGCCGGCAAGGATCGCGGCGGCCTGCGCCGCGCGTTGTTTGGCGGAAAGGCCGCGATGGAGGAGCGCCACTTCCACGTTTTCAAGCGCGGTCCAGGTGCTGATCAGGTTGAAATTCTGGAAAATGACGCCGATACGGTTCCGGCGCAGGAGCGCCATCCGGGTTGATGAGCTTGCGCGCATGTCCACGCCGTCAAATATCACCGAGCCGGCCGTCGGGCGATCCAGCCCGGCCAGTATGCCCAGCAGCGTTGACTTCCCCTCCCCGCTCCGGCCGAATATGACGGCGAAGGAACCCCTTTCAACCGCGAGGTCAACCCCCCGCAGGATCCGGATCTCGCCCGACTTGCGGCGAAAGCTTTTTTCAACCTGTTTGCACTGGAGAATGATGTTCATGTATGCCTGAAAGCCTCCGCGGGAAGCATCCGGGCGGCAAAGACCGCCGGCAGGAGCCCGGCCAGGACGCCGCCAAGGATTGAGATCAATAATGACAACGCGATCAGGCCGGACGGGATAACCAGCTCGACTTTGGCCGACGCGCCGGCCGCCAGGATTGATTGCGGCAGGACCGTGAGAAGCGCCGGCGCCGCGATGCAACCCAGCAATCCGCCGATCGCCGCCTGGAACACCGTCTCGGAAAGGACCAGCATCAGGACGTTGCCGTCGGTCCAGCCGATCGACTTGAGAACGGCAATGTCCCTGCGCCGTTCAATGACCGCCGCGGACTGCGATTTCATTATCACCAGGATGGCGAAGAAAAAAATGATAACGACGAGCAGCCAGGCCGAGCGCTTGTTCATTCCCCACACGGTGGCGGCCGGCTTGTAGCAGGCATAAGAGGAAACAATGGAGCCCGGGATAAGCTCCTTCACCGCCTTTATGGCGTCGATTTGCACGCTTGAATTGAGAACTTCCACGAGGAGCATGTTCATCTCGTTGACCAGGGGCTGTTGCAGGCGCGTATTGATGACCGCCCTGGCCTCGCGGAACGGCATGTAGATGTCGGCCTTGGCCGGCCTTATGCCCGGATTGACGACCCCTTTGACGGTAAACTCGCGAAGGCCCAACACGATCTTGTCGCCGGCAGCCAGTTTGGCCGACCTGGCAAACGCCTCTTCAATCATGACTTTCCCCTCGTCGTTCGTCGTGAGAAACGCGCCGCTGATTATGTCGGCCGGCGCGCAGCACGTGGTCCCGACGGCCTTGTTATCGGCAACATCAAACCCGCCCAGGGTGAATGAGCCCCACTTTTCATTCCAGAGCTGGAACAGCAGGTAAGGCGAGGTGCTTTTTACCGATGAAATTTTATTGGCCTTGATGGAAAGGTCTGTGGAAACAAGCAGGCTCGATACTCCGCCGGAAGCGACAAATCCCTCGTGCTCCGGATCCATGCTGCGCTGCCGGCAGGTGGTTTTATTCACGGGCGCGAAGGCGACGAAATGCGTCCCGGTTGAGGCGAGGATCCGGCCGGTCGCCTTGTTTGACTGGATAATAATGGTGACAATGACAATAATGATCGCCGTGGCAAGGGCGTAGCTCGCGATGACAAACGCGCTCCTGCCTTTCCTGCGAACGGTCTCCCTTATTGCCGCGGCCAGAACAAATATCATTTTTATCTCCGGCTATTCACGAATCTCCCTTTATTTCATCTATCAACTCGTCAATGGACGTCCGGTAGGATTTCAATGTTTTCAACCAGAGTTTCAGGCAATCATGCCCTTCGGCGGTCAAACGCAAATCCCGCTTCGCCAATCCGGCCCTGGGCGTGTTCCAGCGCGATTTGATCAAGCCCTCTTCTTCCATGGCCCTGAGCAGCTTGTAAATTCCGGCCAGGTCGGCCGGCTTGTGCCTGAACATCTTCATCTTTTGAAGGTTCTGCACGATGAAATACCCGTGGATCCAATCGCCGCTTTTTGCCAGGACCGCCAGGATCGCCGGCCGCACAAATCTCGTAAGCGACGCCCCCGAACATGGACAAGCACCAATCCCGCTCATGGCAGATATTCTCCTCTATTGGACAAACACTAGTATATCGACCGATATGCGTCAACGGCATTATTTAAAAAAACGTAAGGCCTACCCCGAATGATGCTAAGATAAGTCCGTTTTCAAATCACGAACGGCGGCGGAGGCCCGCCGCCCTCCATAAAATATAAGCGTTTCCATCCTGGAGGGCGGGCGGCCTCGACCGCCGCAAGCTTATCTTAGCGCCATTCATGACTACCCCTCAACAGCAAAGTATCTTGCAGTTAAACGGCATTTTCGCTATCTTTGCCTGAATCTATGAAACCTGATGCGCTTATTGTCCCGGAAGAGCTGGCCATCATCGCCGGGCGCGGCATGTACCCGCTGATACTGGCGGAGTCGGCCCGCCGGCAGGGCGTCCGGAAAATTTTCACGGCGGCCTTCAAAAAGGAAACCGAGCGTGACATTGAAAAACTCTCCGACGAGACCCGATGGTTCAATTTCGGCCAGCTGGGCGCCGTGCTGGATGCGGTCAAGGCCAGCGGCGTCAGGCACGCCGTCATGGCCGGACAAATCACGCCGGTCAGCCTCTTCCGCCTGAGGCCCGACGCCAAGGCGCTGAAAATCCTGGCGCAACTGGGCACGCGCAACGCGCAGACGATTTTCGGCGCGGTCTGCGCGGAATTTTCCGCGATCGGCGTGCAGTTGATGCCGGCCTGGCGCTTCATGGAAAACGCGCTCCCGCAGGCCGGGCAACTCAGCCGCCGCGCGCCGACGGAACGCGAGCAGAAGGACATTGAACTCGGCATGCGCGTCGCCAAGGCGGTCAGCGCGCTTGAAATCGGCCAGACGGTCGTCGTCAAGGAGGGCACAATCCTCGCCGTGGAGGCGTTTGAAGGAACGGACGAGGCCATCTTGCGCGCCGGCCGGCTGGGCGGACCGGGCGCGGTCGTGATCAAGACCGCGCGGAGCGATCACGACATGCGCTATGATATCCCGGTGATCGGCCTGAAAACCATGAAGGTTTTGAGAAAGATAAGCGCCTCGGCCCTGGCGGTTGAAGCCGGACGGACGATCATGCTCGAGCGGGATAAAATCATCGCGGAAGCGGACCGGATGGACCTGGCGCTCGTGGCGGTGGAATAAGAATAGGGACAAAGGCACAGAGGCAGCTCGTGCTTCGTAGCGAAGGCTTACTTCGCAGAGTAGCAAAGGCACAAAGTAAGAATATTTTTGACTGTCATTCCCGCGCAGGCGGGAATCCATCCGCCACTGACGGACAGTTTCTCGTCTGGGCGTAGCTCGCCCTTGGCGAAGCCTTCCGCCTTCGCGGCCCGGCAAAGCACCGCTTCGGCGTAACGCCGGCCGGCGGAGCCTGGTCACGGGAATGACAGAAACGAGATGACAAAGGGTGAATAATGAACGAAATTGCGGACAATGATTTAAAGAAGATAAAGGTCGGCGTGGTCGGCGTCGGCAGCCTGGGGCAGTGGCATGCCCGGGTTTATTCCGAACTGCCGGGCGCGGAGCTGGTCGGAATTTATGACATCAACACCCGCCGGGCGCAGGACATTGCCGAACGTTACAAGACGCGGGTATTTACGGACTTCAACGAACTGGCGGCGGAGGTGGAGGCGGCCAGCATCGTCGTCCCGGCCGACAAGCACCACGAGGTTGCCATGCCGATGATCGCGCGGGGCGTCAACCTCCTGGTTGAAAAACCGATCGCGGTGACGACCACCGAGGCGGAAGCCATGGTAAACGCCGCCAGGGAGAAAAAACTCATCCTGCAGGTGGGCCACATCGAAAGATTCAACCCGGTCATGAAATATCTTGAGTCCATCCTCGTGCGCCCGAGATTTATTGAAGCCCACCGCCTGAGCCCTTATCCCGCGCCGCCGCTCTTCGGCGGCAAGCCGCGCGGGACGGAAGTGAGCGTCATTTTGGACCTGATGATCCACGACCTGGAGGTAATCTTGCACCTAGTCCGCTCGCCGGTCAGGGAAGTTCACGCCGTGGGCGTGCCGGTGCTCAGCCCGAGCGAGGACATTGCCAACGTGCGCCTGACGTTTGAAAACGGGTGCGTTGCCAACGTGACCACCAGCCGGATCAGCCCGGAAAGCCTGCGTAAAATCCGCATTTTCCAGGAGGACGCCTATATCTCGCTGGACTACCAGCGCCAGTCCGGCGAAATTTACCGGCGCGAGTCCGGCCGCATAAGCAAAAGCCGCGTGCCGATCGAAAAGGGCGACGCCCTTGAAAACGAGCTGGAGTCGTTCGTCAATTGCGTGCGCGCCAAGGGCAGCCCGGTGGTCAGCGGCGAACAGGCGGCCGAGGCCCTCAACCTGGCGGTTGCCATCCGCAAAAAATGCCGGGAGCAATTTTCCTGATTTCAGCTGGCAGAAATCAAGAGCGGCCCAATCCCCCTCCTCATCCAACCCTCTTGCCGAAACCAACACGCGCTCCGGCGCCAAGACCAGGAAACGGTAAAACATCGTTTAAAGCATCGCCGAGGCGATAACATTCATTTTTTCCGTTGTAAAATTGCTTTGAAAAAGACGTTGACAATATGTCATGATTATCAAAGACGACTACAGGTTTACGATCGAGCTGCGGGAGGTTGAGATATGAATTCAGATAAAAGTAAAAAACTGGAAGCGGCGGGTTGGAAGCAGACAACTGTCCAGGAGTTCCTGGACCTGTCTGACGCCGATATGGCCTACATTGAAACAAAACTGGCCATGACAAAAAAAACTGAAGGAATTGCGGCAGCAAAAGAAACTGACGCAGGTTGAACTGGCCAAGCGGATGTGCACCAGTCAAAGCCGCGTAGCAAAGATTGAGGCGGGTGATCCGAAAGTGTCGGTTGACTTGATTCTTCGGGCGCTATTCACGCTGGGCGCCAAACCCAAAAAGCTGGCAGCCTTGTTCTAACGATCTTGCCAAATCCGCCTCGGCATAAACAGCATGCCATTCCATTTGATCGAGCAAAAATTCCGGAGTAAATTCCGGGATATCGGGGGGGCACGGAAACATTTCTCTAATTATCCTTGACACAAGGCAAGAAATCGTGTTTCTTTCCTTTTAATAAGGAAAGATTATGATCGATTTGTTCAAAACTCTGATTGCGGATTTCCATGTGCGCGGCGTGCCCGGCCACGTAATTCAACGCGATCTGAACGTCCCCGTTATAACGAGCAAGATCGTTTCAATTATAGGCCCGCGCAGGGCGGGTAAAACCTGGTTTCTTTATTCCCTTATCGAAAAACTGCGCCGGAAAAACGGCATTCACAACATTGTTCATATCAATTTTGAAGACGAACGCTTGATCCTCGATTCGGGGAATTTAGGGCTGATCGTTGATGCGTATCAGCAGTTGTTTCCGAACCGGGCGTTGGACAAAGTCCATTTCTTTTTAGACGAGATTCAAACTGTGCCCGGCTGGGAAAAGTTCGTCCGTCGTCTGGCGGATACGATTTCGCCACACGTATATCTGACAGGGTCGTCGGCCCGCCTTCTAAACCGCGAAATTGCCGACGCCCTGCGCGGGCGGGCGCTGCCGTATACGCTGTTCCCGCTATCCTTCCGTGAATACCTGCGTTTCCGGGGCAATACAGAGCGTGTGTTTCAAAGCACAACCGGACGGAACCGGGCGGAGGCGATGTTCGAGTGTTTCCTGTGCAACGGCGGTTATCCTGAAACGCTCGCAATGGATGAACCGGAGCGGATACGAACGCTGCAATCTTATTTTGAGATCATGCTCTATCGTGACGTAGTGGAACGATATGCCGTCCGCCGACCGCATCTGGTCAAGGATTTTGCGCGCCGGATGCTTGCCAACAATGCGCAAGTCTTTTCAGTGCACAAATACTACCGCGATTTGCGGTCGCGGAATGTGCGGGTTACGAAAGACGCGCTTTATGCGCTGACGGATCATTTTATAGACGCCCTGTTTATCGTGCCCGTCGAAAAATGCGATGCTTCCGCGGCCAAACAGTCCCAAGCGCTCAAAAAATATTATGTGAACGACACCGGGCTTCTAAACGCGTGCCTGTTTACCCCGGCGGAAAACCGCGGTGCTTTGCTCGAAACATTCGTTCTGCTGGAATTGCATAAACGGGAAAAAAACGCGGCTTACTACTCGGAAGCAGCCGAATGCGATTTTATGATCCTTGAAAAAGGCGCTGTCACGGAAGCAATCCAGGTATGCTACGAATTAACCGACAATAACCGCCGCCGTGAAATCGAGGGGTTACAGGCGGCCATGACGCGGTTCGGATTGAAAGAGGGTTTGCTTCTAACCCGCCGCCAGAAAAAAGAGCTTGCGGTCGATGCCGGCCGCATTCGCATTCTTCCGGCGTGGGAATGGAGTCTCACGCAATAATCGCAATTCTTTCAGGATGACAACCGGGAAGGATCCGCAATCTTCAGCCGGTGAAAGAAATCCCCGTAAAATCCACGGTCGCGGGTGAGCAGGCGGTCGCATTGAACTGTCGCGTGGGCGCCGATAATAAAATCCGCCACCAGGCGGAGCCGCTTGCCGCCGCTATCCCGGTATCGTCTCCAGGCAATCCCGGCTTCGGCTGCCGCTTGTTGGGTTAACGGCGAGAATTGAATGCCCAGGGTGTGCATGGCCTTTTCAAAAGACGCCTGTTCCGGGAAAACCGCCGCTGTTTCCGCCCATACCGCCTCACAGGCCACAATTGCGCCGAGTCGCAGGGCTTCGCGCAAATGCTCGCCGGAAACCCGGCCGAACCGGGGATCTTCCAGGAAAACATCCAAGAGCACGTTGGTATCAACCGCGGTGATCATGGCTTCCCCCGCAAGGTTTCCATGAGCGCATCCGTGGACTTGTTCAACTTGAGACAGCCCATGACACTACTGACGGGATCCCGGCCGGACGCCTTGACCGCAATCAAGCGCCCGTTTTCTTCATGGAAATCAAGCACGGTCTTCGGCATAATACCCAGCCGCCGCCGCAACGGCTTGGGAATGGTCACCTGGCCGCGTTCGGCTACAATGGCATTCATGCGCAATTCCTCCCTGGTAAGTATGGATTCGTATTTATGATTGCATACTAATCTAAATGATGATGACTGTCAAGTCGTTATTCCGGCAATTCTGCCCCTGCGCCTGGAATTACCATATGCAATTCTGTTTGCATATGGTAATACCTGCCGCCGGTCTGTTATTGTCCTCTCTCCTCCGTCAGACTTTTAATCCCAAAACGCCGTCCTTCTTCATCAATATTAAATGCTTCGTCCGTTGCCGAGCCCAAGGCGCGCTATGGCCGTAAGGCCGGCAAACGCCGAGAGAAATTCCCTTGCTGTTTTTATTTCCCATCTCTATTTCCTTGACGGACGGCGCGAGATTTCTTTTAATGCTATTGTATTTGACAAGCATGATGAGGTGTCTATGCTCGCAATAAAGGCTACCTGTGATGGGAAGAAAGTAATTCTCCCAACTCGGAGGAAGTTTCCCAGAGGGCCGGTTATTATTGTCTTTGAGGAGACGGTCGACGAAGACCGCTTTCTCTGGCAACAATTGTCACTCCAAGGACTTGCCCGGACCTATGGAGACAAGGAACCCGATTATTCCTTGAATTTAGTCAAGGAACCCAATGTGGAGTACAAACCATAAAAGAGGGCGATATCATCCTGACACCGTTGCCTCAGGCCGACGGGAAGATTAAAAACCGTCCGGCTCTGATACTTCGTGAAATGCCGGATTTCGGTGATTTCCTTGTCTGCGAAATCAGTACCCAGGCAAGGCAGGCAATCCAAGGTTTTGATGAGATAATAACCGTCAAAAATACTGATTTCGTGGATAGCGGACTGCTTGTCAATTCGATTGTGCGGCTCGGATTTCTGGCTGTGTTACCGAGAATCTCAATAGCCGGCGCCATCGGCAGGATTGCGCCAGAACGTCATTGTCGGTTACTCAGACGATTAAGCGAGCACTTGGCGACAGGGATAAAGGCATCGTGACGCTCACGGCGTCATCCATGAAAATGAACCATCGTAGCGATAATCTTCGGACAAATACCAGACATATCAATTCCCGGCTGCATCCATCATGACCGGGGTCGGCCAATCCGTCTGCTGTGCACAACGTTGCTGACAAGCATTTATTGCGGGCAAAACCCGGTCATGAAAAAAAAATCAGTCATGATAATAGCCGGCGAGATATCCGGCGACCTGCACGCCGCCGCGCTCGTCCGCGCGGTCCAAAAGCGCGACAGCTCCATCCAATTTTTCGGCATCGGCGGCGAGGAGCTTGAAAAAACCGGGATGGAACTGTTCCGTCACACGCGCGAGATGGCCGTCCTGGGCCTGAGCGAGGTCCTGCAAAAATATTTTTTCTTCAAAAGGACTTTCCGCGAGATGCTTTCCATCCTGGAGGAACGCCGGCCGGACGCGGTCCTGCTTGTTGACTATCCCGGCTTCAACCTGCGTTTCGCGGCCAGGGCCCGCGCGCTCGGCATCACCGTTGTTTATTACATCTGCCCGCAGGTCTGGGCCTGGAACCGTGGCCGGATTTCTTTTATGGCAAGGAACGTTGACCGGCTTATTTCCATTTTCCCCTTTGAGGCCGATGTTTTCAAGGGCACGAAACTCAAGGTTGACTTCGCGGGCCATCCCCTGGTTTCGCCGGCGGCCGCCGCGCGCTCCGAGCCCCTGTTCCCCCTGCCCTGGGATGGCGAGCCGCGCGTGGCCATATTGCCCGGCAGCCGGAAACAGGAAATAAAGCTGATCCTGCCGGTCATGGTCCGGGCCGCCGAAATCCTGCGCAAAAGATTTCCGCGCTCCGGGTTCATCATTGCCTCCGCCTCAAAAGAGGCAACCGGCTGGATTGAAGAAACGCTCTCGGCCATGGGATTGACCGGAAAATTCACGATCATCTCCGACAAGACACGCCAGATCCTGAGGCAGGCCAAGGCGGCCTGGGTCGCTTCCGGGACCGCCACCATTGAGGCGGCCTTGATGGGCTGCCCGATGGCGGTCATTTACCGCACCGCGCCCTTGACCTACCTGGCCGGGCGCATGCTGATCCGCGTGCCGTTCCTGGGAATGGTCAACATTGTCGCCGGGAAACTTGTCTGCCCGGAATTTATCCAGCATAATGCCCGTCCGGACAAGATGGCCCTGGCCCTTGAGCCGCTGGTCACGGACAGCAGGGCGCGGAGCGAAATGGTCGGGGAACTTGACCGTGTCCGGGACATACTCGGGGCCCCGGGCGCGGAAGAGCGCGCGGCAAAAATTCTTTTGCAGGAATTGGAACGCCATGTCTGACGGGTACCGTCAGCTGGTTGGACAGTCAGACAGTCTGACAGTTAATATCAGTGTTATCAGTGGTTGATTTTGGTTGCGGTTCAACGCCGCCTTGATATGAAAACAAGCGTCATCATAACCGTTTATAACCGGCCGAAAATGTTGACGGCCTGCCTGCGCGCGCTGGCGCTGAGCACCGTCCGCATTGACGAAGCCGTTGTTTCCGACGACGGCTCCGACGAAAGCAACGTCCAGTTGATGCGCAAGGCAATTGATGAGTGCAAATTCCCGGTTCGCTACGTGCGCCAGGAGCACAATGGCTACCGGCTGGCCGCCGCGCGCAACAACGCCATCCGCGCCGCGACCGGCGATTACCTGGTTTCGATTGACGGTGACATCCTGCTGCTGCCGGAAACAATCCAGGCCCATTTGCGGCACGCAAAGCCGGGACTTTTCCTGGCCGGCAACCGCGCCCTGCTGGATGAAAGCAGCACCGGGCAGGCGCTGGCCCAGAATGTCGGTGGAGCTCCCCTCGGCAGCCTCCCATGCCGTAGTAGTTCTGGCTACGAAGGCCAAGAGCCGAGGGGCATCTTTGCGGAACCCTCCGAAGCTCGTTCCGAAATATCAGACCAAGCCAAAGACGCCATGTTGTCCGGCCATAACCCTGCAGTATGCTCGTCGCTTAACTATAGAGCGAAGGAGGGTGAAAGATTCCTGGAGGCGCTCTGGGACAAGGCCGGGAAGGATCACCTGGCCAAGATGCAGTTCAGGTTTCAGCGTAATTATTTCCTGCGCAAACTCGGCCTGGCGCCGGCGCACAAGCCGAAAATCCTGGGATGCCATTTTTCGCTCTTCCGCGACGACGCTGAACGGGTCAACGGCTTTGACGAAAAATTTACCGGCTGGGGGCTTGAGGACGATGATTTCGCGCGGCGCTTGTATAAGGCGGGGATGCGCGGAAGGTCGGTCATCCTTGAGGCGCGCGCGCTGCATCTCTGGCATCCGGCCGTCGGCTCAAAACCGCAGTCCATCTCCACCAGCCCGAACATGGCTTATTTCAAAAGGGAAAATGTCCCGGCCTACTGCGTTGAAGGACTGAAAAAATAATCCCTGTCTTCCCGTTGTGTTGGACTCTACAAGGGGTTCAACGCTTCCGACCAATTTTTATCGGCGTCTTTACCTGTGTCATACTTGAAGCCGTTGTTCTTTATAACGTCCCTGTAGAAAAACGCCGAGTCCTTTGGGATCCGCCTGAGCGTTGGCCAGTCCGCGTAGACCAGTCCGAACCGGTTGGTGAATCCCAGCGCCCACTCAAAGTTATCTATGAATGACCACAGGAAATAACCCTTTACATCATACCCGTCCCTGGTCGCCCTGTGCAGTTGCGCAAGGTAGTCCTTGAAGAATTGTATCCTTCCCTGGTCGTGGATCCTGCCGTCGTGCCCGAGGACGTCAATGAAGGCGGCGCCGTTCTCAGTGATGTACAGGTTTTTGGCGTGCTTGGCGTAGTTATCCTTCGTGAACTTGACGCCGTAATACATCAGTTTTGGGGTGATGGGCCACCTCATCGTGGTGAAAGGTGACATCATCCCGGGCGATAGCTCCCGGTAACCTTCCGGCGATTCCGGATCATGTTCAACAGCGTTGGCGCCATAGAGATTTATCCCGACGAAATCTATCGGCGTTGAGATAACTTTCATCTCATCAGGGGTGGCGTCCGGCTCCTCGCCCTTGCCGAAGGCGCCTTCGGGATATTTGCCGAAAAAGAACGGATCAAAGAAAAGCGCGTTGTGCCTGAGCCAGCATTTTTCGGCGGCCTGGATGTCCTTTTTGGTCTCCGTCCCGGGAATTATGCCGGCCAGGGCGTTGATGAGCCCCGCCTTGTTCCGGCCTTTTCCGTGCGCCCTCAGGGCCAGCACCGCCAGGCCGTGCGCCAGCATCAGGTTATGCAAGGCCTGGAATTGAACCTTGCGCGGAAGCCGCAGTCCGGGGGCGAGCTCGCCGGTGCCGTAGCTCAACTCGTAGATGCATTTCATCTCGTTGAACATCATCCAGTTCTTGACCCTGTCGGAAAGGGCCCTGAAGACCACCGCGCCGTAGTCGGCGAAGGCGTAGGAAGTGTCCTTTGATCTCCAGCCCTTCTTCTGTTCAAGCTTGTGGGGCAAATCCCAGTGGAACAGGTTTACATACGGGACGATCCCCTTCTGGAGCAGCCGGTCAACGAGCCTGCTGTAGAAGTCCACTCCCTTCCGGTTGACCTTTCCTTTCCCGTCGGGAAGTATCCTCGTCCAGGCGATGGACAGGCGGTAGGCCTTCACGCCGATCTTCGCCATCAGGTCCACGTCCTCCTTCCAGCGGTGGTAATGATCAACCGAGACATCGGCATTGTGGCCATATTTGATCTTCCCGGGAGTGTGCGTGAACACATCCCAGTTTGAAAGCCCTTTGCCATCGGCATCCCGGCCGCCTTCTATCTGATAGGCCGAGGCCGCCACACCCCACAGGAAATCCTTCGGAAACTTCAGCATTTTTTCGGGCATATTTTACCTCCGGTAGAAATTCATGGATGCAGAACAGCGGCAAACCTGAAAATATATCTATTATATATAATCCAAATGCATTTAACACCTCGCGGCATTTAAGGTGAATCATTTAAGTCCCATCATATATATTTTTTACGGTTGATCAATACAGCATGGAAAGGTAAATTATCACGTAATAGCTTATATTGGGCAAATAACAACACCAGAGGGACTATTCGCGCGTGAAAGACAGGCAGGTTATAATCAAGGTTGACAACTTGACCAAGCGCTTTTCCTCCGGGACGGCCGTGGACGGGATTTCGTTCGAAGTCCATCGCGGCGAGATGCTCGGTTTCCTCGGCCCGAACGGCGCGGGCAAATCAACGACCCTGCGCATCCTGGCCGGTTACCTCGCGGCCACCGAGGGCAGCGTGAAGATTGACGGGCTTTCCGTCATGGAACATTCGCTGGAGGTCCGGAAACGGATCGGCTACCTGCCGGAAAACGTGGCCATCTATCCCGAGATGCGGGTCAACGAATACCTGCGCTTCCGCGGGCGGCTGAAGGGGATGGGCGGAAGGCGGCTGCGGACGCGCCTGGACGAGGTGAAAGCGCTCTGCGGACTGCACGATGTCTCCGACCGGATCATCGCCCACCTCTCGCGCGGCTATCACCAGCGCGTCGGCCTGGCCGACGCCCTGATCCACGAGCCGGAACTGATCCTGCTGGATGAACCCACGATCGGGCTTGACCCGAACCAGCTGCGGGCCATCCGCGGCCTGATAAAAACGCTCGGACAGAAATACACCGTGGTCCTTTCCACCCATTTCCTCGCGGAAGCCGAACTGCTTTGCGAACGGGTGCTGATCATCAACCACGGCCGGATCGTGGCCTCCGACTCGCCCGCGGTCCTGACCAGCCTTATAAAAAACAAGACCGTGATCGTGGCCGAGGTGGCCGGCTCGCATTCCGAGGTGGCGGCCGTCCTGCGCGCCCTGCCGGGAGTGTCGAGCCTGTTCTGGAACCCGTGCCGCAAGGCGGAGGCAGGCCAGGCGGAGCAGGAGTGGAACCGCTACGTGCTGGAAGGCGACACGGAGGACGACTTGCGCGGCGTTGTTTTCGCGGCCGTGGCGCAGCGCGGCTGGAACATGCGGGAGCTTAAGCTGGAACGCAAGAAGCTTGAGGACGCTTTCGCCGAAATAACCGGCCATGTCCGGGCGGAATAAAAATGAGAAACATATTAACATTATGGCGCAGGCAGTTCCTGGCTTATTTCCGGGCGCCGCTCGGCTACGCGGTGATCATCGTCTTCCTGATCATCTCCGGCCTGAGCTTCTGCCGGCTGATTTCCGATAGCGCGACCGAGCCCTTCCAGATCGGCGACGTTCTTTTCGGCTCCGCTTATTTCTGGCTGATCCTGCTGGCGACGATCGCCCTGGTCACCATGCCGCTTTTTGCCGAGGAACGCCATTCCGGCACGATTGAAACCCTTCTGACCGCGCCGGTGACTGACCTGCAGGTGGTGCTGGCGAAATTCGCGGCCGCTTACGGGTTCATCGTCGTCATGCTTTTACCGACCTTATGCTACAGCGCGATTCTTTATCTCTATAACGCCGAGGGCGCGATGCTTTCCTGGAAACCCATCGCCGCCGGGTACCTGATCGTGCTCCTGATCAGCGCCTTTTACACGGCATTCGGCCTTTTGATGTCCTCCTTCACAAAAAGCATGGTGGTTTCGGCCATATTGTGCTGCATCGGGATGAGCGTCACCTTCCTGGCCGAGAACCTGCAGTACGCCCTGCACATCGCCTGGCTGGAGAAGATCCTGGCCCAGATTTCCAGCGTCCAGCACGTGGTTGATTTTTCGCGCGGCATGCTTGATTCCCAGCCGGTATATTTTTACCTGTCGGGCACGGCCTTGTTCCTGTACCTGGCCGTCAAATCAATTGAATCCCGTTTGTGGAGATGAAATGAACCTTCGCTTAAAACGCGCGCTGATCGGGGGCAACGTACTGCTGGTGGTTGCCCTCGCCGGATTACTGATGGTTGTGACAAACTACCTGGCGGTCAAGCACCGGGCGCGCCTTGATTTAAGTCCCGACCGCTATTTCGCCCTGTCCGGGGCGACGCTCACCATGCTGGATCGCCTGAGCGGACCGGTGAAGGCCACCGTGTTCCTGGACATGAACCACGAACTCTTCAGCGACATCAAGCGGCTTTTGAGGGAATATGAATACGCGTCGCCGAGATTCAGCGCCGAGTATGTCGACCCGCACCGCGACATCGCCCGGGCCAAGGAGCTGGCCCTGCAATATAATGTTTCCGGCTCCGGCGTCATTGTCTTTCACGCCAACGACAAGACCAAGCTCGTCACGGCGAGCGAGCTGGCTACTTTTGATTACGCGCCCGTGCTGGCCGGCCGGCCGAAAGCCATGGCATCCTTCCGGGGCGAGCAGGCGTTTTCTTCCGCCATTTACAGCCTTATCCAGGACAAAAAGCCGGCGGTTTATTTCCTGGCCGGGCACGGGGAACACCGGATAGACGACTTTGGCCAAAATGCCGGATACTCGATGATCGGGCGGCTGCTGGAAAAAGGGAACATCAATGTCAAGCCCCTGCAACTAGCGAACAGCCCCTCCATTCCCAAGGATTGCGATGTCCTGGTGATCAGCGGACTGAAAAGGCCCTTGACCCACGTTGAAGCCGAGATAATCAAAAAATATCTTGATAATTCCGGCCGGCTCCTGCTGATGGCGGATACCGGCCTGGAAACGGGACTTGAAAAAACGCTTGAAGCCTGGGGCATCCGGCTCGGGAACGATCGGGTCGTCGGCACGACCCTTACCGGCCGCGAGCTCCTGGTCAATACTTACGGCAATCACCCGATCACCGAGCCGCTCAAAAACCTGACCACGATCTTTAACCTTCCCCGCTCCGTCCAGCCGGTCCTGCAGGCCGCCCAGCCGGCCGACCAGTCCGCCGACAAACCGCGGGGTGTGATCCTGGCCGCGTGCTCGGAAGAAGGCTGGGCCGAAATGTCGTATTACCAGAACCCGCCCAAGTTTGACGCCGGCGTGGACCGCCAGGGCCCGGTGCCGGTGGCGGTCGCCGTTGAAAAGGGCAACCTGCCCGTGGATGTGGAAATAAAGCCGACCCGCCTGGTCGTCATCGGCGATTCGACTTTTGTGTCCAACGGCGCGCTGCTCGCCGGTTATTCGCCCGACTTTTTTATCAACGCGATCAACTGGCTCCTGGAACGCCGGGACGCGCCGACCTTCGCCCCGAAGATTCCTTCGAAAATCAGGCTGACCATTGACCGGAAGCGGTTACAGGCGGCCTACCTTGCCACGGTGGTAATAATGCCGGCCCTGGTCGCCCTGCTCGGACTGGCGGTCTCCCTGAGGAGGAGAAAATAAGCGATGCACCTGCGAACGACATTTTTTTTATTCATTCTGACGGCCCTGATCCTCAGTTATGTCTTCGTGCGTGAAAATCCGGATGACAATGAGGCCGAGAACGCCAAGAAGGAAATCAAGCTGCTGGAACTGGAACCGGAAAGGGTTACTTACTGGTCGCTTGCCAACGGCAAGAGTTTCCTGGAATGCGTCAACGAGCACGGCCAATGGATGATCACCAAGCCGTTCAAGACCCGCGCCAAGGACGCGCAAATCAACTACATGCTCTCCGTCCTGGCGGCGCTCCCGAAGGGCGAAAGCATCACCGAGGACCAGCGCAAGGCCCGGGCGCTCGGCCTGGCCGACTACGGCCTGGAAAAACCGGTTTGCCGCATGGCGCTCGGCAGCCCGGATAAGCGCCTGGAAATAAATATCGGCAATGTTTCCCCCTTGAAGGACAGCGTTTACGTGCAGGTCAATAACAGCCCAACGGTCGTCGCCACCACCACCAACCTGCTTGATATAATCCCGCGCGAGCTGGCCGAGGTCCGTGATCCGCACCTTCTTTCCGGCGCGCCGGCCTACGTGAAAAGGATTGAAATCAAGAGCCAGAAAACACCGCTGATCCTCGTGGTCAAGGAAGGGGCGGAATGGATTTTACGCAAGCCCGTCCTGGCCCGCGCCGACTGGCTCAAGCTCTCGACCATGCTGGACTCGCTCTTTAACACCCAGGTCGAGCAATATGTAACCGACACCATGACCGATCCGGCGCTTTACGGCCTGGACGATGACGAGGCGCTCATGCAGATCGGCGTCTGGCAGAACGAAAAGGAAAACGGCGAATATCTGGTCTTCGGCAAAAAAGCCGACGAAAAAGGCAACCTGGTCTACGCCAGCCAGCGCGGGCAAAGCTCGGTCTTCACGGTCAAAGCGGATGTCGTCAACTCGCTTTCCGTCACCCTCGGAAACATCCGCGACTCGCGCCTTTTTTTCATGGCGCCGGAAGCTTTTTCATCAATCCGCATCGAGGCGGAAAACAACATCCTGCAGCTGGTCCGCGACCAGAAATCACTCTGGCAGATTACCGAGCCGAAAAAATGGAAGGCCGACGACAAAATCGTCGAGAACCTGATCGCGCGGCTGAACTCGCTGCGCATCGAGATGTTCGTGTCCGTCACCAATCTCAGCGCCGGCGCGCTGGATAAGCCGGCAAAAATTATTTCGGTCTCGGACGCGGCGCCCGCCGGGCTGGCCTCCAACCAGCCGGCGGCGGTGACAACGCGCACGCTCCTGCTCAGCGCCCCCCTCCCGGGGCAGGCAAACGTCCTGGGCCGCTTCAGCGACGAGGACCAGATCTACCAGATCTCGGCCTCGGCCGTGACAACTATTTCGCTCAACCCGATGATCTACCGGGACAGCACTATCCTGTCGTTTGATCCGAACGCCGTGACCAAAATCGTCCTGTCCAAGAATAATGTCGAGCAGGGCGTGGCCCGGGGCGAATCCGGGGGATGGAAGGCGATCGGGCCGGCGGCGACCGTGAACCGGAAAATCATTGATGACCTGCTCGTCAAGACGGCCAATTTGCGCGCCAAGCGCTTTGAGAGCGACAGCGGGTCCACCGGCATGTATGGCCTGCAACCCGCCTCAAGGACCCTGACCCTGAGCCTGAGCGGCAAGGACGGGATCAGCAAAACGCTGCTCCTGGGAGAAAACTCGGAAGACGGCGGCGTGTATGTCATGGTCCAGGGGCAGGAAATCGTTTTCGTGCTTGATAAGGAATTGGTTGATTTATTGCTGCGCGATTTGTGCCAGCAATGACCGGCCTTGATGACCCGGCATGGCGCATGAAGGTGACACGATGGCATTCAGCTTGCTCAGAAAAATAAAATACGCGCTGTTTATTGTTTTTGTATTCTGCCTGCTTGTCGTCTTCTACCTGACTTCCGTCGGGTTGCCAAACGCCGCTGTGCGCAAGATAGAACCCTACCTGCAGTTCAGCGGCATGGTGCTTAACCTGGACAAGATCAAATTGAGCATTTTTGAGGGTATTGTCGCCACGCGCGTCAAATACTACAAGAAAGGCGACGTGGGCGAACCGGTCATCCAGGCCGACAAATTCGTCCTGAAACTTGAGCCCCTCGCCTGGGTGCGCGGCGGGAGCGGCGTATCGGGCGCCATCATCAAAAACGGCCGGGCGCAGTTTTCCCCGAGCGGCGACGCCGCCGGCAAAATCGTCCTGGACAATATTTTCGCCGATGTGCTTTTTGACCAGCCGTCCGCCGGCGACGCTTCGCGCGGCGATGCGGGCAGGTCGCGCCTGAAAATACTCAGTTTCGCGACGACTTTTTCCGGAATAAAACTCGCCGGCAAGGGCACGCTTATCCTGCCAGCCGAAAAATCAGCGGCGCTTAAAAGCGATCTGGAAAGTTCCACCAATGCGCCCGCGGCCGGCGCGGCAACGCCGGACCTGAAAAATATTATCGTCCAGTTCAAGGATTTTGCCTCCAGCAATGTCGTCAATGCCGGCGTTGATTTTTTTGTCGACCCGGACAACATGGATAAATTGACCGTCAAGGCCGACGTGCACGGCCGGAACCTGACTTACGGCGAACTGCTGCTCGGCGGCTGGAATGTCAATCTTTCCGTCACCGGGAAAACCGCCCTGGCCAATGTCACCCTGAAGGACGCGGAAATCAGGGGGCTTTTTATCCAGTCGGTCAACGGCCAACTGCAATATGACGGCAAGGGAATTGCCGCCGCATCCTTGAAGAGCGTGGTTGGCGGGCATGGCACCCGGGCCGGCCCATTGACGCTTGAGCTCAAGTACAATCTCGTCACCGACAAGTTTGACGGGCACGCGGCCACCGAATGCGATTTGCGCTCCTTCGTGCCGCTCCTGAAAAGTTTTGGACTCAAGCTCGCGGATATATTCGCGGGATTTGATTTCAAACGCGCGCTGCCGGTCGGTGACATCTCGTTCAAGGGCGGGCTTAAACCGGATTTTTCATGCCGGATCAGCGGCGAGGTCCTCACCGATAATTTATCTTTCAAGACCGTTTCCTGCCTGCTCATCAAGGTCGGTTTTGACGTTGACCTGTTTGAGACCGGCGAAAAAGTCGTCATCCACCCGCTGCTGGTCGTGCGCGACGAGGGCCTGGCACGCGGTCAGATGATCTATGATTCGGATGACAATAGCATCGCGTTTTCCGCGATGTCCATGGCCGATCCGAAAGCGGTCGCGACGATGATTGACCCGGTCGTGGTCTCGGCCCTGGAGCCGTTTTCGTTCGATGGGCTCTGCTATGTCACCGCCTATGGAAAGGTGGGTTTGACCAACAGCGCTCCCAATGACGCGGAATTCAGCTTCAACGCCAGCGAAATACGCTGGAAAATGTTCCGGTTCGCGCCCTGCGCCCTGACCCTGCAAATGGAGAATCAAAGTTATAAGATTGACGATTTCAACGGCAGCATTTATCACGGCGTCATTAACGGGTCGGCGTCGCTGGACCCGGTGGCTGATTCATCCAACACCCTTTACGCGATCTCGGCCAAGGCCGCGAACGTTGATTTCGGCATTTTAATAAACGCCATCGCCGGACGGCAGATTGAAAGCGCATATGAGGGATCCTGTTCCGGCGCCATCAACCTCCAGGGACTGCTTGAGGATCCCGCCCGTACATCAATTAAGGGCAACGGCTGGGTTAAAATTGAAAACGGCCGGATATTCACGGTGCCGCTCTTCAGCGGCATGTTTGACATCCTCGGGAAAGTGATCCCCGGCATGGGAACCTTCAACGGCAAAAACAACGCCCAGGCGACCTTAATCGTGGCAAACGGCAAGGTGAACTGCCGCAATGTTTATATTGACGGCGACGTGTTCAGCGTGAAGGGCAGCGGCGACGTGTATCTGGATGGAAAACTTGACTTAAAAGTGCAGATTACCTTCATGCGGCGCAACAGCCTCTTTGGAAACCTGGTCCAGATCGTGACCCTGCCGCTCACCAAGGCGCTGGAATTGCATCTCGGCGGCACCGTTGCCAACCCGGAATGGAAATCATCCTATTGGCCGTTCTAGACCGCGCCGGAGCGATGAGGACGATAAATTTATTTCGGAATTGAATTATCCGCGGCTTTAACGTATAAGGATAACATATGAAAAACCTGATTGTCGTTTTTCTCATTGCATGCTGCGCTGGCGGCTGCGGTCCCGGCCCCGACAAGACCGAGCAGAAAAAGCCGGAAACCAAGTCGATTGCCCGGGAAGCGATCGAGGGTTTCACCGGCAAAACGGCGGTGGACAATCTAAAACGCGCCAAGCCGAAAATCAATGCCACCACGGAAACGGAACAGCGGAAACAAGGGGATGTTGACGAGTTGTCCAAGCCATAGCACCCGTAATAAGCCGGTATATGAACATTTTCTTGTTCCCGGCTGAAAAACGGATATCATCTCCGGAATAAACATGCGTTATGCAATCATATTATTCGTCGCCGGCCTGATGTTCCAGGCGATACCGGACGGCCTTTGGGCCGCCCCGGAGGAAACGGCCGAGGTTGAAATACGGCTTGCGAACGGCATGCCGGTTGAAGGCGCTTTTAAGTCGGCGGCCCCCGAAGGGCTGACCGTTCAATCCGCCAAGGGCACAAAGCTTCTGCCCTGGAAATATCTTTCCGCCGGGACACGCTGGCGTTATGAGCGGCCGATGCTGGCCGAACTGGAAGCGCAGAAATTAAAAGAAGCGGCCGCCCCCAAGACCCCGGCGTCAAAAACGCCCGCCAGCAAAGGCAAAACAGCCGCCGCATCCACCAACCAGCCGAAGGCGACCAAATAAAGCACTCTGCGATTATTCTTCCGCGCCATGGCGCTGGCGGACGGCTTCAAAAAGAAGGATGTTGATTGCCGCGGCGACATTCAGCGAGTCAATCTGTCCGCGCATCGGAATCCGCACCTGCAAATCGGCGGCCTTCATCCATTGTTCGCTCAGCCCATATTGCTCCGCCCCCGCCACGATCGCCAGGCCGGGACGCAAATCGGCCCGGGTATAGGAGAGCTTCGCGTGCGGACTGGCCGCCAGTATTTTAATTTTCTTTTCACGCAGCCATTGGATCGCATCTTCCGACGATGTTTCCACGATGGGCACGGTGAAAATCGCGCCGACGCTGGCGCGGACCACGTTGGGGTTGTGGATGTCGGTGCAACGGTCGCAGACAATGACCGCGTCGGCGCCGGCGGCGTCGGCCGAACGCAGGATGGTGCCCAGATTGCCGGGTTTTTCAATCGCCTCGGCAACGATCAGCAAGGGAGCGGCCGGAAGCTTCAGGCCGGCCAGATCGCGGGCAACCTGCGGAACCAGGGCGAGCAGCCCTTCCGGCCGCTCGCGATAGGCAATCTTGGCAAAGACCGTCCGGGAACAGGACAGGATTTCCGCGCCGGCGGCCCGGCACCGGTTGATAAGCGCCGGCTCGTTTTCACCGAGAAAGAAATCGCCGCAGTAAAAGAGACTGACCGGCCGGCGGTTATTTTCCAGGGCACGCTTCAGCTCGCGGTAACCCTCCACGATCAACAGCCCCTGTTCGTCGCGGTCCGCGCGCTGGCGCAGCTTGACCACGTTTTTTATGCGCGGATTCTGCAGGCTGGTGATGACTTGGTCCGGGTCGGAAATTATTTTTTCCATTTATCTTTTATTAGACTAAAAATTAAAAAATTTCAATCTTAAACCCCGAGAAAGGGGTCAGTCCGAGAATCTTGGTATTCTTTCCAATTTTCTTCGCAGACGATCCAGTTCCGGATCATTGCCACGCTCTACAAGCCCGGCCGCTTTCGAGACCGATGTCCGGTGTCCCATCGCCAAGTGTTCACTGATCCAATCCGACCCCACATTAGTTCGCCGACTCAGCCACCACCCCAATACTTTCTTCCGTTTATCGCCTTTCTTCAGCATTGACAGATTTTTACCGGTCAACCCGCAAATCGCCAATCCTTGCGCCAGCCATGCAGCAGCAGCCCTTTCGTCGTGGGCGCGTTTCTCGTCCCCGTCATACGTTTCGCGTTTCTTTCCCTTGAGTTTCTTCCCGACCGATTCCAGGAGTCCATCTCGAAAGGCATCGCCACCAAGGAACCAACCCCGTCGAATCGCTTTCCATTCCCCCGTTAATTCTTTTCGACCTCGCTCCGTGGCCCACGCCTCGCATTGCCTCTCAAGATACTCCTCATACGCCCGCCCCCAGTTCCGCCCCCGTTTGTCTATGCTCACACAATCAAGGACACGCGTTATTTCCATCCAGTCCGGTTTTTTCACCAGCCCCATATATACCAAGCTGCTGCTCCAACGATACGCTTTCATCCGTTCCTCCGGCCACCGCACCAGCCCCGCGCGCAACGGATTTAAATGAATATACGTGCTCACCCTCTCCGTGAATCCGCGTTCCTCCGGCTCGATCATGACCGTCTTATACCGCCCTTGAAAAACATGCCCCCGTTGGCGATAGCGCGCATTATATCGCAACGTGTATGTGCTCAAAAACCATTTCATCCCGCTCACCAGGTTCGCCTCCGGCGTCTCCAGCAGCAAATGATAATGATTGCTCATCAGCGCATAGGCATGCACTATCCATCCGGTTTTCGCGCAGGCTTCACCCAGCGTCTTCAGAAACAGCTCCCGGTCGGCATCTTCCCGCACTATCTGCTCCCCGCGATCCCCGCGGCTCATCACATGATAGAGCGCCCCGGCATATTCCAATCTCGGTTTCCTTGGCATATCGTTCTTTTACACTCTACCCCCTCCCGCGTCAAGATGATAATACCAAGATTCTCGGACTGACCCCTTTTCTCCTTTCAAGGAAATTATTTCCGGCGGCCTTTATGGATCCATATATCAAGGATGGCAATGTCAGCCGGATTAACGCCCGAAATCCTGGAGGCCTGGCCCAAGGTTCTCGGTTTTATTTTTTGAAGCTTTTGCCTTGATTCGAACCTGAGCGTCGCGATGGCGCCGTAATCAATCCATTCCGGGATTGAAACATTATCCATTTGCGCATACCGCTTTATTTGTTCCAGCTCACGCTTGATGTAGCCATCGTACTTCAACTGGATTTCAACCTGCCTTTTAACCTCGGCCGGAAGATCCGGATTATGGCCGGGAAGCTTTTCGTAAGTCATCTCCGGGTTTTTAAGTCTTTGCGACAGGCTGGCCGAACCGCTGAAAATCGAATTAAGGCGGATTATCTCGTCATTTATCATTTTTAAATGCTTTTCCCTCGTCCGTATCTCATTCCCGCCGCATATGCCGATTTCCCTGGCATGATCGAGCATGCGGAAGCCGGCATTATCCTGGCGCATTGTCAAGCGATACTCGGCGCGGGAAGTAAACATACGGTAAGGCTCGTCAATACCCTTGGTCACCAGGTCATCTATAAGCACCCCGATGTATCCTTCATTCCTTAATATTCTGATTTCATGCGTGCCGTTTGCTTTTCTGGCGGCGTTCATTCCTGCTATAAATCCTTGCGCTGCAGCTTCTTCGTATCCTGTAGTTCCGTTGATCTGTCCTGCAAAGAACAGATTTTCAATTTGTTTTGACTCCAGAGTATCTGACAGTTGAGTCGGATCGGAATAATCATATTCAATCGCATAACCATATTGAAGTATTTTACAGTCTTCAAGACCAGGAATGGAATGAATCAATTCGTCCTGGATATTTTCTGGAAGACTATTTGACAGACCGTTTGGATATATGTTTATTGAATCTCTACCTTCCGGTTCAATAAAAACATGATGATTACGATTGGCAGGAAATTTGACTATTTTATCCTCTATTGAAGGACAGTAGCGGACTCCAGTACCTGAAATGTAGCCGCCATATAAGGAACTTAATTTAATATTATCTTTAACAATTTTATGGGTTTTAGCTGTGGTATGAGTTAAATAACACGGTATTTGAAGAGTTCCTGGAGCCCATGGTCTCATGTTTTTTGACACTTGTTCCACGTGGAACAAAGTTTTCAATATATCATTATCTGGCAAAATATCTGATTTTGACCATAATTCATAATCTTTACGACCAGCGCATGAAATCATTGATGGCGGTTCAATGCCTGGCTGAATGCTCATAATTCCATAATTAATGCTTTCTTTATGGATTCTGGGGGGTGTACCTGTCTTAAATCTTCTTACATTAAATCCCAATTGCTTTAAATCATCACTTAATCCTGAAATTGCCGTTTCATCTATTCTACCTCCTGGGAATGACTTTTCACCGATATGAATGACGCCATTCAAAAAAGTTCCCAGGGCCAATACAACTGCTTTCCCTGCGATTCTACAATGATCCTTAGTTTCAATTCCTCTGATAATATTATCTTCAATCCATAGTTTTACAACACTTGATTCAAGAATTGTAATATTTTTGCAAGCTGATATTACATCGGTCATTCGGAGTGAATATACTGATTTATCACACTGGATTCTGATTGACTGGACTGCAGCTCCTTTTCGTTCATTAAGGATTCTGAACTGAATGCCGCTATAGTCGGCATTCCGTCCCATCTCTCCTCCAAGGGCATCAACTTCGCTTACGAGATGGGATTTGCCTATTCCGCCGATTGACGGATTGCACGACATTTTGGCAATGCAATTTTTATCAGCCGATACCAGCAATGTCCTGGATCCAATCCTGGCGGAGGCAAGGGCGGCTTCACAGCCGGCGTGACCGGCGCCAATAACGATGACCGCGTAACTGTCAATTTTTTTCATTTACCGATACAAAACCTGTTAAAGATCAGATCCAACAAATCATGGTGATATTTTTTGCCAATCGCCATTGATATATTTTCCAGGACATTTTTCAGCTTTGAAACGGCCGGGACAATGAATGTCTCATCGCCTGATTTTATCATCTCAATTGCCTCAACCAAATCTGATCGTGAGGCAATCAGTATTTGCTTGTGTCTTTCAGAAATCACAAATTGATGAAGATTGACTTTACGGATACCCAACTTACTTACGATTGCGCTCTTTATTTCCGTAACTCCCTTATTAACAGCCAATTGCGATTGTATTTTTTTATGCTTTTTAAATATTCCCGGATCGGCTTTAAATCCAAGGTCAATTTTATTGAAAACAATTATTGTTTTGACAGGATCAAGAAACCCCATGTTGATTTCCATGTTTTCATAATCAGTATCCAGCGTTTTGGACGCATCAATGACGTGCAGGTTAAGGTCGGCTTTCTCGATCTGATTTTTTGCGCGGCGGACGCCGTCCTGTTCCAGGCTGCATTCCGACTCCCGCAAGCCGGCCGTGTCAACCAATCTAATAGGAATGCCATTGATGACGAGTTTTTCTTCTATCACATCCCGCGTGGTTCCCGGGATAGGCGAGACAATCACCCGGTCCCGGCCAAGCAAAGCGTTGAGCAAGGTTGATTTTCCGGCATTTGGCTTGCCCGAGATAACAACCAGGGCGCCTTCCCTTATTATATGGCCTTCATCCCAGGTACCGATCATATAATCTATCTTATTCAACGCATCCGCCAGTCGTCCGGTCACAGCCGGCATAAAGGAATCGGGGAGTTCGTCCTCGATAAAATCGAGCGTTGCCTCCAGATCGGCGCACGAACCGAGAATGTTGTCGTAAACCTCTGTGAAAGAATTACTTAACAACCCTTCCAGTTGTTCAACCGCCAGCGCGGCGCCCCGCTCGGTCTGGGCGCTGATAAGATCCATGACCGCCTCCGCCTGGAGCAAATCGAGCCGGCCGTTCAAGAATGCGCGCCGGGTAAACTCGCCCGGCTCGGCCAGCCTGACTTTTTGCCGCAATATCACCCCTAATATTCTTTTTGCCGACAGGGAACCGCCATGGCATTGAATTTCCACAACATCCTCCCGCGTATAACTGTGCGGGGCGCGCATGACCAGCAAAAGGGCCTCGTCAATTATTTTTGTGCCCGAGACCACGTGCCCATAAATCACGGCCGGGGCCGGCCGCTCCGACGGAAGCGGGGCAGAGCACCTGAAAATCCGGTCGGCAACGGGAATGCTTTCCGGCCCTGAAAGGCGGATGATGGCGATGGCGCCTTCGCCCGGGGCGGTGCTGACGGCGGCAATCGTGTCGGAAATGGCGTTCATGGTATTATCCTTGATAAATGGAATGAGCGGCATTATAGCATGGCGTCATTATTTATAAACGAAAATGACTGCCGGCAATATAAATGTTTGCGCCGCGCCGGGCGCTCTGCTAAAATGGCCCCGTTAACTATGATTTAAATGTTGCTGATAATTGCAGATGATCGCATTCGGGTTAACTTTCCGGAAAACAATAATTATCGAAAGGAATTAATTTATGGCCAGAATTTTTAATTTTAACGCCGGTCCCGCCGTATTGCCGCTTGAAGTCCTGGAGGAAGCGCGCGATCAATTTGTTGAATACCAGTCCTCCGGCATGTCGTTGCTCGAAAGCAGTCATCGCGGGAAAGAATATGACGCGGTCCACGGCGAGGCGCTGGCCAATTTCCGCAAGCTGCTCAATTGCACGGATGATTACGCCATCTGTTTCATTGCCGGCGGCGCGAGCCTGCAGTTCGCGATGATCCCGCTCAACCTGCTCGGAGCGGACCAGACGGCGGACTATGTCAACTCGGGCGCGTGGGCGTCAAAGGCGGTCAAGGAGGCCCAACTGGTCGGCAAGGTCAATATCGCCGCGAACACCGCCAAGGACATACCGACCAGGGTGACGCCCGGCGGCGACCTCAAGCTGACGAAGGGGGCGGCCTATGTTCATATCACTTCAAACGAAACCATCGCGGGAGCGCAATGGAAAACGTTTCCGAGGACGGAAAGCCCGCTCGTGGCCGACATGTCGTCGGACATTCTGTCCCGTCCGTTTGACATCGGGCAATTCGGGCTGGTTTATGCCGGCGCCCAAAAAAATCTCGGACCCTCCGGCCTGGCCCTGGTCGTAATCCGCAAGGACCTGGCTGAGCGCGCGCCGGCGAACCTGGCGACGATCCTCAAGTATAAGACATTCATTGAGGAAAATTCGCTTTACAACACGCCGCCCTGTTTCAGCATTTACATCATGATGCTTGTTTCGCGCTGGATGTTGAAAATCGGCCTTGAAAATCTTTACCGCCGGAACGTTGAAAAGGCGGCCAAGATTTACGGCGTTATTGACAAGGGCGGTTTTTACAAGGGCACGGCCGTGCGCGAATGCCGGTCCGACATGAACATCACCTTCCGCCTGCCGAGCGAAGCGCTGGAGGAACAGTTCATCAAGGAAGCCTCAAAAGCGGGCATGAAAGGATTGAAGGGCCACCGGTCGGTCGGCGGCATCCGGGCATCCGTTTACAACGCTTTCCCGCCCGAAGGCGTGGACGCGCTGGTGGCGTTCATGCGCGAGTTTGAAAGCAAAAATGGATAATCAACCCGCATGCGCCGGATATTAATCATCACCGTTGCAGCGGCTTTGTCCGGCTGCATCAAGACTCATCCTAGGCTTGATCCATCCAAGCCGGTTGAATACGTCGTGACGGTCCGCGCCGACCAGGCGTGGCAGGACAACCACATCATGGTCAAGGCCGGCCAGGTCATCCAATGCGAGGCCGAGGGCCAATGGAGCGACCATTTCAGCTCCTATGGACCGGAGGGCAATCCTGATATTTATAAAAAACATTTCAGCGTGAACGCCCCGGCCAATTCCCTCATAATGCAGATCGGCGCCCAGACCAACATTTCGTATTTTATCGGACAACACACAAACATCGTCGCCGAAAGATACGGTGAAATCCGTTTCCGGAAAAATTATTCCCTGCCGATCAAGATGGAGGGGGAAATCAAGGTCAAGGTGAAGGTTTGTTCCGACACGGATGCCGACGGCATCAGCGACTACGACGAAATCCATGTCTACAAGACGAATCCGTTAAACCCCGATTCGGACGGCGACGGATTCAGCGATCTTGAAGAAATCGCCAACGTGCGCAAGCCGGAGGGAACGGTCACGAACGCCGTCCGGCAGGATTCGCCTCAGGATGTTGCGCCGCCGATCCGGGCTAAAGACGGGTCAGCCGAAAATTGACTTGAGAGAGTCATTGCAGGACACGAACTTCCCGGTTTTCTCTCCCGTTTCAAGCTTCTGATGGGTCCATTTCTGCAGGCGGTAGAGCGTGGCGAAAATAAAACTCGGTGCCTCGCCGCCCTGGCCGCCGACCAGTTCTCCGCCCCGGCGCACGTTATCCTGCATCCAGGCCGGAAGGCGCAAATGGTAGGGATTGCGGCTGACCTCGCCGACATGGAACGAAAGCGCCGTGACAAGATCGGCCAGGTCGGCCACGCTGACTTCAATCATAAGACTGGGATCATTCATCGGCGCCCAGAATTCGTTGGCGCAAATCCAACAGCAGAATGACTCGGGCAGGGTTTTCAGGGCGTCGGTCACCAGCAAATTCGTGCCGATATGCGTGCTGTTCCAGTCGTTTTCATGCGGGATAAAAATCACCTGCGGCTTGTTGTCCGCGATTATGCCCGCCACGATCTGCACCGATCTGGCCCACTGGGCCTGGTCCTGCTTGCGGCTTTTTGCGTTTATTTTTTCGAGGCCGCTTTCGGCGGTCTGGATCAGGCCGAAACCGAGATAATCGCACGCGTTGCGCAGCTCGGCCAGCCGTTCCGCCTGGCGGTCTTTGCGGCTGCCCTGGGTAACCGCCACGTTGATCACGTTCATCTTCAATTCGCGCAAGAGCCGCAAAGGCAGGGCGCCGACAATGCATTCATCATCGGGATGCGGGGAAAAAACAAGCGCGCGCGGCGCGTCCTTTGAAAAAGACGAGCGCGCCACAGGCGGGAAACCGCCGAGCTGGAAGCCGGCGCCTTCCTTGACAAGCCGCGCGTATTCGGAAACAAATTTCAGATATGGATTATTCATAACCTCCCGCCATTAAATAAAAATAAAATACTGTTGAAACCTATCAAATCGTTGCAGGAATTCAAGTCCGGATTTGCGGCGCAACCCGGCGGCAACGCTACCAACTGACGCGCCATTTGCCGATGCTCTTCTGGTAAGTCTGGCCGTTATAGCTGAAATTCGTATTGGATGAGCGCGTAATGCACCAGATGACAACATCGTTGTCGGCCGAATAATGGAACGTGGCCGGATCGCAGTACTGGTCATGGTCGTAATAGCCCTGGCGGGGAAGATTGTGCCCAAGACTCGAGCCGAACGTCCTGGTGGGACTCCGGAAGACGGAGTTGGTTGTGGCGCCGGACGTGGAATAGAGCATGCTCCAGACATTCGAAGTCTGGCTGTATATGCAAAGGTCGGCAATATTGTCGCCGTCATAATCATCGGGCGCCGGCAGCCAGGCCGAGGAGCCGAAACGCATCGACCATTCTTCTCCATAGACATCGCGAATGGTCCATAATCCGGCATCATAAACTGCAAGATCCGTTATGCCGTCGCCGTCATAGTCGGCCGGGGCCGGGATGGCGCTCGAGGAGGCGACCGGGGGAACAACCACAATCCTGCCGAGCGTGGAATACAGAATCGCCCAGTAGCCCTGCCAATAAAGGGCCACGTCCGACTGGCCGTCGCCGTCGTAATCGTTGGGAACCGGCGTTGCCTGGGTTTCCTCGGTCAATCCGCCGAACATGCTCCCGCTCAGGCTGGGGCCTGAAGGCAAATACAAGATATACCACATGGCATTGGCGGGATCGAACAACCCCAGGTCCAGGATGCCGTCGCCGTTATAATCGCCGGGAACATCGAGCATGCCCGCCGATCCAAACTGGCCTTCGGCAAACGAATTGGCGGCGAACGAGGCCCGCCACATGCCGGTGCCAGAGTCAAAGAACCAGATATCGGTAATGCCATCCCCGTTAAAGTCGCCGGCAGTCGCCTTGATCTTTGCCGACGGCAGAAGATCAGAATAGGCCACGGCCGAACGCGGCGTGGGATTGTTATCGTGCGCCGTGACGGCAATGCGCATATATTTGCCCTTGATGGCGGCGGACACCACATAATTGCTCGCGGTTTCACCGGAAAGATTGGCGAGACCGGCCCCGGACATATTATTGGCGTACTGCCATTGGTAGGTAAAAGTCAACCGGTCCATGTTCTGCCATAGTCCATTGAGCGCAAACAGCGTCTGGCCGATCTGGAGCGTGCCGTAAATGCCCGGCTTTTCAAAGTTGACCGGCGTGCGGGAAAGCACGGTCAACTGAACATCAATGGTCTTCGGCGCATTGCGCGCCCGGCTGCCGGTCAATTGATCCGTGGCATCGACCGTGATGTGCCCGGAATATGTTCCCGCGGCATTATTGCCGCTCGCCCAGACAACCGTGATGGAATTGGTATTGTTGGTGACGGTCCCGCTCGAAGGGCTGACCGTCAGCCAGCTGACATCGGGACTAACCGTGTAAAGCAAACCGTCGCGCGGCGCGCCGGCTTCATTCCAGATATTAAAGGCCGCGGCATTGGTTGCGCCGTAATTTTCGAGGACGGAATTGGACAAGCTGCTGATATCGATGGCCAGGGTGCCCCGCCCGCGGACAGTCAGCACGGCAACCATGGTCAAGGGCGAGTTGGAAGCCGCGGCCCCGGTGGAAGCATCAACACCGGTCAGGGTCACCGTCCCGGTATGGACACCCGGATTCAACGCGGAAACATTTAAATAATTCAACGATATATTCTGATAATTTCCGTAACTTGAACCGCTGGCCGGCGACAAACTCAGCCAGTCAACGTCAGAACCCAGGGCGAAGTTCATTGTCCCCGTCGGCGCGGCGCTTGAGTTCCAGACATCAAAAGTAAACCCGGCAAGCGTTTCACCCTCGATAATGGCATTGGTCCATGTCCTCTGGCCGGCGTTCCAGGAAAGACCCGGCTTGCTGTTCACGCGCATGACCACTTCAACGTTCTGGGTCGCGACTCCCGAGGCCGTGACCGTCACTATGCCGGTATGCCAGCCCGGCAGCAGGTTTTCGGTCAGATAAGTGAAAGCGATCGTATTGGTTTCATCAACAACCGAACCGCTCGAAGGACTGACGGTAATCCAGTTTGTCTGCGACGCGATCGAATAGGCCATGGCAATCCGCGGCGCGGGGCTGGTATTGGCCACGTAAATCTGTTGAACGCTCGCGCGGTAACCCACGGAAACCGTATTGTTCAAGCTGGTCGGGGACACTCCCAGGCTGGGGAAATTATTGACATACACAAAGACATCAATCGTCTGCGGTGAATTGAACGCCGGCATGCCGAACTGGATGTCATCCGCGTCAATCTGCACGACCGCGTGATAGGGTTGGCCGCTCATCGGTAAATTGGTGGTATTAAAAATGAGCCAGACGGTCTTGAGCTCGCCCTGGCTGGTGCTGTTGGTGGGCGTGACGGACAGCCAGTTGGTGTATGTCCCGGCATCTATGTAACTGACGGTATTCGTAAAACGCATTGTCGTGCTGCCGGCCGAGTTCCAGACATGGAATGAATTGCTGGGCACGTTCTGGCCGGCCAGGATGGTCCGGGAAATGTTGGTGCTGCTGTCCATCGCCAGGGTGGGGAAATAACTGACCGACACATTATCCAGGTAATTCGTGAATGAATCATAATTGGTCTGCTGCACCGCCCCGAGATTATAGACGTCAAATCCAGAGAATGAACTGTTGTTGGTGGCAAACGCGAGGTTGGTGCTCAAAATCTGGTTGCTGACGGCAAGCGCCCAGATGCGGCTGGCGTGATCGATGCGCAGGTCAAACCTGGACCAGGTGTTGCTGCTGATCCTTGTCGCGGCCGCGCCGGCGGTGGTGTTGGTCAGTTCCGTCCAGCCGTTCGTCCCGTTAAAGACCATGCAATAACCGTTGGAACCGACATAGAAGATGGCCGTTGAATTTGTCGCCAGGAAAGTATCGGCCACGCGGCTGAGATCGTCCAGCGAAGGCTGAAGGTACATTGTCACAAGGAGATTGCTGTTGGCGGTCGGATTAAACCGGTTGGAAAGAGTGCTGTCGGGCGGAACCATCGCGGCCTTCGCGCCGGCATAAACCACGTCCTGCTGGACAACAACGCTGTTGGAAGACGCATACCAGCCGTTCAGCCCGTCAATGAGAGGGGTGCCGTTGGCATAGCTTTCAAAATCATCGGAAAACGGAACCACATTGACGGTTTGCGCCAATGCGGACAGAATCACGGCCCCGAAAACAAAGAGCGCCGCGGAAAAACGTTTTCCTGCCCCGTTTTTAAACATTATTGCCTTCCAAACTTAAGGAAATAACCTATCACCCGTTTTATCGGCAATAGACCTTGCCGTGTTAGGAAATGATATTAAAAGCGGGGCATAAAAACAATGAAAAAATGAAATAAATTGACTGCGCAAATTGCCGGCCCGGATTACTTTAAAGCTTTACCCATCAGGTCATATGGTTTCGTATCGCCCGGGTCATAAGGAGCGGGAGAAAACTCGAGAACTTGCGAGTAAACAAGCGACCTAAAGGCATGGGCGACATAAGGATGCACGGTAATGCAGTCCCCGGCCGTAATCTGTATTTTTTCGCCCTGCAATGACCGCGCATCCTCCAGGAGCAGCTCCAGGCGTCCGCTGATCACGTAATAACGCTCAGTTTTGCAAAGGTGATAATGGTTGCCCCGCGTTTGATTGCTCTTGCCGCTGTCCAGGTCCCAGTAAACCAAGTGCCGGAAACTTTCGCCGGCACGGTTTAAAATCTGCGCCATCTCGCCCTTGGCCGAAATAATTCTCCGTTCCGCCGGGTCGGCGCCGCCCAGCGGCAGTTCCTCGACAATCACTTTCCCTGAAATGCAGGTTTTCATTATTCTCCAAAAATCAAATGGTGCCGGAGAAGGGAGTTTCCGCCGCCGCCCCCGTCCTTGCAGCGGCGAGCGGATCCGCCTCAGGAGGAGAACCCGCATCGCACCAACGACACATCCCTTATTTTAAATGGTGCCGGAGGAGGGAGTTGAACCCACACGGTGTTACCACCACTGGATTTTGAGTCCAGCGCGTCTGCCATTTCGCCACTCCGGCAATGGGATCGGAATACTAACGTTTCCGGCAAAATCAGACAAGGAAAAGATATTTTTCCCTGGGTCAAAAGACAACTGCCGTTTATCCGCCAAACACGCTTGCCCCGGGCTTATTCCCGAATATTTCCCCGGCCAGGAAGAAAGAGCCGGCGGCGCAGACAATGCCGTCATTCCCCAGGGCAAGATCGCCGGCCTCCTTTAAGGCCTGCGGGACCGATGCGATTGAACAAGGCCATCCCTTGTTCCGGACATGTTGCGCCAGCTCGCCGGGCGGCAGGCCGCGCTCGTTCGCCAAACCAACTGCCCAGCAATGACTTATCGGCACGGTCAAGTTGCGGATAAACCCGGCGGCATCCTTGTCCGAGCACATCCCCAATATGAGATAGATGCGCTTTTTGCCGAAAAGTTCCTTCAAGGCCGCGTTCAACACCTCCGCCGCCGCGGGGTTATGGGCGCCGTCAACAATCGTCACCGGCTCGCGCGAAATCACCTGGAGCCGGCCCGGCCATGACACGGAAGCAAATCCTTTTTTTACCGCCGGTTGTGAAAAATCAACGCCGTTGGCCCGGCCGAATTCCTCGAGCGCCGCGATCACAATGGCCGCGTTGCCCAGTTGATGTGAACCGAGCAGGGGCAACTGAATCGTCCCGTACGAATTGGCGGAAGATTCCACGCTGATTTTCTGTCCTTCAACGCTTTGTTTTTGCCGGCGGACGGTCGCGACCTGGCCGGCCCGGATCACCCGGGTGTTTTTTGTCCGCGCAAGTTTTTCAATCACCGCCAGCGCTTCGTCCGGCAAGTCGCCGACAATGACCGGCGTGCCGGGCTTGATGATGCCGCCTTTTTCCGCGGCTATTTCGGCCAGGCTTGACCCGAGATATTTCATGTGCTCCAGGCTGATGCTGGTAATGACCGTCACCTGCGGCGCGGCGACATTGGTGGCGTCCAGCCTTCCGCCCATGCCGGTTTCCAGGATAAGAACGTCTATTTTCCGCCGCCGGAAATATTCAAAGGCGAGCGCGGTCAGGAACTCAAAGAAGGTGATCTGCCGGCCGGAAGGGCTTTGCGCGTAATCACGGGCGCGCCCGTCAACCAGCCCGATCAGGGCGGCCAGTTCGTCGTCCGGAATGCATGCTCCGTTCACCCGAATCCGCTCGTTGACGCGCGCGATGTGCGGCGAGGTATAAAGCCCGGTCTTGTATCCCGCCGCGCGCAGGACAGACTCCAGCAACGCGCAAACCGAGCCCTTGCCGTTTGTCCCGGCAACGTGAATGATCTTTTTCAACTCCCGCTCGGGGTTCCCGAGGCGCCCGAGAAGCCCTTCCTCCGCTTCCAGCCCGAATTTTATTCCAAAGGCATGCAGCTGGTAAAGGCGCTGCAGACTTTCGGTTAAATTGGAACCGTTTGGATTGTTGGGTTCAAGGTTCATGGTTCAGGGTTATACCACGCGAAATGCGTGGCCCGGGGAAAATGGTCCTGTCGCGACTCGCCTCGGCGAAGCGCTCCGGCGGAGCCGGGAACGCATCGGGGATGAATTCCCGATCAAGGCCGGGAATGACAGCGTGTAAAATAAAATTTTCACAACGGGACAAAGCAATTGTTCGTGTTTTGTGCCTTCTGCCTTTGGCCTACTCCGCCGACCTTCCTTCGCCCACCGAAGCGAGGGCTTCGCGAAGGCGGGAGCAAGACTTCTGGCTGCGAAGACTGGAGCCTATGCGCCTTTTTTACCCATGTACCCCAGCAAGAGGCCGAGCGTCCTTTTCATATCCTTGCGGTGGGTGATCATGTCAATCAGGCCGTGGTGCAGGACAAATTCCGACCGTTGAAATCCCTTGGGAACGTCCTCGCGCGTGGTTTCCTTGATGACCCGCGGGCCCGCGAATCCGATCAGGGCATATGGCTCGGCGATGATGATATCGCCCAAGGTGCCGTAACTGGCCATGACGCCCGCGGTGGAGGGGTGGGTTAAAACAACGATATAAGGCAGACTCGCGGCCGCGTGCCGCGCGACCGCGGCGCTCGTCTTGGCCATCTGCATCAGGCTGAACATGCCCTCATACATCCGCGCGCCGCCGGTCGCCACGAAAATCACCACCGGTATTTTTTCGGCGGACCCGCGCTCCAGCAGGCGCGTGACCTTCTCGCCCACGACCGATCCCATGCTGCCGCCCAGAAAACTGAAATCCATTATTCCCAGGGCGACGTCAAAAGACTCAATTTTGGCCCGGCCGCAGACTATGGCGTCACGCATGCCGGACTTTTTACGGTTTTCCTCGAGTTTCGCCGAATAGGAAGACTGGCCGGTAAAGGAAAGCGGGTCGGCGCTGGTCAAACCGGCGTCCCACTCGGTGAACGATCCGGCATCCGCCGTGATTTCAACCCGTTCGTTCCAACGGATCGAAAAATGATACTCGCAGTTCGGGCACACGCCGTGCTGCGCATCAATTTCCTGCTTATAGACGATCTCGGCGCAATGCTGGCATTTAATCCACAGCCCGCCCGGCAGATCCTTCTTGCGGACGCTGATTGTCGTGTATTTTCTGCGGCTAAAAAGCATTTTTTTCACCCCGCCCATCCAAAACGCCGGGGAACCGGCCCTTGTTCGTTTCCGGCAATCCTATCCGCGCGCGACGGTTAATACAAGCACTTCCTGCGCGCCGGCATCCTTGAGCACCCTGGCGCACTCGTTCACCGTGGCGCCGGTGGTCATCACGTCGTCCACCAGCAGGATGCGCTGTCCCTTCAAGTCATGCCGCCTTTTGACGGCAAATTTGTTTTTTACATTATCCGCCCGCTGGGCGGATGTCAAATGCGTTTGTGAGGTTGTGTCCCGGAGCCTTTCCAGGCAATCAACCGTCTTTTTACGGAGCCGCCCGGCAATTTCCCTTGCCAGCAAAAAGGACTGGTTGTAGGTCCGTTCCTTTTCCCGAGTCTTATGCAGGGGAACGCAGGAGACGGCGTCGATATTAGGGGCGAGAAAATGCGTCCGCAGGCACGCCAGCATCAATTGTCCCAGGTCGGGACTCAGCCAGGTCGCCCCGCGGTACTTGAAATCAAGGATCATTTCCTTTATCAAGCCGGTATAAACCGCCGCCGAGCGCGCGCAGTCAAAATAAGGTTTCTTCCGCAAACAGGCCGCGCAGAAATACTCGTCCGGCAATGCCCCGCCGCCCGGGTCGCCGCAAAGCAGGCAATACGGGGGTTTTATCAGCCTGATCTCCGCCAGGCAGTTCCAGCATATATAAAGGAACTCATCCCCGGCCCGGCCATGACACCCGGCGCAGGCGCGCGGGAAGGCCAGGTCAAGCAAGGAATGCGCGTAAGCATTCATGGAACTCCATATTAATCCGGCCGGATTGCCAAAGCAACCTTTTCTCGTTGCATATCCGGCCCGATCTTATATATTCTCCATTTATTGAACTGGCTTGTTTAAATCTTCATTAATGGGATTACAGTCATGGCACTTGACCAGAATTTTAAGGATAACCTGACCCTCATGGGCAAAGAGAGCAACTCCCGCTACCTGGTTCCGCTCCTGGTTCTTTTGGCCGGCGCCCTTGTCGCCGTCATTCTTTTCTACTCCCTCTCGCCCGGCAAGGACCGGACAAAAACAAAGGACGCCGAAACGGGGAAAAAGCCGGTCATCACCGCCAAGATGGAACAGCGCCTTTTCAACGAAATCCAGGCGCTGGTCGCCAGCAACCAGGTCATGCTCGCCCGCCAGCAATGCTACGACTTGCTCGAGAACACCACCAACGCTCCGGTCGTGGGCGAGATCGAAAAAATACTCGGCCAGATCAATATGAATCTTCTCCTGTCGCCGGCACCAATGCCGGAAAAAATGGACTATATCGTCAAAAGCGGCGACATCCTTGACGTCCTGGCCAGGAAGAACGGCACGACCGTTGACTTGATTCAGAAATGCAATTCGCTGCAGGGCAAAATGATCCATCCCGGCGACCGCCTGCGGATCTTTAACGCCAAGCTGACGATCATCGTCAGCAAAAGCCGGAACGATCTCCTCCTCAAGGCCAATAACCGCTTCTTCAAGCGCTACCCGGTCGGCACCGGCAAGTTCGGCAACACCCCCGTCGGGACTTTCGTCATCGCGGATAAAATCGTCGAGCCGCCCTGGTGGCGGCCGGACGGCAAGATGATCCCGTTCGGCGACAAGGAAAATGTGCTCGGCACGCGCTGGTTGTCGCTCTCCGCGACCGGCACGACCCCGAAAGTGCGCGGCTACGGCATCCACGGGACGTGGGAGCCGGAGAGCATCGGCAAACAGTCCAGCGCCGGATGCGTCCGGATGCATAACGCGAGCGTGGAGGAATTGTTCGCGGTCGTCCCGATCGGGACGGCGGTGACCATCGTAGAATAGACAGGGAAGGCGCGCAGCGTCCTTCAAGGCAATCACAAACAAGGAACCGAACCCATGGCTGAAAAAAAAGCTAAGACAGAAGAACCCCGCGACAATAAAAAATCATCCGCCGTGCTTGACGGCGTGCTGGCCGAAATCCAGAAGCAGTTCGGCGACGGCGCCATCATGCGCCTCGGCGACGCTTCCACCAAGATCGCCGTGCCGTGCATTTCCACCGGCTCCTTTTCGCTCGACCTCGCCCTGGGCGTCGGCGGGCTTCCGCGCGGGCGGGTGACGGAAATATTCGGCCCGGAATCATCCGGCAAGACCACCCTTACCCTGCACGTCATCGCCAATGCCCAGAAAGCCGGCGGCGTGGCCGCCTTTATTGACGCCGAGCACGCCATGGACCCGCGCTACGCGAAAAAAATCGGCGTCAACATCGACGACCTCCTGGTTTCGCAGCCCTCCTCCGGGGAAGAGGCCCTGACAATCGCCGAGACGCTCATCCGCAGCAACGCCCTGGATGTCGTCGTGATTGATTCCGTCGCCGCGCTTACGCCCCGCGCCGAGATTGAAGGCGAGATGGGCGACCCGCAAATGGGCCTGCAGGCCCGGCTCATGTCGCAGGCCCTGCGCAAGCTGACCGCGGTCATCTCCACCTCGAAAACCTGCTGCATTTTCACCAACCAGTTGCGCGAAAAAATCGGCGTGATGTTCGGCAACCCCGAGACAACTCCCGGCGGCAAGGCGCTTAAATTTTACGCCTCCGTCCGCCTGGATATCCGCAAAATCGGGTTGCTCAAGGACGCGACCGGCAAAATTTACGGCAACCGCACCAAGGTCAAGGTGGTCAAAAACAAAATGGCGCCGCCGTTCATGGAAGCCGAATTCGACATTCTCTACGCCGAGGGGATTTCGTGGGCCGGGTCGGTGGTGGACGCCGCCATCCAGACCAATGTCCTTGAAAAACGCGGCTCGTGGCTTTCGCTCGCGGGCGAGCAGCTCGGCCAGGGACGCGAGGCCGTCGTGGAACTGGTCAAGACCAAGCCGGAGATTGAGCAAAAGCTGACTGACCTGGTCCGGGAAAAATTGAAAGCCCTTCCGGCCTGATTCCATGCGCTCCCTAACCGCCATCGAGCTGAAGAATCTCTACCTTGATTTTTTCAAGGGCAAGGGCCATGTCCTGATTTCCGGCAGTTCGCTCATCCCGCAAAATGACCCGACGGTCCTTTTCACCACGGCCGGCATGCACCCGCTCGTGCCTTATCTCCTCGGCGAGCCGCACCCCTCCGGCAAACGGATTTGCAACGTTCAAAAGTGCATCCGCACCGGGGATATTGACGCGGTCGGCGATTCTTCCCACCTGACTTTTTTTGAAATGCTGGGCAACTGGTCGCTCGGTGACTATTTCAAGGAGGAGGCCATCGCCTGGTCCTTTGAATTCCTGACCGCGCCTCACGGCCTGGGCTTCCGCCCGGACCGGATTTTTGTCACGGTTTTTGCCGGGAATGAACTGGTCGCGCGCGACAACGAGTCGGCCGAAATCTGGAAGAAACTGGGCATTTCCGAACAGCACATCTTTTTCCTGCCGATTGAGGACAACTGGTGGGGCCCGGCCGGCAAGACCGGTCCGTGCGGTCCCGACACGGAAATGTTCGTGGACGTCGGCCGGCCGCCCTGCGGCCCCGATTGCCGGCCGGGCTGCGGCTGCGGCAAATACTTTGAAATCTGGAACGACGTCTTCATGCAGTATGACAAGCAGGCCGACGGCAGTTTCAAGCCGTTAAAACAGCTCAACGCCGACACCGGGATGGGGGTTGAGCGCACGATCGCGATGCTGCAGGGCAAAAATTCAGTCTACGAAACCGAGCTGTTTGTTCCCACTTTTGACGCAATCGCTTCCGCTTGCGGACATTTTCCAAATGAAACCGACGATATCGGGAAAGCCTTCCGGGTCATCGCCGATCATCTGCGCAGCGCCGTGTTCATCATCGGCGACGAGCACGGCATTTCACCCGGCAATCTCGGCCAGGGTTACGTCCTGCGCCGGCTTATCCGGCGGGCGGTGCGCCACGCCAAGCGCCTCGGCCTCAAGCCCGGCTTTGCGGGTAACATCGCCGAAAGCATCATCGGCTCCTACGGGACGCAATATCCGGAATTGACGCGCAACCGCGAGCGGATTATCCGCGAATTGAGCGCCGAGGAGGAAAAATTCGAGAAGACGCTTGACCAGGGAATCCAGGAACTTGAAAAGACCATTTCCAAGCTGAAGGAACACAACCAGCCCCTGCTGCCCGGAAGGGTCGCCTTCAAGCTTTATGACACCTACGGGTTCCCCGTGGAATTCACCGAGGAAATCTGCAGGGAACAGGGACTGAAAACCGACCGGGCGGAATTTGAAAAGGCCTTCGCCAAGCACCAGGATATATCAAGGCAGGGCGCCGACAAGGCTTTCAAGGGCGGGCTGGCAGACAACTCCGAGGCCACGACCAGGCTGCACACCGCCACGCATCTCTTGCACCGCGCCCTGCAGATCGTGCTCGGTGATCACGTCCGGCAGAAAGGGTCCAACATCACCGCCGAGCGGCTCCGCTTTGACTTCGCGCACCACGCGAAAATGACGCCCGAGGAAATCGTGAAAACGGAAGTGATGGTCAATGAAGTAATCGGCAAGAACCTGCCGGTCAAGATGGAAATCATGACTCTTGAGGAGGCCCAGAAAGCCCATGCCACCGCGCTCTTCACGGCCAAATACGGCGAGCAGGTCAAGGTTTATTCAATCGGCGATTTTTCCAAGGAAGCCTGCGGCGGCCCGCACGTCCAAAGCACGGGCGAGCTTGGAAAATTGAAAATCGTCAAGGAAGAGGCCTCCAGCGCCGGCGTCCGCCGCATCCGCGCCGTTCTTGAACCCGCGCCGGGCAAATGATTGCCGGCAGGTTTTGCAATGCTGTGGGTCTGCTCCATTCGGTCCTGGATATTTTTAAAATTTTGAACATATGTAATGACGCCGGAAAGGGCAAATTTACTGCTTGACCTTGCGCCCGGATTGATTTCAATTGAAGGTAATGAAAAAGACTCCTGATTTTGCGAGGCTGTTCCTGGCAATCGGCGCCTGCGTGGCGGCCGGCATGCTGCCGGGATGCGCCACTTATGACGATTCCCGCTCGGCCGTTGGTGAAAATGAAAACCTCCTCGTCTTGCGCGAGGACGTGAACCGGTGCAAGAGCCGGCTGGAAACGATGGAAATCGAACAAAAACGCATAATGGATGAAATCCAGCAACTGCGTTCCAAGGGACAGGATGAAAACACCCGGGCCAAGTTGGACGACCTTGATCGCCGGGTCGCGGCGCTGGACGCCGCCCGGGCCACCGACCGCCAGGCGATTGTTGACCAGCTTTCCGGCAATGTCGCCAAAATGATGGGCTCCTCCGCCCCGAAAGCGACGAAATCCACCCCGGCCGCTTCCCCCTCGTCCGCGTCAACAACCGGTTATGAGCATATCGTCAAGGACGGCGAGACGCTTTCCGCCATTGCCGCCGCCTATAAGGTAAAGCCCTCGGCGATCATTGAAGCCAACGACCTCAAAAAGCCGGACGCATTGCGCAAGGGGCAAAAGTTGTTTATCCCGCAGTAAATCATGACCACCCGATAAATTAGCCCAGTCTCGGCCAGGGAATTGGAGGTGTAAATATTGCTGCATATGGTAGGGCTGGACAGCCTTGTCCAGCCGTTTTATTTTCGGCCGCACAGGCTGTGCGGCCCTACCTTTTTTGAAATTCTTATACATTTAATCATATGAAACATTCCATTCCTGAACCAAAGCGAAGCACTCCCATTGTGGATTCCTGCGACGTGGCCGTGGTGGGCGGCGGCATTGCCGGCGTGGCCGCCGCGCTCGCGGCGGCCCGCCAGGGCGCCAGGGGATGCCTGGTTGAAAAAGAATTCGCATTGGGCGGTCTCGCCACGCTCGGTAATGTTACCCTTTACTTGCCGCTCTGCGACGGCCGGGGAAACCAGGTAATCGGCGGCATCAGCGAGGAACTCCTCAAATTATCAATCGGTGACAACCCGCGCGTCCTGCCGGCCTGCTGGAAAAAGAACGGGAACAGGAAAGCGCGCCTGGAAAACCGTTACCAGGTCTCATTCAACCCGGCATATTTTATGCTGGAACTGGAACACCTTGTCCTGGAAAACAAAATCAACCTCCGTTATGACACCCGTTTCTGCGCCGTGCACAAGGCCGGCCGCCTTGTCAGGGCGCTGATCGTTGAAAATAAAAGTGGCCGCGGCGCGATTGAATGCAAAGCCGTCGTGGACGCCTCCGGCGACGCCGATGTCTGCGCCGCCGCCCGGGAACAAACCGTCGCCCTCCGCACCAACGTCAAATCGGGCTGGTTTTATTATTATGACGGACGCAAAGTGCTCATCAATCCCCTTTCCGAAAAATATGACGAATCCGGCCTGGGCGTTCCCGGCGGCCGGCGCGGATTTGCCGGGCATCTCGCCGGGGATGTCACCGCCCAAATCACCGCCACGCGTCAGTGGATCCGCGAGACGTGCCGCGCGCTCCGCAGTAAATTAGGGCCGGACGCCGTCTGCCCCCTCGTCCTCCCCCTAATCCCCGATTTCAGGATGACGCGGCGACTGAGAGGCGCGCTGGAGCTGATGGAATCCGACGAGAGAAAATATTTCAGCGACACGGTCGGCATGACCGGCGACTGGCGGAAAAGCGGTCCGGTTTATTACCTGCCGCTGCGTTCGCTGCTGGCGACCGAAACCGGCAACCTGGTTGCGGCCGGGCGTTGCATTTCCGCCAGACGGGGCGCGTGGGATATCGTGCGGGCGATCCCGACCTGCGCCGTCACGGGGGAAATTGCCGGGACAGCAGCGGCCCTCGCGGCGCGTAAAACCGGCGGTGCTATCGCCCGGCTTGACCGGAAAAATCTCCAAGCCGTCCTTCAACGCCAGGGCATCATTATTGACCCCCGGATGGCAAAATGAATAGCAGGCCATTCACCCTCATTTTTCTCCTGGCCGCGTTGGCTTTGTTTACCCGCCCGGTCCTTTCGCAAAACACGCCGTCCGCGGCCGGTCCGGACGGGTTCCAGCAAACACGCTGGTTCCTGGACGAAAACCGCGGGGTGTATGAAAAATCAATCGCGCGCGCGCGGCAATGGCTTGACCGGCTGGCGGTTGACCCGGTTGAATTGCAGGCGCACGGGATAAAAGGGAAAAAAAAGCTGGCGGAAATCCTGGATTCATACGCGCGGCTTTACAGCGTAGCCAAACCGGATGACAAACAGGCCATCATGACCCGGGTCAAGTCCCTTTGCGAGGTGACCGGCCGGACTAATTACCACGACATGCTCACGATCAGCGACCTTGAATTCAAGCAGAACGCCACCTCCTACCTGCGCGTGGCTTACCTAATGGAGCGCATGGGCCTGGACACAAAATTTTACCGCTCGCAAATTGAAAAAGTTTATCCCCGCCTGAACGAACAGATGAAATCGCGCGGCGTCGACCAGCGCATGGCGTTCCACTGGTATTATCAACATTTCGGACTAAAGGAGCCTTTCCCGCTGGAAAGCGCATTTCAAACCGGCCTGATCGCGTCCCGCAAGGAGGCGGACTGGTTCAAGCAGAACACGATGGAGGCCTACAACCTGACCCACGAGGTGTTCGTGCCGTATAAATTCGGCGAGGACCTCAACGTTGATTTCTTCAAAACCGCCGACATGGATTATCTGCGCGCCATCCTGGCAAAGATGATCCCGTGGTATATCCAGAACAAGGACGCCGACTTGCTGGCCGAATTTATCCTGTGCGCGGCCTATCTCAAGGCCACCGACCTGCCGGCTTACCGCGATGGCCTGAAATTCATGCTGGAATCGCAGAATGCCAGCGGCACGTGGGGCCAATATGAACAGCACCGGCCGATGATGGGCGACTATGTTGACCAGGGACTTTACCTGCACACGACCATGGTGGTCATGGACGCGATCGTGATCGCGTTTGACTTCCGCAAGCCTTGATTTCATCTTCGTTAATTGACATCGGCCGGGGAAACGGATAACAATACATCATAAAAATCATTGAACGGAGGCGCACCGCAACAACCATGAAAACACAAGGCAAGCAATTCGGCGATGACATGGCTTTTCTCAAACAGCACACCGACGCCGTCATATTGACGGCCGGCGACGGCCGGGCGCAGGTCGCCGTTTCGCCCGAACTGCAGGGCCGCGTCCTGACCAGCACCGCCGCGGGCGACAAGGGCCTGAGTTTCGGCTGGATCAACCGCGCCCTGATTGCGTCGGGGAAACCGGTGCAGCGTATCAATCCCTACGGCGGCGAGGACCGTTTCTGGCTCGGTCCGGAAGGCGGTCAATACTCGGTATTTTTCAAGAAAGGCGACCCGTTTGACCTTGAGCACTGGTTCACGCCCGCGGCGATCGACACCGAGCCCTTTGAATTTTCAAGCAAGACCGACGACCGCCTGCGGATGAAGAAAGACATCCGGCTGGAAAATTATTCCGGAAGAATGTTTGAACTGCGCGTGGACCGCGAGGTTGCGGTCCTGGAAGCCAAGGACGCGGCCAAGCTGTTAAAGACCGATCTGTCCGCAAAGATAAACCTGGTTGTCTGCCAGTCAAGCAACCGGATCACGAACACGGGCAAGAGCGGATGGGACAAATCCACCGGCCTGCTTTCCATCTGGATCCTGGGCATGTTCAATCCCTCGCCGGCAACAACGGTCGTGCTGCCCTATAAATCCGGACCGGAGCGGCAACTCGGGCCGCTCGTCAATGACGCCTATTTCGGCAAAGTGCCAAGCGACCGCCTGGCGGTCGGGGAGAAGGTTCTCTTTTTCAAAGGCGACGGACAATACCGCTCAAAGATCGGGCTCTCGCCCCAACGCGCAAAACCGGTCCTTGGCAGTTATGACGCGGCCAACAAGGCCCTGACAATCGTCCAATACACCAAGCCCGAAGGCGTTGTTGATTATGTCAACTCAATGTGGGAAGTTCAAAAGGAGCCCTTCCGCGGCGATGTTGTCAATTCGTATAACGACGGCGCCCCCAAGCCTGGCGGAAAACCGCTCGGGCCTTTTTACGAGCTGGAAACATCCTCGCCGGCCGCCGCCCTGAAGCCGGGCAAAACCATGGAACACATCCACCGCACTTTCCACCTGCAGGGGCCGGAAAAAGAACTGGACGGGATCGCCCGCTCGGTTCTCGGCGCCGGCCTGGCTGAAATCAAAAAAGCGTTTAAATAAAAAGGTTCCAGCGGACATCATGAATCCTGAATCATTGGTGGATATATTCCGCGCCACGGCCGCAAAAAATCCTTCCGGCCCGGCGATTATTTGCGCCGACTGCACGCTGGACTACGCCGCCCTCAATCTGTTCAGCGACCGCCTGGCCGGGAACCTCGCGGAAAGGGGAATAAAAAAAGGCGACCGGGTCGGGCTCTACTGCCCCAACTCGGATGCTTTTGTCATCGCCTATCTCGGCATAATCAAGAGCGGCGCGGCCGTCGTGCCCGCCAACCTGCTTTTGAACCCGAAGGAAATCGCCTTTATTTTCCGGGACGCCGAAATCTCGGCCCTTGTTTACCACGAGGTTTTCGCGGCCAGCGCGGCCATCATCAAGCCGCTGACGCCCAGCCTGAAAACCGCGATTTTCATCGGGCAAAACAAACCCGCGCCGGATGAGCTTTCCTGGTCAGAAATTATTGCGCGTGAAAAGAAGCCGCCGGAAATCAAGATCAACCCGGCCGAGGACCTGGTCGCCATCCTTTACACCTCGGGCACGACCGGCCGGCCGAAAGGCGCCATGCTGACCCACCGCAACCTGAGCGCGAACACGCGCAGCGTCAAGGACGCCCTGCAGCTGGAGCCGGGCAGCGAGCGGATGGTGGTTGTCCTGCCGATGTTCCACGCCTTCGCGGCGACGGCCGGGATGCTCTCCCCGATCCTTTACGGGGCAAGCATCGTCCCCCTCGCGCGCTTTGACCCGGAATTGGTGGCCGAGACGATCGAGCGGACGCAGGCCACCGTTTTCCTCGGGGTGCCGAGCATGTACGTGGCGCTCTTGCGCCTGCCGGAACAGTTCACCGCCAAATTCAAGCCGCTGAAATTCTGCGTGTCGGGCGGGGCGGCCCTGCCGGTGGCGGTGATGGAGCAGTTTGAAAAACGGTTCGGGAAACTGATTTACGAGGGCGACGGGCCGACGGAATGCTCGCCGGTCACCTGCGTTAACCCGATCGGGGGAAAACGCAAATACGGCACGGTCGGGCGTCCGGTGCCGGGCGTGGAAATGAAAATCATGGATGAAGCAGGCAAAGAACTGGCACACGGGACAATCGGCGAACTTTGCGTGCGGGGAACGAACGTCATGAAGGGCTACTGGCGCCTGCCGGACGACACCAAGGAATCATTTTTCGGAGAATGGTTCCGCACCGGCGACCTGGGGACCGAGGACGACGAGGGCTATTTCAGCATCCTCGACCGCCGGAAGGACATCATCATCGTCAACGGCATGAACATTTACCCGCGGATGATCGAGGAAGTGATCATCCGCGTCCCGGGCGTGCGCGAATGCGCGGTGATCGGCGAGGCGAACAAGACACACGGGGAGATCCCGGTCGCCTACCTGTCAATAACGGAAGGCTCCGGGGTCGATGCCGACTCCATCCGCGCGTTCTGCCGCGACAATATCGGCCGGCACGAAATCCCCAGGAAATTCATCTTCATGCGCGAACTGCCGAAGAACGCCTCCGGCAAAATCCTCAAGCGCGAACTGCGCCGCCAGGGCGAAACCGAGCGCGGGATTGCCTGAAAATGAAGTCGTGAGAAAGACAGCGGGACCACGCCATTGGAGCGGCAAACAATGCTGTTTACCACGCTTAGCCCGCATTTCTCACGCTAAGTCCTCTGGTTCATAAATTCACTAACATATTCCTGAACCCACCCCTAACCCCTCCAAGGAGGGGAACTTAATGTTTAATCCCCTCCTACGGAGGGGTGGCGGAAGGCCGGGGTGGGTAACATTATTCGTTAGTGTATTTACGCCGATGGGCACTAAGCGTGAGAAATGGGGGTTAAAAGGTAGGGCCGCACAGGCTGTGCGGCCGTTGATGCTATCAAATGTTTCAGAGCAGTTATCCGCCTTCTGAATTTTCCTATTTCCAGAGCGGCGTGGGATAAACCTTCCGCGCAATAAGCTCCTGGATGCTCTTCTGGACGCTCGGCTTGTCTTCCTTGTAGGTCACCCCGAGCCACTGCGCCGGGGTATTCAGGATCTTCATCGTGATCTTGCCCGCCTTGATCAGTTCATCCGCGACGGAAGGCATCAGGAATTCGGCCTTGAGGTTGCCGCCGGCCTGTTTCAGGAAAGGCGGGAATTTCTGCTCAAGGTATTTGAACATGGTCGGCGTAAAGCCCCACATGTTCATGGAGGCGATTTCATCGCCTTTCAGCCCGACCCATTGCTCCTTTTCATCCAGGTAGCGCGCGCCGGTCGGCGTCTTTTCGATCTTGAACCTTTCCACCACGCTGACCAGCATGCGGTTGGCGTCCACCTCGCAGAGGCCGCGCGTCACGTGCCCGTGGTCGGAGAGCGTATTGGCGATCCGGAATCCGACCATGGCGTAGGCGTTGCTGGCCGGGTCAAGCTTGCCCAGGTAATCGGCGAGAATTTTATAAGATTCGGCGCCGTATAAATCGTCGGCATTGATCACTCCGAACGGTTCCTTGACGATGTTCCGGCAGGAAAGGACGGCCTGGCCGGTTCCCCACGGCTTAGTGCGTCCTTCCGGGACGCTGAACCCGGTCGGCAGATCGGTCAGTTCCTGGAAAACATATTCCACGTTGACCCGACCGGCGAAGTGCGAGCCGATGACGGCCTTGAAATCCTTTTCAATATCGCGGCGGATGATAAAGACCACCTTGCCGAACCCGGCCCGGATGGCGTCATAGACCGAGTAATCCAGGATTATTTCGTTGTTCGGTCCGACCGGGTCAATCTGTTTCAAACCGCCATACCGGCTGCCCACTCCGGCAGCCATCACAACCAGCGTTGGTTTCATTGTTTTGGTTTCCTTTCATCGATTGTTAAAAGTGTTTTTTACTTTGCCGGATAAAAGATCCCCTGTCAACGGCGTTTATGGTATGGGATGGGATTAGCAATTATAATCATCATTTCGAACCGTCAGTAGGTAAAGAATATGGCGCATTTATTTGTTGGGACTGCCTTTTGTTTGTTCTTGAATGCGCTTTCACATTGCATGTCAAGTTGCTGAACCATTCCGAATCTGACCACATAGCTGACCCGCTCACACGGACCATATTGCATCCTTTTCCCTTGTGATTCTCCGGCTTGCAGTAGGCCAAAATCAAATCGTTTGATGAATTGGCAGAGAGATTGGTGACAAGAACGTAGTCAGTCCACTGATCCACAAGGGCAAGATGACCTGGTTTGTGCCCGGAAATTGAACAGACAAAGGTATTTGGATTGGAAATTAGGTTGGTGATCTGAGTGAAAGAGGTCGGAAAGGTATTATCGTGATCTAAAGAGTACCTGCAGCATGCAATCCCAATTTGTCTGATATTCTTAAGGCATCCCGTAATAGGACGGCTGTCTGGCTTGGATAAACATGACAGAAAATAACCAAAACAAATGGATAGAAGAAATAAGCCAAGGACAATGAACCCAAAGATCCGATCTATACCTGAAGAGTGGCGGATGCTGGACACGCTGAATCCGATAGCCAAAGCAATTAAAACGATGGCAACACAAGTAGCTGCCAAGTCTGTCCATCTCATCGAATAATTATTTATCGAGGCGAAAGCCACAACGATGACAAAAAGAATACCTGCAATTCTCCCGTCTCGCGTCTGGTGCCGATCATTCATTCTCTCACTCTTTCATATAGTTTGTCTGCGTTCTATCGGGGCGGTAACTTATGTTTCCGATCCAGGGCCGCCGATCATGGGCTGGCAGGGCGGATGCCAGATGCGGTCGGCAGTCAGGTTCAGTTGCCCGGCAACCTGCCAGGAGGACTGGATCGTGCTGAGCTTGCTGATATCATGGGCGTCGGAGCCCAGAGAAAAGCGGACACCTGTTTCGGCGATAACGGCAAGGAAGGCAACGTACTCCTTGACATAGCGGTCGCTGTAGCTCGGATTGGTGAGGTTGGCCTGCGAATTGATCTCAATGGCCGTGTCCGTCTCCCGCGCCGCCTGTCCGAGTTCGCGGGCATAACTTTCCGGCACCGCCCGCATGGAGTCAAACCAGGGCCAGCGCCTCTCGTTAAACTCGCGCTTGTTAAACCAATAGGGGTGCACAAGCACGTCAACCAGCGGGTCGGCGCAGGTCTTGAGGTGATGGCGGTGCTGGATATCCACCATTTTTTTCAGGTCATAAGCGGCCAGGTACGACTCGTGTATGCCGCCGATCGCAAATTGAAAGCCGTATTTTTCCTTGACCTCCGGGCTGAAGGCGAAGCTCCCGTCCACGGCGGTGAAGTTCAACTCCACACCGAAATATATTTTGAGGTCCGTTTCCAGCGATTCAATATCTTTCCTGATGGAAAGATGCAGGGGCAGCTTGTCAAGGGAGTTCAGGTGATCCGTAATTCCCAATGACTTCACGCCGATCCGCTCGCATTTCCGCGCGATCGCGGGCACATCCATGGTGTCGTTCGCGCATTTGAGGTATTTTGTGTGAATATGGAAATCGTACTGGGGAATTTTTGTCATGTTCTTCTCTTTTTCTTTCATTGAATTGGAAATTATCCCTGGCCGGACGGTGAATTCTGAGGGTCACCGGGAAGGGCATGGGTATTGTTTGGTATCTGAATCTCATCCGCCTGCGGGACCGAGCGTGCTCTATTAATCATCTGTTCAACCGGCGGCGTGGCGTGGATGGCAACGAGCTTTATATTCGGATGGGCGCGTTCAAACACACGGAATATCTCATCGGCGAATGATTGTCCGATCGTATCAACGTCGGCAAAATCGAAAATGACCATGCTAAAGCTGTCAATTCTCGCCAACAGCCGCTTGGCCTGGGAGCGGGAAATTAGTTGTTCTGTTCCATGCTGCGCCAGGCGAACTGGAACAACGGTCTTGGTAAACCCATAGTCATGTTCATCCGATGCAAAGCGGTCAAAGACTTCTTTGGTGGTTATTGTCGTATTGTTTAAAAGAACCATAAAGACGGCGGTTCCGGAGTCCGGCTTGTCACGTTCCAATATCCAATCCTCGTTTTCACCTTGCTTGTGCGTAAAGAATACGTCGCCGGACAAGATCATAAAATCATCTAGCATTCTGGAAGTGAAGAAGATGCCTTCGCCGGTATGTCTCCGGGGATCTGTCGTGAGTTTGCCTTTCGCTAGTTCAAGAACGGCGTGTCTCTCGTCCTCAAGGTGGCATTCCTCCTTGATCTTCCGAAATATACCCACCCCGTTATCGCGAACAATAATCTCGGCGCTGACCGCCGTCTTCTCCAGGCGAATGACGATTTCTGAACCGCCCGAGTGATCTATTGCATTATTGACCATTTCGCTGACGCAGTATTGCCATACGGACAATGTTTTCGCCGGCAGATCGCCAAGAAGGGGCGCGATACGCTCGCGCCATACGACGTCTTCTTTGAGTCCGTGAAGATCTAATTTGAATATTTCATCGCGTAAAATTCTGAGAGTATATTGTCGCCGGCTTGTTTTCCCGGTAGCGACAAGCGCGCCGGCGACCTCCAGTTCGTCAAGGTAGCGACTGACCGCCTGGCGAGTGATTCCAAATTTCACGCAGGCCACACGGGCAAGGTCTTTGGAGTGACGCGGCGCCTGCTCAAGCAGGAAAGCCATTATTTCTTCTCCGTGTTTAGTATGTATAGTCATTTTAGTCATCCTGAAATTGTAAAACTGTCAATACCGCGAGAATAACTTGTCAATATACAGGAATATTGTCAATACGATTCTTTAATCTTGTCAATACGCATCGACCGCCACTTTTTATGATTATATCTGCAAGTTATTGATATTGAATAATTTAAATTTATTTCTATAGCATACCTGCCTGGGCAGACTTAATGCAAAATACTGCAATATAATATATTACAGTTATAGCCCTGATTCCTTGTCTATCCCTTCAAAAAACGATCCGTCAGTTTTCGGTGCCAGTTTGCATCCCGCCAATTTACAAAGTGCGGCTGGCAATAATTATGGGGAGTCCAGCCCCACATCGAAAATTCCAAGGCGTCCTCAACCGACCACGCAGCCCAATCCAATAACCAGCCCCAGTCCAGGTTTGGGGAATCAAAATAGAACCACGAGGCCCAGGACTCGGTTGTCGTCAATGGCATGCCCCGTTCCACCGCCCAGGCGGCAAACGCCGAGAGCTTCTGCCGCTGGCGCGCGCGCAACATGGGGGCGATGGCGCGGTGGGTCATGACGCACCGGTCGCTGAATTCCTTGTGCCAGGAATCGTCGGTATAAAGAACGGGCATGTATTTTCCGAATTGCGTGCGCGTGGTCCAGCGCGAATCGGCATCCGCGTAAAAATGGACGTCCAGGCAGTCAAATTCAAGCGGCACCTGCAGCCACCGCAGGTCGCCATGGATGGACGCCGTGAAACGCAGTTCCGGGAATGCTTCCGCCAGCAAAGCCATGGCCCCGTTCAGGTCCTTGGATAGAAACTCCACCTGCTTGTCCGAGAACCTTGGCACTCCCCAGCCGTCGCCGGTTGCCTTGTTGACGGAGTCCATGAATCCCGGCAGAAAATAGGGCACCTCATTGGCAATATCCACGTAGACAAGTCCCTTGAAGCCGAACCTGCGCTTATACTGTTCCAGGGTCTTGATCCACATCCCGGCAGCCTCGAGATGCGACCTCGGCACGCGCAGCGGGGCGGGGCCTTGATTCTCGCGGCAAAACCACCACGCGCTGAGCGTATAATTGAGATTCCGCGCAAGGAGTTTTTCCATGAAGTCTATAATCCACGAGCCGACCGACCCGGTGACTTCCGTATTCCAGTTCCACGGCATGAAAGGCTGTTTTGGATCCGGCCAATGCAGCTCGCGCTCAGGCCGGGAAAGATCCACCCATTGAAGCATCGGGTCGAGGCGCAGCGTGTTGTAGCCCCGCTCAACCGCCTCGTCCAGGACCCGGTCGTAGTCCTCGAAAGAACCGCCCGGCGCGTGGCGCAGCGCGTAGCACTGATCCCACATCACCATGGTCAGCCGCCTAGGCAAGAGCGATTCCCTTATATCCCATTTGCTGCTTGGCCCGGTCGTCCTGGCGGGAGCAACGCCGCCGCTGAATTGCATCGGGAAATCCATTTATCCTCCTGTCTATGTTAAAAGCCCACACGCGAAGCTTGCCAGGCGGTTCATCCGTGTATTTGATTTTCGCTCTTCAAACATTTTCTTTCCTGCAATATCTCTTCCCGGAACAGTTTGTCCGATCTCATCACGTAGAGAATGAAGACATGCTCCTTCTCCGTCCTGTAAAATATCCGGCAGGGCGGGACCACGACTTGACGATAGGGCAGATCGGGCGCCTCGGGGGGCCTTGACCCGGAATTCGGGAATTGCTCCAGCCGGTCAACGGCCGCAAACACACGTTGCACGTATCTCTTTGCGGCGTCCGGCTTGTCAAGGGCGATATATTCGGCGATGACCTCCAGGTCGGTCAGGGCCGGTTCCGTCCAGATCAGGCGAGCCATTTTTTCATCCTTCTTTTCGCCTGCTCGCCGGTCATGATTCGGCCTTCCTGAACCGCCCGTTCGCCGCGGGCTATTCCTTCCATGATTTTCATGCGACCCTGCTGCATTTCAAAGGTTTGGACATCGATCAGATACGCGGCCGGTTTTCCGTGCTGGGTAATCAGGATTGGGTTTTTATCCGCCTGGAGCCGGGATATCAGACGCGTGGCCTGGCGTTTCAGCGTGGTAACAAGTTCTGTTTTCATAAGTGATACAATAGTGCCACTTAGGCCTATGGTCAAGCGTTTATATTATAAGGCAAGGCAGGCAACGCCTGCCGATTATATGATGTTTTGGCTCCAAGTTTCCGCGGTGGTTCACTTAGGCTATTTTTAGAGTTAGTTTTTTTCCAACGGCCTGGGCAAAGCGCTCAAGGGTGGAAAGCCTGATGTCTTCGGCGTGGTTTTCAATACGAGAAATGGCCGATTTCTTTGTGCGGAGTTTTCCCGCCATTTCCTCCTGGGTTAAGCCGGCTTTCTCCCGTGCCATGCGCAGAACAACACCAATTTTGAATTGTTCATAGCCGGATTCAAAATCCTCGGCAAACGCCGGAGAACGTTTCTTTCTTTTTTCAATATATTTATCCAGATCATCCATGGTTTCACCTTCTTGTCTGATATTCCGATCTTCTTTGTTTTGCAAGTTCAATTTCACGTTGCGGGGTTTGCTGACTTTTCTTTCGAAATGAATTGGTCAACACAATCATATCCTGACCGTGAAAAAATCCCAACAACCGGTATGTTTCGTGCCCCACATCCGCCCTGATTTCCCAAATATCCATGGAACCAGCCAGTTTCTTGAAATACTGCGCAGGAATACGGTCCAATTCCCTATCTAAATTGCTAACATCGCTGATCTTTCGCCTTGTGTTGAACATAGGCTTTCAGATATGGCCTGCCACAGGGTATCTCACTGCCTCATTTTCAAGGCAATTTTCATCAGCATGCGAAATTGTCCCCAGGCGCCCTTTTTATTTGCCATGACCTGGTTATACAGGTCCTCTTCGTCTTTCGGAAGAACAACTTCCGGGTCCTTCTTTTTAAGTTTGATCGCCTTCGCCGGGCAGGTCGGGACGCACAGGCCGCAACCGATGCACCGGCTTAAGTTGATTTTCGCTTTTTTCTCCTCGTTCTTTCCTTCCCGGCCGGCCAGGGTGACCGCCTTGACCTGGCAGCGAGCAACGCATTTGCCGCAATGCAGGCACTTGTCAAAATCTATCTCGGCGTAATAATTGCTCGTCCAGAAATCAAGCGGGTGGGGAAGGAACTTCTGGAACGAGAGCATCCCGCAACAGCAACCGCAGCAGGAGCAGACGAACTCCGGCTTTTGCGCGTTGGCGGGTTGCAGGACCAGGCCGTCATCCTCGTTTTGCTGGAGCAGGGCCAGGGCTTCCTCCCGGCTTATCTCTCGGCAGTGTTTCCGGCGAAGCACCATGGCGCCCAAGTCGCCGAACGCGAGGCAGGTTTCCAGCCGGATAGTTTTTTTGCATTTTTTCTTACGCATGGCCGCCCCTTCACGGCAAATGCATTTGAGCGCGACAAACGGGCCGTGCGCGGCAACAATAATGGCGCGGATTTGATCGTAAGTGGCAACGTGGTGTTCAACGGGTATGCTTTTATGGATCGGAATGGTCCGCATCTGGGAGGGTTTGACGGACAGGAACGCCTTCCCGAAATCCTTGGTCTTCATATAGGCGTTTGCCTCGGCCATGAATTCGCGGGTCGGGTTGCCGTCCTGGCCTTCGTACATGCCGACTACCAGTGGCAGGACATACCAGCGGCTGACGCCGTCCTTTTCCTTCCAGCCGATCGCGCCTTTCATGAGCATGCTTTCCAGCAGTTGTCCGGCCTGGGCGGCTGAAAATTCCGTTCCGGCGCCTGTGACGATTTTTTCCAGGGGGGTTGGACGGAACGAGAGATGCAGGGCGAGTTTTGCCTCATCCGGTGAAAAGAGCATTTTGAGAAGGCGCAGGTCCGCGCCCGACTTGACGGACGGAAAGCCGACGGCCTGTTTGTCAAGGTGTTGCTGCAAGCGACGGTAAATTTTATCTTCGTTGGTCATATTAGTTTGCCAATGTCGTCGGCTATCCCTGTTTTTATCTTAGTAGTGTGTCGAATTCGGTTCGAAAAAGACTGCGGCGATCTTGGGCCGTCTGCGTGTTTTCCGCGTTTGCGCATACACAAGTATAGCGCTTCGCGCGGCGCACCCGTATTCGTCCCAAGCCTTGTCCGCCGAAACGGCGGATTGCCTTGTTTTTTCGAACCCCGACACTTTGGTCGGGGAACCGAATTCGCCACACGATTACATCGGGCTTCGCCGAGGGCTGTGCCCGAAAAGATTATACATAATGCCGTATTTCAACGTCAACTTTCTCACCATAAGTAATTTATCATGGTTCCTCATGGACAAGACACTATATCATTTCAGAGAGGTTTTGATTTGGCCCGCACAAACCGGACAATATCCTCCGCGTCGGCCCGGTCCCGGCAGTTAACCTGCAGGAACGCATTGCGGCCGCGCAATTCGTCAATATGTTCACGTACTTCATCGCTGCTCGCGTCAAGCATCAGGTTGGCGGATCCGGTTGCGGCAAGGATCCGGGCCAGGTCGCAAATGGGCGGCGCGGTCTTCGGGTCGGCGGAAATCTGCAGCATGGCCAGTCCGGACAGCCCGGCCAGGCGCGGCACGTAATGCAGTTTCTCGTTATGGACATGATACAGAACATGACCATAGCCGCTCACCAGGCGCTGCTCGTAAGAAAAGCCGAATTCCTCGTATATTTTGCTGGAACAAAGCATTGCGGCGTCATTTGAAAGATGGCCGATCGTCCCGGCCGGCATCCAGCTCTCGCCGAAAGCAAAGACATGCCCGCCCTCAATCTCATCCGCCCAGGAGCAAAGGCGGGGAAAATACCAGCGGATTGCCTTCACCATGAAATCCAGCAGGCGATGACATGGCTCCGGGTTCAGGAGGAAATCGGTGTAAAGTTCGTCGCCGCGCACGGCGTTGGCCATGTCCATCGGCCCCATGGTCCCGCGGACGGCCAGGACAAATGTGCCGTCCTTCTTCGTCCGCAAATAATCGTAGGCAGACTTCATGTAGCCAAACCACTTGTTCCGCTCGTTGAGCGTGATTGCCGAAAGGTCATCCAAGTCCGCGATGCCGGGGATTGGCAGGCTGGTTGTCTCCTGGAGATTTACATCCAGTCCCAGCCAGGCGGAATGCTCCGCGATCCCGAAGTGCGGATAGACGCAGGGGATGGAGTCGTCGTCCAATCCATCCTTCACCCGCAATGCCGGCATGGCCGCGGCCAGCTTGCAGTCAAGCCATTCGGCCAGTTGTCGGTCAAGTTCAAAGCCGTTCAGCGGCGGAACGGAGGGATGGTCGGCAGGAACGCGCGCGTTGACCAGGAAATGCCCCGGACCGGTCCGGGAATAAAATGACCGCGCCCGTTCCATAACCCGGTTGATGTGTTCTTCAAGTTGCATTGGATTCTTTACTTGGCTTCAATCCGCCAGCGGATCAGGCGGAGCGCCGCGCCGACGCAACTCGGCACCGGTCGACCATCAGATTTCCACTTCACCGTAACCGCCCTCGTCAAGATTTTCCAAGGCGTTACGAATTTGGGTGACTTTCTTAATGATCCTTGGCCACGAAGTGGTCGTAAGAACGAGAATACGAACCTTGCGTCCGGTGAGATTCTGTTGGTATTTCAGGTTTCGATCGGTTGTGATTTCATACCAATGACTCAAGAAGGAGGCCGGCTGAAGCATGCTCAAGGACTGCCTCCACCTGCTGCCTTGAAACGCCAGGGAACCACTCAAGAAAGTCGTCAATGGATGCGCCGTCTTCGAGATTATCAAACAGGGCATGCACGGGTACGCGAGTGCCTTTGAAGACCCATACACCGCTGACTTTCCCGGGTTGCTTTTCCACTTCCGGACAGTTATTCCAATCACCGTTCATGGTTAAAATCTACTAATATTTCCTGCCGATTTCAATTCATTTCTTTTGGTCGAATGTTCAGCCTCTGGGGTGGCGCGTTAGCGACGTACCCAGCTGGCCGTGGTCCGGACCTCATTTCTGCTTTCCAATAATCTGCCGATCTTTCGTAATCTCGATCTCGGCATGGTTCCCGTATGACCCGCCACCGCCTGTGACGTATCCGAAGTTGGTTGTCATTGCTGTACCGTCAGTCAGCCGGACATTCACCTGAAATCCGCTGTCATGCTTGACAGTAAAGTGTGCCGATTTGAGTCGGGCGTCTGGAATGTCGATGAAGCGATGGCTCTCCCCGCACACGGTCACGACTACTTCTTGCACCGTGACCCCCGAGTTGTTGGTGACGATCATCTCGTTTGACACCTTCGCGCACGAAGCAAGGGCGACGCTGGCGATCAGTATGGCTATCGTTCTCTTCATCTCTTCTTGTCCGAACATAGTTTATTAGAACAAATTCAGATCATGAATTAAAAAAATTAATTATTGAAAATTTAGATTCAATCCTAATTCACTCTTTCTTTTTGGGCTGGCCATTCCAGGCGGTAGTCAAACCCCCCTTCAATATAATGACGCCGCGATGGATCTCTCATGTCTACGATGGTTGGGTAGCCACAATACGCCATAGGGTTCTTTAATGTGAGGTGGACTATAGCAAGTGTCCCGTCAGGCGACACCGTGATGTCTTGATATCCTAGGCGACCGATCCGCACTTCGTTGGTCTGACCGGATGCATAATTAATGATGCTTATAGTGTTCGTGCCAGTTTTGGATACGAGTTGTCCGCTTTCTGATGCAAGGTGCACGGAATCCATCTCCCCGAAAAGCTCCACCGATCGAGCTGCGATGTCGTAGGCGTACGTGGGAGCGTCAGAAAATAGTTTATCCGCCTCCGGGTATTTCTTCTGCCATCCTTTTTCAAAAATCATCAAGTTGTGCAACGACTCGTCCCGCAACGAATTGAATAGAATGCGACGTGAGTCTGGCGACCAACACAAGCCCCGAAGCGCTTTGCGCGGAGAGATACCGACAATCACACCAGTGGAAATATCATATACTACCAAGTCGCAGGTCGTTCCGAAATATCGATAACTTGAATCCGTTAGCGGTGCACGCAATTCATGCAAGGGGACAAGGACGGCAAGTTTCATTCTGTCCGGTGATATCTTCAGGTCCCAATTCGACTGGCCTGAGGTTGCGTTGGTGATGGTTATCTCGGTAATAAGACTGAAATCCGGCAGGCGACGGATTGAAATGTTTTTGTCGGAGTAGCCTGTTTCGCTGTAATGCTTGAAGGCAACGATAGCACCCTCTATATCCCAGTATCGGGGATCGATCGGGGGGCAATTTGCCATTGAATGCCACTTGTCTTCACGGAGTTCGAAGAATCTCAAACGATGAGGTCGATTTGGGCCAGACTCGGTTCCGTAAATTCGGCCAGTTGCGTGCGCCAGCATCTGCGTGTTCGTCCACCCTCTTAAGATTTGGTAATCGGCAGCCCGCAGTCGATCCAGCCAAACGGATTCTACTGGTCGTTCCGCAATGATCAGAAATGCATAACTCAGAACATTCGCGATTGTGCCTATGACGACTTTCTTTCTCCAGGAAACAGGAATGTGCTTGAACAACAGGATAATCAGAGGCAATTCGACAGACAAGGTGAGGAAAAAGAATGGAATCGCCTGCTGCCAAACATACATAAAGTCCGGACGCAGTGGCGTGCGCATCAGTACGTATCCGGCAAAGCTTGATACAATATTTATCAAGACGACACGCCAGGCGACTGACACTAGATGCATTTGTCGCAACCATAGCCGAACGCAGAGCGTTTCGATTAGAACGATGACCGCAAACACAAAATAGAATGCGGGAGTATTACGGTATGAATTGATCGCTGGGATTAGTGCGTTGGCCAAAACCAGCGACGGAAACATAGCCAGAACCATGGCAATATAAAAGTGCAAGTGTCTTCTCATTCTCTCATGTCCCAACGATCACCTTGAAGGTTTCGGCGACCCGTCCGCGGGTTGACGAATACCGTCCGATGTGTGGTTGGGCTCCTCATAGTTTCGCCATGCAGACCCATTTGTTTTGCTCATGCAGTTGATCCACTGATGATATGGAACAGAACACATCGACCAATAGCCGACAGGTCGTAGCGTGTATGTTCCTCCTGCAGGACATTTCGGAATCTCCGATGGGGAAACTTGATATCGACCGTATCCCCAGTATTCGGAATTTGTGAAAAACGGTTGCACATCTTGCCATGTCACCTCCGCGCCTGCCGTCAAGCCCCGCTGTTCAGCACAAATCCTCTTGGCGTCGTCAAACAACCAGCAGTTGTCTCTACAAATGTGCCATTCTCCGTGTCGACGACCACCAACGGTGATTGCGTACCAAATGTAACCAATAATGCAGATTACAATGATGGCAACAACTGCACATCCTATCGCTATCGGTTTTCGTTTCATCTTCGAGCCCGACGTTAGCAGCCAGGATCGGCGAACTTGCGAGCCGTATCATGCGCCGCTTGGTTGGCCGCATCCTCCTTGGGTTTCTTACATCCAACTAATGGTACCATCCCGATGAACACGCCGAAGGCAAATACTGCGCCTACTGTGCTTGTCATATCATCATCCTTTCAGCCAACGACACGGTTCAGCCGCCGAGCGGAGCGAGGTAGGCTGGACCGATGGTTCGCGCTCTATTTGATAAGGTTGTCGTACGCGGAATGAGTGCCTATCCAAAACCAGACGAGATATTGGTCTCTTTCAACACCAATGGCTCTATATTTCCTGCCGACACGCACCGAATGGAAACGGCCAATTTTCTTGAAGTGTAAGGATGGATGCCCGGGGTTGTTTTTCAGTAATTCAAAATTTTCATTCGCCAGTTGCTGGATGTCGGCCGGCAGGTTGTAGTAACATTTCCAGAACCGGGGACTTGCGTGGTGGTTCACAGTCGGGTGCACCTCTTCGTCTTCAGATCCTTGACGGCCTGATCTGCCAATGCATCCAGTCTTCCGCTCTGAACATCTTGTTCAAACTGCTTATCCCAAATACTGGCATCAAACGCCTCAAACCAGGAACGAAATGAATCGAGTTTCCGTTCCGGCAAACGTTGAACGGCTTTTTCTATTTCTTGAACTGTTGTCATGATGAGAATTTAACCCGTCAACTATTTGAAAACAAGTCTATTTTCTTATATCGGCCCAACGGCGCAAATCACGGGCGGCGGTACGCCGTACAGTGGATTTGCTGGTTCGGTTTCTTCAACTTTAATATTCTTCTTTCTACAATAGGGGACGCGTCCCTATTTATATTAGAGTTCAGTCGTCGTGTTTTACGCTTTGCCTGGCTCGACGGGCGTTTTCATAATAGGCTGAAGTTTCTGGTTGGACATGTTATTCTTTGAAGCCAGGTAACCACCTAAAATTGCAAAAGGAATCGTGAGTCCGTATCCGGCTACATTATAAATAAGCGGGTTTTTTCCCATGAAAGGAATAGCGGTCAAGAGGCTTATCAAGCCCATCAGACCGGCGTTAAGCAATTCATATCGCTTGGCAATTATTCCTGCAACAAATCCACCCAGAATTGTGCCAAGAAAACCTGTAACTAACGCAAAGCCATAAAGACCGGGAGTCATGATGCTTGCAACAAACATTGCAGAATTATCCGGCATCCCATTGCGCACGATTGAAACAATGGCGGCCACAATACCAATGATCATTCCGAGGCCAAGGCTAAATGCCCAGTCAACAAGACAACCGAATAGAATCCCTTTAATACTAATTTTCATTTGTTTCATGTTTCTCCCTTCCAACATAATTTATTGGAACAAAATCAAACTGGAAAACCAGATGAACATTGTTCCAAATTTATCAGTATATTAAGCGGAGACAAAAAGAATGTCAAACCTCCATAATTAAATGAATTATTGCATTTGAGATTGGAGCGCGAAATCATTAATCTAACCCCATACTATGCAGGATTATCTGAGAGCATTTATTGCGGTTGAAATCAACTGCGTATTCTCACCAAAGTGAACACCTGTTCTCATCCTAAAGTGAACGGTATTCGGAGCGT
>CAYYWX010000012.1:0-69960 GCA_964475405.1 uncultured Verrucomicrobiota bacterium
TGGTGATCGGTCTCCTTCATTGGTTATTGGTTGCCTAGGGGCAGGCGGTCGTTAGCGCGGCCGCTTGTCCCGCTTCGTTTAAACCTGCGTTGTCTCCTTTCGGTCGCCTCCTTTCGGTAACTTTTTATTTTTACTGAATGCCATCGCGGGCAAAGTTCTGATGGCATCCTGTTTCTGTTGAAAATCGGCGTGGCTGTAAAGTTCCGTCATGGCCGGGCTGCCGTGGCCGACAAGCTCCTGGATTGCCACTTGCGGGACCCGGTTAGCGGCGCAAAGGCTGACAAAGGAATGGCGCAAGCTGTGAAAACCTTTTCGGACTATCACACGCCGCCGATGTTCGCCGCCGGCCTCTGTGGTAACAATACCGCAATCATTCAAGAATTGCTGAAAGCGCCTGGTAATTATTCCAGCGTCACGCAAATATTCTATCCTTTCAGCCGGGAACAGATATTCCGAAACAACCCCCTGCCCCTTTAGTTCCTTTAATAGAACGCTCAAAACAGGATGGATCGGCATTGAAACCTTTTTGCCTTTCCGGCGTGTTTTGCCCGGTATGATGGTGATTGAATCCCGGCCGATATCGGCCCAGCGTAGATTAACCACGTCCCCCAGCCTCATGCCGGTATAAAGTCCGAGGCCAATCATATACCTGATAGCGCCGGAAGCCTTTGAACATATCGCCGCCAATTCTTCCGGGGTAAAACTTTCGCGGCCCTGCGTTTCCTTTTCAATTGTCTTTATGTCATCCCAGGGATTAAGAATTAAGCCGGCCTTTAACTTTAGGATGTTGAACATACTGCGGAGAAATTTAATATGCCCGTTGTATGTCCTTGGAGAAAGTTTAGAGCTCCATAAATGCGCGCTGTAATTTTGCGCGGTCAAGGCGGTAATCTCGTGCAGGAATTTTACATTCTGCCCGGCTATCCATCCGCTGAATCTTTTCCAGATTGCGTTATAGCCGCCTTCAATCGTTTGGATTGACGGATTGCCTTTCAGCGGAGAATCAAGCCAGGCTTTCCATGCTTCGGTAATCGGCAGAGACACGGCTTGTCCCTGGACCAGGCGGCGCATTGACTCTTGCCGCTTTTCGTTCTGCTGGTCCGCCGGCAGGGTCGCAATCATCACATTCAATTCTTTCAGCAGTTCATCAACGCCCATCTTTCCCTTGGCGAGCCGGCGCTTCTTATCGGCGAAGTCCAGGGCTTCCTGCCTGTTTGCCGTCTTGGTGCTGATCCAAGTATCCTTGCCGTTAATTCTCAATCTTATGTAGAAGTAAGGACTGCGCGAAATCTTGAAAAGCTTCGTCATAATACCCCCTGAAAGCTCCTGTTCTAATCGTGTCAGAGGCTATCATAGGCATTCCCATGTAGAACGCAAGCAAAAAATGTAGAAAAGTTGTAGATATCGAGGGGGTAAAGAGGGGTATTTTCGAGGGGGCTATCAGCAAACCATTGATAACATTGGTTGCCGGACTAGGACTTGAACCTAGACAAACAGATTCAGAGTCTGTTGTGCTACCATTACACCATCCGGCAGTCCAAACAGGCGAACAGGCTGAAGGAGCATAAGACTGAAGGATGGGAATTGACAAGCATGAATTAACTCTCAAAGCTTTATAATTTTCTTCCTTCAGTCTTCAGCCTTCAGCCTAAATAACCTGACGACCTACAATATAATCGCGCCGCCACGGCAGTCAAGACCTATGACTTATAATCTTTTTATTCCATGACCGGCGGTGCCATGAAAACGATTCTTGACAGCGTAATCCGATAGTCTTATTATATGATTATCAAATTAATGGAGGTGTAATGAATACAAAAGCGTTGAGCGTCACCGATGTTGCGCGTCACTTTTCCGATTATGTAAATCGCGTGGCATACCGGAATGAACGGTTTATACTTCGGAAAGGACGAATGATCATGGCGGAATTGCGTCCTGTCGTTGCAGGCAGGCGTCTAGGCGAACTCTCGGCCATCATTGCTTCGCTTCCCCGAATGTCAGAGAGCGAGCTCTCAAGCTTCTCAAAAGATCTGCGTTGTTCTCGTAAGAACATTGCCGGTGAGCGAATGAGGAATCCATGGGAATCCTGATTGACAGCAACGTGTTGATTGCCATCGAACGAAAGAAAGTGGACGTATCCTCCTTTATACGGGGACGGGAAGATGAGGAGATGTTTTTATCCGTTGTCTCTGCCAGTGAACTTCTGCACGGTGTGTATCATGCAAAGGAACCAGGAACCAGATCTAAACGACTGGCCTTTGTTGAAGCGGTCTTGATTGCGTTCCCTGTTCTGGAGATTGACCTGGCGACGGCCCGTTCCCACGCACAATTATGGAGCGATCTGGAAAAAGCGGGGATCATGGTCGGAATTCATGACTCGTGGCTTGCTGCAACCTGCATGGCGCACGGTCTTGCAATTGTTACGGATAATGTCAGGGAATTTGCCCGCATCCCGGGCCTTCGGATAGAAACATGGAAATGACGGCGCTGAAACTTGATTCTCGGACACTACTGTTCAATCTGCCGGCCGGAAGTGCCCTGAATGTGTAACCTCAGAACGTGTGAAAAAATTGAAATCATCGCGCTGGCAGGGGCAGCGCTCCTACAAAAAACACCAATAATAGTTGAAGACATGTAGGAGCCGAGCCCCGGCTCGGCGATCTTTGCTGATTTTTCACAACTTCTGAGCCTGCTTATAATCTTTTGTTTTGACCGCCCTGGTGCTATCTTCATACTCATGAAATTGGGACCGAAGCCTGTCCGGAAATGTTATCGCTGCCGGCTGAACCTCGGGGACCATTGCTGGACGTTTGCCCGGCCGCGACTTCAATGGAGCGGGAAAAAGTGCCCGGGATTTGAGAATGAAGAATTATACCGGCAGTTCGACAAATGGCAGGAAGAACCGCACGTTAAAACCCGGAAACAACTCCGGCAGGAAATGTTCCGATCGGCCAAGCAGGCCATGCGCCTGCATTATTCCATCAAGCAAAGCAGGAAACAATGCCGAAAGAAATGACCAGCAATGACGCTGAAGAGCGCGCCCTGCTCGTGCAGGCAATCATCGGCCGGCAAAATGCCGGTGAAGCCGCGGATTCCATTGCCGAGCTGGAACGCCTGGCTGACACGGCCGGCGCCCGTGTCCTCGGAAGCATTACCCAGCGCCGGGACCATCCGGACGCGGCATTTTTCATCGGGCAGGGTAAACTGGCTGAAATCCAGCTGGCCGGCCGGGAAAGCGGAGCAAACCTGATAATATTTGACAATGATCTATCGCCTGTCCAGGTGAACAACCTCGACCTGGCGATCGGCCTCAAGGTAATTGACCGCACCGAATTGATCCTGCAGATATTCGCCCGCCGCGCCCGGACCGCCGAAGCCCATGTCCAGGTTGAGCTGGCGCAGCTGCAATATCTTGCCTCGCGGATTCCCGTCTCCCAGAAACAACACCGGTTCACCGGCGGCATCGGCATGCGCGGTCCCGGCGAGAGCCCGTTTCAATTGCGCCGCGCGCCGATGGTAAGACGCATTACCGTTTTGAAAGGGAAATTAAAGGAAATGCAGAAGCGGCGCGAGCGGACCCGGGAAAGGCGCCCGTGGCCGCTGGTTTCACTGGTGGGATACACCAACGCCGGCAAATCAACCCTGCTCAACGCGCTCACCGCCGCGGAAGCCTACGTGGACGACCGCCTGTTTGCCACACTGGACACAAAAAGCAGGCTGCTTTATCTCTCCCCCGACCTGAAGGTCATGCTGACCGACACGGTCGGTTTCATCCGCCACCTGCCCCACGGCCTGGTGGCATCCTTCCGCTCAACGCTTGAAGAAATCAGCGAATCAAACCTGCTTTTGATCGTGGCGGAGGCTTCCCACCCCTATGTCCGCGAGCACCTGAAAGTTGTCCAGGAAACTCTTGAAGAAATGCGGGCGGACAAAATCCCCCGTATCCTGCTGATGAACAAGGCGGACCGGCTTGCCGACCAAGCCGAATTAACGCGCGAGTTCCCGCAGGCGCTTTTCATTTCGGCATTGAACAATGCCGGCTTGCAGGACCTGAAAGAACGGATTGCCGGGATGATGCCGGTTGATAACCCGGATTTATCACAGGAAAATCGCCTGCGAGACATGCGCTTTTGCCGCAATTAATTGCGGCAAAAGTTTCGGCCTCCGCCACTGGTGGATTGCTCCCCTCGGCCTGAGTGAGCTCGGGACGAAGGCAAGATAGCCCTTGAGCGCCATAAGGTTAACCATGAGCAAGCCCCGATTTTGGGGCGCGCCCGGCCTCCCGCCTTCGCGAAGCCCTCGCTTCGGTGGGCGCAGGAAGGTCGCAGCCAGGAGGCTTTGCTACGGCGGAGTAGGCTCGAATCCCACCTGTCCTGAGCAATGTCGAAGGAAGGGGCGCATTTCTCACGCAAAGCGTGAGAAATGCGGGCTAAACGGGCTCAAGAATAATCTTGGCAAAGTGATTCAATCCAATTATTTTACGAGTAAAGGCGAAAATAATGATCGCGGTCAAGGTCAGTCAAATATCGCTCTCCAACATGGGGTTTGTGGTTTTCCTCAAGGATGAAACCGGCAACCGTTCGCTGCCGATTTTTATCGGCGCGCCGGAAGCGCAGGCCATCGCCTTCGTGCTGGAAAATGTCAAGCCGCCCAGGCCGCTGACCCATGATCTATTCAAGAACCTGATGGACAACCTTGAATGCCGGATTAAAAGGATTGAAGTCTGCGATTTAAAGGACAACACATTTTTCGCCAGGCTTTTCCTTGAATGGAACGGTGTGGAAATAGAGCTTGATTCCCGTCCGAGCGACGCGATCGCGCTGGCGCTGCGTTTCGCGGCGCCGATCTTCGTGGAAGATGAGATCATGGAATCGGCGGGAATAATGATCAAGGAAGACGACACGGCGCCGCAAAACGAGCAAGAACCGAAACCCGGGATTTCACCGGCTGAGGCGCTGAAGCGGAAACTTGACAAGGCGGTGAGCGAGGAGCGTTATGAGGATGCCGCCAAATTACGGGATGAATTGAAAAAAATAAGCGGTTCAAATTGACCCATGGGTTTAGACCAATAGAATTTTCGATTTCAACAAATATCGACAATTCAAAACAGCACTACTCTTCCTTCAGCCTAACCCGCATTTCTCACACCTTGTGCGAGAAATGCGCCTAAAAGGCTTCGACGCACCCCAAAACCGGGGTTTGCTCAGGGTTTGCCTTTCGTCGCGTCGAAGGGTTATCTTGAGCAATCCGCCAGTGGCGGAGGCCAAAACTTTTGTCGCAAAGGATTGCGGCAAAAGCGCATGTCTCGCAGGCGGTTTTCGCCTGTGTGATATGCGGGCTAAACACCTACAGCCTATTTTTAATTCATTCCTTGACGGAAGCGGGGGCGTTTGAAATTCGCATCTCAAAATCCTTGTTCGGCGGATTATCCGCGGGCGCCGCGGAAGCGTCGGCCGGAACAGCGTCTTTTTTGTTATTGCGCGTTTTGTTCTTATTCTGCGCGGGAGGCTTGATTTCCTCCGAAGTGGAAGGCAAGACCTCGCGTGTTTTCTTTTCCTCCCGCCTGGTGGCGCGGATTTCATCCGCCGACGGCGAGGCGAGGTCGCTCGGCGACCAGCCCCTGGTCCAGAGGTTGGAAACACTCTTGAGACTGGCCTGCCGACGGGCGGTTTCGCCATAGGCCTCCTCGGGCGTATCCAGCACATAAGGGGTGAGCATCACCATAAGCTCCACGCGTTTTTCCTCATAAGTATCACTGCGGAAGAGGTATCCCAGGAGGGGAATATCGCCCAGGAAAGGAATCTTGGCCCTTGATTTCCGCTTGTCCTCGGACACAATGCCGCCGATCACGATCGTACGCCCGTCATTCACGGAAATGGAAGCGTTAAAATCGCGGGTGATAATCACCGGGACCGGGTTACCGTCAATGGTCACGTCTTCTCCTTTGTTGTCAACCTTCTGCTTGACATCCATGACCACAAATCCCTTTTTATTGATATGCGGGGTAACCTGCAGGTCAATGCCGATCGGAACGTATTGATAAGCGGATTGCTGGACTCCGCCGCCGGAAATGCTGGTGGACGTCACAATCGGACGTTTTTCGCCGACGAGGATTTTTGCCTCTTTGTTATTCGTGGTTAAAATGACAGGCGTGGCAAGGATTTTCGCCTCGCCGGATGATGCCAGCATGTTCAAAACCGCGTCAATATTGTAGTCGAAAAACGTGAAATAATAAGTCAGGCCGGATCCTTTGCCGGTGGTGTTATCGGCAATAGTGTTAATGCTTGCGCCGTCCTTGATGTCGCCGGCGGTGCCGGCGCGACTGGCGCCGGAAAATCCGAGAAACGCGTTCCGGCCGCCACCCTGCTTCTTATTGTAGGCGATCATTGAACGCTGAAGCCAGTCAATCCCCATTTTGAACTGCTCGCTCAAATCCACTTCAATAATTACGACTTCAATCAGGACCTGGGAGAGCGCGATGTCCACTTTTAGAATAACATCCTCAATCAGCTCCATGTCCGCCTTGCAGGCCATGATCAGGAGGGCGTTAATCCGGCTGTCGGAGATCACCTTCACATCGGAGGACAGTTTCCCGCTGATCTGGGTCTCTCCCGAATCCGAAGATTTGGAGTCCTTTTTATCCTTTTGCTGGTCCTTGGCCTGCTGGTCCTTGGCCTGTTCGGCAATTGGCATAAACGGCTGGGATTGTCCGGATTTGCCGCCGCCGGATGAAGATGAAGCCGAGATAAAATTATTCAAAATTGCGACCACATCCTTGGCATCGGCATATTCAAGCGTAAGAACCTTGATATTGACATCCGGCTCAACCTGCTGATCCAGGGTTTTGATGATATTTTCAAGAAAACCGAATTGTTCCGTCCGGGTGATGATGATGAGCGAGTTGATGCGGTCATCCGCCACCATTTTCACCCTGCTTTGAATCAAACCGCGGTCCAATGCTCCGCCGGAAGTTTCAGTGCTTGCGCCGCCCGGAACGGAAGGAAGCGCCTGCCCCGGCTGCCCGGGCTGAAAAGGCATGCGGGCCGCGGTCAACTGCTGGCGGATAACCCTGGCCTTGGTGTCCTTGGCCTGGGTGTCGGCAATAATGGCCTCGATCTTGCTTTGAATTTCCGTGGCCTTGGCGAATTTGATCTGGAAGATGCGCAACGTCTCCTTGCTCTCGATCGGCTGATCAATTATTTCCAGGATTTCCATGATCCTTTTGAGATTGTTGGCGGTCTCGGTAATCAGCAGGCAATTGACCCTTTCGAGCGGAATGATCTTGGCATAGGGATGAAGGAAAGACTGGATCGCCGTCTGGGCTTCCGTCATTTCCAGGTTCTTTAATTCAACTATGCGGCTCACGAGATGGTCGGTCGTGGAAATATCTTTTTCCAACGCGCCTGATTCGGTTTTCATGCCGTGCTGGCGGGCCGTGTCAATTTTTACGACCTTCAGGAATTTATCCCCCATCGGCACGAGGGCGATGCCGTTCATCGCAAGCACGCCTTCTATCGCGAGAAGGGCCTCGCGTTTCGGCAGGCGTTTCGGGCATTTGAGCGTAATTTTAACGGCGGGGACATCCGGGGACTTCATGAGCGCCAGCCCGGTCCAGTCGCTGTACTGCTTGATCACCTCTTCCGAGTCCATGTTTTCATATTTAAGGCCGACCAGCATGTCATTCTGCGCGGTCCCCGGCGTCAAGGGGAAGAGCGCCGGCAGGGCCTGGACCTTGTTGGTGCCGATGAATTCCTGCTCTTCTTCCTCTTCTTCATCCTGGCCGGATGATACCCAGGGCGCCAGGACCAGAAGGACCAGGAGCGCCGGCCACAGCAGTTTTTTATTTCCAGCCATTTTTTTCATTTTCCGCATCCGTTCAAACGCATCAAAAACCTGTTCGCTATTACAAGAAGGCATTATTGCATATTTTTAATAAATCGGCAATTATTGATTATCTTTTTTTCGGACCGGGCGGGAGGGCTTTTGCGGGAACCGTGAAGGCGGCCGGCGGCTCCGCGCCGCCTTTCCGGGTATAGAGGCAAATCAACGAGAAATTACCCTTCAGGCGGCCCTTGCCGCCGGCAACGAGCGAAACGCTCAGATCGTCCACATCCATGGTCACTTTCTGCTGTTCAACCGCGTGCAGAAAATGGATCAACGCTCCCAGGTCCGACTCCCAGGTGCAATCAATCGCCAGCTCATAAAGTTCATTGTGTTTCTTTTCCTTCTGCGGCTGGCGCTTGGAAAGGATAACGCCGTTTTCCTTGACGACCGTTTCAAGAATTTTCAGGTAATCGGCGGTTACATCCTGGTCAGCCGGATATTTTGTCAGTTTCTGGGCGACGTCCTGCAGTCGCTTGTTCCACTGGTCACGCTGGGCGACAAGCCGCTCCGCCACCTCAATCCGGCGCGCGACCGTTTCCCTCTTATCGGTCAGTTCCTTCCAGACCTTGACCTTGGGCGAACAAATCCACAGGGAAATCGCGACCAGGATCGCGAGGCCGGTCATCCAGCCAAGAAACAATTCTCTTGATGTAACTTTCACTTTTTCACCTCGGCCGCGTCCTTGAACCTGGCCGTCATATTGAAGGTGTTCACGCTGACATCCTTGCGTTTTCCGGGTTGAACGGGGCCCATCTCAATTTTCCCGAACAACTGCGACTTATCCAGAACCTGTTTGTAATCATAAATGGCGTTGACCGCCAGCGCCTCGCCGCGGATTACGATGCTTTTGCCCTTCTTGAACTGGAAAGAAGTCAGGAAAACATCTTTCGGCAGATTCTGGCTGACTTCCCGAAGGCATTCCAGGGCCGAATTTTTCCGGTCAAGATACTGCTCAAAGGACCTGGCCTGGTTTTGCATCATGCGCACGTCCTCGGCCGGCTTGTGCAGGGCGGTCATTTTTCTTTCCAGCTTTGCCATCCGGAAGTACTGGTATTGATAAACGCCGAGAAAAACGGCCATGGCCGCCAGCCAGGCAACCAATACGCCGATGGATGCCGCCAGCAGCCGCCGGCGCATGCGCCGGGCGATGACCGTGGCGCGCCAGGCCGCCGGAACCAGGTCAAGCACCGCCCGGCTGTTACGGGCGCGGGTCAACGAAGACAGAAGGCCGGTCCCGATGGAACGCCGCGCCAATCCCTCGCTGATCGGCGCCAATGAGTCCAGGGAATGAATTGCGGCTTCATGCCGGATCTCTTCGCGCAAGGCGGACGACAAAACACCGCTGTCAATCCCCCGGCAATATATTTCCAGGCCTGAAAGCGGCACGCTGCCGTGTTCCATATCTATCGAAAGCAGGAATGACGCGGCATCCCGCGCGATTTCCGAGGCCGACTCGCCAAAAGGCAAATCCGCCGGCACAGACAGGCTCACCGCCCGGAAAGCCAGCGGCGTCCGCCGTTGCACCGCGATCCATACTCCGCCCCATGGCTCCAGAACGAGGAACAAATAACGGCCTTCATCCGCCGGCAATACGCTCTCCGCCAGGAGATGCCACCAGGCCATGGCCTCGGCGTCAATCCGCTGGATATCCAACCCCGCCTTTTTCAGGACGCTTCCGGTCGTTTCAACCAGGTCTTTCTGCACCGCCGCGATCAGGACGCGGACTCCGGCTTCCCCGGTCGCCAGTATTTCATGGGAAACATACATCCGGTCGTCAGGAAACGGGGAAAAAGCATCCACCTGGAGCTGAATCATATTGGCCATCTCGGCCGGATCAGTCGTCGGCAATTCGGCCACGCGCATCAGCATTTTATCGGGAGCAATTCCGACGGACACCGCGCCCTTTATTTCAGCGCAATGAAGCTTGATCTGTTCTTCGCGCTCCCCGGCATCCTGCGGCTTGGCGGCATCAAGGGAAAGCACGGCATTGTTTGAAGAGAGTATTTCAATGCCGGCTTTGGCGTCGCGCAAAGTGGTCCACTCGACGAAACCGTCGCCAAGCCTCAAACCGGTCACGGAATTCCGCCCGGCCACCGGACGAAGTCCGAACAATTCGGCCGTGATGACGGTTTTTTTTCGCAGGTATTTCCAGATATCGGCAATTTTTTTCATATAGGCAAGCGTTCCCGGCCCCCTGGTTTCAGCCATTCTGCATGCTGCATTCCCATCTGTCAACGGGTTATCAGGTCAATTGAGGCCGAATCCCCTTCAATCCAGCTTAAAACGGTCAATTTTTTTTCGCTCAGCAGAACAACGCAGGCGCACACCCGTTCCACATCCCCCACCTTGCCGGAAGACTGGATATAAAACCGCCCCTTGGACGTAAAGGTCACATACGGCCCGACCGACTGGTTAAGCGCCGGCACGCGGGCCAAAAGATCGCCCAAGTCCTTGAACGGCGTGTCGTCTTCCGTGCCCGGTTCGCCATCCGGCCCGGCGCGCTGGGCGATGATTTCTTCGGCCAGCTGGGCGTCCACGCCGAGGAAGGCCATGAGCGTATCGTGATCAACGGCGTTAATATTAATCGTGCGATCCTCGGCATAGGTCGTGAGGAACCGGGCCACGGCCTCATAAACCGTCTGGGTGGTGCCGGTAATAACATCATTAAATCCCTTGATAAGCGCCAGCTCGTCAATGGTGTCGATCGGGGCGTTTTTCGACTTATAGGGCGCCTCCAATGTTTCATAATATTCCGATTCCGCCCCGTTCAAATGAGTCAATTCGTCCTGGTCAACCCAGTCAATCAGGCAGTCTATCAGCACGTCACGCTGGTCAAACGGAACTCCGGCGGTTTCAAAAAGCGGTTCCCAAAGCTTAAAAGTTTCATCGCGGTTGTCTTTATTGATAATGCTGTTCAGGTTTATGCGGGCGTTTTCCGGGCGGATCCGGACGGTAATCGTCCCCTCACCCAGCTGCCTTGTCATTTCCGACCCACCGCCCCGCGCCAGCGAAACCGTTGCCGAGCGCCGCTCGCTGTCGGAACCGTTGGCGACATAACCAGACACGTCCGGATTGGTCACCTCCGGGTCGGCCGTTTCCAGGAGCGCCATGCGCGCCAGTTCAATGCCCGCCCTGGACAGGTATTCCGCCTTTATTTTTTTCCGCCAGGTCGAGACAATGCGCGCCTCGATATGCATGTCAAACGCAAACGCCATCACGAACATGGAAAGCAGGCTGATGACCCAGAGCACCACGATGAGCACCGAGCCGCCCTTGCCTGATTTCCGATTTAAATGGTTATTCATTCTGCATTCCTGCATTTCGCGTCATCCCGAGGCGCTTCGCGCCCGGGATAAGCGACCACTTGGCCCATTGGGCCGATGTGGCTTCATTTTCATTTCCCGCCCTGGCCCGTGCTCCAGGAAAGCGGCGCGACCGGGATTTCAACCACCCTTTTGATTTCAACCGGATCTTCGCGCGCCTCGATCGGCTCAAGATATAAAACCATTTCAACCGCCAGCGGCAGGCGATTGGTGTTCTCGGACGCCCATTCGTCCTCCCATTTCCAACCCTCATTCTCATCCGCCTCCTTGGCAACCCGGAAATTGATCCCCATTACTTTTTCGGAAATAAAAAACGGCTGTATATCATCGGAATTAAAATCTATGGCGTTGCCGTAAGGCCGCCAGGCGCGCGAGGTCACCGCCAGCCGGCCGTCCTCGTCTTCCTCAACCGAAATCTTGACGCGATGCAATCCGCGCCAGAGCGCGTCTTCGGGGCCGAGCAGGGCGGAACCGGTCTTCACCCAGCTGATTGAATCCCGCGCCGTTGATCCATCGCCGTTATTAACCAGGATAAACCCGTAGTCGCTGGAGGAGGACGCCGTCACGGTGGCACCGGTCGCGGCGGCATTGGTATTCGCCGCCTGCGAATTGGTGGCGGACTGGGAAGACGACTGCCGGACGGGAAAAAACGCCGAGCGGAGCCCGCAGGCCAGCTGTTCCATGATGAACTCACCCCGGTTGAGACTTTCGGCCATGGTTTGTCCCCGCTGCCAGGCCTTGGAAATGCTGTAAAAAGTGCTGAATGTTATGCCGAGCGCGATTACCATCAGCGCCAGCGCAACCATCAGTTCGATCAGGGTGAATCCGGCTGCCCGGAATCTTGAGTTTTCCGATATAAAACGAAAAGCATTCAAAGATCCGGAAACATTCAACTTTGAACGCTGAACGTTGAACTTTGAACCTGTATCGTCATTCTTCATTCGGGCAATAGACATAGCTGACCAGTTCCTCGCCTGATTTATGACCGGTTTCCGACCAGGCCACCTTCGTGGTGACAATAAAAAGTTTTTTTTCGCCGTCCACCGGCCGAAGATCGCGTGAAAACGAGTAGCCGTCGTAATCAACCGCCTCCACTATGTTTTGATCGAGCTCGTTGGTGCCGCACAGGGGGTGCTCGCTCTCGCCGCGGTCCAGGACGGCGCGCGCCGTCTGGTAATTGCGCGCCATGCGGACCATCGCCAGGCATTTGGCCGTGGTCTCGACAAGGATAAAAATGCCGATGCTCAAAATGGCCAGGGCCAGCACGGCTTCAACCAGGGTCATGCCGCTCTGCCCTGTTTTTTGAACGACGGCGCCGGATAAAGACCGCGCCACATCGTGGCGCGCTACACCTTTTTCTGTAGCGCCGCACGCTGCGCGGCGATTTGAAGATTTTAATTCACTCATTCCCATACTCCGTCGTCTTCACGCTCGCCAGGGCGTCGACTTTAACGACCACATAATTGCCGCGCCGGTCAATAATTTTGACCGTAAAGGGCTGGCATAGCCCGTTGCGCTTGAAATTAACCGTGCAAAAGCCTTCGTCCATCTCGTCATGGCCGGCCACTTTCACGGAAGCGATGTTTACGCCCTCCACCATGCGCGTAAAGCGGGGCAAGGTGGTGTTGGTGGAAGTCAGGTCAATCTGGCCGGACGCGAAATTGAATGAAAGCGTCAAGTCGGTCTGTTTCAAAACGGCCATGGAGCGCGCGTAACGCGCAACGGTCACCATCGTGCGCGCGGCCGATTTGAGGCGCTGGGCCTGGATGGAACTCACCATGGACGGCATGGAAACCCCGAGGGCGATGCCGATGATGACGACGACCAGCAACAGCTCGATCATCGTGAAGCCATGCGGAAAGGCTGAAGGCAGAAGGCTGAAGGCAGAAGGTTTATGCGGTGCTTGTCTCACTTTACCTTTTATCCCAAGACGTTTGCCGTCTACAACACATTCCGCCTGCGGCTTATCTTTTCTGCATTCTTCATTTCCGCCTCTCGCCTCGGCGTAGCCGCCTCCGGCGGAGCCTGGGTCGCGGCACGGCAAAGCACCGCTACGGCGCGACGACGGCTGCATTTCTTCAGTTGGTAATATCGTCGCCGCCGCCATCGGCGCCGTTGGGTCCGTAAGATTTTATCTCGTAACCGTTATCCTTGGCGCTGTAGACAAATTCCTTACCCCACGGATCAGTCGGAATTTCGCCCTTTTTCAGATAAGGCCCTTTCCAGTTCAGTTCCGAGCCCTTCGTGATGAGGGCCTGCAGGCTCGCCGGATAAGAGCCGTTATCAACCTCATACATATCCAGCGCCAGGCTTACATTTTCAATACTGGCCTTGGTGGCCGCGATCTGGGCTTCCTTGCCACGGCCGGTCATGCGCGGCAACACCACCGCGGCAAGAATGCCGATGATGACCACCACCAGGAGGACTTCAATCAAGGTAAAGCCGGCGCGCTGTCCGGAACGCTCTTCTTTTTGCAAGAAATATTTATTCATAATTATTACTCCTGTTTGTGACTCCAATACCAGATATTATACTCTGGATTCCCGCTTTCCGCCGTCGTCTCGCAAAGGCGGACTATGGCGCACAAGTCGCGGGAATGACAGATAAGATTTTTTTCTCTGCCACTTTGTGCCTTCTGCCTCTGTGCCTATGCTTGCCCGCCAAAGCTTCTGAGCGACGGCAGGTGCCTTTCCTTACGCATTCAATCCGTTCGTCACCTCAAAGACCGCCAGCAGAATGCTGATGGCCACGAACCCAACCACCACCGCCATGAGCACGATCAGGACCGGCTCAAGCACGGTTGTGAATATTTTTATGCTCCGGTCAAGATTGTTTTCATAGCGGCGGGCGATATGATTCAAGGCGCCGGCCATGTCGCCTGTTTCCTCGCCGATCGCGAGCATGTCGGTCAGCATCTGCGGGAAGACCTTGCCGGCCGCCAATGGCTTTGAGATGCTCGTGCCGTCGGTCACCCTGTCCCGGGCGTTGCGGATTTCGGCGGCAATGACCGAGTTTTGCACGGTTTTTTCGCCGATCGCCAGGGCGTCCAGGACCGGCACGCCGTTGGCAATCAGCATGCCGAGCGTGCGCGCGAACTGGCTGAAAGCCCCGGCCATGACAATATCCCTGATGAGCGGCATTTTCAAATTAAAGCCGTCCATGGCGGTCCGGCCGGCCTCGGTGCGCAGGTAACGCCGGAATAAGACAATGAGGATAACCATCAGGATCGCGATAAGCCAGCCGTAATGAATCATCAGCGTGCTGATGCCGATCAGCATCCTGGTCGGCAAAGGCAGGGTGCTGCCCAAATCCTTGAAAATGACTGAAAAGCGCGGGATGACGAACACCATGCTGAAAATGAGCACGCCGACACCGACCGTGATCACGATGCCGGGATAGACCAGCGCCATCACGACCTTCTCCTTGGCCTCCTGGAGGCGCTCGTAATGGCGCACGATCCGCTGCATGATTTCCGCCAGGTTGCCGGCGGCTTCGCCCGCGCGGATCAGGCTGGTGTAAAGCGAGGGAAAAGTTTCCGGGAACTGGGCCATGGATTGCGAGAGGCTCGTCCCGCGCACGATGTCATCGCGGATCGTCTTGACGATAGTATCGTAGGACTGGCTGGTGCGGCGGCGGGCAAGGGTGTTGAGGGCGTTGCCGAGTTTCATGCCGGAGGCCAGGAGATCGCTCAATTCCGTCGTGAGAATGAGCATTTCGCGCGTGCCCATTCTCTCCCGGCGGCTCCGCCGGTGAAAAAGGTTCCGCCAGTCAACCGATTTGTTTTGCTTTTCGGCCGCGGCGACTTTTTCCTCGACCGTGATCGGCACGCACCCCTGGCGTTCAATCTGCAACAGGGCGGCCCGGCGGTCCACGGCTTCGACCCTGCCCTCCACCCTTTCCCCGGCGCGCGACCTGGCAACATAAATAAAGTTGGGCATGTTCTTCTCTTAATTATTCACCGACCACAGACCGCTGTCCATAGTCCACGGTCGACCGTTGACCGTGGACTGTCGACCATCAACCGTCTTTGTTCCGGCTCTATTCATCTTCCTCCGTCACCCGTAAAACTTCTTCAATTGTCGTGACGCCGTTTTTCACCTTGACCCAGCCGTCATCACGGAGCGTGCGCATGCCCTGCTTGATAGCCGTCTGCTTGATCACGTTGGACGATTCCCGCCCGATAACCAGGGGACGGATCACGTCGGTCACCGCCAGCACTTCAAAAATGCCCTTGCGGCCGAGGAACCCGGTCCGCCGGCATTTTTCGCACCCCGCCGACTCGTAGACCTTGGTTGTGCCGGATTTCCCGGCGGGGAAATTAATTTCCTTCAAAAATGATTCTTCTATCTCGGTCTCGCGCCGGCAGGCATCGCACAAAACCCTCACCAGCCGCTGGGCGATGATGGCTTCAACCGAGGAAGCCACCAGGAACGGCTCAACGCGCATGTCAATCAGGCGCGTTATCGCGCCGGCCGCGTCGTTGGTATGCAGCGTGCTGAAAACCAGGTGGCCGGTCATGGAGGCGCGGATCGCGATTTCCGCCGTCTCATAGTCGCGGATTTCCCCCACCATGATCACGTCCGGGTCCTGGCGCAGGATATGCCTTAAGCCCATGGCGAAAGTCAGGCCGATCTCGGGCCGGACGGCGATCTGGTTGACCCCGGAAATCTCGTATTCAATCGGCTCCTCGACGGTAATGATGCGCTGGTCAATGGAGTTGATCGTGTGCAGGCAGGAATAAAGCGTGGTGGACTTGCCCGACCCGGTCGGTCCGGTCACCAGCAGGATGCCGTGCGGTTTTTCAATCAGCTTGCGGATAATCGCCTCGTCGGAAGGATTCATGCCGATGCCGTCGAGTTCAAGCAAACCGGTCCCGCGCGTCAAAAGACGGAGGCTGATGCTTTCGCCGTAGACAGTCGGAATAGTGGAAACGCGGATATCCAGGCTCTCGCCGTGGATGCTCAAACCTATGCGGCCATCCTGCGGCAGGCGCTTTTCGGCGATGTCCATGTTGGCCATGACCTTGATCCGGGATATGATCGCCGCCTGGAAACGTTTCAACTGCGGCGGCATGGAGGTCTGGTGCAAGACTCCGTCAACCCGGTAGCGGATGCGCAATTCGTCCTCCATCGGCTCAAAATGAATATCCGTGGCGCGGTCCTTGTAGGCCTCCCAGATGACCTGGTTGACGAACTTGACAATGGACGCTTCCTGGTCCAGGTCGCTTAAATCAACCTTGTCCAGGAGCGCCTGGGAAGGGTCTTCAATCGTATTGTCCTCAATAAGCCTTTCAACCGTGTCCGCGCCGACGCCGTAAAATTTATTGATGGCCTTGGCGATATCGGCCGAGGGGCTCAGAATCATCCGCACCCTCATCCCGGACACAAGCCGCACGGCATCGGTCACATTGGCGTTGAACGGGTCGCTGGTGGCAATTTTCATCGTGCCGTTTTCAATCGCAACCGGGATGATATTGTACTGAAAAACAACCTTGGCCGGCAGGCGCATCAGCGCGTCTTTGCCGATGGCGACATCATTCAAGCGCTGGAACGGCACGGCCATGGCCTTGCCGATGGCGGCGAGGAAATCGGCTTCGGACGCGTAACCGGCCTCCAGGATTATCTGGGTGACGGAAAGATTGCCTTCGTTTTTCCGCGTCAAAACGCCGGCAATCTGTTCATCGCTCAACAGGCCGCTGCGTTTCAGCAATTCCGCCAGGCGGGTCCGGGCCGGCGTCTTACCGTCTTTATTTTCCGCAAGTATTGAAGGAGTTGACATGGTTTAATTTATATTTGTTAATTTATGGCTTTAAACGCCAAATGTCAAGCCGGGTGAAAAAAGATTTGATTTTTCAATTGACTTAAGGCCGGTATTTCTTATTCTATTCCCCTTTTACGCCCGAAACAAACCACGCCGCTCCGCCCCGGGCGGGAAAGCGTGGTAAATTGAATTAATTAATGCAGGTCACTATGAGCGCTTATGCGGTAATCCAAACCGGCGGCAAGCAGTACCTCGTTCATCAGGATGATGTTTTTGAGGTTGAACTCCTGCGCGCCGAGGCCGGATCAGACATTGAAATTAAACCGGTCCTCGCCGTTTCCGACGGGACCACCCTGACAATCGGCCAGCCGGCCGTTGAAACAGCGTCCGTCAAGGCAACCGTCGTCAAGCACATCCGCGGCCCGAAAGTCATATCTTTCAAAATGAAACGCCGCAAGGGATACCACCGCAAAAAGGGGCACCGGCAGGAACTGACTGTTTTGCGGATAAAAGAGATAAAAATGTAAGAACTCGCCTCTGATTACACGGATATTGTCAGACGGCGAGACAGTTAACATCAGTGTAATCCGTGATATCCGTGGTGAAAATATCATTGGATATCAGAAAGAACGGGGAAGAACATGGCGGATACAAAAAAAGGCGGGCATGCGGTCAACGGGCGCGATAGTTGCGGCAAGCGCCTTGGCGTCAAGTGCTTTGACGGCGAAACCGTCAAGGCCGGATCAATCATCACCCGCCAGCGCGGGACAAAGTTAATGGCCGGGACCAACGTCCGGCGCGGCCGCGACGACACTCTTTTCGCACTCAAGCCGGGCATTGTCCGGTTCATCAAGCACACCAAATTCGTCCGCGTTGACGAAATTGCCCCCGCCAAGTGAAAGGCCATCGCTTCATTGAAACGGCCAAGGCAACCCTTATGGCCGGCAAAGGCGGCAATGGCTGCTGCAGTTTCCGCAGGGAAAAATACGTGCCGATGGGCGGACCGAGCGGCGGCGACGGCGGCCGCGGCGCGAACATAATCCTCCAAGCCGACAAGAACGTTGACTCACTCCTCGCCTTTTACTTCCGTCCCGAATATCGCGCGCCGGACGGCGGCCACGGCATGGGCAAAAAAATGCACGGCCGAAACGGAGAAGACCTTGTCCTCAAAGTGCCTTGCGGAACGATCGTTTCCGACCTGGAAAGCGGCGAAATCCTCGCCGACCTGCCGGCCGACGGCGACCGGATCGTCATCGCCAAGGGCGGCAAGGGCGGCCTGGGCAATTGCCACTGGCTGACCAGCACCCACCGCGGACCGACGGAACACACTCCCGGCGCGGAGGGCGAGATCAAAAAACTGAAATTGGACTTGAAAATCGTGGCCGATATCGGCCTGATCGGATTTCCGAACGCCGGCAAATCAACCCTCATCAGCATGATCAGCCACGCCCACCCCAAGGTGGCCTCCTACCCCTTCACCACGCTTTACCCGGTGATCGGGACAATTAAGGACGATCCTTTCAGCGACGATGAATTCAAGGTGGTGGACATTCCCGGCCTGATAAAAGACGCCCACCGGGGAGCCGGGTTGGGGCACGCCTTCCTCCGGCACGTGGAGCGCACGCGCGCGCTGGTGTTTATCGTGGACATGGCCGGGACCGATGGAAGGCATCCGGCGGACGATTTCCTGACGCTGCGCGACGAGATCGGGCGTTACAAGGCGGAACTGCTGGATCGGCCGGCGCTGGTCGCGGCCAACAAGATGGATGTGCCGGAAAGCGCGAAATTGCTCAAGGAATTTGTTAAGCGCACCAAAACCAAGCCGATTAAAATCAGCGCGCTGACCGGCGAAGGGGTTGACGAATTGAAGAAAGCCATGACCGGCCTGGCTTTGAAGCAGAAAGTGTAGCCGCGGCCGAGCTTTAAATCCGCCTCAACTGCCCATCCTTCGCCCTGTAGTTATGCGAAGCGCATACTACAGTGCTACGGAGGGTGAAAGTGAGGCGGCTACATTTCCAGATCGGCTATTTTGCCCAGATACGGCCACTCTTCCTTTTGCGCACATAATCCTGCTCGGACAGGATTCATTAAAACGTACGCACACTTTTCCCGGTAACTTTCGGCATGACGAAGTAAATGGTCAAAAAAACCTTCTTGCCAGTGCGGTTTAACCACGTTCAATTTTAACAGTGTCTTGCTTAAATAACATTTTAACGCCTTGATCCAATTTTGTAAGGATGCATGAACAGGATCACACCACACAAATAAATGAATATGCGTGGGCATGATTACATAATATCCGACAGAAATGGCACGGGTTTTCGCTTCCCGGCAAAATGCGATAAAATCCAGATGAATTTCAGGATGCGATAAAATTGGACTCTGTTTGTAAGCGTTAAACGTAACGAAATAAACAGGCTTATATCCATCATAGATTGTGCTTAAGCGAGGTGGTCTGTTTGGATATGCACGTTGCATGTTCAATCTAATAATTGTAGCCGCGGCACTCCGCTGCCGCGTCCCGAGATTTAAATCCGCCTCAACTGCCCATCCTTCGCCCTATAGTTATGCGAAGCGCATACTGCAGGGCTACGGAGGGTGAAAGTGAGGCGGCTACATTATGATCGAAATATTTCATCTTTGTAGCCGCGGCGCTCCGTTGCCGCGTCCGAAACAAATCCGCCTCAACTGAGTGAGGCGGCTACATTTCCAGGCAATGTTTGTTTTATGTAGCCGCGGCACCACGCCTGTCGGCGTGGTAAACTCTGCTTGCCACGCATTGAAGCGTGGCTGCCGCGTTCCGAACTTTAAATCCGCCTCAACTGCCCATCCTTCGCCCTGTAGTTATGCGAAGCGCATACTGCAGGGCTACGGAGGGTGAAAGTGAGGCGGCTACATTTCCAGACATTTCCTTCAGAACAGATTGCTTTCAATCAGCTCGCAGAGGATGTGGCCGATGGTGATGTGCGCCTCCTGGATGCGGGGCGTATCCTCGGAAGGGACCGCGAAGCAGTAATCGCAAAGTCTTTCCATCCGGACGCTCTTTTTACCCGTCAAGCCGACGGTGATGATTTTCATTTTCCGGCATTGCTCCAGGGCCTTTATAATGTTGGCCGATGAGCCGGAGGTGGAGATGCCGATAAACATGTCGCCTTTCACGCCCAGCGCCTGGACCTGGCGCGCGTAAACATTCTTGTAGCATGAATCATTGGCAATGCAGGTCAACACGGACGTGTCGGTTGAAAGCGAGATCGCGGCCAGGGCCGGCCGGTCAAAACGGAAACGGTTGACCAGTTCGCCCGCGAGGTGCTGGGCATCGGCTGCGCTGCCGCCGTTGCCCGCCAGCATGATCTTATGCCCGGAGCAATAAACTCTTTCGGCCGCGCGCGCCACTCGCGCGATGCGCGCGATAAACGCCCGGTCGGCGAGGATGGCCTGCTTGACCTTGATTGACTGCTGGATCGTCTCGCTGATAAATTTATTTATATTCATATCTTCATTCCTTACGCTTCATTATCTCCTTGTTTACGGGCTATCCCGCGACACGTCATGTCCGTCATTCTTCATTTCATTCTCCCCATCACGGCGAAGCCAGGACGAGAAACGAATTGGCGAAGAAATCAAATTTCCTGTTTTCAACAAGGCTGATCAGGGCGAGTTTTTCGCTGAAGATGCGGTAACGATCGCGGTCGTAATTGGGCGCGTTTTTAAGGAGATGATTGCTTTCCGGCAGGTAATCGTCGCTGAAAATTTCCTCCGGCAGCTTATAGTCCGGATAGGGATAATAAAAACGTCGGCTGCCAAACCCGGCATCCAGCAGCAGGGCGGCAAGCTCGTCGCGCGACCAGGTTTCCGCGGGAGAATCTGCGCGGTATCCCTCAATGCTTTCAAACGAGCGCCCGGAATGATCCTCGCGCGCGCCGGCGAAATATTTCAGGCCGAACTTGTTTTCAAGCGCCACGAACAGAATTCCATCCGGCTTCAAGAGCGTCCGGCAGAGCTTCAGTAATTTCAAGGCCGGCGCTTCCCCATTCCCGGGCGTGACAAACGAGCGGGCATATTCCAAGACCCCGACCAGCGTAATGTAATCAAACTTGCCATCTAGCATCTCCGCCACAGGCGGAGATGCTAGCCTCGGCGGAGCCTTTGGCGAAGCCTGGGCCGGCCACCGTAAATCGGCAATATTGCCGGCAATGATTTCCAGGTTCTCGTTCCGGCGGCAACGCTCATAAATGATCCGGCTGCGCCGGGCGGAAAGCTCCACGGCGGTTACTTTTGCCGTCTTTTCGGCAAAGAGCCCGGTCAGCGCGCCGCATCCGGCGCCGATTTCCAGTAAATTGCCGTCCTTGTTGAATGGAAACCATTCCAGGAGATTCCGGCGATCCGGGGCAAGATGATACAGGACCGGCCAGCGCTTGTCCTGGCGCAGGACGGCGGAAGCGTCGCCGCCGGCCTTGAACAGGGCCAGCAGCTCGTCCTCAACCGCGCCGTCCGAATACAAATCGTCGCCCCGGTGATGTTCTGTGATCAATGTTGCCATGTCATTTTTTTAGCAGGCACAAAGGGACAAAGTGGCAAAGGCACAAAGTGAAATATTCGCCAATCCGTTCTCTTCTGCCTGTGTGCCTTCTGCCTTTCTTATGCTTTTATTGGAATAACTGTAACCCTGCTGCCAAGATCATACAATCCCACCATGGGCATGGAAGAAGAAACTTCAAACAAAATGGCGTCGTAAAGACGGTGATAGACCGCCAGGCCGTTATCATCGCTCCCGACACATCCCAGCGACAGGGCGTATTTGCCGGATTGCATGTTAAGAATTTGCTCGAATTGCACCTCAACCAGGTCACCCTGGCGAAAAGAGCCGGTTAATTTTTTATCCTTAAATTCCGTATTTGTGCCGGTCACTTCAAGCCCTTTCAGGTCCTTGATTGTAAAGGCAAAAATGGGATCGGCAATATCGGCCTCAAATTTTACTTTCATTTTAATCGTAAACTTTCCGCCGTTTTCCAAAAGGCGCGTTTGCCGCCCCTTGTCGTCATAAAGCCCGCAATCCACGATACGCGCTTTCTGGTTGCCGTAAGAAAGCGCGTCCGAGCCGGACTGGCGGTCCGAGCCGGACGGGCGGCGGACGGATATCCCGCCATCGGCGGGGGCGCAACCGGCCATAATCTGCTTGTAGGCGTCAACCGCCTCCTTCGGGTCGGCCTCCGCGACCAGGCGCCCTTTTTCCAGCACGATGGCCCTGTCGCAATAACGGATGACGGTATCCAGGGCGTGGGTCACGAATATGACCGTCTTGCCGTCCTCCCTGAACTTGGCGAGTTTGCGGAAGCACTTGGACTGGAAATTCATGTCACCCACCGCGAGGGCCTCGTCCACGAGGAGAATATCGGGGTCAACGCTGATCGCGACGGCAAAGGCCAGGCGGACGAACATGCCGCTGGAATAAGTGCGCACCGGCTGGTCCAGGTAATCGCCGATTCCGGCGAAATCCACGATTTCATCGAGCCTTTTGTCAATCTCGCGCCGGGTGTAACCCATGATCGCACCGCTGAAATAAATGTTTTCCAGCCCGGTCATCAACGGATTAAACCCGGCGCCCAGCTCAAGCAGTGCCGCCACCCTGCCCCGGACATCCAGGGTGCCGCCGGTCGGCGTCAGTATGCCGGCGATAATTTTGAGCAGGGTTGACTTGCCGGACCCGTTGCGGCCGATCACGCCGAGCGTTTCGCCCTGTTTGGCGCACAAGGAAACGTCATGCAGCGCGTAAAAATCCTGGTGATATTTGCGTCCCGGCAAAACGATCTCCTTCACCCGGTCCACATGCCGGTGATAGAGGCGGTAGATTTTGCTGATTTTATCAATATTTAATGCTGGATTATTCATCTGCGACCGACTGATCTAAAATCCATTTATAAACAGAGCGCACTTTGATCGCCTTGCCCTCCGAGACGATCTCTTCTTCGCTATCCTCTGTCAAAATAAGCGCTTTTTTCAACCGGAGCTCATCCATGGCTTTCAGAAGAGCGGAAATCTCCCTTTGTCTCGTTTTTTCATGATCCAGATGATCCGCAACCTGGATCAACCTCATGTCCTTCCTTCCGATCTTAACGAGGAAATCAACTTCCAGGTTGTTCGCAGTCTTATAATAATATATTTCCGAAAACTTGCGCCGGAGTTCAAGAAACACCAGGTTTTCCAGGAATTTGCCCCGATTCTTGGAAAACTGAAACGCCACCGAGTCCGCCAATCCGTTGTCAATGCAATAGATTTTCTTAAGGGCCACGAACTGCTCCTTGAGAGAATAGGAGAATTTGCCAATAAGAAATATCAAATAGCTGTTTTCCAAATAATCCGCGTAACTCTTGATAGTATTCATGCTGCCAACGCCCAGGACATTTTTCAGATTATTATAAGAAAATGTCCCGCCGATATTGCTCAAGAGATACAGTCCCAGTTCGCGCAACGGTTTCACCTGCTTGATACCATAGCGCGCCACAATGTCGCGATAAAGAATGTCCTCGTAAACGCGCTTTAAAAGCGACACCTCCCGATACTTCAGATATTCCGGCATACCGCCATGCTTGAGATATTCGTCAAAATGTCTTTTTATGGAGGCCCGTTCCGTGGTCAGGGACAGACTATTCTTGGACAAAGAAACCCCCTGAAACGCAAGATACTCGACGAACGAGAACGGAAACAATTCCACGCTCACGTTCCGGCCGGTTAATTTCGTGCCGAGCTCTTTACTGAGCAGCGAAGCGTTGGAGCCGGTAATGAAAAACTTGCATCCCTTGCCCTGCATCCGGCGCACAAACATTTCCCATTGCGGCACGTTCTGAACTTCATCAAAGAAAAAAATCCGCCGCTCCCCGTACAACTCAAGAAAAACCTCATAGAGGCGATTAAAATCTTCCACGCCAAAATTAACAAGACGTTCATCCTCGAAATTAAGGTAATAAATGCCTTTGCCATAGAGATGGCCGATCACCTGATCCAACAACGTTGACTTGCCGCAACGGCGCACCCCCGAAACCACCACCGCGTGCGGCAAAGAGGCATGGCGCAAAGCAACGTCCAGCACGGTCCTGGGTATGCCGGCCACGACAGCCAGCCTGTCTTTTTCCTGCTCCAGGACAATTTCTTTTAATAAACTTTTTTGCATGATTTAACTTTCAACGTTCTCAATTCAAACGAGAACATATCATGCTTAGCTTTCATTGTCAATGAGAACATTAAAAACCAAATACGACTGATGCTGCGCGACCAAAATATGAAATTTCCGGTTTAAAGTCCATATTCCGCACACATGCCTGTCAAATGCCGGATGCTAATCATGGGACTATAATATTTTTCACAATCGGCTTGCTGCTTGTGAAATATTGGATTGGGGAGATACGTAACTGGGAATAATAATTTTCAACAGCCTCCGGGCCTCATCCGGAAGTCCAGATTCCGCCGACTTGAGAAGCTGTTCCACAAGGGAGGTTAATTGAGCTTCACCACTTTGGTCACTTTCGCGCTGTTCTCCGGTCGCCTGGGATTGATCACCGGCCACAAAGATTTTATCGTGGCGCGTGCGGCGGTAATCTTCTCCGTCACGGAAAAGTTCTTCAAACAGCTTTTCGCCCGGCCGGAGACCGGTATATACGATTTCAATATCCCGCCCGACCTCTTTGCCGGAGAGCTCAATCAAATCCCGCGCCAGATCAACAATTTTCACCGGCTTGCCCATGTCCAGCACGAAAACACCGCTTTGGCATTCAGTGCCGGCCAGGGTAGCCGCCTGCAGCACCAACTGAACCGCCTCGGGAATGGTCATGAAATAACGCGTTACATCCGGATGGGTCACGGTCACCGGCCCTCCGCGGGCAATCTGTTCGCGGAAAGTAGGCACAACGCTCCCGCGGCTACCGAGAACATTGCCGAACCGCACGCAAACATAAGGACGCCCGGTGCGCCTGGCCACGGCCTGGACCAATTTTTCGGCAACCCGCTTGGTAGTCCCCATGATATTGGTCGGATTCACGGCCTTATCGGAGGATATCAGGACAAACCGTTCAATACTGAATTTTTCCGCCATTTGAAGCAAGGTGCGGGTGCCGCCTACATTGTTGGTGATCGCATCCTCGCAATTAGACTCCATCATCGGCACGTGCTTATGCGCAGCGGCATGAAATACAACCTGGGGCTTTGTCTGTTCAAACACCGCCGTCAGCCTTGGGATATCACGAATATCCGCCACGACAACATCCATGGAAAGTTTCGGCCAATGGCGCCGCATTTCCTGCTCTATTAAAAAGACGCTGTTTTCCCCGTGACCAAGAAGAATCAATCGGCCGGGCGAACAACGCGCTATCTGGCGGCACAGCTCCGACCCGATTGAACCGCCGGCACCCGTGACCAGCACCCGCTTGCCGGACAACATTTTTTCAACATCTTGGGCGTTGATCCGGACAGGGTCCCGGCGCAGAAGGTCTTCAATATCCACGTTGCGCAACTGGTTGACGCTGATCTGGCCCGACAGGATCTCATACATGCCCGGCATGGTCCGCGACGGCACTCCGGCGGCCTCGCACAAGGTCCTGATCTCACGAATCACGTTGCCGGGCGCGGTGGGAATGGCGATCACCACTTCCTCAACATCATATTGCTTCACCAGCCGGGGGATATCCTTGCGCTTGCCCAGGACGGGAATCCCATGAATGGATTTTTTCTGCTTTTTAGGATCGTCATCCACGAATCCGACCGGGTCTATGTTAATCTGCCGGCTGGAGAGCATTTCGCGCGAAATCACGGCGCCGGCGTCACCGGCGCCCACAATCAGAACGGCCTTGCTGTTGTTTTTTTGCTCGTTGCTCCGGCGCTTGTGGGCCGCGACCCGCACGCTGAAACGCGAGCCGCCGACCACCACCATGGTCAGCAACCCGTCAATGAACGGTATCGAGCGCGGAAGACTTCTGCCGGCATCCAGGCCAAGAATGCCGCCGCCAAAGAACAGACCCGCGACAATCAGCGTGGCGCTGCCGACCGCAAGGATAATGCTGACCAATTCATCCACGCTGGCATAGCGCCAGTAACGGCGATAAAGGCCGAACATGAAAAAAACGGGCAACTTGACTGCCAACGCCAAAATAGTGAAATGGATCAAGGCCGGCTGATAACTTGCGACCCATGACGCGCTGTCCACCCTCAGCGCCAAGGCAAGAATCGGCATGAGCGATAGCAAGACGATATCCAGCAAAAAGAAATGACGATTACGCATATGATTGGATCAATTTTGTTTTACGAATATGTCACTATAATTAGGAAATATATCAACGGACTTCGTATATTACAACCTGATTTTGGGTCCAGATTTTCCGGAACTTCCCCGGATTGGATTCAAGGTAACTTTTCACTTCGGCGGAATAATACCGGCTGAAATCCAGAATATTTTCCGGCCAATGTTTGGCAATTTTGCCCGTGACGCTCAAGGGGCCGGGACGGCAATTGATTATTATAACGCCACGGTCATGGAGATATTTCCAGGAGGGTTCCGGCTGTTCTGTTTCCGGGGTTTTGGAATTAAGCCATTTTGGCGACGTTGTATTAACTTTCGGGCAACAGCGCACCATAATTCTGGAGGTGAAAGCATCCGTCAGTACCAGTTTGTTTGTAAATTTTTCAATAAACCCGCCCATATCATCCCACGACTGGTAATCGGTGATTTTTCGCAAAGTATAAATCTTGCTGTAGGGCGCGTAAATGCCGGCCGCATTCAGCGGGAATACCAGCCCTATCAATCCGGCAAGGACCAGAAGGCATCCAACGATTTTAAGCCCCCCCCATATTGGAGAGGCAAACGCAACGGAAAGAGTTCGTTTTTTTTGGAAATATTCACGCACATTACCCGAAAAATAAATGAAAAGATAACCGACGATAAACGGCAACGGGATGATGTAATTAAAACGGTACAACGCCATGTCCTGCCCCACCCTGGACATCATATCAATCATCAAGGGATTGAAAGCCGTCAAAAGAGGAACGAGAACCATGCCCGCGACCAGATAAGGCATTTTGATAAACCGGCAACACATCAGGATAAACAAGAGATAAACAAAAAGCCCCCAGCATCCCACTACCTGATAAAATACAAAGAGCTGATATGCCGCCAGCCGTAACCAGGGATTTGAAGGCGGGCTGATCATCAGATCCCGGAAAATAAAATTAACCGGCTCCGGCGGAATGCCCACGTTCGGCATGATCATGTTGGCGGAAATCCAAGGTAAAGATTTTAAATACCGGATGGCGGCAAAGCCGGCGAAAAAGACAAGGAGAAGAAGAGCCGTTAAAATTACGGATTTCCATTCTTTGATCGGCCAAGGATGGCCTACCCACCCCTGCCCCTCCTCGCCTCGGCGAAGCCTGGGCCGGGAGAGGATCGCAAGCAGTTCCCCTCCTTTGGAGGGGTGGCCAGCGGCCGGGGTGGGTAGGACCTTATTCGTCTCTACATGTGGCCAAAATATTCTTATCGTTTCCACAATCCCCAGCGCCAAGGTCATGAAAAAGATAAATAATGTTTCCTGGGCGTGAATCAAGCCCGTCACCAGCAACAATACCGGCGCGATCCAGAGCGCATGCCCGAATAAACGGCTGGAACGCAGCCATGCAATAATAACAACCATGGCCGCAAGAAAGAGGCCGTAATTGAGAATAGTGGGCGCGAAGGCATAGTAACGGATATATGCAAACACCATAAAACCCATCGTGGCGGCTGAAAAAAGCGACGCGAAAGCCGCCATGAGCATTTTCTTCATCGCGCTGACACGCAACCCGGCAAATAAATACAAGCCGAAATAATAGATTGCCAAGAGAAATGTCAGGACATTGACAAAAGTCAGGACATTAAGGGAATCCATGATTGCCAGGCCGGAAACCTCGCTGAGCCAGGCATGGATAAAATACCAATGAATGACATACCTGTAAGGACCTTCGGTGATAAAGAAATTTTTAACCGATATGCCTGGCTGAAAACAGCCATTGTCTATCGCGGCCAATTTCTGCCATTGAAACCGGCGGATGTGTTCCCAGGCATCCGAGGGGATTTCAAGATAGATACCGGCATAGGCCAGGTATCCGCAAATCACTCCGGCCAGGACAAGGGGAACGATCAGGCGGGAGGTCAAACGACGGCGGATCAATCCAGATCGCATGCTACTGCCCATCCTTCGCCCTGTAGTTAAGCGAAGCGCATACTGCAGGGCTACGGAGGGTAAAAGTGGGGCGGCTACAGGTTTTGTAGCCACGGCACTCTGCTGCCGTGACTGATTGTTATTTCCATGCGTAAATATTTTGACCACCGCCCAAACAGCCAACAGCACCCATTCCAGCAGGACACACCACTGCCAGCGGGCTATCGGCTGGGCATAATACTCAAACGGCAGGAGCGTAAGGACGAGGAGCGAATAGGAAAGCGCGAATGAAAGCAAAAAACGGAATTTTTTCAGCCCCAGGATGACGGTGATAAAAAATCCCGGCAGGAAAAACAGGGCGACAAACAACTCAAGATAAATGACATTTGCACAAAACATGCGTATAAATATTTAAGCCTGTTAGATTGTAGGCTGAAGGCTATTAGTCATAGCATGATTTCCGCCTGCTCGCCTTTGGCGAAAAATACGTTCGGTTAGACTTCAGATTTTATGACAGTCTCCGGTGAAATAAAGCCTGTTGTTCTTCAAATCCGGAATGGCTTGACGGAACATGATGTCGCAATGCCGACTCAAAGGCATCATCAAGATTTTCAATGGCCTGCCGGGTATTAGCATGGCGGATTTCCTCCCGGCGCATATGCTCCAACTCCACTCCAGCCAACTGCCAGCGCCTGACCCACTGACGCATATCTTTGTTGTCTTTGTCACATGTTGTTTGCATTTGTTTTCATGTTACCATAACAGAAATATTTATCAATGACAGACTCACCCGCCTTCGCCTGATCGCTAGCGGTGGCAAATCAGCAGAGCCTAACAGCCTACAGCCTATTCACCTGGTTTCAGAATGGAGCAACCCCGTACCGCCGCCAGTAAAGGGCCGTTTTAATCGCTTCATTGACCACCGATACAAGTCCTTCCTCATCCCGCCACCAGTTATCGGGGGTAAAAGGCAAGTTGGTTGAACTGCTGATATAAATAATGACGTTCGTGTCGGCCAGACAATGATGCAATACATTCATCGCCCGGCGGGTATGATACCAGCTTGTCACCACGATTAACGACTTGATTTTCTTTTCCTTGACCAATGCCGCAATTGATTTTCCATCCTCAAACGTGCTGGTGGAAGGCAATAATTTAATTTTTTCCTTCGGCACCCCATAGCGCGCGGCAAAATTCAAGGCCATTTCCGAATCCATGAAATCGGACCGCGTTTCAAGCGGCTTATCCCCGGTATACCAAATCTCGGGCGCCATCCCGCGCTTATATAATTCAAAACCATGGCATAAGCGCTCCGGACCGCCGCCGGACAGGATGGCGATGGCGTCGGCATTCGCGACTTTTGTCTGTACGAAAAACCAATGACCGATTGCCGGAAGCCACGTCCCGGCGGTGCTGACAACCAGGAAGGCCAGCACAAAGACCGCATATAACAGCGTGAAAAGGAATCGTTTGGAAGTGCCGGCGCTATTTGACGAATCTGTTTTCATTCCATTCCGGTTCAATATTTTGAAGGAGTGCACGATTTATTCCATTTCTGTTTTGTCGCACCGTTGAACGATCATCTATCCACATCCCGTTGAACCCCCAGGGTCTAGGTCCGATGGTTTAAGCCCATTGTCTTGTTAATGTCTAGTGTTCCGGGTAGGTTTGACCCTGATCATATTAAGGGCTTTATGTCGTCAAGTATCCGGAACACGCTGACGGCGCGGACGCGTTCATGCAAATCAAAGGTCCGGTCGCCGGCATGGACCACGTCAATTGATGAAAGATTCAAATCGGAAAACGCCGACCGCAACGAAGGGGTTACCGCAGGCGAACTGGTTCTCTTGATTTCAAATCCCCTTCGCACGGTGCCACGCACAATGAGCAGGTCAAGTTCTGCCCCCGAATGGGTTGCCCAGAAGTGGCATTCGTCTGGTTCCGCACCCAACCTCGCGATGAGTTGTTCCATCACAAAACCTTCCCACGAAGAGCCCATCTTGGGGTGTCCTTCAACATCAACCGGTCGAGGTAAATTAAGAAGTCCGTGTAAAAGGCCGCTGTCGGCAATATAAACTTTAGGTGACTTGACCTGCCGTTTTCCGATATTGGCATGCCATGGGAGCAGTTGCCTGACGACCAAGGCGGATGTCAAGATGTCAAGATAATGTCGAATCGTGGTGTCCGCAACGCCAAACGAGCGCGCGAACTCCGAGGCATTCCAGATTTGTCCATGATAGTGAGCGAGCATGGTCCAGAATCGCCGCATGGTGCTCGCCGCAACACGAATCCCGAGTTGTGGAATATCCCTTTCGAGAAAAGTCCGCACAAAATCACGCCTCCATTCCATGCTTTCAGAATCCGTGCGGGCCAGGAACGAGCGGGGGAAACCGCCCCGATGCCAGAGCCGTTCCAGACAGGATAAGCCTACTTCTTCCAGAAGAAATCCGGAGAGTTGATAATATGCGATCCGGCCCGCCAAGGTTTCGGAAGATTGCCGCAATAATGCCGGGGCCGCGCTGCCGAGTACCAGAAAACGCGTCGCGGCGCCGGCCCTATCGGCCAACACCCGAAGGGAAGGAAAGAGATCGGGACGACGTTGCACCTCGTCTATAACGACCAGTCCCTTCAGGTTCTTCAAAGCCAGAAGCGGGTCTGAAAGTCGCGCAAGGTCCTCGTCGTTTTCCAAGTCGAAAATCGTAGCCGTCCCGGGATAAACCCGGGCAACCAGTCCGGCCAGCGTGGACTTTCCGACCTGACGGGCGCCAACAATCGCCACCACGGGATGACGATGGAGCAAGCCGCACAAGGCCTCAACAGCTTTTGTTCGTGGATTCACGCTCATAAACTACCTTGAATAATCGGCGATAGCAACCGAATATTCAAGTGATTTTTCAATGGTCACAACTGTCTCTACTGAATTTTAGCGTTCGCGCAGGACAGTCAAAGACCATAAATATGGATAGAATCCACACGACTGCGCAGAATCGCCTGCCGTATCTGGCTCATGAGTTGGTTACGATTGAACATGGATTGCTTATATCAAGAAATCAGACCGCAACAAGGAGGAATTTCATGGTGCAAGCATTACTATTTACCTATGAATGTCTTACGAATTAAAAAACACCGTTCCATGGCAATTTTCAATCAAATTCTGATTATATTTCATGGTATAATTGCGTAAAAGGCGTAACATCAGTGAATCCATGAATAACGGGAGCTCAGTCGCAACAAGGCCTGGTCCAACGTCTTTAACGACGCCCCGATCCGATCCGCCAGCTCCAAATACGCGGCATCATAAAAGGACAGCTCATGCATCAGTGCCAAATCCAAAATCCGCCGGTAGATGACAACGCCATCCGCGGTATCGGTGCTGATCGGCAATTCACATAACCGCGCCAAGGCATCACGACCTTGATTAATGTCCAATCTCTTTTTTCGGACTGCCATTGCCAGGACGTTGCTCATTTCATACCAGAACAGCGAAGGCACTGAAATATGGACGCGGCCGGCCAACGCCTGTTCCAACAAATCATCCGTTTCCCGGCATTCCGTTTCCATCAACATAACGGACGCCATTGCGGAACAATCCAAAACCCATTTATTGGCCATCAGGAACGCCCTTCATTAATCCATTTCCGCACTTCGCCGCGCGAAACAGCACGTGTTCGGCGCAAGTTACGAAAATAATCCAGGGCCTCGCGCGCGACGCGCGAATTATCCGCAACGTGAATACTTGTGAGGTGGGCAACAGGTTTGCCCCGGCGAAGAATTTCAAATGTTTTGCCTTTCAGCACATCCTGGAGCAACTGGCTGAAATGCGTTTTGGCATCAAACGCTCCTATCTGTATTGTTTTCATGAAAGATATAATAATTAAACCAACCAGTTTGTCAACCAGTTTATCAGTTAGTCTTCATTAAATTCAAAAGCGGGCTACGGCCGAAACCCGAATCCGCCGCACACCGTGCGGCGCTACAGGTTGCGGGCTCATTTCTGTACATAAAATCACGGTAAGTGTAACCTTATGTCAAGACAGACATCGTTTTGCATCAACATGCGCCAAGGTGTTGTTGTGGCGTTTAACGATTCGGGGGATCGGAATATGTTGCGACTAGAATTTATTCACGAGACTGATTTTACAATTAGTTCAGACGCCCATTTGAAAACCGCGTCAGCCAAACGAACAGCCTCCTGATATTTGTCAGGCGAAACATCCGGCTCGTCTTCTTCGCCGGGATATCGGAATACGGTTGCATATACGGTTAAGCGGGCTGATTGAATCAAGCAAGAGGTTCGCTCAATGTCGGCAGGGAGCAAATCTATAAGACGCGTCAAACTATGGACCTTAGGAAAATCAATGTCTCGAAACACTAAGATCGCCTTGACGCTTTTCTCCACGGCTTATTGCGCATGAAAACAAAGCATGCTGTATAATCCATCTTTTGGAAGCGGAGCGCTTGCGAGCGCCAAATCTGCTTTGGCATGACGAAGCCAGTCTTCCGTCGAACCGGCCCTTACTTCATGCGGCATAAAGTTCCTTGCCTTCCTGAAGGATGGTTCGGTAAATAAGTCCGACGTTGTTGCGGTTCCGTTCTAAATCCGACGGCGTAGCAACCAGGAAATCGACCGCGGCAGGAATCCCAAACATCCTCATATGCAGTTTTTCCGCGGTATCAAGCCGCGGCGTTCCTTCCGGCATAACGACAAGCAGATCAATATCGCTGTTTTCACCAGTCTCGCCGCGCGATGCCGATCCGAACAGGATGATGCGCAGCGGGTGAAAAACAGCCACGATTCTCTCAACAATCAAATCCAATTCATTCATTTATTTATACCGTAGTAGTAGTGGTTTTGCCGTAATCCAGATTATTATGCATTCCCTATGCATAATTGCAAGTGTTTTTCGGCTTCTGAACTTATGTCTTATGTCATTATCTGGAACCTGCGCTTCGCTTTCCGCCATAGTCCGCCCCGTAGAGAAACGAAGGGGGGACTGACCGTTCGACCGTATGACCGTTTTACAGTTTAACAGTCTGCCCTCCGGCTCGTCCCGCCGTAGTCCGCCCCGTGGCGAGACAAAGGGGGACTCGTCCCTCCGTAGCTTCCGAGCGAAGGGGGAAGCTGCCTAGAGCGTAGGAGGGTTCGACCGTTTAACCGTCCAACCGCCTGCCCTCCGTAGCTGCTTGGAGCGCAGGAGGGTCTCACCAGCCTACCGTCTACCGGATTTGCGTTCGCGCAGGACGGTCAAAGACCATAAACCCGTCATGGAAACAAGCAAGGTGACCAAAGCAATGATTCCGACATGCCGGAAATCCAATACAAACACGATCGCCAACGCAACGCCCGCCAATGCTAGGGCGACATACAGCAGGGTAACCGTCTGGTGCGAAAGTCCGGAAATAACCAGCCTCTGGTACAAATGCGAACGGTGCGCGGCAAACACGTTTTCGCGATTGATCAGGCGGCGCAGGAAAGTGAACACCGAGTCAAAGAGAAACGGCCAGACGAGCAGAACACCGGCAATGATAAAACGCGGATCGTTATGGGCGGCGATGACGGGCAGAACCGCGAAAGTGAAGCCGAGGAATGCGCTGCCCACGTCGCCCATGAATATTTTTGCCGGAGGCCAGTTGTGCCCGAGAAATCCAAGGCTGGAAAAAACCAGCAATATTCCAACGACACTCAACAGCGGGTTGTTTCCGATAATTCCGATGATCACCCACCCCGCCCCCGCCACTACCGCCTGGCCTCCGGCGATGCCGTCAATCCCGTCCATGAAGTTATAGGCATTGGTCAGGCCGACAATCCACAACAGGACCAAGGGCCAACCGGGCAAACCCAAGCCGAAATTTCCCATCCCGGGAATGATAATTTCTTTCCACGCGCCGAAGGCCAAAACCGCCAGGACCGCGCCCGCGAATTGAAATGCAAACCGGACGCGGGTTGACAATGAGCGCAAATCGTCAAGCCAGCTGACGCCCGCGATCAGCAAGGCCCCGACAGTAAACAAGAGCCATTGCCAGGCGTTTGTTTCCAAAGGCCAGAAAGCCAATGCCAGCCAACTGCCGGCAAGGGTTACAAAAACTATCGCAATCCCGCCGCCGCGCGGCGTGGGGCTCGAGTGCGAGCTGCGCTCATTGGGAACATCCAGGACGCGACCTCCCAGCCAGCGCCGCAACCCGGCGACGGCGAGGAAGGAAAAAACAAATGCCAATACTGCGCAAACAATAAAGATCGTTAACATGCTGATTACAGGTCTCCTGCGGTTTTCATTTCGCAAACGGTTTCGCGCCAACCGGCAGACAAATCATACTGCGGGATAAACCCCAACTCCGCTTGAATGCGCTTGCCTTCCACGGCAATATCTTCCGTGTATTTATCAATCGTCGCCCGGCTAACGGGAGATTGGCGTCCAATCAATCGCATTACATCTTCAACAATGCCTGCCAAGACCCGCGCCAAACCAACCGGGATAGAAAATTGTGATGGCGGACGCCCCAATGCCGCGCTGATTGTCAAAATTATCTCAGCCAAAGAATGGAATTGACCGTCCGTAACATTGTATATTTTACCGTTTGCCAATGGATGCTGAACGGCAAGCGTAATCGCGCGGGCAACATCCTTATCATAAACCAAAGTGCGACGGTTTTGACCTGCGCCAATCGAAACAAAACGATGTCGCGCCAGCGCGCGCACCAGGCGCTCGTAATTACCCTTTATACGCGAACCATATACCGCGCCAAAACGCAGGACAGTTCCCATCGGCTGGCTATCGGCCTGCCTGGCATTCAGTACTATTTTTTCGGCGGACAGTTTGGTCTGGGCATAGAGCGTATCGGGGTGCGGCGGCGTATCTTCGGTAATAACGCGTCCATCCGACTGACCATACACGGCAATCGTACTGGTCAATAAAACCCGTTTGACTCCGGCTTTTATTGCCGCTTCAACCACATTTGCCGTACCGCCCACATTAATTTGTTCATATTTCTCGCGCAATTCTGGAGGAGGATTGACGATATGCAGGAGAGCCGCCAGATGAATGACCGCATCCATGCCTTGCATGACGGATTGAACCGCCGATGGATCTGTAACATTGCCTATCTGCTCGTCTATGTTCGGCGGAAATACACCGGGTAACGCTCTATCCAGCGAAAACGTGCGGATGGAATACCCCGCCTTGCATAAAGTTTGCACAATACATGGCCCCACCGCCCCTGTCGCGCCTGTGACAAGAACATTCATTACCAGAGCTTAATCCCCCACTTCCGGAAATACCGAGCGGCGCTCCGCATAAAAATCAGGCCGAACTTCCATTGTTTATGCGCTGAGCGCTGCCAATAATGCGTAACAGATGTCGCCGGGCAATACATCGTGCGATGCGTTTTTTGCACCCGCCGGGACAAATCAGCATCCTCAAAATACAAGAAGTAACGCGGATCGAACCCGCCCACTTGCTTGAGCAGATCGGACCGGCAGAACATGAATGCCCCGCTCATAAAAGGGACGTCGCATTCACGGTCATAACCAAGGTCGCGCATCTCGTAATAATCCATTCGCCTCCGGAACAGTTTTTGAAGGCGCTTGGGCATGAATCGGCGGAGAAACAAATCCAAAATGGTTGGATAACGCTTATTAAGGCCCTGGATTGAACCATCCGGATTAAGTATTTTAGGCGCAACGATTCCAACATCCTGATGCTGATCCATAAACTGCATCAGAAACTCAAAAACATTCACATCCACCGTCATGTCCGCATTCATAATGACTATATACCGCCCCATTGCCCGGTTAATATTAATATTATGGTTTTCCCCATAACCGGCAATATCCACATTGGAGCGGATATTGATTTCAGGGTGGTGTTCCCGGATAAAGGCAAATGTGCCGTCGGACGAATTGTTGTCGAGAAGCAATATTTCAGATTTTACCAGGGAAGCGGCCGAGCGTAACGACGGCAAAAGCTTCTTCAAATCCGCCAATTGATTCAATGTTACCAAGGAAATGGAAATATCGAGCGCAGTCATTGTTTTTTATAAAACAGAGGCCGATTTTGTCGGTTGCTTTTCTAAAATGTTTTGAAATAACCGGATAAAATCATCGGAGATTTTATCCCAATGATAATTCTTAAGGATATATTTTCCCGCAGCGGCGCCCATCTGTTTCAATTCAACCGGATTGTTTAATAGCTTATGCATTCCGCCGGCAATTGCCGGCGCTTCGCACGAAACAATCAATCCACCGCCATGCTCGCCGATTGCCGCAAAATCACATTGATCCGTAAGCAGAACCGGACAACCGCAAGCGGCGGCCTCAAGGGCAACAATGGTCATGGTATCAAATCGGGACGGAATAACAAAGAGCTCGGCCGCATGATAAGCCCAGCTTTTTTCAGCCCCGAATATGGGCGGAAATATTTTTATGCTATTTCGCATATTGAACGCTTCAATTTTACGTTCCAGTTGCGACTGAAACCCACCGTGATCGTTACCGAATATAAGAAGCTGATAATCAGGAAATGCTCCGGCAATAAACGAAAAAGCCTCCACCAGCAGGTCCGCCCCCTTGATTGGACTAAGCCGGCCGATAAACAAAATGATTTTGCGATTATCCAATCCATAGCGCTCGCGAAACGCATTGTCATCTTTAGCGCCAAGCCCTTCCGTGACAATACCATTCGGGATAAAGCGAATTTTTTCTTTTGGAACGTTGAAACGCTTATAATCTTCTATCTCGCGCGGAGATATGGCAATGACGGCATTCGCATCGAGCAAGATCTGGCGGGTCCACAAAAACCGGAAAATGTGTTTAATCAGTTTTGAACGCCCGTCAATTTTCAGCCAACCCATGGCCGAGAAAACATAAGGACTCTTATGTTTTCTGGCCGCCTTATGGGCAGTAACATTGATCGGCGACCAATTGCCCGCCAAGTGAACAATGTCAAATCTGCGGATATTCTCGTCCAGCCACTTTCCTGCGCCTTCTGGAATCATGAAGCGTTCCGATAAACAAGGCAGCGATACCGCTTCAAGTCCTTCAATTTTATCAATAAATTCCTGACTCCATCCCTTGGCGGTTGCCAGGATTGCGCACTGATGTCCTTTTTGAATCAGTTGGCGGCTCAATTGATGGATCCTCTCCATAATGCCACCTCCGGCGACCGGATCCATTGATGAAAGAACATTCAGGATTTTCATTTCATACCGGCTTTAATTGCTTTATCCGGGCAATTCCTGATTGCGCCGCAAATGCTTTCTTTCAGACTGACTTTGCGTTTATAGCCCATGGCGGAAAGTTTAGCGGTCGCATAAGTCAGATCGGGCGGAGAATGCAGGGGCAACACACGAAACAACAGGCGGAGAAACGTCATCGGCAATCCAATATCAGGTCGAATCAGAGGTTTCCCCAGACATAACCTGACTAACTGCTCAACACATCCATAGCGGTTATCGACGTCATCATCATCGGAGATTATATATGCCTCACGACCGGCAATTTTTGGCAAATGGATGAAAAACAAGACGGCTTCAACCACGTTTTCAACCGCGACAAGATTAATTCTTCTGTTCTTCAACAGCCAGTATGCCATGTGGCTTTGGAATGGTTTAGACAAAATACGGCTGAGCATGAAATCCAAACCTTTACCGCCTGCCCCGATAATCATTGAGGGCTTGAGGACAACCAGTTCTGTTTGTGAGGGCAGGCCAGATTTCAGCATTTCCTCAATCATCAATTTGTTCTTCTGATAACCGGGCGATGGACAGGGATTCGTTGTCTCCGATATTTTCCCGCCCCTATGAAATCCACACGCCACGGCAGTGCTGAGATGAATAATACGTCGAATTTGCCATTGTTCGGCGGCATTAATAATATTGGCGGCCATCTTGAGATTACCGTCAAAATCGTCTTTTGCATAAGCCAGATTAATCAGTATTTTGGAGTCGGCAATCGTTGAGACTGAGGTTTCCCTGACTAAATTAGTTTTTACGACGGAAAATGCGCCTGCATCTCCGATATCACCAGGGCTTTCTTCTTCCCTCATAATCAGGCGAATATCTTTATATCCTTCAAAAATCAGCCTCCTGGCAAGGTGATTGCCGACAAATCCCGCCGCGCCCGCTATCGTTATTTCAGATGACATAGTTGTGTCAGGGTGTTTTTTTCAACATTGGATATTCCCGCCTGCCCATGCGACCAATATATCCATCGCGCCATCCATATAACAGGCCCAATATGCTCCGCCATTTGCCACGGCAGGACAATAATATAACGCGCTTTCCAAAATGCAAACCGGCAATCATCTGCGCCAGCAAAAGATGCAAAAAGTTTTTTGCCCAGCGTCGCTGCAAGAATACCAAATTTCGCGTTTGATAATAAACATATTGCGGGGCGTCATGCCCCCCGGCAGAAATGGATTCCGTATGCCAGACAACGGCTGAAGGCACATGTCTTATCCGGAAACCTGCTTTATGGCACGCAGACCATAATCATGATCATATCCGAGATCCTTCATTTCATAATAATTCATACACCGTTGAAAAGCAGGTGACAAGCGCCTTGGCAAAAACCAACCTTAGGAACAGATCCCGTAACACAGGATAGCGTTTATTCAGTCCCTGAATCGCGCCATCTTCATTCAGAATTTTAGGAGACACGCCCCCGACCTCCGGATGTTGATCCATATAATCCCGAATTTTGACAAACAGGCTGGGTGAATTCACCGCAATATCCGTGTTGGAAACAACAAAATACCTACTTGCGCGCGGCGTAAATTCACGTTATAATTTCCACCGTAACAGGACTTGACAGGAATGGAGACCACCCTCACTTCCGAAAATGTTCCACAAGATAACTACGATTACCATCTATAGACCCGTGGTCCACCACTAGAATTTCAGCATTGGCCAGCCGGCCGCCGACAACAGTGAAGGAAAGAGTCTCTCGAGATGATGACGTTCGTTGGTGGAAATCAGTAAAATTGAAACATCTGGCATGGCCGTGGATATAGTCATCACAGAGCACAGTAGTAAACTGTCATGTCTTTCCACACCGTTTCCGTTCCTGCAGATAGTCTGCCAGCGCTTCCTGCCACGGACGCATCAGATCCAGCCCCTGCCGACGCAAGGCCGCATTATCCAGGACCGAATAACTGGGCCGGAACACTTTGGCGCCCACCGTGGGGGTGACGCTCGGTGCCAGATGCGGACGGACTCCAGCCTGACGAAAGATTTCCGCGGCAAATTCATACCAACTACATTGGCCTTGACTTGTGACGTGATACAGGCCGTAAGCTTTGGTTTTCAACAGGCGCTTTATCTGCCGAGCCACGTCAACGGTATAGGTCGGGGTGAGCGTCTGATCACTGACCACACGTATCTCCTTCCCTTCGCGCGCCAGACGCAGCATCAATTCAACAAAATTACCGCCCTTGCCGCTGGAACCGCTGATGCCATACAATCCGCAAACGCGGATGATCCAGTAACGTTCCATAAGATAGCGTATAAAATATTCACCCGCCAGTTTGGACACCCCATACACATTGATCGGCGAAGGTGCATCAGACTCCTGATAGGGCGAGGTTCGGTTTCCCTCGCCGCCAAACACGTAATCCGTGCTCATGAAGACGAACGCTGCTTTCGAGGCTTGGCAGGCTAACGCCAGACGGCGCGCGCCAAAGGCGTTCACCGCAAAAGTTTTTTCGACATTCTCTTCACAAAGCTCCAGCTTGTGAAACGCCGCCGTGCTCAAGACAATATCGGGCTGGTGAGCATCCAACGCGCGGTGAATGCTGGTATCGTCCGTGATTTCAATATCTGCATGGGTCAAGGGGATGACCTCAGCCGCGTCGGGTTCCTGCCGCAGGACTTTAACCAAATCATTGCCCAATTGTCCGTTGGCCCCAATCAGCATGACTTTCATGGCATTATCCTAAAGACCGCTTATACTTTCAATTTCTGAAAGACGCGGATGTTGTAATAGTCGTCCTGGTTTAAATCACCGTATTTTTCAAGATGTTCATAAAGATCAAGAACAATGTCCTTGACGGTGAATTGCGGTTGAAAACCGAGTTCGGTCCGCGCCTTCTGGATGGAGACCTTGTAGTTCCGGAAATCCTGGATGTTTTTCATGATTGGCCGGATTTTTTTGCCGGTCAGTTTTTCAATCTCTTCCTTGACCATGTCGGCGGTCTGGCCGACTGTATAGTTGTCCGAACAGACGTTAAATACGCCGCTGATAGCATAATTCGCCTGGATTGATCGCAGAAAACCATTGATTGTGTCTCCAATGTGATAGATCGGTCGCCAGATGGACGGATTATTAACGGTGATTGCCCCCTCGGTTATGGCGGTCTTGAACATGGTGTTGACGATCAAATCCATCCGCATGCGTGGACTATGCCCGCAAACCGTGCCCTGCCGGAGAGAAATGACCGAAAAATTTTCATCCTGCATCTGGTGCACGCCGCGCTCACCCTGAAGTTTTGAAATACCGTATGGATAATCACAGGTTACGGGTGAATCTTCGTTATAAAGTTGGTTCACGGTATAACCATAAACGGAACAAGAAGATGCGTAAATAAACCGACGGATGCCCGCCTTCTTGGCTTTGAACGCCAGATAGGAAGGCAAGGCAGCATTATAGATAAAATTCTTGGCAGGACTGAACTCGGCCATCGGATCGTTTGAGAGACCAGCCAGGAAAATGACCTGCTCATAACCAACGAAATCCTCCTTCTTGCAATCAAAAAGGTCCTTTCTGATCACGCGCGTTGCCTTCGGTAGATGATTTCCAAACCAGAGTAAATCAATAACATCCACCTCATAACCGTGTTCTAACAGCACAGGAACAAGAGCCGAACCGATATAACCAGCTCCACCAGCCATCAGTATTTTCATGCCTGTCCTCAACACTTGTTAAAAATAAAATTATCCGAACGCTTGTCCGCCTCCCATGCCAGCAGGGAAAGCCCGTTTTTATCCTTGTCGGTAATGATCAACGCGCCACTGACAAGCCCATTGAATATTTTTTTTAGCCGTGGGTCGCAGAGCGACCAGTCTATATCATCGGCAAGCGGCGATATGCATGCCTCACAACCCTGGCTGTATTCACCAGTACAAAAATATTCAATACGAGTGTCTTTAATGAAAATATTACCATGTGCAAACCCGGGAGGCACCCAAATCCATTCCTCGTAATCGCCTTCGGGAGCAGACGGCATGTCGTAGGCAATGATCTTTCCGAAAGCAGGCGACCCTTTGCGAATATCCAAAATCAAATCAAGCATATGGCCATCCATGGTTCTAACCATTTTCCCCATGTAGGGATTCCATTGAAAATGCATTCCGCGCAGCACTCCTGGCCGCGAGCGACTTTCGTTGCACTGCAAGAAAGAAACGCCCTTCAAACTGCTTAAGTCGGGATGATTCTGAATATCGCTTCGACGATAAGGCTCCGTGAAATACCCGCGTTGATCACAAAAACGCCCAAACCGGATAACTTTGATTTCCGGCATTACCAAACTCTTAACAGAAAGAATCTTCATGCGATTTCCTTAAAATTATTTGATTGATTCAGCATATTACTCAGCCGCGATTTACTGGCAAGATAACCGCCTAATTCCAGCATGTCAACGCCATTTTCCGCCGTGTCATTTTCCGCCGTTGTCGCCGTAATGATATGTCCAAAATAAACCACTCGCCGCGTAACATTCATTGTTTTTTCAACGGCCGTGTTCCGGATAGAAATGCATATTCCCTTCGACCCATTCTGCCCAGGAGACCATCCCGAATCCCGTATCCCAGTCCGATAAGACTTCGCCATTTGCCATTCCAAATAAATTGAAACGCCCGTTTTACAAAATACAACAATGCATATATCTGTGAAATCAGCAAACGATGCCACGAACCAGCCCACCGGGAATGAAGGAATAATAGATTGCGTGTCTGATAATAAGCATAACGCGGCGCATCGCGTCCGCCGAAAGCCACAGCTTCTTTGTGCCAAATAACCGAGGAAGGAGTATATCTAATTCGATATCCGTGAGTTATAGCATTTAAACTGTAATCCAAATCTTCGCCGTTAGAAAAATAGTCGTTGTTTAACAAGCCAACGGTTTCCAATACTTCACGACGAATAAGCAGCGCACAACCGGTTGCCCATGGAATATCCTGTTCGCGGTCAAACTGACCGACATCTTTTTGCCCGTAGCCCAAGCACCGACCGATTAAAAACCACTTATCATAGTCGGCGCCACCGAACCAAACGAGCTGATGCTCGGGATGGAAGAGAATCTTGGGCGAGACCATACCAATTTGCGCATCAGTCTCAGCAGCCTGCACCAGAGTTTCGAGAGCACCTGGCAACACGATGGTATCATTGTTAAGCACCCATACATAATCAGCACCGTGGTCTAGGGCATACTGCACGCCAAGGTTATTCCCTCCAGTAAACCCAAGATTTTCACCGGCTTCCAGCAAGGTCAGGTTACCACCGCCACTACAACGAATACGCTCTACAGAATCATCCGAAGACCCATTATCTACAACAACAACGTGACTATTGGGATATGGTTGCTCACGCAGAGAGGCAATGCATTCCAACGTATCTTTAGGCCTATTCCAGTTCAGTAGAATAACAAACACGCTGGGCAAATATTTCATGGCGTTATGTCCCTAATACAAGGAGATGAAACAATCTCCGATAGATTGACGACAACTCCACAGGGCCGTGCTTCAAGTATAATCCTACGGCTAAGTGCCACACCGCACCCCATCAGGAACCAGACAAAATCGTTCAAATAATAATGATATAGAAAATTTCCCAGGAGAATAGCGACATAAGCCGCCAACAAACCGGCCAATACGGCCCGTTCTTGACTGCTACGCTGACTTTGTTTTAGTCCGCGCCACATCTTTACTCCAACTATTCCCATAAAAATCCATTCCATCGCCAACCCCAATATTCCGCTCCCGGCCAATGTATCCAAGTGATGGGAATGCGATCCTCCCCAGTATTCACAGTAACGCGGCGAATACCAGCCGGAAACGTTGAAATCCAAACCTATCCCAATGAGCGGGCTGGAGTCCCACGCATCCAAAGCCATTAAACGGGTGTTGATATGACCCTCGGCTGAAGATTCGTCTGAAACAAACATTTCAATTCTTCTTGAAATCACTTCTTTTATGTCGAGGAGACCGGATTGAGCCGCATAAATACCTGCGCCGAAAAGCAAACCAATAACAATAATCATCGCCATAATGGGGCGTTTCAACCAACGCATGCTGAAGCCGGACTTTCTCAGAATATAGATTAAAACCGGCAATCCAAACACGATTAAAGTCAGCCAGGCACTGCGCGAAAGCGACAATAGCAATCCGGCTCCCCCGGTAAACAATGCCAGATAAGCCAGGATATCGCGCCGGTTATAAATCAAGAATGCCAACGCCAGCAGGATTACACCAACCAGATAACCACCATATTGATTAACATCGGAAACGAATCCGAAGGCACGCGGCATAGCATCCTCGCCCGACCAATAAACTCCAATAAGATTGCGTTCGTTACCGGTCCTTATCGTATCCATAACACTGCCATAGACTAAATCCTGATACATGGGCCATCCCTGCAACCCGCCAACCACCTGATATGCGCCGACCAATCCCTGCACAATTCCGAATGCCAGATAGAACCTGAGGGCCTTTATCACGGTTTTTGCGTCCGAGCCGAGTATCAAAACCGCGATAAAAACCGCCATCATACCGAGGTAAATAAACATTCTCCGCGCATGTTCAACGGCGTTTGCGGCAATCGGCAGGGCCAACGATTGCACAAACAAAATTGCGGCGAACAGGATGAAGAAAACCGGCTCAACCCGTAATGGCATTTTGTTACGTACCGGCAAAAAGGAGCGAAGCGCCATGACCAGGACCAGCAGCAGAAGCATAAGGCGGGAAAGATAAATAGTGAACCCGATATTGATGTTTATGGCATATAACGAAACCGCCAGCGCCAAGACATAGAGAATCGTGGCCGGATGGTTCAAAAAACGCCAAAACAGGATCAACCCCGCAATAATCAGAATTAAATCAAGAAGCAAATTTGAAGTGAACATAAAATGAACAGATTAAATTCAACGAAGCAGAATTTATCAGCGTAATGAGAAATAAGGCGCCGGCAGAATAAAACGACCGCCGGCCAATAGATATTCCCGCTCGCGCGCCTGGAACTCATCAATAAAATGCCAGGGCAACACCAGGAAGTAATCCGGCTTGGCCGCACGCGCGTCGGCTTCGGAAATGATGGGGATACGCGTGCCGACGGTTACTTTGCCCCATTTATCCTTATTCCGTTCCGCCGCCACTTTTATGAACGTATGATCCAGACCATAATACTGCAGGACGGTATTGCCTTTCGTGGATGCCCCGTAGACAAACACCGTTTTGCCCCGGCCGACCTGTTCCTTGATGAAAGCGACCACGTCGTTTTTGATACGTTCAACCCGGAAGGCAAAGTCGCGGTAAGGCGTCAAGCTATCCAACCCGAGTTTTATTTCATTTTCACGCAAATTGTTTACGCGCTCTGCGGCCAATTCGCGATAGGTTGCGTCGCCATATAAAGAATTATCCGCATCCCGCTGCCGGATATATGCCCGCAGACTGCCCCCGTTCACGTCGTTCAGCTCCGCATCCACCACTTCAAATCCGTGAAGCTGCAGCAAATACTCAAAAGAATGAAGCGAGTAATATTCCAGATGTTCATGACAGACGTTGCCCAACTCATTGGTCTTGAGCATGAGCGGCAGATAACTCATCTGGACGATCCACAGCCCCTCGGGATGAATCACGCGCTTAATGTCGGCGACAAAATCATTCGGCTTTTCAAGATCGTAAAACATGGCGATACTGGTGATTATTTTAGGCTGGTGCCTGGCCAAATCCGCGTCCTTTTTTAAAGTCGCGGCATTGAAGAAGCCGACCACGAGCTTGTCGGCAACCTTCCGCGAATATTGCGCCAAATTTTCGGCCGGATCATACCCGATTTTATATATTCCTCCGGTCACGTAAGAGGCCAGCAAGGTGCCGTCGTTGCATCCGATGTCCAGAACGGCGTCGTTTTTCTTCAGATGCATCAGGTGTTCGGCCGTGCCGGCAATATTTGCCAGCGCCACGCGCATGGTTTGGTTGGTGCCTGAACGGTACCAGTAGTTGCGATACATTGTTTCCGCGGGTACGGTATGCTTCAACTGCAAAAGCCGGCAACGCTGGCAAAGGACCAGCTCCAGCGGCGCCTTTGTGCCATCCGGCTGGTTTGGATCAATAAAATCAGAAACATAATGATCACCAAGCGACAGTATTGGCGCCAGGGATCCTTCACACACACGGCAAGTTGTTCGTGTTATCATATATATTTCCTCCTTGAACATCGCGCCAACCCAGGTTTTTCCGAAAGTTCCGCCGAGGCTAGCGCTGTAGCGCTTCTATAGCAGAATATTAGTTAATAAATTTACAGAAAGCCCGGCCAGCGACGGGCAAGCTTCCCGCGGTTTTAAATCACGTCTATTTATTATCATTTTTCGTTTGTTGTTGAGAACTGAAATTACTGTTTTGCAGGTGATATTTCAACAATTGATTGCGCCGAATTACTGTATAAAGCAACATCAACGCATAAGCAAGCCTGACCGGCATTACCGCTATCAGGCGCGCGACAAGGCGCTTCCAGCCGGAGTTTAAGCGCTGGGCAAGAAATTTGTCGTACTCATCCAGCGAATAAACTTCCAAAGCACGATAATAAACAAATGTATGCAATCGCCGCCAGGGATTCGGCCGGCACACCACCCGTTTGCTCTCATTTGAAAAATCGACAAACGACCAGATCAGGTCGGGCCACTTGAACATCCAGATTTCAAAACTCAGCCTGCTCCACTCCGCGTTGCCAAGCCGAATAACGATCTGCGGCGTTGCCAGTGCCAAAATCCGGCCCGGCAGCGGACTTTGAAATATGACGCCGACATGAATGAAGCGCGAACCGTAATATTTTGCGCGGACACGCGACAGCCATAATTCACGATTGATGACCACCCCGCCGATAAAAGTCAGATAATCCCCGACTTCGGCAAGAAAGCGTTCTTTATCCGCCGGAATATCCTCATAGACGCTATCTTCCATCAATGAGAGTTTTCTTTCCACCAACAGCCGGGATAAATCCATATTCCTTATTTCCGCATTTGCAATCACGAGACTATAGCCCTGCTTAACAGCATCCAATACGGCGAGCACCGCGCCCGGCTTAAGCAGGTCATCATCGGTGAACAGCCAGCAGTAATCGCCCCGGGCCAATTCAACGGAGCGATCATAATCCTGGTCCACCCCGCCCTTGACCGGCAGGCGCACATATCTTAACCGGGGACATTTCTGCTGGTATTTCCGCACTACTTCTTCGGTATTGTCAGGCGAGGCGCCATCCACGACCAAGATTTCCACCCCCTCTTCAACCTGCGAAACAATACTTTCCAGTGTCGGGCCGATAAACTTGGCGCGGTTATACGTGGCAATGCAGATTGAAAGTATTATTTTCATGTTCAAAATTACTTTTATACTAAAAGCTTATCCGGAAGCTTCAGCGTTTCCTGCACTGCCGACTCCAGTTGATAAACTGCAGAATCCCCAGAAGGATGAACCCAGCCTCCACGGTTCCCTGCCTATGCTCATCCCATAATTTCTCCACCTCGTCCCATTGCAGATAAGAAAGCGAAGATCTGGCAACAGCAAGCTGATCACCAAAAACCTGGTTCATTGGCCCGGGCCCCCTGAACCACTGATCTACAGGCGGCAGAAAGCCTGCTTTTGGACGCGAGAATGCTCCACGGGGGGTTCTCCCGGCGATTGCCGCCCGGAGTATCCGTTTCCCCCTGCCCCGATGCCGTTTAGCATCGTCCGGCAGGTTCATGCAGAATTCCACCATTTGTCTGCTCAAGAGCGGCACCCGCACTTCCAGGCCATTTGCCATGCTCATCCGGTCAACTTTGGCCAGAATACTCGGAAGATGGAACATAAGGTCAGCATGCTGGCGGGCAGTCAGATACGACCTCCCTCTCGGGACCGCTTTCATCAAACTTGCATATTCACCAACAGGATCAAGTTGTGCGGTCGCCCTGTAAAAATCGGGGATGTAGAGACGCTTTTTTATAGCCGGAGAAAAAATGCGGCGAAATGACGCGTGATCCCTTCCGTGCCCTTCATCGGCGGCATCCAAGAAACGTTCCGCGACCATTCTCAATCCATATCTGCGGTTATCCGAGGGGAGGTAACTCGCAAGCCCCCGGAGATATCTCCGCAAAACGCCCGGAACCATCCTGACAAAAGGGGCTAAGTCTCCCGCCTTGTAGGTATCGTAACCGGCCAGAAGCTCGTCCCCGCCATCACCGGCAAGAGCGACCGTCACCTTTTTACGGGTGAACCTTGACAATTGATATATCGGAAAACAGGAAGCGTCCGCCAGAAGCTCCCGCATGGCACCAAGCGTTTCGTATATTTCTTTTTCGGTCCAGGAAAACGTTGAAGTATCGCTCGGCATTCTGAGGTGTTGGGCATATTGAGATGCGGCCGGAACTTCATTAAATTTCGCATCGGTAAAACCCATTGTGAACGCAGTGGGATACCGCCCGGTCGCAACCGCGGCAAGGGCGACAGCAAATGAATCCAGCCCTCCTGAGAGGAAAAGGCCGAGCGGCGCATCGGAAACGAGTTGATTCTTTACGGTGGTAGAAAGCAATTCATCAAAACGTTCGGTCAAATCATGCGACCACGGTTCAATCTCCGTCTTATAAGTCGGCTTCCAGTAACGTCGAAAATTTACCCCGTTACGGTCCACTGTCAACATGCACCCCGGCGGGAGTTGACATACCCCCTTTAACCCGGATCGTGGAGCGGGAAGATAATTAAACGTAAAATACGCATCAAGATCGTTGTCGTCTACTGCAGGACATGGGTTTAACGATCCAAACAGGGCCATCGGTTCGGACGCAAAAAACACCTGGGCATGATGCGCGGTGTAGAATAATGGCTTGACGCCGAGGTGATCGCGAACAAGAAAAAGCGTTTTTTCTTTTCCGTCATAGAGTGCAAACGCGAATATGCCATCAAGCCTGTCAAGGCAGGCTGCACCCCACTCCTGCCAGGCCGTTATTAAGACCTCTGTGTCAGAATGCGACACAAAGTGACGCCCCATATCTTGCAGTTCTTTGCGAATTTCCTTAAAATTATATATTTCTCCATTGTAACTGATTACATATCTCTTGTCGTCCGAGAACATTGGTTGATGACCGGCTAATGACAAATCTATAACCGCAAGGCGCGCATGCCCAAGAAACAGTCCCGGCTCCAGATGCACGCCATGGTCGTCCGGTCCTCTATGGGCAAGCGTATTGAGCATGCCATCAAGGTTTTGGCGCGGCCATGTTTTTTTCGGATCAGCATAAGCAAATATGCCGGTTATTCCGCACATAAGATGATACTAAAAGCCTCAAAATAGTTAGAACTTAAACAACCTTTTTGAGCCTGAACTTTGGCAATTTATTGGGAAAGCGCAGTGACTCCATAAGCGCATTAAAAGACGAATCCTGCGTCCAGCATATACATTGATTCTCATGCTTTCTAATACATTCGCGTTGTTGGACCATCTCGGGACTGTTCCATATCTGCATTATACTTTCAGACTTCAGATTGCCCAACACGGTCATCTTGCTGTCGGCCAGACAGTGGAACACGTCGCCGTTGGGAAGAATTTGCAATCGCAAAAACGGCGACCAACAGTGTGTTTCTTCTCCCAGACGCACGGGATTAAACCAATAATCAGACATACGGCGAACATAGCCGGTGTTATATTCGGGGAATTTCCTTATTAATTCAGCAATTTTGCGATCAACCTTCCCTTTTTCCGGAAATTGAAACATAAAAGATTGCATTACGCCCTGGTTTTGCCCATGCGGATTATTTGCGTAACCACTGCTTATCGGCTGGATACTGGTAATATCAACTATTTTCCCCAGATCTTCCGTTATGGCGGTAATGTTTTCTAAATTTTTTCGCGACAAGACGGTTGTAGATTTTATTACGGGACGACCGTTATGCCGCTTTTCTTTTATGTATTCTATGCCTTCGATTGTCTTGGTAAACAAATTGTCAAGATTCCGTAATGAATCGTGTTCATTCGCGGAAGAGGAATCCAAGCTGACGGTGATGGAATCGACTTTTGACGCAATAATTTTATCGGCCATTTCTTTGAGCAAAAAACCGTTGGTGACGATATATACGATTATATTATAGCTTTTGAGTATTTTAATGACTTCATATAGATGGGGCCACAGTAATACCTCTCCCCCGGTAAACCCAACCACCCATGTGCCGGCCTGGCCGATTTCATGCGCTATGCTCCTGGCCTTTTCCAGGGAAATATCTTCCTGGTACCGCTTTTTCAGGACATGCGTCGAACAAAAACTGCAGCAAGCATTGCAGTCAAAGGTTACCAGCCAGGTAATAAATAACGGCCCGCGCCTTGACCTGGAATTGAAAATTATTCCAAAGATGACATTGTTGGCGAGTGTAATTATGGCGCCAAATAACTTTCCGGATGCCGGCACCGGCAGCGACTTGTAAAATTTTGAGAAAAACTTGTTCATTATTCCCGCGATTATTCTTCGCTATATCCGTTTATTACGGAAACAACATATTCCAATTGTTCCTTTGCCAGGCTGACGTACGCCGGGATGAAAATAGTCTTCGCCTTTATCTGCCGGGCTTGCGGGCAAACAAACTGAAAAGCCCTGAATGCTTCTTCCTCACAAACACAACTTAACAGCATTTTTGAACAATCTATATTATGTCGGGCGAGATAATTTCTAAACCGGGAAGGATTGTTGACTTGCACGGGAAACAGCCAAAAAGTATTTTCGGCCTGCCCGTTAACTGTTTGAGGTTTCGTAATATGCGCATTACTAATCTGCTGATAAAGATACAGGCCGTTTTTTATCCGCTTGTCTTCTCTTTGCTTGAGCGAACGCAACTGACTCAATCCTAAAATCGCCTGCTGCCAGGAAAATTTCTCAAGAAACGTTTTTGGCAACGACGTTCTCAATGAAACCGTCTTATTGGTTTTCTGGTATTTGGCAAGATAGTCATCCTTAAATATTGTCAGTTTAATAAGTGGAAACGTAATAAAAGCAAAAAGATTCAGCCGGGTGATTGTTTTTAAAACTAAATTTTTAAATGCCTCCGCCAGGGGGCCCACGATCGTCATGGCCGGAAGATTGCGGATATCATTTCTAATATCGGCCAGCAATTGCTGGTTGGCAGATGTAATCATTCCCCCGTTGATCGTGCAAACCGGCTTTAATAAACTTAAGCTATAGATGGCCGCTTCCCCGAACGTCCCCAACAGTTTTCCCCCATAGGAACTGCTCACCGCCTGGGAACAATCTTCAATGAACGGAACATTGTGTTTCCGGGCAATGTCCGTAATCGCGGCCATGTCATTGCTATAGCCGAACAAATGGGTTATCAACATCGCGACGGTCTGACTGGTAATTTTTCTTTCCAGGTCATCAATATCCAGCAGATAACTGTCCTTTTTCAAATCAAAGACCACCGGGACAAATCCGGCGAGGCGGATAATATTAATGAAGTCGGCCACATGAATCCCGGATATCATAACCTCACCCCCCGCCTTTAATTTCATATTCCTCAGCAGATAATAGAAGGCCATGCGGGCCCGGCTGACTGCTATTCCCTGCGGCAAATTATACCTGGCGGCAAACGCCTTTTCAAAGTCTTCAGCAAGCCTTGCTTGCTCAGCGATGTTTTTGCCTTTAAACATATTGCCGATAAACGACAAAATGTCCTTGAGGGGAATTGTCGGTCGGATTCTGGGTATGGCTTTCATATGATCTAAATCGTTTATTCTTTAATAAACAAAAACCGGATATCAAGTTTTGAATAAAGTTGCCTTATCAACTCTGAAAGGATTTTATCCGACTCCGGCCAGGCTGAGTAGTTTTCAAAATCCATCCACGGGATCGCCCTCTTTTTCTTGATTTTTTCGGGAAGACCATAGCCTGCGACAATGACGTTATCGGTTATTTTTAATGAAGCCTGATCATGATAGACGAAGATGTTTTTTCCCTTATATATTCCAGGAGGTGATAGCGACAGATCCTGGAAAGACAGGTCAGGTTCTGCCAAGAACCGTTCAAGCATAATGGCTGAATTACCATCCGTTTCCTGAATAACCATTGCAAGGACGTTGTTCATATACTGCAGGACATCCTGCGGGCTTCGCTTGACGATCTTTTCTTCTATCGGCCTGGCGTCATATTTATAAGCAGAAGATTTGATAAAACTATTTCCAGGGATATTGCCGGTCAAAACCGCCCCCGGCGTTATGATAGTACGCGCTCCAATCGTAGTGCCGGGCAGTATTACCGTTGCCATGCCGGTCCAGGAGTATTCGCCCATGACCACATCACCTTTTTTTGCAGGATATCCTTGGAGACTCGGCAAATAATGACCATGCGTATAAATAGTGTTTCGCGGCCCAAAGCAGGAATAATCTTTCATAATAACGGAACAATGCGGAGAACATTCTATAAGGCATTGCACCGAAACAAGATTTCTACTTTCAGCCCGGAAACTTCCTTTCCCGTAAATTTTCGTAAAATAGGCAATGCGGCACTTTTCCCCCAACTTAAATTCTTTTAGAAACACGATCATTGTCAAAGGGTCAACACAAGCATCATCGGCAATATCCAGATGATCAACCATGACAAAACTGAACATCCCTATTTTAACCCTTTTCCCGACTTTGAAACCGATCCATCGCCATATTAATATTTTAAGAAAATCAGGAACAAAGAACGCCATTAATTGCATAAGATATTTAATTTTACGTTTCATATTTATATTTTATCCAGATACAAAGAACCGTTTATAAAGAATTAGAGTGCCTTCTTAATCCAATCTCTTCGGCCGGATGAAATCCGGATAACGTCCGCAAGCACGCCCAGCGCCATCAGAAGCGTAACCGTCGTGCCAAAAATCATGTAATAAAGAGATAGAGTGTGCATCCTGAAAAGGGCCAGGAACATGGCGGGAATACAGACAACCAGGATCATACCAAACGAGAGCAGTATGAAAAATTTGATAGGATTAAAAAAGGTTATGCCCTGCACAATATATTGGACGGTTCTCATGGAATCACGAAGATGATGCACCTTGCTGGTCCCTTTGCGCGGATGATATTGGATGGGGATATACTTCACAAAACAAGCCTTGCCCATAGCAAGGATCGTCAGGCTGGTTGTAAACGAAAAAGTGCCGCACAAGAACGGAAAGAGGTCAATGGCCAGTTCCCGCCGGAACACGCGAAAACCGCTATTCGCGTCTTCAATGCTTGTCTTTATAACCAGTTTTAAAATCGTCTTAAATATCCGGCGAAATATTTTTTTGAGAAACTTGTCCAACTCCCCGGTGTTCATGCGTGTGCCGATAACCATGTCAAAACCATTTTGCATTTCACCGATCAGCCTGGGAATGTCTTCTATCGGATAACTCCCGTCCGCATCAACGATTCCGATCCATTCATATTGCGCGTTTCTTATTCCCGTCTTTAACGCATTTCCATATCCAGTATTAACCGGGTGGCTGATAAGCTTTACATTTTTAAACTGTTCCACCAGTTCTTTTGTCCTGTCACACGAGCCGTCGTTAACGACAATAATTTCATAAGGCATATTTAACCCTGCAAGCGTGCTGATCAAGCGTTGCAGGGCGTTTGAAATACCCTGTTCTTCATTATAAGCAGGCATGACGTATGAAATTCCAGGATTATTGATCATGGTAACGACGCCTCCCTGTTGAGATTGCCTGATTTCTTGTTATCTGACTTGAATGAATGCGCGTTGAACGCGGTGTTTCTTAACCGCCTGGTAATGATTTTATAGAGGCTATATTCCACAAGCCCTTGATAGATGCCGTGCTTTAGGCGAAAACGCGCGATAGGGCCATACATGGCATTAAGCGCGCGGAGAAGCTTGTAGAAGACCGTATGGCCTGAAGTAACTTTGTTGATTTTATTATCTACAAAATAGGATGCTATCAGAAGTAAATCGCAAAATCCTTTCATACCCCGCGGATACCATGGCGCCGAAAGATCGCCTTCCACCTCAACATTCCCCCATTCTTCCATGGTTTTGGGAAAATCATAATGCCAGCATTTACGAGCCAATTCAAATAACTCCGTTCCCGGGATCGGCCTGAACTTATTCGGCTGAAAAATGATGCAGCGCGGATTGTCTTTCACCAGGCGAAACATCAAATCCCGGGTCGCTTTTAAATCAGCCATGGTCTCGGTGGGAAGGCCGACGATAAAATTATAGGCGGCGATGATCTTCGGATGTCTGGCCAGTTTCTGGTTGCACGCGATGATATCATCCACCGTGCAATTCTTATGGATGAGCTCTAAAATCCTGTCGCTCCCGCTCTCCACGCCGATATGCAAGATGTCGGCCCCCGCTCCAGCCAGCTTATCCAGGAAAGCGTCGGTCATTCGTTTGATTTCATTGATCCGGGCGCCTCGAAAACCCAGCTCTATCTTTATTCCGCGGCGATTGATCTCATCCATGATGCTTTCCACATGCTGTAAATCCACGAAGGAGTCATCATCTATGAAATAGATATAGGTCGCGTCATATCGCCTGATAACATATTCAATATGATCCACAACTTCCCGGACATTGAGCGGAACCCATTGTTTGCCGATGATTTGCGCATATTCCGCGGGGGCGCTGCAAAACGCGCATTTATAGGGGCATCCCAAAGCGCTATACATGGAGAAGATTGTCTTTTTCTGATCCAGTTGACCATATACCGAATAATCCCTGATAAGATCATAGGGGATTTCACGATAATTGACCTGCTCGAACCGTGTGTCATCACGAGGATTATGAACGATTATATTGTCTTTCCGGTAGGTAACACCCTTGATCGCGGAAGGCTCCTTACCGCTCATAAGGCTTGAAACCAGATTGTAAAAGGACTGCACCGCGTAGCCGCTGACCACGAAATCACACGACCATTCCTGCTCCAAAATAGTTTCAGGAAAAAAGGTCGCGTGCGGCCCGCCCCATACCACGCTGATTTCCGGATTGACGGATTTTACCAGCCGGCCGATTTCAACCGCGTTCAGAATCGGTTTACCCGACATCACGCTTATACCGACCGCGAGCACATCAGGAGTCAAGAGATCGCGCAAGCGCTCCATCCACGAAGTTGGACAAAGCCGATTATCCAAAATTTCTACCGCGATGCCGTGCTTGACCAGTTCAATTGAAGCATAAAGCAGGCTTAAGGGAGCATGACTCACGAATGTACCCGAAAAGCCCTGCCTGGGGTAGACCATGATGACTTTGTTTCGCATAAACTTATTTAACCTGTTCCGGACACTTGAAACCCGGACATTTCATGAGCTGTAACCCGTTCGTGAAATATGCGGGTTAATCATATCTTTAAGACCGTGAATAGCCTGCCCCTGAAGATTTCGCCATAGCCAATTTTGATAAATCTGGCGGCGTCATCATTGCGAACCAGCAAAATACTGTCTGCCGGCAATTCAGACTTGCAATTCACTTCAGCTTTCATGCATTTTTTCCAAACAGGCTCTCGTTCTGCATAAAATGAGTCGTATTGCTGATAGTGACGATGAAAATAAGAATAGGTTTTGGAGAGAGAAGGAACTGTGTAATAACAGGAATAATCTGCAAGAACACATAAATATTTATCTCTTGAATATTCGTTTAAAAACTTCAGCTCAGGTAAATTGGCCAAATAGCTTATATCCAAAAAGTTTCCCTGATTATACGTAATCGCGAATACCGCGGATTTCACCTGCGGCAACCATTGCTTATGGCTGGACAACGCCAATAACAAGAAGATAACAGGGGCCATATATATGAATTTAGCCAGGCTGATTAAATATTTTTTAATAAAGCCGAAAACATAAAACAAGCTTACCGATAAGATTATTGCGGCAAATGTAAACGTGATGGCCCGCAGGTATATTTCAATACGTACAATAGGCACATTTGTCATCAGCGGCGTGAATATCATGTCTGAAATGGGATTATAACTGAACAAAAGCATCAGCACGATAATCAAATATGTTGTGCTGAATAATCGGACAGATAGTTTCCTGCCCGGAAATATCACCAAGAGCAGCCCTCCCCATATCGCGACGGCATACCAAATATAGGAATTTATGGCTTTCAACAGATCTTTCAATATATAATAAAATCTCTCAAGAAGAGTTTTATCCTCATACCGCAAGCTATAAAAAAAATTGCGCCAATCGCTTGAGATGGCAATATCACCCAACGCCAAATGGGATGTTATGATATAGCCTGCCGCGCCCAACAAGGCAATGGTTGCAAGTAGATAGACCTGCATGCGGCCAAAACGAAATTTACCACCCTTCCATAACGAAAGCACAATAAGCAAGGACATAACAAGAGCATTGATAAAGACGAACTCCATGTGAAAAAAAGCCATGACCAGGCTCAGTCCGCAGAACAAGAACAGATCCGCGGAATGCCTGAGATTGATGGCGCGAATCCCCAAAACTATATAAATTGCGTACAAAACAAATTCATGAACAGAAGGTCCATACATGATAAAGTTAAACTCTGTTCTTTGAAAGCAAGGAGCGAATGTCGCCAGCGATCTCGCTACATAAATAATTATGATGATCGCAAAAGCCGATATCTTTATTTTCCTTGAATCTACAAACAAGCCGATCAACCACCACTGGGCTATGGACATGAGCAGGACAAGCAGGCTGTTGCCAACGCAATAAACAGTCCCGATGTCAAGACTGCTGATCTTCACCACCATCCCCACCGCCATCCCCCAAATATTATAAGCATATGGCGCTACCGTGCGCATGGTCGCCCCGTATAAATTGGGGTGAATATCGCCGGAAACAGGAAGCGCGAAATTTTTTGCGGCAAAAGAGATATGATGAAAGCTGTCAAAACTTTCCGCGTGAAACCTGGTTGAAAAAAGAGCATGGACGGCCAAGAGCCCCACAAATCCCCATAACGCAAATTGAAAAGTTTTCCAGAACGGCGAAAGCTCGTCCTTTACCGTTTCCTTTTTCTGCCCAACCGGTTGTTTGAGAAAACCCGGCACAATCAAAAGAATAGCCGCTACAATAATGGGCCAATAACTTGTCTTGACCAGAAAAAGACCGAGCGCTGGAATCAGCCAGTAAACGAGACTCAAGACAAAAGCTAAAATTGTCCGGCCTGAAGAGGTTTCATTGACATAGCCGGGGTAATAGCGAGATATGATTACTCCGGGGAGCAGAAAAACCATGATAAAGGCCGCAACAATGACAACAAACTGGAATCCCGGGTAACCGGGGGCGAAATATCGCGCAAGACCGAAAATTATAATCACGCTTAATATGCGCGCCCAACGGGGGATTGCACTCATCCATCGAGGCATTATTGATTCCGGCAAGATCAGCCATGCCGTGCAGGCAAATAAAAGAAACAGCAACGTTATAAGCGTTAAGGAAAACGCCCGTGGCGTCCAGGGATTATTATTGACCTGCATCAACCCAATATATGGATCCGCATTCAGAAGGAGGGAAGCCAACCCCGGCCTCAAGGAAAACGTTCCGGAATCCGGAATATATGTGAATTTGTACCAGGATACATGGCCATAGACGGGATGTTCGGGAAGTTTAATGACCACCGCGCCGTCATTCCGTCCGGATATTTCCCCTTGCTCTTTCCCGGCTTCCAGTAACGCTGAAAAAGAAAAACTGCCTTTAATAAAGACATCTTCAACCGCGTTCGATTTGTCAAGACTACTTTGGAAACCGGATCGGGAAAAGATGCCGGCAAGTTCATTCAAGACAACCCGGTTGCTGGCAATCGGTTTCTTCGTTTGCAGACCAAGAACATCATTTCGCTTTATAGTCAGCGGACTTTCTTCAAAGAATGTATTTAATCCTTTCCGGGCATTACGCGAAGGAGAGGAATTGATAAGTTGATATCTTTTTGCATCTTCGTCATACCTGAACACTGCTATCCGCACCTCGTTGTTGTCTTCCTTTGATACTACCTTCCAGAACTTTATGGCCCCATCCATGTAACAAGTTTTGTTATTATCTATAATGGTCAGTCCGTCGGCAAACGGCGCAATTCCAATGTCCCTGACCTTCGTTCCGCTTAGCAGGGACGGGAAGATCGTATTCACATCCGGCAAGACGATTACTCCAATCTCAGCATATTTTTCAACAGTGTACTTGAGTCGCGCGTTACTTGCGTCTGCACTCTTGAGATCAAGAAACGCTTCGTCATCGTTGCCATTTTGTGACTGAACCCATCTTGTGGTAATTTTTCCGGGGGCAAGTTTTATAGAGTTGATAGTGCAGAAAGAATGGTATAGCGCTAACAGCAACACGATGACTACTGATAATATCCCGCATTTTACGTATATTGATTTCATTGCCGAATAAGCTTTGTTACTTTATACCGATAAAAGAAATTTATTCCTTCGTTATTCCACCCCGGCCATTTGCATTGCCAATGCCGATATGCGCGGTGCCGCCTGGCCATCCGGCTTATAAACCAACTCCTCAAGAAAATGCCGCCGGGCAGGCTCCAGTTCATTCAGTAATCGTTCGCGTTGGCCATTGATGGCTTCCTTTAATTTGCGCTCCAGTTCTTCCCCCGACTGAACCACAACCGCGACATTGTTTTTGAGATACATATCATCCCACCAGACCAGTCCCGGAAAGGACGGGAAGATGACAAGCTTGCGGGCAACCAGAGCATCCATGGTGGCCGTGCTGCCCAGGGTAATAAAAACATCACAGGCTTTGGTCAATTCGCGAATATCGTCGCTTCGTTCAACAAAAACAACATTACGGCATCCCGCCGCAAGTTGTTTTGTCTCCTGCACGTCTTCCAAAGGATGCGGCTTGACGACCAGAGATATTCCCTCTATCCGATCTGCTGCTACAAAAATTGCCCGCTTGACCGCCCTCTGCGCGCCGGGAAAATCGCCGAACTCGCTGTAATTGCCCAGCAAATATTGGGACGCGAACAAGACCATACCCCGGCCAGCGGGTATGCCAAGACGCGAACGGACTGCGTCAATCCGGCTACGATCCGGATTTATCATGCCGTCAAAACGCGGCGAACCGGTTATATTTATGCGATCCTCTGGAACAGAATGCGTCTTCGTAAACAATCTAAGCGCGCTCCCCCCCCAGACAGCCAGCTTGTCCGCCGCAAAGAACTGCCACTCCACGGAATCCTCGGCATATAATCCGAACTGGACTTCCAGAGAAGGAATTTTCAGCAATCGGCCTGCTAAACAAAAAAGCCGGGCGCGCGGATCAGCTACATCAGACGATATAATAACTTTGGGCCGGTGTTTTTGCAGAATATGCCGTGTCAAGGCAATGTGGGGCGTCAAGGACGGCAGGTGAACACTGAAAAGCCATTTAAAGGTATTTTCTACTTTTGGCCATAATGATTTTCCTTCAGTGTCGGTAATAAGTTCGGGCAGGTTTGCCAGCCTGTTGAGATAATTCAACGCAACGTTCAGTTCATGCCGGATTTTCAATTCGTCGGTTTTTACGCGGTTATCCCAATGCTCCCAGACGGACTGGACTCCCTCTCCATGCAATTTAACCGCCGTTGCCTGAAAACGACCGTCATCATGCAGGGCAACACAATTCATGGAATGGTTTTCTCTCAGGCAACGCGCCACAGGCTCAAGCACGTCCCGATACATATATCCGCTGAAACCCAGCAACAGGCAGGTTTTGTCTCCCGGCCAACATGAGCATCCCGTGGAATTACGTGGAAATGGCGCAAACTCTCGTAATTGCCGTTTTACCCGTGATAAGCAAGGCCTGATCCTACGCGAAAAAAAAGAGAGGGGTTCTTTTCGGGCCAGGTCTTTTGGAAAACAAAATGCCGCGAGAACCGGCGCCGCCATGTCCCATAGCGAAATACCGTCAACAGTCAACATTTCCCTCAATGTCTTGCCATTCGGCAGAGGCGCTTGCCCCCAACGTTTGACTAAATTCGCCGCGATTTGAAGCGTATCAAGGGTGGTGTTCATTTAAGGGTAACCCGGCAGAGTCGGTTACTTCCAGAAGTCAGAGATCAGAGGTCAAAAATCAGAATATTTTCATTCTGATCTCTCCAAGAGTGTCTTCAGGAATATGCGGTCAGGCCCGTCCTTTTCCCGCACGGTCTGCTTCATCTTCCAAAGCATGCGCGCAGATGCAAATGGCACGCGCACTCCGCGAAAATCAGCCCACACGATGTCTTTGCTGCTCTGGTCATAATCTACGCCGCAGGCGTTTTCATAAGATCCACGACAATTTCATCAGCCACGCGCACGACGGTGTATTGCTCTACATCACCATCATTCAATTCGAGCGCAGCATGATCCGGTAATGCCGCCGCCAAGGCCCGCTTAACACGTTCAACGTTTTGCGGCGTTGCGTCAATTAACAAATCCACGTCTTCTGTGGCGCGAACAAATCCGTGGTGAATCATGGCCATCCCGCCCACCACGATAAAACGAGCGCCGGCGTTGTTTAGCGCCCGGCAAACCTCGATCAGGTCGTTGATGGTCGGCGGCCGGGATTCCTTGGGCGCGTGAGCATTTTGAGGTTCCATTGCTGTGCCTTTTTAAAAGAATCAAAACGATACACGCCCCGCGGAATAAAGGGCAAGTTTCCACGCAAGGAAATTGCCAGTTCTTGCAGGATTGCGCCGGCGCTCCAACCACGCGCCGGAGAGCGCGTTCCAACGATTTTCATATCCCCAGTTTGAATTTGTTTCATTGCCGAAAAATATACCGTATTCGTCAAAATTATACCACGTTTTTCTCTGTCTGTCGTTTCCTGGCAATAATGATGCGGACAAAACCGCGACTTATTCCAAAGCGACAGAACAAACGATCAAGCCCGAAAATGATACGCGCCACTGAGTAGCGAAACCAGTCCGGACCCACCATGCTCATTGCGGGGTTAATAGCAAATGCGTCAAAATGCACATCCCATAACACATCAAACTTATCATATAAATAATCTGCAAAATCAAACACGGCCTTGTCTTTGGCCGCCACTTCTTCCATCGGAGTAAAATACTCCGGCTTTTCCCGGGTGATCCCCCTGATCCGGCGGACTGAATCGCGAATCTTCTCACGATAAGCGCGATCATAAGTAGGCAACAGTAACCTGAAAAAACGTTCAATCCATTTATCCAAACGCCGGCGCGGCAAGTCATCAAGGGTGGCCACGATTCCGCCTGGCCTGAGCGCATGGTGAACACGATCCATAAATGACATCAAGTCCGGCAGATGATGAAATGCCGACCAGCCGGAAACGGCATCAAGGGTTTCCCTGCCCAAATCCAATTTTGTCACGTCTTCAAGGTGATAGGTCACTTGGCCGAAGCCGTCTTTATACGGATTTTCTTCCAACATCCGATTTGCCAACGCAATCGCTTCCGGAGAAAGGTCATAGGCATCCACCATCTGCCCGCGCCGACCCAGTTCCAGCGCCAGCCAGCCCGGACCGCAACATATATCCAGAACTTTCCCGCCGGGCCGATGAGCGACATAATCAATAAAACGATTCCGGAAACTTCCTTCCAATATTTGCGTCATTTTAGGATCAACCGGCTCTTGATCAGGAGCGGAAGGAATAAATCTCGTTGCCCGGCGGATATCCGCTTCCATCGGGATCTGCCCATGGACTGTCCGGCGACGAGCGCTTTTATCGAAATATGCCGCTTCCGCCTGTTTCATTTCATCAAGGTTATTATTCATTTCCTTTCTCCCTCGGTAATTTATTGAAATATGCCGGGAATATTTCGCGAGCGATGGCCAGCAAGCCGGCATGCCGGTTTGCCCACCACAATATTGGAAGCAAAACGACCAGGAAACAAGCTAATCGCAGAGCCGTGAAAATAACGGCCATTTTTATATCCTCGCTTTCCGGAATAAAACGTATCACCAGAACCAAACCCAGGACCATTGCCACAAAAACGCCATAGACTTCAACAAGAAAGCGTGTCATATCAGCACGGCGGTCAAAAGCATAATAAGCTGCCATAAAAATGTAACCACTTCCATATACCGCGTAAGCCGACGCTGTGCTCCACGCAATGCCGATAATCCCCCACTCCATATTCACGGCTGCGAAGTCAAACGCCAGCGCAAGGATAATCGCTGAAATTTGAACCGCAATCAATGATCTCTGCTTGTTGATAGACACCATAAAACTTCCCGGGATACTGGCGGCAGCGTAGAAGAAGGCGGCTGATATCAGAATTCCGAACAATGGCACGGAAGGCAGATACTTCGGCAATAGAAATTTGATCAACAAAGGCAGAATTATCACAGCGCCTCCGATTATAAGGCTCATAAACCCTGCCATAAGCCGCGCCGGACCGACAAATAACCCCTTAAGCGCAGTTGGATTTCCGGTAGCCCCAAACCGTTCCAGCATTTTGGGGTAAAGAACGCTCGCGATTGACCCCGGCACCATGCCGATCAGATTGCTTGCCATAATACCCAGCGCATAATAACCAAGCACGGTTGTGCCCATGTATGCGGCAATGACCCAACGATCAATACTGATAAAAAATGAATCAATAATTCCGAGGACAATTAGAGGAATGCCTACTACAAATGATCGACGCACCGCTCTCCCGGCGATATGGAAGGGAAAATGATAACGGCTGGCAATAGACCAGAACAGAATAACCAATCCATATGCAACCGCCACCCCGATCAATGCTCCTGAAAGACGATCCGCGCACAACCAGGCAAGGCCAAGGACAAATATCGTTGACAAGATGGACAATCCGCCCACGCCGATACTGACTAATTTGAAACGATTATCGGCGCGCAGAAGCGAGAAATAATAACTGAATATACCCAGCAGGAAGACTATAAGGGCAGTGATACGCAAAGAAGTTGAGTATGCGGAAGGCACCGCGCAGGATGCCATCCAAACAAAGACAAGACAGCCGGTGATCAGAAACGCGTTGACCCAGAAAGCGCTGTCTTTGACTTTCTCAACTTCGGCCAACTCGCCCTGCCCGCGCAACACCGGAATGAGCTTGTTCATCCCGTGCAGGATGCCGAGATGGGCATTCCCGCCATAGCCCACGACCACATTCATCAGGTTCCATATTCCAAGCTGGGCCGGACTGAGTAATACCGGAATTAAAACCGAGCGGACCAACCCAACAATCTGACCAAAGAGAGTGGCAGACAAATAGTGGAATGAATTTTTGACTATTTGATTACGTTCAGTGGAAGTTTGCGGGCACATGGTCTATCTCAAGAAAGTTAAATAAAAGAGCATTTCACCGCAGGAAGAGCACAGTATTAGGTTAGACAGGAATTCAAGACTTTAGAATATGGCTGATGACCCTCTTCTGATCATGCAAGGTCAATCCCACCGAACACGGCAGGCTGATGGCCATGCGGTTCAGACGTTCCGCGACAGCGCAATCCATCGCATATGCGTCGCGGTGCGCCGGACTGAGGTGCATCGGATGCCAGAGTGGACGCGCTTGAATCTTTTGTGATGCCAATCGGCGCAACAATTCCCGACTGGTCATTCCATACTGCTTTTCATCAACCAGCATCGTAAACATCCAGCAGATTGAAAACGCCCATTCCGCCTCGCGCATGGGCGTCAGTCCGGGAACATCCCCGAACGCCTCGGCATATATTGAGGCGATCCGGCGCTTGATCGTGATATATTCATCAAGTTTTTCCAACTGGGCACAGCCCATCGCGGCAGAGATGTTCGGCAGACGATAATTATATCCGATTTCGTTATGGATAAATTCAAGCGGATCATCCTTGGCCTGGGTGGTCAGATATTTCGCCTTGAGCGCCCATTCTTCATTGTCGGTAACAATCATTCCGCCTCCGCCGGTGGTGATGATTTTGTTGCCGTTAAAACTGAAACAGGCTATATCACCCAACGTCCCGGCATGCCGTCCTTTGTATTTTGCGCCAAGCGATTCCGTTGCGTCCTCAATCACTGGTAAATTGTATTTCTGGGCCTGTTCAAGAATCGGGTCCATATCAACCGGATGGCCAAGTATGTGGACCGGCATGATGGCAGAAAGGCGCCTTCCCGTGGTTTTGTTTCTAAGTTCGCTATTCTTCCAGACACATCCCTTTTCAATAAAATCAACAACCCTCTGCGGATCCATCTGCCAGTATTGTTCCTCCGCGTCAATAAAGACCGGCCAGGCGCAGGCATAACGGATGGCATTGACCGGCGCGATAAATGTGAGCGTGGAAACGAGGACTTCGTCGTCGGGCTTGACGCCGGCGATCAGCAGGGCGATATGAATGGCAGCCGTGCCGTTGACCGTGGCAACGGCATATTTTGATCCGACGCACGCAGCCAGTTCGCGTTCAAACCGGTCAACGAACGGACCCACGGACGAAACAAAATTAGTATCAAGGCATTCCTTGATATATTTCCATTCATTGCCCCGGATTTCCGGCACACAGAGTGGAATGCCGCCGGAAACTGCGGGCGCACCAGGCTCAGACAATGTAGACACCGGAACGATACCTCCCTGAATTCTGCCGCATCCATTCTATCGTTCGCTTTAAGCCATCTTCCAAGCCCACCCGCGGCTCCCACCCAAGGAGTTCGCGCGCTAAGCGGTTATCAGCCAAAAGACGCTCAACCTCGCTGGCCCCTGGACGAACGCGTTGTTTTTCGGTTTCAATTTTTAATTGCTTCTTCATCAGCCGCGCGATCATCTGCGCGAGATCAAGAATGCTGATTTCGCGCCCCGATCCAATATTGATTGTCCTGCCCACCGCCGTCGGCGTTGAAGCGGCCAGCACAAAACCCTCCACCGTGTCGGCCACATAATTCAAATCACGCGTCGGAGTTACATTACCCAACTTTACTTTCTTTCCGGCCAGCAACTGGGTAATAATCGCGGGGATAATGGCACGGGCCGACTGGCGCGGACCGAAAGTGTTGAAAGGACGCACGGTAACCACCGGAACCACAAACGATAAATGAAACGCCTCCGCAATTTTATCCGCGCCTATCTTGCTGGCCGAATAAGGCGACTGCCCCTGCAGGGGATGTTTTTCGTCGATCGGAACATATTGCGCCGTCCCATAAGTTTCGCTGGTTGAAGTATGAATAACGCGTTTAACTTTCGCGTCACGCGCCGCTTGCAGAACATTGAGCGTTCCCTCAATATTTGTCCGGATATACGAAGCTGGCGCCTGGTATGAATATGGAATCGCGATCAACGCGGCAAGGTGGAACACAATTTCACGCCCTTCCACCGCGCGGCACACGCTGTCGCGGTCACAAATATCGCCGGCAACGACCTCCAATCTGTTTTTAACCGGCGATTGGTCCAACCAGCCCCACGTTCCGAGCGCGTTGTAATGAACCAAAGCGCGCACACTGGCGCCTAGTTCAACCAATCTTTCAGCCAGATGACTGCCGATAAAGCCACCCGCTCCGGTAATTAATACTTTCTTATTTTTCCAGTTCATTTTTTTAATCTCCCGGTTTTGGAATCCTTCTGTGCCTGCAGGTAATCCGCGTGCTGGCCGATATCCAACCAATATTCATGGACCGGAAAACTAACTATCGTCTTTTTTTCCTTAACAAGCCTTTGAATCAAATCGGTCATGTTGAAATGCTGGCGGTGCGGAATGAATTTAAAGACGGAAGGCTGCAGCAAATATATGCCGGCATTGACAAAAAACTTCATCAGCGGCTTTTCCTGAACCCCGGCAACATGCTGACCTTTCATCTCAATAACGCCGTAAGGCACCTGCATGTCATAAATGCGCACGGCAACCGTCATTTCAGCGTGATGTTCGCGGTGATAATTGAGCATGGCCTTGAAATCAACCTGCGTGAGAATGTCGCCGTTAATGACCAGCATCGGCTCAGTTGGTTTCGGAATCAAGCCGAGAGCGCCACCGGTGCCCAGGGGGAGGTCTTCATTGACATAGTTCAATTCAACGCCAAATGCTTTCCCGTTGCCGAAATGGTCGGTAATTTTCTCGGATTTATAATGAGTGGTGATATTAACCTGACGAATACCGGCCTGTTGCAACTGGCCGATAATATGTTCCATCACGGGGCGGTCGCCCACTTTCAGCATTGGTTTTGGCAAATCTTCGGTAAGCGGGCGAAGGCGCTTGCCAAAACCGCCGGCCATGATCACCGCTTGAAGCGGCAATTCATCGGAAGGAAGCAGTTCATCCATTGTCACCAGCTTGACCACCTGCTTCTTCCGGTTAAGCAGAGGAATCTGGCGGACAGAATTCTGACGCATGATATGCAACAGAGCTTCGCGGGGAGTCTCAAGCGGAGCGGTTATTGGCGTTGAAGGAAATACCTTTGTCTTGTAAGCCAGCAATTCTTCCACGAAAGAATTCAACGTTATCCCGCCTAAAATCGCGCGCCGGACATCGCCATCGGTGATGGTATTCAGCAGTCGCCGACCGGCATCCACGACCAGGGAAATTCCCGTTTCTCCCCTGTTGATGCTTGCAATCACATCACGGACCGAGGCCGTCTTTAAGACACAAAATGAGTTGATATCAGATTGCATTATTATTAAATGAAAAACATTTTCACCGCAGAGACGCAGAGATATGATATTATTATCATTCTGATATTTTTAACGTTATTTTCCCGCGTCATCCACGCTCAAGGCGTGGCAGGCCGCGCGCTCCATAAGCGACATCTTATTTTTCGTAACGTTAACCCCATATATTATCGGGCCCGCGGTTTTCCTTGATGACGTTATTCAGGCGCGTGCCGATGTAAATTTTATTGGCCTCCAAATCCTGATCAATCAATAGCGAATGAGCGGATATTTTGCAATTGTCACCAACATGACACTTCCCCAAAACAGCCGCACCCATGTAAAGCGCGCAGTATTTTCCAAATACAGGATAAATATTTTTTTCGCCGGGCTTAGCTTCACGAGATCCGCCAACCGTACACCCCTGATGAACAAGAAAATAATTAGCATAGGATGCCCGGCCTAAAATCGCCCCAAGAGGATGGCTGAACAAAAAGATATCCGGCAATTCCACTGAATAAAACACATCTACACCGTTCAACATCTTGTTCAAATAAAATATCTTTTCGCAAAGGGAAACACTCGCTTTCTCCCTGTAGAGAGTATTGGAAAGAAAATACAAAAACATGGCGTACTGGTCACTGTGCAGGTGATTAAAACACGGCTGACCATTAACCAGAAAATAACGATTATGAACCGCAGCAAAACAGACGCCCATACGGTCAAACACGGAATCAATATGTTGCGATATTTCACTCTCCTTCACGGGTTGACCGTCAGGAAAAAAGCAGCTCAATTGTTCCGACACATACCGAACAACCTGAGTTATTGGCAACGACAGGATCATGCTATTTTTCCAAGATGGCCATTGTACGTTTTCGGGCTAATTGCCCCATACGGGATTTTTTAAAACCCATTCACGCATCTGGTTCTTTTCAAATAGTTTAGGATTATAAAACTTGTCAACAATCGTCCAAAAATCAGATTCCTTATATCCAAAAAACGCGCAGAAGTCACGAACACATTTTACATCCAGCTTGTGATCGTGTTCCTTGACAAGCATTTGGGCTTCTTTTCTCGTAATCAGTCCATAACGGACAAATCGTGCGGCATAATCCGTCGCCGATGCATGCCCGAACTTTGGATATTTCATCCAGGCATGGACCAGATACGCCCGGCTGTCCACCTGGTCAAACTGCTCCACATGGTGCGTCCTCTGCCATTCGTGGGTCAGATCGTGAAATCCCCTGCTTTTGGCAAAAATATAGTTCGCATAACTATTCCAGGGAACAAAGTAACTGAGATAAAGGGGGTTAAGCTTATCCAAATCAGATTTGGCGGGCGGATTAAAGAAATTGAGGTCTTTTTCCGTCACACCGTTGCCGATAATTGCAGCTAATGGAATGCCAGAAGCCACGCCGTTATTAATTTGTTCCTTGGCCGAATAAGTCTCTTTACATTGCGCGCCACCATATTCGTAATTGACGTTTTCACCATAGACCAGCAAGGGGGCATTGAACTTAACCGCCATGTTTAATGGATAAGTATAAATATAGCGGTCAATAAAGTAAGTCGGCTTGCCATATTGCTCAAAGGTTTTACGGGAAATTATTTTTTGCACCCGGATGTTGGGCTTCATACTTATTACGTCACAGCCAAATTCCTCGGATATGTTTTTGAGGTTGTGCGCCCCGGCCGCAGTCATGGGAAAGTTATCTTCCACCGTGACCAGCAATGGGTTCATCCTCATTTCTTCCTTCATGACATGGACCTGGAAATGACTGTCTTTGCCGCCGCTGACGGCGACCATGCAGTCATAACCGCTCTTGCCGTTCATGCCGCGATACTTACCGCACAATGCTTTCAACTCCAAATATCGCTGCTTGTAATCAATCTTCCGCCTTTTTTCATATGCCAGGCATGCCGCGCAAATACCATGTTCATCAAAATAAATTCCAGGACGCGTATCGGGCATTACACAACGCATGCAATATTTCATTTTTTTGTTCTCCTTGGCAACAATTGCCTTTATCTGTCAACCACCGGTTGCGAGTAATTATCATCCATCCACACGGCATACCGCAGTTTCCAGTTTCCATCGGATTGCTTCTCCCACAGGTGCGGAGAACGGAATTTATCGCAAAGCGCCATGAAATGTTCCGGCTTGATATCCAGATATTCCATTATTTCCGCAAAATATTTGTCCGGAAATTCCCCATCAAAACGCTTTACCAGGGCCTGCCCCTCTTCGCGCGTTATGTGCTTGTTGCGTATCTCCTGCGAGGCGTCATAGGTGGCGCGGCCTATGCCGAACTTTATAAAGGTGGTATAGTAATGGAGGTCGTCGATCTTGTCGTCGATGCTGTTGTACTTGCTGTAAGTGCCCTGCGTGCGGAAAGGCCTGGCTTTAAAACCGGTGTTCTCAACCGCGTAGTAATAAACCTCCTGGGGAACCCACTTTAAATAGTAGCCAAGATAATGAACCTCCACGGATTTATCTTTCATCTCCTCAGCAGCGGGAGGCAGGAAAGCCATGAGGTCGTTAAGCTGCAGGCCGTGCCTTTCTTTAAGATCACGCACGCTGATCCCGCCGAGATAAACTTCATCCAGGTTATTCATCGTGTAGTAGGCCTTGTCGCGCAGAGAGGTTGTGGTATCCGCTATGGGATTGCCGTATTCAGCTTCGTTCTCTCCGTAAAATACGAGGGGAATATTGTAGCGCAGCGAAATTTTAGGTGCCAGGTTTTTCTGTCCAAGTATAAAGGTCTGGAAAGGATGTAGCAGATTTTCTATTGAAAGCTTCGTCAGCAGTTTCATGGCCCGGCCGTTCTGTTTGAAGGTCAGGTTGTCGAAGCCGCCCACCTCTATCCAGTTTTTCCAGTTGCGGTAGCCGTAATCCGTATAAAGGATGGGCGGCCAGGTTATTGTAAGCGGGTGCATACCGTACTTATATTTAAGCACGTGCGCCTGGTAGGCGCTGTCCTTGCCGCCGCTTCCGGGCACTATGCAGTCGTAGCCGCCGTCATTCCTGCGGTGTTTATCCAGCAGTTTAAGCAGCTCCTCCTCTCGCTTTTTCCAATCTATACACTCCTTGCCCTCGGCCACTCGGCAGGCGTCGCAAATCCCTTCGGCGTCTATGGCCAGGGTTTTCTTCTTGCTGTTTATGGTGTGTTTGAATTCAGTGGTCGAAGTCGGCCTCTGGTTGGACATCACGCACCTTTTGCAGAAAATCACTTTTTCCGGCAACCCGTATTTAGCTTCTAATTTCATAGGTTATTCTCCTGTGACGCGTTTTTTAAAATTACCGTAAATCTTCAGTCCGTTCCAGGCGCTTTTTTCAGGGTGAAACTGGCAGGCAAACACACTGCCGCTGCTTATGCTGGAAGTATATTCGATGCCTGCGTAAGACGTGCTGGTGCAGGCCATCTTCTGCGAATCCGGCACCACGTAAAAAGAATGCACAAAGTACATATATTCCCCGTCAGCTAGTCCCTCAAGGACCGTGCCGTCCCATGAACGGTATTTTTTTATGGCGTTCCAGCCTATCTGCGGCACTTTAGCCCCCTCGCTGTTTGGGACCGGGAATTTGCGCACCGCCCCTTTTATAATGTCCAATCCGCGGGTTATGCCAAACTCTTCGCTCTCGGTCATTAAAAGCTGGAATCCCAGGCAGATACCCATGAAGGGCCTGCCGGAAGCGCAAAAATACTTCAGGGGATTAACCAGGTCCAGCCTGTTGAGGTTTTCCATGGCCGGGCCGAAAGCCCCCACTCCAGGGAGTATCACGGCGTCGGCCCCCTCCAGTTCTTTCCTGTCCGCCGTCAAAACGGCGTCCAGACCGGCGTTGGAGCAGGCCCTCAACACGCTGAACATGTTCCCCATGCCGTAATCGACTATGCAAGTTTTTTTACCTTGCATTTTTCCCGTCCAGTTCATGCCTGCAGGGTATGGCGTGCAACCTTAAATATTTTTTAATGTCGCTTATTTCCAGAGGGGTTATGGTCGAAAGACTCCTACCGCTGCGCAGAAATTCCGTATTCCCCTCGCCGGGTATCTTGGAGGCGTTGCTCCGCCCCGCCATGGAATAATGCAGAACCGAGGCAATAGAAACCGCATCCG
>CAYYWX010000013.1:0-68190 GCA_964475405.1 uncultured Verrucomicrobiota bacterium
CTGGCCGAATACACGGCGCTCGTGCCGTCCGGCCCCCAGGCGGAGCAGGCCCGCTCAATGATAAAGGAAATCAAGCAGACTTCCGCGCCGGCGTCCGTCCCGGCGGCCAAGCCCGAGAGTCCGCCGCCCGCTCCCGTCCGGCCAAAGCCCGTGGAAAAACCGGCGGAAACCGCCGCGCCCGCGCCTGCTCCCGCGCCGGCGACCAGCCAGCCGGCCGTTGTCCCGCCGCCGGCTTATCCCTCTTTTGACGAATTGATGCAGGTGGCCGGCAAGCTTGAGGAGCAGGGGCGACGGGAGGCCGCGTTTAACAATTACTTGCGGATCGCGCGCGCGGCCGAGCAGGCCGGCAAAATTTCCGTCCGGAACCAGGCCGTGCGCCACGCCGGCTCGCTGGCCGACGGCAACCCGCAGGCCTCATATGATCTCGGAGTTTATTTCATGGAAAGGAACAAGAAGGACGAGGCCTTTGCCTGTTTTAGAGCGGCCGCGGACCAGGGCGCGAACACGCACCCGGCGGAACTGGCCATGGCCAAGCTCGCCCTTGAAAAAAACGACTATGATACCGCCATCGTGTCCCTGAAAAAAGCCGACGGTATCAAGCCCGATGATCCCGAGGCGCTCTGGCTCCTGGCCGATCTCTATGACCGTTCCCTTGCCCTGACCAATTCCGCGGCGTCGGCCTATTCCCAGTTCACCTCGCGCTTCCCGCGCGACCGCCGGGCGGTTGAGGCCAGAAACCGGCTGACGATCCTTAATCCCGAGATCAAGCCGGCCGGGGAAAAAGCGGCCGGCCGGAGCGTGGAGAAAAAATCTTTCTGGCAGAGAATGTACAAGAGTCCGGCGTCGGCCACCAATGTTGTGGCCGGCAAACAATAAGCGGAGACGGGGCGCAAATGAAAGTAAATCCTGTTGACTTGGTGGTTCCGGTCATCGTCCTCTGGGAATTATTGATGGGCATGCGCCGCGGTCTCTCGGGCGAGTTGTTCCGGCTGATCGGCACCTGCCTGGTGTTCGGCATCGCCCTGCGTTTCTACGATGACTTCGGCCTGTTGATCGCCAATCATTCCCGCCTTGACCAGAACCAGGACATGGCCCTGGCACTCGCGTTTTTGCTGATCCTGGTCGGGATGGGGGTCTGTTTTTTCGTCCTGCGCATGGTGCTTGTGCTCCTGGTCAACGTCAAGTTCAACGACGCCATTGACCGGCCGACCGGCGCGGTGGCCGGGATTTTGAACGGCGGACTTATCGCGGCCCTGCTTGTCTTCACCGTCGGCCTGTGGCCGAACGCTGATTTGCAGCCGTTGATCAAGGTTGAATCTTACGTCGGCCGGACGGTTTTCAAGGTCGTCCCGGTCGTGAAGGAAAAAATCCGTTCCATGTCGGTCAGCCTCCAGCAATCGCCTTCCCGGCATGTCTCCGAGCCGGACCCATCCCAATACGTTCCGACTCGTTCCGCCGGTTCCGAAGCCTTAGGACGAAAGCCGCATGGCAGGGTGGCGATTCCGGGCGAAAGCAGCAGCGTGGATGAAAAAAACAATATCAAAGATGAGCCGCAAGAGAAATAATGTCGCCGCTCCTTTCCCATGCCGTTCTTGATGAAATCCGTTTGGCCAACGACATCGTCAGCGTGATCGGCTCGTATTTCCAGCTCCAGCGCAGCGGGTCGGCTTTCAAGGCCCTCTGTCCCTTTCACAAGGAAAAAACACCTTCCTTCCTGGTCAACCCCCAGCGGCAGATATTTCACTGCTTCGGCTGCGGCGCCGGCGGCGACGTTTTCCGGTTCGTGATGAATTACGAAAAGGTTGACTTCATGACCGCGGTCAAGATGCTGGCGGACAAGGCCAACATCCGCCTGGCCTTTGACGCCGGCGCCGGGGAGAACAAGCTCGCCAAGGATGTCCTTTATGAAATCATGGCGGGCGCGGCGCGGCTTTATCAGAAAATTCTCCTCCATAACCCGGAGGCGGAAGAGGCGCGCAAATACCTGGTGACCCGCGCCCTGGACGGCAAGACTGTAGAGGAATTCCTGATCGGCTACGCCCCTGACCGGTATGACACCATCATCCAGTGGGCCGGCAAAAAATACCAGCGCGCCCAGCTTGAGGCGGCCGGTTTGCTTTCATCCTCTTCCTCCTCCTTTTCCTCCCCCGGCCAGGATGAACAGGGCGGCGGGCGCGCTTCCGCCACCCGCTGGTATGACCGTTTCCGCAACCGGCTGATGTTCCCGATCCGCGACGAGCAGGGGCGGGTGGTGGGATTCAGCGGAAGGGTGATGAAGGATGATCCGCAGGCCGCGAAATACGTCAACACCCCGGAAACGCCGCTCTTCCACAAGGGCCGCATCCTTTACGCGCTGGACAAGGCGCGGCGCGCCATCATCGAGGAGCACGAGGCCATCGTCTGCGAGGGCCAGATCGACGTGATCCGCTGCCATCTTTCCGGGTTTAACGCGGCGGTGGCCGCCCAGGGGACGGCCTTCACCGACGACCACGCGCGCATTTTGAAGCGCTATGCCGACGGGGTCATTCTCGCCTTTGACGCCGACGGCGCCGGCCGGAAGGCGGCCCTGCGCGCCACGGAATATTTCCTGCGCTCGGACCTGGCCGTGCGCGTGGCCGTCCTGCCGGCGGGGACCGATCCGGATTCGCTCCTGCGGCAGGAGGGCGGGCCGGCCAGGTTCAGGGATATCCTGGACAAGGCCAGGTCGGTGATTGATTTTCAAATTGACGTTTTGAGCGCCGAGACCAAGCCCGGCACGGAAGCGGCGCTGATGCGCGTCGGCTCCGCGGTGATCAACACGATTTTGCAGACCGCCAATCCGGTCCTGCGCGCGGGGATGCTGCGGAACGCGGCCGAGAGGCTCGGCGTTCCCGAGAACACTCTTTTGTCGGAATTGAACCGGGCCGAAAAACACAAGCGGCCATCCGCCGCCCAGGCGGCGGATGCCCCGGCCGCTGACAATCTGCCGCCGAGGGAAATGGCGCTCCTCCAGCACCTGCTTTACGAGCAGAAACTTTCCGCGCTGGTCAAGAAATATCTGCCGCTTGACCTGGTCACGCATGACGCCTGCCGGCGGATAATCACGTTTTGCATGGAGGCCGAGGAGTCCGGGCGGGAAGTGATGAGCGTCATTGCCGAGAAGGATGACGAGGAGCGCGGCTTTTCAACCCTCGCGGCGGCCGCCCTGGGCGCGCCCCGCAAAATCAGGAGCGATTTTTCGACCCACGAGGAGTCGGTCAAGTCGTTGATCCTTTCGCTGCGCAGCGAGGCGCTCCAGAAAAGGCGCAAGGAGCTGGAAATAAAAATCCAGGCCGCGCGCGTGAATGTTTCCCCCGGTGTTCCTGCGTCCGCCGCCGCTTCCGGGAACGCCGATGGGGAACGCAGGAAGCTGGAGATGGAGCTCAGCCAGATCGGCTATGATCTTGCCAAGCTCAAGCGATGGGACACTGCCCTCCCGATCCTTGAGCTTTTATAATTCCGAATGCCTGTTTTTTATAAATAGTGGGTGCTGGCAATAATAAGGAACGCGATTGCATCCATCCCGGCCTTCCGGATGGCCTGGACAGAAAAAGAACCGCTGGCATACGAATGATGAGGCGTCGGTTTTAATTTAAGGAGTATTTACTTTAAATTGTTTTTTGGTAATCTGAAAAAACCGAATTGACAAAAAATAAATGCGCGGTTTTTTATCGAAAGGATGAGGGGTATGAGCAAAACGACACAGAATGAAGCGTCGACAGAAAAAGCGCCGGGAGCGACCAGGGAGCAGGTCATGGCCGGGGAGATAATGACCAAGGCGACGCTCGCCGCCGGGTTGTTCAATCAGTACAGCCAGGAACAGACCGACCGCATCGTCGAAAGCGTGGCCAAGGCCGGTTTCAACAGCCGGGTGCGCCTGGCCAAGATGGCGCGCGAGGAAACCAATCTCGGTGTCATGGAGCATAAAGTCCTGAAAAATGTCCTCGCCACCCAGTTGATCCATGACAATATCAGGAACGAAAAGACGGTCGGCGTCCTTTCGCACGACGAGCGTTCCGGGATCACGGAGATCGCCCAGCCGCTCGGGCCGATCTTCGCGATCATCCCGATCACGAATCCAACCTCAACGGTCATGTTCAAAATAATGATCGCCTTGAAAAGCCGCAACCCGATCATCATCAGCCCCTCGCGCAAGGCGATGAAATGCAGCATTGAGGCCGCGCGGATATGCTACGAAGCCGCCCTCGCGGCCGACGCGCCGGAAGATTGCATCCAGTGGCTGCCGGAGAGCAGCCGGGAATTGACACACGCCATGATGACCCATAAGGACCTGGCGCTGATCCTGGCCACCGGCGGGACCGGCATGGTCCGGGCCGCTTACAGTTCCGGCACCCCGGCCATCGGGGTCGGCGCCGGGAACGTGGCGGTCTTTATCGACAAGAGCGCCGACCTGCCGTTCGCCGTCAGCAGCATCATATCGTCCAAGACCTTTGACAACGGCACAATCTGCTCCAGCGAGCAGGCCATCATTACGGAGCGGTCATTTGCCGCGGCGGTCCGCGCCGAATTCACCCGGCAGAAATGCTATTTTTTGAACGCGGACGAAATCAAGAAGGTCCAGGCCGTCGCCGTTGATCCCGAATCCGGCGGGATGAGCCCGGCCATTGTCGGCCAGCCGGTGGAAGTCATCGCCAAGATGGCGGGGATCAACCCGCCGGCGGGGACAAAGATCCTGCTGGCCGAGCTGGAAGGCGTTGGGCGGGAATATCCGCTTTCCGGGGAAATCCTGACGCCGATCCTGGCGTTTTATTCGCGCCCCAACCTGGACGAGGCCTTCAAGACCTGCATTGACCTGAATTATTTTGCCGGGGTCGGCCACACCGCCAGCGTCTATGCCAACGACGAAAAGGTCATTGACACTTTCGGCCAGCTGATGAACGCCGGGCGGGTCCTGGTCAACACACCCTCGTCGCAGGGCGCGGTCGGCGGCATCTTCAACACCCTCCTGACATCGTTCACGCTCGGCTGCGGGGCGGGCGGGAAAAACAGCACGACCGAGAACATATCGGCCAAGCATCTGCTTAACATCAAGCGGGTCTGCCGCCGCCGCGTGAACGAACGCTGGGGCCGGTTTGACCATGCCAGGTATTTGGATGAAAAAATGGAATGGAGCGGCGCAGTGGCGGAATACAACAAGAATTATTGAGGCGGAAAGATTGCCGCAAAAATGCACAAGAAAAGATCAGACAAGATGCGGCTTAATGGGTAGGAAGTTAAAAAAGGTAGGGCCGCACAGCCTGTGCGGCCGAAAAGGCGGCGCAACAGGCTGTTGCGCCCTACCATGGAGAAAGGGAAAATAAATATGTTTGACAGCAATTATGACCGGGATACGAATACATTGTCGATCGTTTTTTCAGGGCGCATGGATTCCGCCCGCTGCATGCCCATGGCGCCGGTGGTTGAAAGCAGGGTGACGGAATACGCCGGGTCGCAGGCCGACAAGCCTTTCAAGGTTGTCTTTGATCTTCAAGACGTTGATTTCATCAGCTCGGCCTTCATCCGCATCTGCATGATGGTCCTGGCCAAGGTGAAAACCGGCAACCTGGCGATCCTGAACGCCGGCCCCTTCATCAAAAAGACCATCAAGATCAGCGGCCTGGAAAATCAATTGACGGTCTTGTGAGGTGTCTTGCCTCACTAACCCGGATTTCTCGCGCGAAGTATGAGAAATGCGGACTAATCCGGGCTGCTATTTCTTCAGTTGGCATTTATATCAGCAAGGCCTGCGAGCGGGTCCATGCTTCTTGGAGGCCGCGTTGCCGGATCAAAGGCTCCAGTTCGCACAGATTGATTAAGTCGCCGGAGACGGCGAGCATGCCGTGAATATCATGCAAGTGCTTCTCTGCTCCTCCCTCCTTGAAGTATTCCAATTTCCTGATAATGACGTATTCAGGCGGGGCCAGCATGATCGCCTCGCCAAACATCTGAACTTGCCGCCGGCGTGTCATGGCCCAACGATGCAGCGGGTCGTCGCCCATCGGATAGAAATCGGCTTTAAAGCCAGTCTCCATGTGAATCACGTTGAAATGCCCGCGGGAGGCGCGCTCTATTTCAATGTCGATCACTTCCCGCGGCGGACAATAGAACTCTTTTTGGGGGAAGGCAAGCGGCAGAAGTCCGGTCTGGGCTGTCGTGAGTTCCACCACCATGTCAATATCAAGCGTTATTCTGGGAATGCCATAGGCCATGCTGGCGGCGGACCCCGTCACCATGTAAGCGATGTTCATCCGATTAAGCGGACGCACAAAGATCAGGAACAATTCTCTATCTTCCGGCATGAAGAAAACTCCCTCGGACCGATTCCTGAATAATATTTTCATCCCAATCAGGATGCAATGATCGCAACGCGCATGCCTTCCATTCCCGGGCTGTGGCGCATAGACTTTGAGCCGTCCGCCATCGTTGCTCCATGGTCATGGCGCGAATGACCTGCGTTTGTCCAAATTGTTCAACACTATTTTTTTGTACGCTCTGCATGGATGCCCCTCTCGATCTTTGCCAGGAACAGCAAGCGTTCCGTGGCGTCTTCAATGGTGGCGTCATCGGCCAGATCTTCAACGGCATGAATCATGGTTTTCCTTTGTTGTCATGTCGGAATCTTATCACGATATTGCCAAGTTGGCAATCCATTCATTTTTTTGCCAATGGCAAGGGTTAGGCTGAGCTCGCGTGCGAATCTCGGACTTTTATTAATGTTCTTTCCCGCCGGTAGAGAGCATAACTGTTTATAATCAGGCATCCGAAAACAATAATTCTGACGATAAAATCATCCCTTCTGTCCATTTTTTTGACTATTTCCAACGCGGCTTTGTTTTCATCAGAAGGATTCGCGTAACGCGTATTATAGGCTCGTAACGTTCGGAATCTGTCTGGCGGCATGGCCACAAGCAATGATAGAATCAGCAAAAAAATCTCAAGCGCAATCAGTATTGTTGTCACGACCAATCTCATTTTTTACTGCAACAATATTGTCAGAACAAAGTCGGATCATGAACAAAGTTTCCCGCGGCCCGATTCGTTCAGATCTCTTTCTGGATATCTTCCCGGGAGAGTTCACAATCCCGGAGAATCTGGGCGACGAGTCCGCGGCCGATGGTCTCGCCGCGATGGACAGGAACCACGGTGCATCGTCCGTCGGGGTGGCGGAGAAAGTGATGGCTTCCCTTGATTCGAATAAGATCAAAACCAAGGCGGCGAAGCGCCTTGATGAGTTGGACGCCGTTAAGTGCGGGAAAGGTGCTCATGCCATGACAGCGACACGTTGGACACCCACAAACTGATTAGAAACCGGATCTTCAACTTCCAGACACAGTTCGATGGCTTCCTTGATTCTCTTCATCAGGACGTCGAGTGACTTGGCCTGAGTATGACATCCTCTCAAGGCGGGCACGGATGCCACAAAATATCCATCCTCATCTTTCTCGATTACGACATTAAATTCCTTGATCATAACTTAGTCTCCGTATTTATGCCTGTAGTTTAGCGATCGGCATCGGAATTGTCATCTCTTTTTGATCTTATTCTCCGCGCCGCCGGCCGGCCTTGACGGCTTCCAGGTGCAGGAGCGCCGCTTGCCGGTCAACAAGCCCGGGTTGCTGCAGGTGCTTACGGATAAGTGTTCCGGCCTTGGCATAATCGCCCCGAAGTTCGGCGATGACGCCGGCAAGAAAGTCCAAATGCTTGCCGGTGAGCTTGGCCTGGTTCTCCACGATCTTTTCAAACGTGCCCAGCATCTTTTCCAGGGCAGCCTTGTCGTCCAACGCCAGCGCGCACATGCCGGCCATATGGGCAATGTCTTCCGTGAGGCATCGCCCCATCCACCACGGAGCGCCGCCCATCACCGCCAATTCGGTGTCCCATTCCTTGAGCGCGTTGCCCCATATCTGGCGCGCGCGTTTCGGATCGCCTTCCTTTACGGCCAGGACGCCGTCCAAGTAGGCCGCGCCGAATCCATTGAAATGACGCCGGTAAACGCCGAGCGCGGGCGGATTGCTTTTCGCCTTCTCCACCCATTTGCGCGCGTCGCGCAGGTTGCCTTTCCGGATTGCCAGTTCCGCCAGCCTCAGCGCGGAATCCACGTAGACGTCGTAATGCCCCGTTTCGCCTTCCCAGTTGAAAACGATTCCGGGCGCCGCCAGCACGGCAAAGGCCCGGTCGAATTTTCCCAGCTCAAAATATGACTTGGCCAGGAACTTGCGGCAGACGGAAAGTTCGCGCACTTCCCGCGGGGCGCTTTCAACTATCTGGACCACGCGATCATGCCGGTCAGCCCAGGTATAGATCGGGCACAACTCCATCACATAATCGCGGTCGGCGCCGGCCAGCGCACGGACCCGGTCGGCATGCCGGACGGCCTTGCGGCGATCGGCTTTCACCAGATAATAATAGAGCGCCATGCCATAATGGACCCGCGGGTTTTTCGGGTCGGACTTGAGCAGCGCGCGGTAGATTTTTCCCGCGGCTTCGTATCCGCCGTGCCCGGCATATTGTTCGGCCAGAGCCAGGTCACGGGCCGGTCCCGGCAACATGCTTGCGATCGGGCCGTAAAACTGCGTTTCGGCCATCTTGCGCCGGGCGAGCGCCACGCGCGCCACGGAGGCCAGCGGCGTTTTCGCCAGCTTGCGCAATTCCTTTTCTCCGCCGTCAAAATCGCCGGTATGCCAGAGCATGTCGGCCAGTTCCAGGCGCGCTTCGTGCAGGGCCGGGTCAAGGGCGAGCGCCTTCCGGTAGTTTTCCAGGGCCTTTTGCCGGACATCAAATTTCATCGCGGCCCGCGCTCGTTGCAGGGCGTCATCGGCCGTTTTGGGCTCCGTCAACGGCGCGGGCGTGTTGCGCGCGCGGATGCGTGCGTCGCCTTCCGGGTCCTGCCGGCCTTCAAACGGGTAAGCGAAGGCCCGTTCCAGTTTTCCGTTCACATGGATCTCGACCCGGTCGCCCTTGCGGACTTTTGCCGGCAATTTGACCGGCACGCCCGCTTTCAGGGCGAGGTTATGGACCTTGCCGCCGATAACGATCCGCGCTTTCAGGGGGACCGCGGCATAGAGCCACGGCGTTTTGTCGCGCACGTTGAAAATCAGGCTGTCATTGGCCCATTCCACTCCGCCTGTTTGCCGGTAGGGGGTCCAGGTTTCGCCGTAACGCGTGGATTCGCCCGGCCGCATGACGGCAAACTCCTGCTGGGTTTCCATCGGTCCGGCTTGAATTTCAACATAAGTCCGGCCGGCATCCGAGAAGATCACCTCGTCCCAATAATCGCAGAAGGTGTGGCCCCAGGTGAAATACTTCTTGCCGCGCATCTGTTGCCAGGGCGAGACGTGGGTTATGCCGTGCTCGCAGCGGTAATCGTAGGCGGCGAAGAAATCCTCGCAATGCGCGACCATGAAACTGTCGCCATGGCACGGACGGTTCTTGTACCAGGAGAGGTCCGCCCCGTTAGCGCCGATCGGGTAGGAGCCCCCGGGTTCAATTCTTTTGGCCTTGCAGAAGAAACGCCATTGATCGTGGGCCAGGACGCCGACGTTTGTCCAGTGATACCAGCGCTGCGCCAGGGCGGTGGGGTTGGAGAGCGTGTAGTCAATGCGGAAGCGGGCTTCGCCGGCGGCCAGCGAGATGCGCACTTCCATCACCAGGCCGGTCCGCTCGCAGGTGCGCGTCTGGACGATGCTGCCGCGCTCCGGGGAGTTTTCAACGATCGCGCAGGGGACAAGCTGCATTCCCTTGGGGTGGTGGCCGACCGGGAAATTGAATTCCATGCCGCCGGCGATCCAGGCTCCCGCCAGGTTGATCAGTCCCGGCTTGATGCAATCCGGCACCAGCACCGCCTCCTCGCGGGCGTTCTTGTCATAGACCGACCATAATTTGCCGCCGAGCTCCGGCAGGACTGTCAGGCGCAGGTGCTCGTTTTCCAGAACCAATGCCAGGTAGTCCCGGTTGCGCTTCGTCCCGCCCAGCACGTCGTCCTTCTTGCAAGGGTAGATGTTCATGTGGCCGTCGATGAAAAGGATCGGCAGGCGCCGGGACGGATGCCGGGAGTAAGTGGGGATTGTCAGGATGGTTTTCTTCGCCGTCACGACGTTCTTTTTCATGTTTTTCAGTTTTCTCCGGGCCGATTATTTTTTGGATATCAAGTTAGAAGCTAAAACCGCGAATATATGATAACCGCCGATGGTTATCAATGTTGTTATTTATCGGGGAATGCGAAGAATGGCGGACATGAGTGTCGAAGTGAGCTGCTGCGGTTAACCAAACATGCTTTAAGCGTTAATTTGGCAATCTTTCTTTGTTATCGAATCGAGTTTGCGATTTACAAGTAGACTGATGATATATGCCGACGTCCACGTGAGAAGCAGGTATATGCCGTGCCAATTCCGAATTGTTTTTTCGTGGGTTCCGTGGAAATACTTGGCAGGGTTTTGCAAGTCCTCGTAAATTAACAAGCCGAACGGTGAACATTCCTGTGCCGCGTAATCGTATTGCCAGTAGTATCTATTAAAGACGACGACATTCCAAACCGTATTGAAAATGAAACCCGTGACGAAGAGCGCAACGAAGAAAATTGCCATCGAACGTGCAAGCCATACAAAATGCCGGCGCCCAAAAACAAGCGCGGGAAGTGACAATATAACGCTACAAACAACCAGTGTAATATGTACTGGCCCCAAAAAGAATAAGTAGAGCCAGGCCAAAGCGATATAGTCTTTTAAGGATAGTGTTTCCATAAAAGTTTTGCTATCCAACCATTAATTGACAGATTCTTTTGATTTTCAACTAAAAATTCTGCCAAGACATGCCCCGGGTAAAACGAAATTACAAGAGGTTATTTGAATCCTGTCTATTTTTCCAGTAGTCGGGTTCGCGATGCAGATGCATGACTGCCATGATGACGAGTATCATAACATCTTCGGCATCGGGATGAAACTTGACAGCCTTCATGTGAGTGCGGCGCAGGCTCTTTTGAAGACCGCGTTGGCCGCGCGCAAATCCGCCGTTCCCCGGTCAACTTCTGCGCAGCGCCGGCGGAGTTCTGCATTCCATTTGGCCGACAGGCCGGCAATTTCCGGCGCATCCAGGCTTTCGATAAGTTTCTCGGCTACGAATGCCCTCAAGGAAGGAGGCAATTCCAATGCTTCCGATACAACTTTCTCGGCAGTAATATTCATACCTTTAGTATATCTCCTGTTCGGTGACCATCAATCACGTTTATCCGACCCGGGTAAAATGTCAATTCAATCCGCTTCGGGTCTATTGCGCCATTTCGCTTGGATTCGGGGTTTTTATGATCAGGAACGACGCGTTATCCTTGGTGTCATTCCGGACGCTCATGAGCGTTTTGAATGCAACGGGGAGCAAATCTCCCTTGGCGGCGACGGTGTCCTTGCCGGCCAGGGTCACGACGATCCGGCCCTCCACGATCAGCAGGTGGACGTTTGAGTTGGCGTTGTGTTGCGGAACCTGCTGGCCGGGTTTCAGCGCGACTTGCATGACAAGCAGGTATTTCTCGTCAACGAGCTGGCGTTTACCCATCTGGCCGTCAGTGTACGGAATGTTTTCCATTACGTTCTTCATTTGTTCTCCTCCGATCGCGTTCAGCCCGATCATCAACATTGCGCATGTCGCCATGCAAATAATTTTCATGTTCATCGCTTCCTTTCTGGTTCGAACCATTGATTAACAGGTTCTTTTGACCCTTCTTTGCCAGTCCAGCTTTGCTATCCATCTTTTGACAGGCGGATCAGATTGCCAAATGTTATTTACTTTGTAAGTCTGTCGCGCCATTTTTGGGGATCCTGGGAACAATGGAATACGGAATAGATTACAATCAGTTCAGCATCATGCTCAAAGAATATGGCATAAGGAAAACGTCTGACAAGCGCACGACGATAGTTCTCGTGAACGACTGGATATATCAGGGGGTATCTTTCGACTGACAAGATTGCGACTTCCAGGCATCTGATGAAATCCATGCCAAGTCCCGATGCTTGGCTCTCGTACCATGAATAAGCCTCGACAATGTCTTGTCCGGCTTCGGTTAGAAAAACCAATTTATCCGGCATTTCGCACCAGTATAGACCCCTTGACCTGTTGCCAGGTCATGACCGAATCCGGGTTTTTCCGGAAATTACGTTTGCGACGGGACAACTCTTTTTTTTGCCATTCAAGAACTGGTATATCGGCATTATTCTTGGCAATGCTGTCCCAGATGTCTTCCACCATCAGGATTCTCTCGGGCAAAGGCAATGCCTCAATAGTTTTGCTCAATGTTGTCATGTTTAAAATCTCCCAAAAAATGCGGTTGAAGTCAACCGATTTATCCGGCACGGGTGGGCGCGTGATTAGCCGGGCAGGATGAAATGGCGAGGCTATATGTAAAGCATAAGGAATTCAACTCGCCATAATCCGTCCCGCTCGTCTCAGGATATCGGCCACGATCGCCGCGGCGGCGCGGGGCTTTCCGATCTTTCTGGCATTGCATTCCATCTGCGCAAGCCGGGGCCGGTCGTTAAGGAGCGAGGCCACCTTGTAGCAGGCGTCCTCCGCCTCAAACAGCCTTGCCGCCGCGCCCGCTTCAAGAACTTCCTCGCAATTTCTTTGTTCCTGGCCCGGGATCGGGTCAATCACCAGCATGGGTTTGCCCTTCGCCAGCACTTCGGAGGTGGTCAGTCCGCCCGGTTTCGTGATGACCAGGTCACAAGCATCCATCATGACGTGGATGTTGGATACCAATCCATAAACGGTCATCGGGGTGCTGACCGTGCCGGCAAGGATCTCCGCCTGTTTCCTGAGTTTTTCGTTCGCGCCGGTCACAACCAGCAACCGGCAGACGGGCGTTTCCTGCCCGAAAGACCGGATCAGCTCCAGGGTGGGGCCGACGCCGAACCCGCCTCCCAGGAGCAGGACCACGGGAAGATCGCTGTCTATTCCCAGCGCCTGCAAGGCTTCATCCTTGGATTGTTGCTTTTCAAAGACAGGGTCAATCGGGATGCCGGTGACCATGATCCGGTCTTCCGGCTGGCCGCGCCGTATCATGTGCCGCCGGGCCTCGTCGTTCGCCACGTAGTAGCAGTCCACGCCTTCCTCTATCCAGAGACCGTGGACGGTGAAGTCCGTGATGGCGCAATAAACGGGCGCGGGGTTCCTGTCGCGCCGTTTCCCCGAGGCGAGCAACTGCAGCGGCATGAAATGAGTGCAGACCGCGACGTCGGGATCAAAGTCCCGGTAGAACTTGAAGAACGAGACCGCGTTGAGTTTGTTGAACAGGGCCCTTATCTCCTTGCGCCAGGGTTCCTGGGCTTTCCGGTCGGATTTTGAATAAAGGTAGCCCCACAGTTCCGGCGCCTTGCGCACAAGGTCAAGGTAGCCCTCGGCATAGGTCTTGCGGAAGAGCGGCGGGGTGAAGTCAAGAATGTCGGAAATTTTGACTTCCGCCGATGGGGCCGCGTTTTGAAAAGCTTTGCCGATCGCTTCCGCGGCCCGCCGGTGACCGGCGCCGGCCGTGGCATGCAGGATGAGAATTTTCATGATATTTTATCCGACTGTCATTTAGGCACACCCATCGGGAACGCCTTTTTCCGGATGGCCTCCACGTCAAGATTTTGCAGGAAGGTGACAAGATTGGTCCAGACGGGATGGAAGCCGAACCCGCCTTCGGTCATCTCCCGGATGGCCGATGACTTGTCCCAGCCGCAGATCACCATGCGATAAATGGCGCACATCATGCCGGTGCGGTCCGCCCCGTGCTGGCAATGCACGAAGACCGGCGCGTTGTTCGTGTTGCCGGCGATCTGGAGGAAGCGGACGATATCCTCCTCTTCCGGATGCCAGGTCTTGAACGAAATTTCTTCGTAATTCAAGCCGGTTTTGGCGATCGGGTCGCGGTCGGAATGGAAGGCGCGGAGATTGATCACGGTCTTGACGCCGAGTTCCTCCAGGCGGGCTAAACCCTGGCCGGTGGGTTGCGCTCCCCGGTACAGGGACGGCGTGACCTTGTGCAGGTTCGGCAAGCCTTCCAGCGTGATTGCCTGGGCCCACTCCACAGTGCCCGTTGCCGCCGACACGGTTGAAGTTGCCGCGGCGGTCGGGAGAGGTTCGGCCCGGGCGCTGATCAACGGCATGGCCAGCCATAGGGACATGCCCATGGAAACGATCAATAAATTGCGGATGTATATCGTCATGGAATACACCATTAATTTCGAGACATGACCGGCTTTGTTATCAAATCATTTAAAAATATGGTAGGCATTCGTTATGCCGGGTCAATAATAAACCCTGTCAATGTATTTGATGTTTCTTTGGTGAAGGATACAAATCAGATTGAGCCGCGCCTTGCAAGGATACGCGTCGGTCTGCGGTCGGTTCCGGTTTTCTTTTTGAGTTGTCGAATTAGTCTGGAATTTGCCGGGGTTGCTGACTGACCAAACTCAGAACACAATGACAAAGTGTTGGCAAATCGCTTGCTTCTTTGGCATGCAACTTGAACCAGTGGAAACACCAATTCAAAATGCACTTCCAGCAGATGTTCCAGAATGCAAGTGGCAATGGCTGCTCGCAAATCAGCTTGTTGGTGAGCGCCCCATCTTCGGGTAAAGCGCCAGACCTGCATCGGTTCCGTTGAAATGTGTTCGCCAACTGCAATAATTGCCTGCCATCGGGCGTCATTCTCTCCTGCAGGCGCAGGTCTGCCGGGAAGTATGTGTTCTGCTCGCTTAATTGCCTTCGCGATCGACATCATCACTTTTGAGCCAATGTTAGCGTTCGGGTTGAACCCGGCACGGGCGGGCGATAACTTCCATTGCCAGGATTCTTTTCCATCATGCGCCGATGATTTTTTTGTTCAGTTTGACGTCAGACTTGCCGCCGGCAAAATCGTCAAAGGCCTTCGCCGGGACGGTGATCAGCATCTTCCTGATAAAGTCGGCCCCTTCCGCCGCGCCCTGCACGGCGTCCTTGACGCAGCATTCCCATTCCAGGACCGCCCAGGATTTATAGCCGATCTCGGTCAGCTTGGTGAACACCTGCTTGAAGTCAACCGTGCCGTCGCCGAGACTGCGGAATCTTCCCGGACGCTGCTGCCAGTTCTGGTATCCGGCGTAAACGCCGCTCTTCGGCGACGGGCGGAATTCGGCGTCCTTGACGTGGAACGCCTTGATGTAGCCGGCATAGGCGGATATGAAGCCGACGTAATCCATGCATTGCAGGACGAAATGCGAGGGATCATAATTGATCGCAAGGCTCCGGCTCTTGCCGCAGGCCGCGAGGAAGCGTTCGAAAGTGACGCCGTCATGCAGGTCTTCCCCGGGATGGAGCTCAAACGCAAGCGCCACGCCGTGTTTTTCGGCCTCTTTGATGATCGGTTTCCAGCGGCGGGCAAGTTCCTTGAAGCCTTCCTCCACCAGTCCGCCCGGACGCTGGGGCCAGGGATACAGGAACGGCCAGAGGAGCGCTCCGCTGAAGGTCGGCAGGACGGAAAGGTTGAGATTGGCCGAGGCGCGGATCGCCAGCTTCATCTGGTTGATCGCCCAAGCCGTGCGCGCGGCGGGCTTGCCTCGCACCGCCGGAGCGGCAAAGGCGTCAAACATCAGGTCATAGGCCGGATGCACGGCCACGAGCTGGCCCTGCAAATGGGTCGCGAGTTCCGTTATCTCAGCGCCGTTACAGCGCGCTTTCAAGTCGTCGCAATAGGCCTTGGAGGAAGCCGCTTTTTCCAGGTCGATGCAGCGCTTGTCCCAGGAGGGTATCTGCACGCCGATATAACCCAGCGATGTCGCCCAGGCGGTTATGTTTTCAAGCGTGTCAAACGGCGGACGGTCGCCGAGAAATTGCGCCAGGAAAATTGCCGGACCCTTGATTTGCGTCATGTTTTTTTTCTCCTTCTTGTTGTTCACTAGGTTATTAGGCTGAAGACTGAAGGCTGCTTGGTATCTTTTAACACGCTTTTGCGTGGTTCTTTTTGGTGGGGCGAACCGTCACTGGTGAGCCGTCCGTTGTTTCACGGCTCAGCCTGAGGCTTCGCCCTGCCTTCAGCCTAACAGTCTTCAGTCTATCCACCTTCTTTTTGTCACTTCTCCCTCACGATATCCGCGCCGAGCTCGCGCAGTCTTTCCTCAATCCGCTCGTAACCGCGGTCAATCACTTCCGCGTTATGGATGACGCTCGTGCCCTTGGCGCAGAGCGCGGCGATCAGCATCGCCATGCCGGCGCGGATATCCGGGCTGGAAAGCGGTATGGCATGCAAATGCGCCGGGCCGATCACCACCACGCGGTGCGGGTCGCACTGGACAATTTTCGCCCCCATATCAATCAGGCGGTCAACGAAATACATCCGGCTTTCGAACATTTTTTCAAAAAAGAGCGCCGTGCCGGAGGTCTGCGTCCCAAGCACGATCGCGATGCTCATGAGGTCGGAGGGGAAACTCGGCCAGGTCCCATCCTCGATTTTCGGCATGGCCAGGCCATGCTCCACGCGTAATTTCAATCTCTTCCGCGGAAGCAGCATGAGTGTATCATCTTCCATTCGCAGGTCGGCGCCCAGGGTGTGGAAAGTCCTGAGGATCGGGGCAATGTGATTTTTGTCAACATCCTGGATGGTCAGTTCGCCGCCGGTCACCGCCGCGGCCGCGAGGAAACTGCCGATTTCAATGTAGTCCCGGCTGACGGTATGCTCGGCACCGCGCAAGGCGGAAACTCCTTCAATCGCCAGCATATTGGTCCCGATGCCCGATATTTTCGCGCCCATTTTATTCAGGAGAAGGCCCAGGTCCTGGATGTGCGGCTCGCAGGCCGCGTTGAAAATGGTTGTTTTGCCGGCGGCCAGTGTGGCGGCCATCATGACGTTCTCGGTGGCGGTGACGCTGGCCTCGTCCAGCAGGATGGGGGCGCCGCGCAGGTTTTTCGCGCGGAAGGTGAAATGGTCGCTCCCGGCAATTTCAATTCCCAGCGCGCGCAGTCCGATAAAATGGCTGTCCAGCCGGCGGCGCCCGATCACGTCGCCGCCGGGCGGATAAATGGTGACTTTTCCATGGCGGGCGGCCATCGGCCCGGCAAAGAGGATTGACGAACGCACCCGCGCGCAAAGATCCTTTTCCAGCTTTTTTTTCCGGACGCCCGCCGCGCAAAGCGCGACGGTATTGCCGCGCTGCTCAACGCTCACGCCGATATCCTCGAGGATGGCGAGCATGGTCAGCACGTCCTGGATCACGGGCACATTATGGAGGACGATTTTTGAGTCCGTGAGCAGGCTGGCGGCGAGCATCGGCAGGACGGCGTTCTTGTTGCCGGAGGGCTGGAACACTCCCTCCACCTTGCGCCGTCCGTTGATGATAAATCGCGCCATTATGTTCGTCTTTCGAGATGCAGTTCAAGGTTCATCGTTCACCGTTCATGGTTAATATCAGGCAAGAAATTTCATATAACTGTGAACCCTGAACCGTGAACTTTGAACCGTGTCTCACACCGCCAACATTTCCCGGATAATCCGGACGATATTCTCGGTCGTGAACCCGTATTCCTTTGCCAGCACCTTGTAGGGCGCGGAGGCGCCGAAATGGTCAAGGCCGAAGATGCGTCCCTTGGGGCCGGCGTATTTCTCCCATCCGGCCGAGCGGCCGGCTTCAATCACCAGGCGCATTTTGCAGGAGGGCGGGAGGATTTTGCGCCGGTATTTTTCCGGCTGGCGTTCAAACAGTTCCCAGGAGGGCATGCTCACCACGCGGATTCGCAATTTATCCTTGTTGTCCTTTACCAGTTCGCGCGCCGCGTTCAAGGCCAGCTCGACTTCCGACCCGGTGGCGATGATTATGAAATGCGGCCTTCCTTTTTCGTTCTGCCACAGGGTGTAGGCCCCCAGCTCCAGCCGGGAGGCGGGCGGAAATTGGGTCCGGTCCAGGACGGAGAGGTTCTGCCGGGTGAGGAGGATGGCGGTCGGGCCGCTTGTGTTCTTCAGGGCCGCGATCCAGGCCGCGCCGGTTTCGGTCGGGTCCGCCGGGCGGATGACGGTCATTTCCGGGATGAGCCGCAGGGCCATGATGTGCTCAATCGGCTCATGCGAGGGGCCGTCCTCGCCGACGTAGAAACTGTCATGGGTCAGGACGTAAATGACCGGCAGTTTCATGATGCAGGCCATGCGGATGGAAGGCCGGAAATAATCGGCGAACACAAAGAAGGTGGCCCCGTAGGCGCGGAAGCCCTTGTGCAGGGCGATGCCGTTCAGGATGGCCCCCATCGCGTGCTCGCGGATGCCGAAGTGGAAGTTGCGCCCGGCAAACGCTTTTTTGCCGATGTCGCCGCCGCCGTCAATTATGGTGCGCGTGCTCGGCGCCAGGTCGGCCGAGCCTCCGACCAGGTAGGGCAGGACCTTGGCCAGGCCCTGGATGATTTTGTGCCCGGCGCTGCGGGTGGCGACCGGCTTGGCGGGATCGAACGCCGGGAGGCATTTTTCAATTTTATCCGGGAGAGCCAGGTTGTGGGCGTTGTCCCATTCCTTCGCTTTTTCGGGATTGCTCCGCCGGTAATTTTCAAAATTATCCTGCCATTTCCGGTAAATGGCCTGCATCTCCTCCAGCCGGGCGGCAAAGACGGCGCGGACCTCGTCGGGCACGAAGAATTCCCGGTCGCCCGCGAACCCGAGGTTGATTTTCGTGGCCTTTACCTCGTCGGGACCGAGCGGGGCGCCGTGGGCCTCGGAGTTGCCGGCCATGTGCGGGCTGCCCCGGGCGATGATTGTGCGGCCGATGATCATGGTCGGTTTGCCTTGCTCCTGTTTCGCCTGGGCCAGCGCCTGGTCAATGGCGGCATAATCATGCCCGTCCACTTCCAGCACGTTCCAGTTGTAACCCTCAAAGCGTTTGCGGACGTCGTCGCTGTAGGACAGGTCGGTGGAGCCTTCAATCGTGATGCGGTTGCAGTCATAGAAGAAAATCAGCTTGTTCAACCCGAGATGCCCGGCGAGGGAGAAGGCCTCGTGCGAAACGCCCTCCATCAAGTCGCCGTCGCTGCAGATCCCGTAGGTGTAATGGTCCACGATTTTGTCCGTGCCGCCGTTAAAGCGCGCGGCGAGCATGGCCTCGGCGACGGCCATGCCGACGGCGTTGCCGCAACCCTGTCCGAGCGGGCCGGTGCTGGTTTCAACGCCCGGGGTCATGCCGTGCTCCGGATGGCCGGGGGTCCGGCTGTTCCACTGGCGGAACAGTTTTAATTCGTCCAGGGCGAGATCGTAGCCGGAAAGATGGAGGAGGCTGTAAAGGAGCATGCAACCGTGACCGGGGGAAAGGACAAAACGGTCGCGGTCGGGCCAGGCCGTGTCCTTGGGGAAATGCTTGAGATGTTTCAGGAACAGGACCGCCGCGAAATCGGCCGTTCCCATCGGCATGCCCGGGTGGCCGGAATTAGCCTTTTGGACGGCGTCAACAGTCAGGGCGCGGATTGTATTGGCAACCAGTTCAAGATTCATTAATATCCTTTCATTAGTTTAAGGTAATCCAAATTGAGATTGCAATATTAAATAAGAATCCCGGGCGTGCAAGCCAAATCTTGGCGTGACGCGAAAAAAAATGAACAAAGCCGTGCATAATATTGACAGGATTATATCGCTTTTACGCCGGCATTATAATAAATGCCGTTCCCCGGTTGCAACCTTGAGCAAATTCCGAGGTGACGCGCCTTTTGAGACGCTGGTCGCGACAATTTTGAGTTCAAGGACGCTGGACCAGACTACCACTGCCGTTTGCCGGAAACTTTTCCGGGTCGTGCGTGGGCCGCGCGATTTTAAACGCATCCCTCTGCGGAAGTTGGAAAGGATGCTTTATCCGGTCGGATTTTACCGGGTAAAGGCGCGGCAGTTGAAAAAACTGCCGGAAGCGCTTGAGCGGTTGTTTGGCGGGAAAATACCCGGCACGGCCGAGGAACTCATGCGCCTGCCGGGGGTCGGCCGCAAAACCGCCAATCTCGTGGCGGCTTCGTCCTTCAACCGGGACGAAATATGCGTGGACATCCACGTGCACCGCATCAGCAACCGGCTCGGGCTGGTGCGCGCCCGGACGCCGCGCGCAACGGAAGAGGGGCTCAGGAAGGTTGTCCCCCGAAAATACTGGCGGGAGTTGAACCATTTGCTGGTGGCCTTCGGCCAGACTCTCTGCCGTCCCATCCATCCGAAATGCGGGATATGCCCGATAAGAATATACTGCCGGTTCGCGAATAAATCCTGATTTTCTTTTTCCTCCTCCCGCCCGTGCTCCCGGACCGTTACCTCCCCCCCCTTTTTTTTTGAAAAATAATTATTTTCATGTTGACAATATATTTATAGTGCACTATATTTTATTCGTTTTTTAAAAAAGGGGAAAAACAGGATGAGCAAGCAGGAATATTCATTGCGCGAAAGAAAACACGCCCGGACCAAAATCGCCCTGATGAAAGCCTTTATCACCCGCCTGCAGGGGTGCCGGTTTGAGGACATATCCGTCAGGGAGGTATGCCGGGGCGTTGAAGTCTCGGAGGGGACGTTTTTTAATTATTTTCCGGGGAAAATAGACGTCATCACTTATTACATCAACCTGATGCATACGAAGATCATCTGGAAGGCGAGGCAAAAAGCGCCCGGCGGAAAATACATTGACCTGATTAACGCATTTTTTGAGGAAATGGCGGATGAATCCACCGGGATAAACATCAAGTATGAACTTATTTCAATCATTATCGGCCAGCATGAAAAGCCGAAAAAAGTCGTTATCCCCGCCATTGAAAAACATCTCTTTTTCCCGGATTTGGCCGGCATTGAAGATGTTCAGTCTCTTTTGATGGAGGACTTCCTCAGGGAATGCCTGGCCGGGGCGCTGAAAAACAGCGAGCTTCCCGCGAAAACCAATATTGCCGACACCCTCGTGTCCTTGATGACCATCATGGTCGGCACGATGATCGCCGTGAAATTCAACGACATAAGGAATATAAAATACCAGTACCAGCGCCAGTTGCAGATGCTTTGGAAGGAATCGGGCGCCGGGAAACATAAAGGAACATGATATGAAATACACAAACCATCTTGTGGCCGCTTTGGTTGTTTTATTCGCCGCAACGGTCCTGGCCGGCTGCGGCAAATTCAGGAAAGCGGGCGGGCCCCCGCAACGCCCGGCGCCCGAAGTGGCGGTGATCATTGTCCAGCCCGAACGCCTGTCGATCACGACTGAGCTGGCGGGGAGGATTTCAGCCTTCCTGGTCGCCGAGGTGCGGCCCCAGGTGAGCGGGATCATCCAGAAACGTCTGTTTGAGGAAGGCGGGGACGTCAAGGCGGGCGACCTGCTTTACCAGATTGACCCTGCGTTCTACGAGGCGGCCTATGCCGGCGCCAAGGCGGCCCTCGCGCGGGCCGAGGCCAATTTGCCGCCGCTCCGGCTGAAAGCCGGGCGTTACAAGGACCTGGCGGCCGTCAAGGCGATCAGCCAGCAGAATTATGACGACGTCGCCGCGGCGCTTAAGCAATCCGAGGCGGAGCTTGAAATCGCGAAGGCATCCGCGGAAACGGCCCGGATCAACCTGGCCTATGCCGGCATCACCGCGCCGATTTCCGGCCGCATCGGCAAATCGGCCGTGACGATCGGGGCGCTGGCCACGGCGCACCAGGCTGTTCCCTTCACGACCATCCAGCAGCTTGACCCGGTCTATGTGGATGCGCCCCAGGCCAGCGCCAGTCTCCTGCGTTTGAAAAAGAACCTGGCCAGCGGCAATCTCACGCGCGGCGGCGAATACAAGGCGAAGGTGCGGCTTATCCTGGAAGACGGAACGCCATATCAGTCGGAAGGCACGTTGAAATTTTCCGATGTCACCGTTGATCCGAGCACCAGTTCGTTTATTCTCCGGATGATCTTCCCGAATCCGGACCACATCCTGTTGCCGGGCATGTATGTCCGCGCCGTCATTGAAGAAGGCGTGAACGAGCAGGCGCTCCTTGTCCCGCAGCAGGGGGTCAGCCGCGACCCGAAGGGGAATGCGATCGCTTTTGTGGCGGACAAAGACGGCAAGGTTGAACAACGAATGCTCAAGGTTGACCGCGCCATCGGCAATAAATGGCTGGTGAACGACGGTTTAAAACCGGGCGACCAGGTGATTGTCGAGGGCACCCAACAACTGAGGCCCGGCGTTGCGGTGAAGGTTGTTCCGTTCAATGCCGGAAAGCAGGATGGTCCCGGGACCGGTAAAAAAGCGCCGCCGGAGGCAAAATAGAATTAACGGAGGCATGGGATGTTATCGAAATTTTTCCTGGAACGCCCGGTCTTTGCCTGGGTCATTGCCATCATCCTGATGGTGGCCGGTTGCCTGGCAATCTACAAGCTGCCCATATCGCAGTATCCCCCGATTGCCCCGCCTTCCATCGCCATTGCCGCCTTTTATCCGGGGGCCTCGGCCGAGACGGTTGAGAACAGCGTGACGCAGATCATCGAGCAGAAAATGACCGGTTTTGACAGGATGCTCTATCTTTCCGCCAGCAGCGATTCTTCCGGCTCTTCCCGCATTGAACTGACCTTCGCGCCCGGGACCGATCCGGACCTGGCCTGGGCCCAGGTGCAAAACAAGCTTCAGCTCGCCATGGCGAACCTGCCGCAGGTGGTGCAGCTTTCAGGCGTCAAGGTGGCCAAGTCCACCCGGAACTACCTGTTGATGGTGGGCCTTATTTCGGAAGACGGGAGCATGGACGGGAATGATTTGCGGGATTATGCCCAATCCAGCCTGGAGAAGGTGCTTTCGCGGGTGCCGGGAGTGGGCGAGGTGGAAATATTCGGCAGTCAGTATGCCATGCGGGTCTGGCTGAATCCCGACAAGTTGACCGAATACCAGATGACGGTCCAGGACGTCTCCACGGCGCTGAGGGCCTACAACGTGGAAATATCCGCGGGCCAGTTCGGCGGTTCGCCGGCAATGGAGAACCAGCGCCTGAATGCCACGATCACCGTCCAGAGCCTGCTCAAGACGCCCGAGGAATTTGCCGCAATCCCCATCCGCACAAACCCGGATGGGTCCGTCGTGCGGGTCAAGGATGTGGGACGGACGGAACTGGGAACAGAATTTTACGATATAGAAGCCTTTCACAACGGCCGGCCGGCTTCCCTCATGGCAATTCGGCAGGCGGCCGGCGCCAACGCGCTGGATACGGCCGATGCGGTCAGGGCCAAGATGGAAGAGATGAGCCATTATTTCCCGGCCGGGATGAAGGTCATTTATCCCTATGACACCACGCCGTTTGTCAGGGTGGCCATCGAGGAAGTGGTCAAGACGCTTTTCGAGGCGATCCTGCTGGTGTTCCTGGTGATGTATTTGTTCATGGGCAACATGCGGGCCACCCTGATTCCGACCATCGCGGTGCCGATCGTGATCCTGGGCACCTTCGGCGTCCTCGGGGTTCTCGGTTACTCCATCAACATGCTGACCATGTTTGCCATGGTGCTGGCCATTGGTCTCCTGGTGGACGACGCCATCGTGGTGGTGGAGAACGTGGAACGGATCATGAGCGAGGAAGGGCTTTCCCCAAAAAAGGCCACAACCAAGTCCATGAACCAGATCACCAGCGCGTTGATCGGCATCGGGCTGGTGCTCTCGGCGGTATTCGGGCCGATGGCGTTTTTTGCCGGGTCCACGGGCGTGATCTACCGCCAGTTTTCCGTGACCATCATCGCCTCCATGCTTCTTTCGGTGCTGGTGGCCCTGGTTCTGACGCCGGTCCTGTGCGCAACGCTGCTCAAGCCGGTGCCGATGGGGCATCAACCGGCGGAAGGCGGGGTCTGGTTCCTGCGTCCGTTCTTCCGCTGGTTTGACCGCTTCTTTTTCCGGACCAGGGACCGGTATTTATGGCTGGTCGGCAATTCCCTTTCCCACAAGCTCCGCTACGTGGTCATATTCATTCTGATCGTGGCGGCGATGGGATTCCTCTTCAAACGGATGCCCACCGCCTATCTCCCGGATGAAGACCAGGGAATCCTGATGGCGATGGCCATGCTTCCGGCGAACTCAACCCTGGAGCAGACAAAGGCGGTCATGGACAGGGTGAGGGACTACTTTCTTGAGCATGAAAAGGATGCGGTTGAATCCTGCATGACGGTTTCCGGGGTGAACTTTGCCGGGCGCGGACAGAACGCGGGCATGTCCTTTATCAAGCTCAAGGACTGGAAACTGCGCCGCCGGCCGGACCTGAAGGTCAACGCCGTGGCGGGGAGGGCGATGGCGGAGTTTTCCAGGATCCGCAACGCCATGGTGTTTGCCTTCGCGCCGCCGGCCGTCGTCGAGCTGGGCATGGCCAAGGGATTTGATTTCCAGTTGCTGGATCGCGGCGGCCTGGGGCACGCCCGCCTGATGCAGGCCCGCAACCAGCTTCTCGGCATGGCCGCCCAGGACCCGGTCCTGACCAAGGTCCGGCCCAATGGTTTGGAAGACGTGCCCGAGTACCGGATTGACGTGGACTGGGAGAAGGCCGGCGCCCTGGGGGTGCCCATCTCGTCAATCCACAACACCATCTCGACCGCCTTCGGCAGCGCCTATATCAATGACTTCATTCAAGGCGGACGCGTGAAAAGGGTGTATGCCCAGGCTGACGCGCCCTACCGCATGTTGCCCGGCGACCTGGAAAAACTTTATGTGCGCAATAACACGGGCAAGATGGTCCCGTTTTCATCCTTTGCCTCCGGGCACTGGACCTCCGGCTCGCCGAAGCTGGAGCGCTTCAATGGCTTTCCGTCCTTGAATATCCAGGGCGAGGCGGCGGCCGGGAGGAGTTCGGGCGAGGCCATGGCGGCCATGGAAGGGTTTGTCAAGAAATTGCCCCTGGGAATCGGCTTTGACTGGACCGGGCTTTCCTACCAGGAGCGGCAGAGCGGCGCCCAGGCGGCGCCCCTTTACGCCTTTTCCATCCTGGTGATCTTCCTGTGCCTGGCAGCCTTGTACGAGAGCTGGCCCATCCCCATCTCAATCCTGCTGGCCCTGCCGCTTGGGGTCATCGGCGGCGTGATCGCATCGTCATTCCGGGGATTGCCCAATGACGTCTATTTCCAGATCGGGCTCTTGACCACCCTGGGGCTCACCACCAAGAACGCCATCCTGATCGTTCAATTTGCCAAGACCCGGGTGGAAGAAGGAAAGGGACTGATCGAAGCGACACTGGAAGGGGCAAAGTTGAGGCTGCGCCCGATCGTGATGACCTCGCTGGCTTTCGGGTTCGGAGTGTTGCCCCTGGCCCTTGCGAGCGGGGCGGGCGCGGGCGCGCAGAAGGCCATCGGCACCTCGGTGCTGGGCGGCGTGGTAACCTCCACTTTCCTGGTAACCATCTTTGCGCCGCTCTTCTATGTGTTGATTGAAAAAAAATTCGGCAAAAAAAGCGGTCAACCGGCAGCCCAAAAACCCGGGATGGATTTATCCGGAGATCAATAAAATGAACAGATACAAGTTTCTTTTGCTGCTTGGCATTGTCGCCGTCATGGGCGGGTGCACCATGGCTCCAAAATACGCCCGGCCGCAGGCGCCGGTGCCGGCCGCCTGGCCGGGAGGCCCCGCCTACAAGGCCGGGATCGCCGATACCAACGGGCCGTCCGCCGCCGACCTGCCCTGGCGCGAATTTTTCGTTGACGCGCGTCTCCGGAAAATAATCGAGCTGGCGCTGGCCAACAACCGCGACCTGCGGGTGGCGGCGCTGACCGTTGAGAAAACGAGGGCCATGTACCGCATAAAGCGCGCCGATCTCCTGCCGACGCTGAACGTCACGGGTTACGGCACCAAGCAGCAGGTGTTCGCCAATATCGCGGCCTTTGAAGAATCGGTGCAGCTTGAGTATTACACCGTGAACCTCGGGTTCAGTTCCTATGAGCTGGACTTGTTCGGGCGGCTTCGCAGTCTCAAGGCGCGCGCCCTTGAGCAGTATCTTGCCACCGAGCAGGCCCGGCGCAGCATGCAGATATCCCTGGTGGCCGAGGTGGCCGGCGCCTACCTGAACCTGGCCGCCGACCGCGAACGGCTGCGGCTTGCCCGGGATACGCTTGACAGCCAGGAGTCAACCTATGAGCTCATCCAGCGGCGCTTTGAAATCGGCGACGCGTCCGAGCTGGAATTGCGCCAGGTGCAAACCCGCGTGGACGCGGCGCGGGTGGATATCGCCAGATACACCGGCCTGGCCGCCATTGATGAGAACGCGCTCAACCTCCTGGCGGGCGCCACGGTGCCGGAAGAACTCATGCCCCGCGAGTTGGGCACGATGGACGCGCTGAAGGATATCCGCGCCGGGCTGCCATCCGCGGTCCTGCTGCGCCGTCCCGATATCCTGCAGGCCGAGAGCCAGCTCAAGGCCGCCAACGCAAATATCGGCGCGGCCCGGGCGGCGTTTTTTCCGTCCATTATTTTGACCGGCAGTTACGGCACAATGGATGACCAGTTGTCCGGGCTCTTCAAGGCCGGCTCATCCGTCTGGGCGTTCACGCCGCAAATCACGCTGCCGATCTTTGACACCGGGAGAAACTGGGCCAACCTGGACGCGGCGAAGGCCGACCGGGATATCTGCGTGGCGCAATACGAAAAGGCCATCCAGGCGGCCTTCCGGGAAGTGGCCGACGCCCTCGCCCAGCGCGGGACGCTGCTGGACCAGATGCAGGCGCAGGAGTCGCTCGTGGATGCCACGGCCGCTGCCTACCGGCTTTCCGACGCGCGTTACCTTAACGGGATTGACGGTTACCTGGCTGTTTTGGATTCGCAGCGCTCGCTCTATGGCGCGCAGCAGGGGCTGATCGCCGTTCGGCTTGCCCGGCTGGCCAACCTGGTTGCGCTTTACAAGGTCCTCGGGGGCGGTTGATCTTTTGCATGATTTTGGATGGACATGCGCCGGCCAAACTGGCTAATTCGTACATTGACAGTTATTTTTACCGCGTTATTCTATAAGCAATCAATAAGCGAACATTTGTCTTGAAGCGGCAACCATTCCACCGAAAGGATGATTCATGAAATCACGGAAAAATTATTCCACGGTCAAAATCCTGGCGGCATGCGCGGTGTTCGTTTCCGCGCTCACGTTAATCAACGCGCAAAACCTCCGGCAGGCTCCGGATAATCCCGCTTTTATCCGGTATCAGCAGGAACACGCCCGGCCGGTTGTTGGCGTGAAAACCGGTCCGGCAAATGCCCGCGGCTATATTCCATCGCCGGTGGATTTGTCCTACCTGAGAGGCCGCGTCCCGGCCGGTGTGCGCGCGTTTAAAGCACTGCCTTCATCCTATGATCTGCGGACATTGGGCAAACTGACGCCCGTAAGAAATCAGAATCCCTACGGCACCTGCTGGGCGTTCGCCACTTATTCTTCGCTCGAATCAACCCTGATGCCGGCCGAGCAGCGCTATTTTTCGGTCAACAACCTGGCCAACAACCATGGTTTTGATTACGGGTATGACGATGGCGGCAGCGCGGCGATGTCCACGGCCTATCTTGCGCGCTGGTCCGGCCCGATCAACGAGTCGGACGATCCCTATTCCAACGGTCCGAGCAACAGTCCTGCCGGCCTGACGGTGCAAAAGCACGTGCAGGAAGTTTCTTTTCTTCTGTTGAAAGCCACTCCTTTGGACAATACCGCGATCAAGCAGGCCGTTGTGAATTATGGCGCCATGTATGTGGGCATGTATATAGATGACGTTCCTCCCTACTACGATTCCGCCCAGGCTGCCTATTATTTTGACGGGACGACAAACGCCAATCATGCCGTCGCGATTGTCGGCTGGAATGACGATTATCCCGCCGCGAACTTCCTGCAAACCCCGGCCGGGAACGGCGCGTATATTGTCCGGAACAGCTGGGGCACGAATTGGGGCGACAGTGGTTATTTCTACTGTTCTTATTATGACACCGTCATGGGTTACGACGAGAACGTGGCGTTCAACAACGCGGAATCGGTAGCCAATTACGCCTCAATTTACCAGTATGACCCGCTCGGCCGGGTAAGCGATTACGGCTATGGTTCCACGAACGCCTGGTGCGCCAATATTTTCACGGCCGCGAACAGCGACCCCTTGCGCGCGGTCGGGTTTTACGCCAATGACATTGACGTTAATTATACCATTTATGTTTACGCCAATGCCACCGCCGGCAATCCCGTGAGCGGAACCCTGGCGCTGACGCAGTCCGGCGCCTGCGCGTATTCCGGCTATCACACCGTCGTCTTGGGCACGCCGGTAACGCTCTCATCCGGCCAGTTGTTCTCGGTGGTAATTAAATTAGGCAATTCCTCCTACACCTACCCGGTGGCGTTTGAGTATGCGAGGGCGGGTTACAGCAGCCGGGCCGCGGCCTCGCCCGGCCAGAGTTATGTCAGCGCCAACGGAACTTCGTGGAGCGACCTGACGGACTACAGGTCAACCGCCAATGTCTGCATCAAGGCTTTCTGCGGCACGGGCGGCGGCTCCGTCCCGGCCGCGTCCACGGCGGGCGATATTGACGGTGACCGGCTGGCCGACCTGATCAACGTCTCATCCAACGGCGTATGGTACGTCTGGTTCTCCACCGCCCAGTACCAGGTGCGGAGCGGTCCGTTTGACTTGGGCGTTGCCGGCACGCCCCTCACCGGCGATATTGACGGTGACCGGCTGGCCGACCTGATTGAAGTCGTCGGCTCAAACTGGTACGTCTGGTTTTCCACCGCGCAATACAATGTGCGGAGCGGCCCGTTTGATATGGGCGTTTCCGGCACGCCCGTGACCGGCGACGTTGATGGTGACGGCCTGGCAGATTTGATGGTTGTCTCCGCCAGTGGCGTATGGTACGTCTGGTTCTCAACCGCCCAGTACCAGGTGCGGAGTGGTCCGTTTGACTTGGGCGTTTCCGGCACGCCCGCCACCGGCGACATTGACGGCGATCGCCTGGCCGATTTGATCAGCGTTGTCGGCTCAAATTGGTACGTCTGGTTCTCCACCGCTCAATTCCAGGTGCGGAGCGGACCGTTTGACTTAGGCGTTGCCGGCACTCCCGTGACCGGCGATGTTGACGGCGACCGGCTGGCCGACCTGTTCAGCGTCGTGGGCTCAGATTGGTACGTCTGGTTTTCCACCGCGCAATATTTAACGCGCGGCGGTCCTTACACGATGAGCTTGCCATGAGCGGGGTCTTGCCGGACCTGTCGATGCTTGCGGAGTGACTGTCCGGCTGGCTGGTGACCATGCGCATGGCGCACATTGGGTGTAAGACAAAATTTTGGTATTTATAAGTGAATAGATACAAACCTTACCCACCCTGCCCGTTGGGCACCCCTCCCGGGAGGGGATTGTAAGTGATTGTGTGCCTGAAGTTTAAGGTCCCCTCCTTGGGAGGGGTGGCCGCTCGCCTCGGCGAAGCGCTCCGGCGGAGCCGGGTAGGCTGGGGTGGGTGACTCTCGGATGGATCAAGAATTTATCTTACACCCCGCACCATATTCAGTGGCCTTATTTTCATTGACAATCATTTTCCCCGCGCTATGCTCACAAGCCATTAATAATAGAATTGGACATCTGTCCCCAACAGGCCTCCATTCCACCGAAAGGATGATTCATGAAATCAAGAAAAAATTCCACCGTGGCTAAAATCATGGCAGTCTGCGCGATGTTTATTGCCACGCTCGCGGTTGTCAACGCGCAGGTCCTCCAGAAGGCGCCGGTCAATCCCGCGTTTATCCAGTACCAGCAGGAGCAGGCCCAAAAGGCGGTTGGCGCAAAAACCTTTACGGCAAACGCCCGCGGCGATATTCCGCCGCCGGTGGACATGTCCTACCTGAAAGGCCGCGCCCCGGCCGGCAGCCGCGCTTTCCTGGCGGCCCTGCCTTCATCCTATGACATGCGGACGCAGGGCAGGCTGACGCCCATAAAAAACCAGAATCCCTACGGCACCTGCTGGGCTTTTGCCAGTTATGGTTCCCTGGAATCAGCCCTTATGCCGGCGGAGGAACGCTATTTTTCAGTCAACAGCATGGCCAACAACCATGGTTTTGATTACGGGTATAACAGTGGCGGCACTTATATAATGGCCACGGCCTACCTGGCGCGCTGGTCCGGTCCGATCAACGAGTCGGACGATCCCTATTCCAACGGTCCGAGCAACAGTCCTGCCGGCCTGACGGTGCAGAAGCACGTTCAGGAAGTTTATTTTCTTCCGGCGAAAGCCAGCGCGCTGGACAATACCGCGCTCAAGCAGGCGGTCGTGAGTTGCGGCGGCGTGTATGTGAGCATGTGGTCCGATTTTGACACCAACCTTTACTTCAATTCCACCAATTCCGCTTTTTATTATAACGGCACGTCAAACACCGACCACGCCGTGGTGATTGTCGGCTGGGATGACGGTTATTCCGCCGCGAACTTCCTGCAAGCCCCGGCCGGGAACGGCGCTTTCATTGTCCGGAACAGCTGGGGCACGAACTGGGGCGACCATGGTTATTTCTATTGTTCCTATTATGATTCAAAAATGGGTTCGCAAGCGAGCGCGGCGTTCAACAACGCGGAACCGGTCACCAATTACGGCTCAATTTACCAGTATGACCCGCTCGGCCGGGTGAGCGATTACGGCTATAGTTCCACGAACGCCTGGTGCGCCAATATTTTCAGGGCCACGAACAGCGAGCCCTTGCGCGCGGTCGGGTTTTACGCCAATGACATTGACGTTAATTATACCATTTATGTTTACGCCAATGCCACCGCCGGCAATCCCGCGAGCGGAACCATGGCGCTGACGCAGTCCGGCACCTGCGCGTATCCCGGCTACCACACCTTTGTCTTGAATTCACCGGTAACGCTGTCGCCCGGCCAGTTGTTCTCGGTGGTAATTAAATTAAGCGACTCTTCTTATATCTACCCGGTGGCGTTTGAATACGCGCTGGCAGGTTACAGCAGCCGGGCCGCGGCCTCACCCGGCCAGAGCTATGTCAGCGCCGACGGAACTTCTTGGAGTGACCTGACAACCTACGACGCAACGGCCAATGTCTGCCTCAAGGCTTACTGCGGCCTGGGCGGTGGCTCCGTTCCGGCCGCGTCCACGGCGGGCGATGTTGACGGTGACCAGCTGGCCGACCTGATCAGCGTTTCCTCATCGGGCGACTGGTACGTCTGGTTCTCCACCGCGCAATATCTGACGCGGAGCGGCCCGTTTGCCCTGGGCGTTGCCGGCACGCCCCTCACCGGCGACATTGACGGCGACCGGTTGGCCGACCTGATTGAGGTCGTCGGCTCAAATTGGTACGTCTGGTTTTCCACAGCTCAATATAATGTGCGAAGCGGCCCCTTTGATATGGGCGTTTCCGGCACGCCCGTGACCGGCGATGTTGATGGGGACCGTCTGGCCGATTTGATGGTTGTTTCCGCCAGTGGCGGATGGTACGTCTGGTTTTCCACCGCGCAATACAATGTGCGGAGCGGCCCGTTTGACTTAGGCGTTGCCGGCACGCCCGCCACCGGTGACCTTGACGGCGACCGGCTGGCCGACCTGATCAGCGTTGTCGGCTCGAACTGGTACGTTTGGTTCTCCACCGCTCAATACAATGTGCGGAGCGGGCCGTTTGACTTAGGCGTTTCAGGCGTGCCCGTGACCGGCGATGTTGACGGCGACCGTCTGGCCGACCTGTTCAGCGTAGTCGGCTCAAACTGGTATGTCTGGTTCTCCACCGCGCAGTATTTAACGCGCGGCGGTCCTTTCACGATGAGCTTGCCATAACTTTATGCCCAAGTTAATAGGCCGTTTGTCACTCCATCATAGCTGATGGGGTGATTATTCGGTTTGTTTTCCGCTTGACCGCCATCTGAAAAACAGGATATTTTACCGCCAGTTTTAAGATGATTTTTTCATACCACAGCACGAATGGCCTTATAGTTACCTGAAAGGAAGAATAAGATGAAAAATTATGGGAAAACCGTATTGCGCGCGATGATTATTCTGACGAGCTGGGCGTGGTTCTTGAACACGTCAGCCAATGCCGGCCTGTGGTGGGCGACAAACTCAACGGTAAAGTATAAGGAAGATGTCGGGGCCGATATCGGATATCCCGGTTCTTACAAACCAACCTATTGGAATAAGGATGAAAGCGACCAGTATTTATTCACGCCTTTGAGTTCCGACCCCAGCAAGCCGGGCGCGCTCTACAGTATTCCCGCGCTGCGGGCCGCCGCTTCCGCGGCCGACGTTACCCCGATCGTTTCCGGGAATCCCACCAATTTCTTTGGATGCTCATGGAAGGGCGGGGCGATATCTGACGACCTGGGGCGTGTCCTGACGGGAAACGCCACCGCTGGCGAAACCAATCATACGAGTTTTCCCGTGACTTCTCCCTGGACCAAAGATGTGACGGCGTTTTACATCACCAATCTGCCCGCCGGAATGACTTTCGATGGATTGGATTTCAGTCACACCAGCGAGTATCTGTATTCAAACATATATGAACCAAGCGCCTCCAGGCGGATGCTCTACAAATGGAACGTTGTAAATCTTACCAACAGTGGCATGGGGCTGACATCTAACTCCACGTTTGTCACGTCGTGCGTCAGGGTGCGGAATGTAAGCGTTTACTATATTGGCGGCAAGGATCTGGTCTATTACGGTGAAGGGACGGGCGGAAGCAATGTATACGTTTGGGATACGGTTGCAAATAGCGAGACCTTGGTCTGTACAAATCTGGTCGGAGGGCCGACATCAAACGACATCGTGAACGTCAAGGTGGGAGGTGTCGGGCTTGGCCAGATGCACCTTTACGTCCAGCATGATTGCGGCGCCATGGAAATATTGGACCTTGCCGCCGACGGCAAGTCGGCGACGCTTGTCAGGTCGTTCTCGCGGGACGAAATGAGCAGTATCCTTGGAGCAACCTGGACCGATCTGCGGGCTTTTGACGTTGCGAATGATGAAGAGTATGCCTTTTTCGGCCATGCGGCGACCGGCGCCATTTATGTGGTCTGGTCAATCCTTCCCGAGATCTCGCTGCTGGGCACCAACGGCGCTGCCTTGGCAAATGGCGCGGCGGCAGATGCTTCCATCGGAACTGATTTCGGATCATTCGCTGTCGGCGCGGCGCCGATGACCGGCACGTTTGCGATTACAAACAGCGGGAATATGGCCCTGGCCATCAGCGGCGTGACAACCAACGGCTCATCGTCGTTCCAGTGCGCGGATGTCCCTGCTGTCGTCTCTCCGGGCGGAGTCAGCAATTTTACGATAACATTCAATCCGTCTGCCGTCGGGACATGCACCGCCGCGGTGACCATTGCCCACAACAACACAAACACGCCCTTCGTGGTCAATCTGCGCGGCACGGCTGGCAAACGGGGCCAGACGATCACCTTCCCGGCGATTGCCGACCAGGCAATAACCAACGTGGTCGGGCTGCGCGCGACGGCTTCATCCGGGTTACCGGTGAGTTTCAGCGTGGGGAGCGGGTCCGCCCTGATAACTGGCGGCACCAATCTCAGTTTCACCGGAGCGGGTATTGTGAGAATTATTGCCGCCCAGGCCGGTGATGGCATCTGGAGCGCGGCCCCGAACGTAACCAACAGTTTTACGGTGAGTGTTACCACAACAAGCTTCTGCGCCGATATTGATGGGGACGGGATTGCCGATCTCGTCACGGTGTCCGGCTCCAACTGGTATGTCTGGTTCTCATCGTCGGAATACCAGGTGCGCGGCGGGCCTTATGACATGGGCATTTCCGGCACATCGCTGGCTGGCGACGTTGATGGCGACGGAATTGCCGATCTTATCACGGTCATCGGTTCAAACTGGTACGTCTGGTTCTCCACCTCGGAATTCCAGGTGCGCGGCGGCCCATATGACTTGGGGCTATCCGGCATGCCCGTGACCGGCGACGTTGACGGCGACCGTCTGGCCGATTTGATGGTTGTCTCCGCCAGTGGCGGATGGTATGTCTGGTTCTCAACCGCGGAATATCTTGTGCGGAGCGGCCCGTATGACCTTGGCATTGCCGGCATACCCGTGACCGGCGATGTTGACGGCGACCGTCTGGCCGACCTGCTCAGTGTCGTGGGATCCAACTGGTACGTCTGGTTCTCCACCTCCCAATACCTGGTGCGCGGCGGGCCCTATGACATGGGTATTTCCGGCACACCATCCACCGGCGACGTTGACGGGGACGGATTGGCCGATCTCATCGTTATCGTGGGCTCGGACTGGTATGCCTGGTTCTCCACCGCGCAATATTTAACGCGCGGCGGGCCTTACACGATGAGTTTGCCATGAGCGGCACATTGCCGGAACTGCCGATGCTTGAGGAAAAACATCGGTTCCGGCTGGGCATTCCCTCCTATGTCCTGCCGGCGGACATCTTGCCGAACGTGAGGGCTTTCGCGCCGTATGTGGACGATTTTGAGCTGACCTTGTTTGAATCGGCGGACGCAAGCCTTCCTTCGTCCGACACGGTGGCTGAACTTGCCCGGCTGGCAAAGGAACATGAATTAAGTTACACGGTTCATTTCCCGCTTGACCGCCAACTGGGGAGCGGGATTTTGGCGGAGCGCGTGGCCATGCAAAAATCAATCCTGGCCATCATGGACCGCATGCGCCCGCTCAAGCCCCTGGCCTGGATTTTGCACCTTGAAGGCATTGCCCCGCATTCCGGAACGAACGAGAGACGGACCTGGTCCGGGCGAATTGCGGAATTACTCCCGGATATCGTCGCCCGGGCCGAAGATTCGGGTCTCATTTGCGTTGAAAATCTTCTCTACCCGTTTGATTGGTGTGTTGAGTTGATCGAAACTTTCAAACTGGGTGTGTGCATTGACATCGGCCATCTCCTGGCGCAGGGTAAAGATAAAGATGTCGGCGCGCATCTCAGGCGGTTTTTACCGCGGACCAGGGTTATCCACCTTCACGGGGCGAGCGGTGGTAAAAGCCACCGCGCCCTCGACGCGATTCCTGCCGGAGAACTCCGGCGTTACCTGGACATCCTGTCAGCTTTCAAGGGGGTCTTAACCCTGGAGCTTTTCAACCTCCCGGACATCTCGTCTTCAATCAAATACCTTGGGCGTTGTCTGGCCGGGCCAGATTGTTCTTGAAAACGGGCCGGCAGGGGATATAGTGTCCTTCCATTGGGGTTAACCCTGAGCACGAACAACGCAAGTTGTTCATGTCGAAGCCCGTAGGGGCGCATTTCTCACGCCAAGCGTGAGAAGTGCGGGTTAATTTCCGCAAGCATGAGGTGTGCTTAACATGTTGAAAGAATATCAAATTGCCGAGGGCAAGGTCGTTGAATCGGAATCGGCCGCGGCCCAGATCCACCTTTATATCAACCCGGACGACGAGGAAAAAAAACACCTGCTGGTGGCCTTTAACCTGGACGAGCATACGCTCAATTCGGCCCTTGACCCGGACGAGGTTTCACGGCTTGAGTTTGAGCCCAGCCACGTGGCGATGATCTTCAAACGCCCGAAGAATTATTCCTCCAAGGACCATTTCCTGTTCAAGGTCGCCTCGGTCGGGCTTTTCCTTTTCAAGGATCATCTGATCGTGGTCATGACCGACGATATTCAGGTTTTCAGCGGCAAGGCGTTTACGCGGGTCAATTCGCTGATTGATGTCACCTTGCGTCTGGTCGGACGCACCATCACGCACTTCATGGAACACCTGAAGGTAATCAATATGATTACCGATGCGCTCGAGCAGAAAGTGAACACCTCCATGGAAAACAAGTACCTGCTCAATCTTTTCACCCTTGAGAAAAGCCTGGTTTATTACCTGAGCGCCATCAATTCCAACGCGATGCTGATGGAAAAACTGAAAATCAGTTCGGCCAAGATGGCTATGACGCAGGAGAACGGCGAGCTCCTTGACGATATCATCGTTGAGAATATACAGTGTACCAAGCAGGCCGAAATTTATTCCAGCATTCTGGCCAGCCTGATGGATGCCCGCGCCTCGATTGTCGGCAACAATTTGAACATGCTGATGAAGACCCTCAATATCATCACGATCGGCATCATGGTGCCCACCCTGGTCGTGAGTATTTTTTCCATGAACGTTGCCATGCCTTTCAGCCAGCAGCACCCGGGGTCCTTCTGGGGGATCGTGCTGTTGGCCGTTCTTTCGATTGTTACATTCCTCTGGCTCTGGCGCAAAAAGATCGAGCGGCATGTGACCAATAAGCAATAACGTTTTCTTTTTATCCATCGGTCAATACCATGGAATCAAGCCTGGCTGTTCAAACTTGGTTGTTCCGCATCCTGCTGGCGGTCGTGCTCGGCGGCCTGGTGGGTTTTGAGCGCCAGTACCACGGCCGGGCGGCCGGGCTCCGGACCCATATCCTCGTCTGCCTCGGCGCCGCCTTGATTACGCTTTCCAGCATCGGCCTGCTGTTCGCCGAGGTGGCGGCCGGGAGCGTCATCCGCAGCGATCCGGCGCGGGTCGCGGCGGGCGTCATCACCGGCATCGGATTCCTCGGCGGCGGCGTGATCATGCGCACCCGCGACCAGGTCCGGGGACTCACCACCGCCGCCTCAATCTGGTTCACCGCCGGCCTGGGAGTGATCATCGGCCTCGGCTTCACGGGCATTGCCGTGGCAACCACGGTCATTGAACAGGTCACGCTCATCGGCCTGGCCTATTTTGAGGGATTCATCCCGTCTTTCTTTTACCGCGATCTCCAGGTGACGGCCGCGGGCAACAAGGTGGAAACGATCGAAAACTCATGCCGCGCGGCGTTGAAGGAATTTAAAATCAAGGTGCATGACGTTGAATTTGAACTCACCCCCGCGAATAATCAGCTCAAGTTGATTTTCCACCTGCAGCTGCGGGGTAAAAGGGACCATGCCGAGATCATTCGCCGGTTGGGATCGCTGGAGGGTGTCAGCCAGATCGCCTGGAAATTGAGCGTCCAGCAGGCCTGACGGGTAAACTTAGTATCTATCGGCATAAATACTAACGAATAATGTTACCCACCCCGCCTTCGGCACCCCTCCGGAGGAGGGGATTAATCTTTAAATTCCCCTCCTGGGAGGGGTTAGGGGTGGGTTGTGATAATACGTTAGTGAATTTATGAACCAGGGTATTTAGTTTTCCTGCGGCGTAATATTTTCATTCCCATGCCTGCCCGCCGCAGACCAGGGAATCCAGATGTTTCTCCCTGCTCTGGATTCCCGCTTCCGCGGGAATGACAGATTTATTTTTTTTGTGGCAATCTTGAAGTTCATATACTTGAACAATAATTTACTCTAATTTTTAAAAAGTGAAGTGTAAAATTCCAAAATGGCTTAATCCCGCTCCGTGGGTCAAAAAGAGCCGGCGCGCGACAAGCGAGGATGTCATCGCCGCCCTTGCCTGCGATTCGCCGGGTTTAAATGAGCTGGCCGCGCTCCTTTCCCCGGCGGCTTCCGCCCTTCTTGAGCCGCTGGCGCAGAAGGCGCTCAGCCTTACCCGGCGTCATTTCGGCCGCACGATCGGCTTGTACGTTCCCCTTTATCTTTCAAATTACTGCTCCAGCGGCTGCGCCTACTGCGGCTTCGCCTCCGACCGGCGGCATCCGCGCCAGCGGCTGGAGCCGGATACGATGCGGTCCGAAATGGAGGCCTTGCGCCGGATGGGTTTTGAGGAAATCCTGCTTTTAACCGGCGAGCGCACCCCCCGGGCCGATTTTGACTACCTGCGTTCCGCGGTTGAGATCGCCGCCGGAAAATTCCAGATGGTCACGGTCGAATCGTTCCCGATGACCGTTGAAGAATACGGCAAACTGGCCGGGGCCGGCTGCTCCGGGGTAACCATTTATCAGGAAACATATGATCCGGCAATTTATGCCAGGGTGCACCGCTGGGGCCCCAAGAAGGATTTTATGAACCGGCTGGAAACGCCGGCGCGCGCGCTTTCGGCCGGGATGCGTTTTGCCGGGTTGGGCGCGTTGTTGGGGTTGGCCGACCCGGTCGCCGAGGCAATCGCTCTTTTCCAGCATATCAACGAACTGCGCCGGGAATACTGGCAGGGCGGGTTTTCAATTTCATTCCCGCGGGTGCGTTCCCAGTCCGGCGGTTTCAAGCCGGCGAACCCGGTCGGCGATTCCTTCCTCGCCCAAATGATTTTCGCCCTCCGGATATGTTTGCCCGAAATTCACCTCACGCTTTCCACGCGCGAAAAACCGGAGTTCCGCGACGGCATCGCCGGCATCGGCATATCCAAGATGAGCATTGCCAGCAAAACAACCGTGGGCGGATATCGTGCCGACCACCATGCCGAGTTGGGCCAGTTTGACGTGGCCGACAAGCGCGACCTTGGATCCTTCCGCGGGGTGCTGAAGGCCAAGGGGCTTCAGGCAGTGTTCAAGAACTGGGATGCGGCCTATGCGGCTCCCCGTCCGCAATCCGCATGATTCAGTCCCTGAAAGTTGTCTCATCCCGTCTGGCCGGGAACATCCTCAATATAAACGCCATCGGCGCGGAGTGTCGCCTGAAGGGCGGTCGCGTCCACTTCGGACAGCGGCTTGTTGCCGTCAAGCGCCATTGCCGCCGCCGTTCCGACGCCCTGGCCCATGACCATGCAATGGGTCTGCACGCGGACCGACGAGTGGGCCTCGTGGGTTGAAGAGGCGCAGCGTCCCGCGACGGCGAGGTTGGTGACTTGCGCGTTCAGGCACATGCGCAGCGGAATATGATAGCTCGTTCCGGCGCGCAGCCGGTTGTGATCTCCGGCATCCGAAAAGGTCGTGTGACCGCTGCCCTTGGGATCGTGGATATCCACCATCCAGACCCCGTGTCCGATGGAGTCCCGTTGCTTGACGGCGCCCAGGACCATCTGCGCGGTCAGGGTGACAAAACCGCGGATGCGGCGCGACTCGCGCACCCCCAGCGCAAAGCCGGTCTGTTCAATCTCGGCCTTTTCCATGCCGGGCATGTTGGCGCGCAGGAAATTGAGATACTGAAACACCTGCTCGTGCGCCGTCGCCGTAAGGCGTGACAGTTCCTCCTCGTCCAGAGGGTTGCCCGCCACCGGGCATACATTCCAGGGATAGTGATTCGGGGCGCGCCAGTAGGTGAATGTGCCGCGCATGTTGCCATCGTTGAAGGGCGGCATGCGTCCCTGCGCGCGAAGCTCGGCCATGAGGTCAATGACGGCGTTAATCCGGTCGTGGGACAGGGTGCGGATGACGGCCTCGTCAATGCCGCGCAGGGTGAAGACGAGCGTCATGCCCTGCACCAGTCCGTCTGATTCCCGCCCGTAGTCAAACGGCACCCCTGCTTTTGCGGCAATATCCCCGTCGCCGGTGGCGTCAATCACGATCTTGGCCGCCAACGCCCGCCGACCGCGCTTGGTATCCGTCAGCACGCCCCGCATGCGCCCGTTTTCCAGGATGGGCTCGCCGGCGGCCAGGTGACACAGGCACCGCACGCCGGCCTCGTCCAGCATCCGTTGCCAGATGATCCGCATTCCCTCCGGCTCAAACCAGTGGGTTTCGTGGGCGCGCGGAAAATTAACGTCCTGGTTGATCCAGCCGTGTTTGGCCGCCCGCGCGGCGGATTCCTCCACCAGGCCGTAGATGACCATTTTTTCGCGGTCGCTACGGTGCCATCCGTTGACCAGCGCATTGGTGGCCATTCCGCCGACGGTCGGCCATCGCTCCAGCAGCGTCACCCGGCAGCCGTGCCGCGCGGCGCTGAGCGCGGCCGCAATCCCTGCGCAACCAGCCCCGCAGACGAGGACGTCGCTTTCCGCCAAAACCGGCACTTTCTGTCGTGGTATTTCAATGTTCATCCGTTCGTCCTTTTTTCATTGTTTCCAGCGTCAAACTTGATGACTCAATGAACTCGTATCCATGGGCCGTTTGGAACCGATCGTTATCGGCCTTGGATTTTCACGAACCCAATTTTGAGATAGGTTCTAGTTGTCAATAACAGCAACGCAATGTAAAATAATCGGCTCATCAGGCATATTACCCGGCAAGTGCGGGAAATAAAGAGGAATTTGCTTGATTTGGTGGCAGGGTGTAATATCAAGGCAGGCAAAAGGGGGATGGCCGGAATGAATCGTGGAACAATCCATAACCAGCGCATGGAAAAATTCAGGCGCGCCGGTCTTTACCTTGTAACTTCGCAGGTCCTTTCGGGCGGACGTTCCACGCAACAAATTGTAAAGGCGGCCCTGGCCGGCGGGGTGCGCCTGATCCAGTTGCGCGAAAAAGACATGCCTTTGCCGGAGTTCGTGCGGCTGGCAAAAAAGATCAGGAGAATGACAAAGCGCGCCGGGGCCTTGCTCATCATCAATGACCGCTTGGACGTCGCGTTGGTGGTCGGGGCGGACGGCGTTCATCTCGGCCAGGATGATTTGCCGGTGGCCTGCGCCCGTAGAATCGCCCCGGATTTGATCATCGGCGCTTCAAGCCATTCGGCCGGGGAGGCCTTGGCCGCTCAGAAGGCGGGGGCTTCTTATGTCAACATCGGCCCGCTTTTCCCGACCCAGACGAAAAAATGGGATAAAAAATATCTCGGCATTGCAAAAATGAAGCAAATATCTTCCAGGATAAAAATCCCGTTCACGGTCATGGGCGGGATAAAGGCGGGGCATATCCCGGACCTGGTCAGGGCGGGCGCCGAAACAATCGCCGTTGTCACCGCCGTCACCGCCGCCGAAAATCCGCGCGAAGCGGCAAAACAACTCCTGTCACTGATCCATTCAGGATGATGATTAGGAATTGGATTTGTCCATCACGGAAATCATTTTACGCAAAGGTGGATTCGTCCTTCGCGGTAATTTTCTTATTATTACCTAATTTATTACCTAATTAAACTTTATTACCTAATTCTTTTCCAACGCGCTGATCTTCCGCGTGTTATGCACGATATTTTCCCGCTGTCCTGTAAATTAGACAGGATAGTACGGATCATGTCCCGACTGACACCCGGACATGACCGTTCCACGTCGGCAATTGCGAATTGATCGTTAAAAGACGCCACCATCGCTTCGACAAGCCCCGTTTTAGCCCCACGCTCATCTTTGATCTGGCCAAGTCGCAGTTTGAATTCCTTGTAGGCCGTATTCAGGATATAGAGCAGAAAATTGATATAAGGCCATGGGTCATGTTTACCATCATGCCATCCATGCGAACTATGTTGAAGTGTTTCGTAGTAACGTTCTTTATTCTGCTCGATAATCCGCTCCAGACTTATGAACCGGCCCGCTTCGTAGCCCAAGTGGTAGAGAGTCAACAACAGTAATAAACGCGAAACACGCCCATTTCCGTCGCGGAAGGGATGGATGCACAGAAAATCCAAGTTTAATGCTCCCAATAAAATCAGAGGTTGCACAGGTTTCTCCACCAAGCCGCGCTGCCAACGATCCAGGGATTCGCGAAGAAATGGCGGGGTTTGTTTCGGCGGGACGGTTTTAAAACGCACCCGTTGATTGCCGTGATGATCAATCTCGATGATGTCCACGTCCTTATCCTTGTATTGCCCCGCATCCCAGATAATTCCGCGAATGCGCCTATGAAGATCAAGAATAGTTTCTTCGGTGATCGCGAGTTTGCGATGCTTCGTATGAATTTCGTTCAAAGCGCTTCGATAACCCTGTAGTTCTTCCTCCGCGCGGTTGCGCGGTTTGGGGTGACCGAAAACAAGGGTTGCGACGCGCGCCTGTTCGACTTCAACCCCCTCAATCCGGTTGGATGAAACAGCGCTTTCCGCCATGGCATGATCCTTCAAGACCTTTAGTTTTTGAGGCGCTTGCCTGGTGAATAATTGTTGGCGCCCCAAAGACTCCGCCAAATCGCCAAGATACCATGCGGTCTGCATGGGAAGCGATTCGGGGCTATGCTCGAACTGTCTTAACGTCATCATTGTTTTATTATTGCCATTATTTGCACCCGCGTTCTAGGAATCAATCTTTTTAATAAAACAGGACATTTAGGCATTAAACGCGCAATCTGTCGCGAAGGAACAATTTCATTGGTAATGCCGTCGTCGTCAAATCCGAAATGACGCAAAGGTTCGGCAAACGGCGAGTTAATCACCGGATTTTCCATGACGACATTGTTTCCCATTAATCGAGATGATAATACAACAAATTCAAATACAGAAGTCTAAAATAAAGTGGTCTTTTCCAGCCAAGTTGTCCGGAAAGTAACTGCAATTTTTGGGGGCTTGGAAATTGCGATGTACGAGCAATGTCATCCAACCATGGCGCGCCAGATTCGCATCGGGTCGTCATTGGCGGAAATTGGCCTGAGGCATACGGTGAAGTCAATTGGCGCCGGGATGAACAAATACTTCGGAAGCGGTTTAGGTCCGCAGCTCGCGCTTCCAAGCCCATTCTGGCGATAATCAATGTTCAGAATCGTTTCATCCCGGGGCGTCAATTCATGGGCATGCGCGGCGAGCGTGAAATCCTCGGTGGTGTAATGATGGACGCTTGTGTCCATTGCCGGCGCGTTCGCTGCGAGAAGTCCGTTTCCCTTATCATTCGTCACCGCGATCCAGCGCACGTCCGTTCTGCTGCCGTTCTCCTGGGGCTTTATATAAGGCATGTATTGTTCCGCCACCGTGCCCTTATAAACGCCGACAAAGGCGCTTTCGCGCCGGTCAATATAATTTTCATGCGCTCCGCGTCCATACCAGCTGACCCGGTCAAAACCGCGCGGCAAAAACATTCTCAATCCCAACCGCGGCAATGGCATCATGGGGTCGGGGAATTTCAGCAACGGCTTTACTTTCACCCTGATAAGAACATCACCTGAACCGGAAAAAAGATAGCTATGGACCGCCCTGAACAATGGCGCGCTGTTGAATGTGCCGAGCGCGGTGCGGACATCAATCCGCACGGCCGATTTGCTTTCCCGGGAAAAGCTGACCTCCTCTACCCGGTGCTGTATCTGGTCAAGGCCGAGCCTGCGCCATTCGTTGACAAACGGCCGGTCGTTGTCAATCGGCGCGCGCCAGACCTGCAATTGCGGCCCGGTCTTTATCAGGTCAAGGCCGGCGTGGCGCCACGAGGAAATAATCCCCCGCCGGCGGTCAAATCTTATTTCCGATTTTTTACCTTTCAGCAGGAAATAACGATCCGTCTCCTCAAGCATTAAGGCCGGCGCTTTGGCCCGCCGAGTCATGACCGGCGCGCGCCGTTTGGCGCTGATCATGATCTGCTCAGTGGCGACTTCATGCCCGGCCGGCGCCCATTTCACCTTTCCGGGAAGACTGAAGCTGAAATTAATCCACCAGTCACCAGGACTGTTTTTTAAAGGCAGTCGGTAAGACAAGGCAAATTTGGCGCTCTCGCCGGGCAGAATGCGGGGCGGTGTAAAGTCGCCTTTTGCCTTTAGTTTGCCATCTTCATAAAGCGCCCAGTGTCCGGCCAGGTTTTCAAGGGTGATGAAATCATAACGGTTGGTTATTTTAAATTTGCCTTTCAACGGGTCAAGCGATTCAACCAGGACGGGTTGAATCACCTTTTTATATTCCAGCAGGCAGGGGTGCGGCTGCCGGTCCGGGAATATCATGCCGTCAATGCAGAAGTTGCCGTCGTTCGGCTTGTCGCCGAAATCGCCGCCGTAGGCAAACCATTCGCGTCCGTTCGCCGCGCGCCGGCGGATGCCGTGGTCAACCAATTCCCAGACGCAGCCGCCGATCAGGCGCGGATATTTCCAAATCGCGTCCCAGTATTCCTTCAGGTTGCCCGGGCCGTTGCCCATGGCGTGGGCGTATTCGCACATGAAGTAGGGGCGCGGATCGTTGGACTTGGAGCGTTTTCCTTCCTTAACAAACTTTTCCACGGTTGGGTACATGACACTGACAATGTCCACTGCTTTGGCGTCGCCCGCCTGCTCATAATGAATCGGACGGGTAGGGTCGTTGCGCCGGATCCAGTCCGCCATGGCCTCATGGTTGGCGCCGTATCCCGATTCGTTCCCCAGGGACCAGATTATGACCGAGGGATGATTTTTATCGCGCTCCACCATGCGCTCCGCCCGGTCCAGGAAGGCCTTGCGCCAAACCGGCACGCGCGCCGGGATATCCGGGGCTTTGTAGCCGAAGCCGTGGGTTTCAAGATCGGCCTCGTCTACCAGGTAAATGCCGTATTCATCGCAGAGGTCATACCAGCGCGGATCGTCCGGATAATGCGACGTGCGGACGGTGTTGATATTGTGCCTTTTCATCAGGATGATATCCCGCACCATCATTTCATAAGGCATCACGTGGCCATGATCGGGATGAAATTCATGGCGGTTGGCCCCGCGCAACTTGACCGGTTGGCCGTTGACCAGCAGGCGCTGGTCGCGCAGTTCAACCTGGCGGAAGCCGACCCTGATTTTCCGGACCTCCAGCGTCCTGCCGTTGGAATCGTTCAGGTTGAGCAAAAGCGTGTAAAGATTCGGCTCTTCCGCGTTCCACTTGAGCGGCGATTTGATCCCGGCCTGCCAGCTGAGTTCCTTTTCATCGCCGGCTCCAAGGGTGATTCCGGCCGCCATGCTTTCATCCCGGACCGGTTGTCCGGCGGGACTCAGCAGTTTCAAGTCAACCGCAAGGTTGCGCGCAATGCCGGGGCCGGAATTCTTTACCTTGACCGCCAGGGAGAGGGTGGCGTCCAGGAATTTCCGGTCAAAGACGGTTTGCACCCGCGCGTCGCGGATATGCGCCGGCGGGACGGCGAGCAGGTAAACATCCCGAAAAATGCCGCTCAGGCGCCACATGTCCTGGTCCTCAAGATAACTTCCATCCGACCACTGGAAGACCTGGACCGCCAGGCAGTTCGCGCCGGGCTTCAAATAAGGCGTGATATTGAATTCCGACGGCAGGTGGCTGCCCTTGCTGAACCCGACCGGATGCGAATTGACCCAGACATAAAAAGCGGAATCTACCCCGTCAAAGTTCAGGAATATTTGCCGTCCGTCCCATTTTGCGGGGATGTCAAAATCGCGGCGGTAAAGCCCGGTCGGATTTTCGGTCGGCGTGTACGGCGGGTCCAGCGGGAAAGGATAATTCACATTGGTATAGCACGGCCGGCCGTAGCCCTGCATCTGCCAGTTGCCGGGGACGGTGATTTTATCCCACACCCGGTCGTCAAACGTGGAGACTTGGAATGACGCCGGCGCTTCAAAAGGGGCGGAGCAGTATTTGAAGCGCCAGTTTCCATTGAGTGAAAGGTGAAATTGTTTTCCGCATCTTTCGCCGGTCAGCGCCTCGTGTTCGCCGGTAAACGGGAACAGGGTGGCGCGCGATGACTCGCGGTTGCGGTGAAGCAGACCGGGATTTTCCCAGTCGTTGGGCGTGCGGTTTGGGTTGGAATTACTGCTTGTCATTATATTAGATTGAGAATGTCATTGGGCTGTTAATTTATACCCTGGAATATTGTTGTCAATTTTAATCAAGGTTGTCAGCTATGCTTAATGGCTGATCATTTGCTGTTCACGGGGGACAAATATTTATGAATTTATACATTGCAATAACTTATCATAGATGATATGTTGTTGCCATGAGAATTGAAAAACTTGCTGAATTAATGCAGGATGAACCGGTATTTACATCCAGCCTCTTGAAAGTTGCCGGCGTCCGCACCAGTCAGATTGAACTCCAACTGGTGCGATGGGTGAAGTCTGGTTATTTACTGAAGCTGAGGCGCGGAATATACGTTTTTGGCAAACCATACCGTAAAATCGAGCCGCATCCGTTTTTGATTGCCAACCGGCTGCAACGGGGTTCATATGTAAGCCTCCAGTCGGCCTTGGCTTACTATGATTTGATTCCCGAACATGTCCCGGTCGTTACGAGCGCCACGACAGGCCGGCCAGAGACGGTGAAAACACCACTGGGCTCTTTCATTTTCAGGCATCTCAAAAGCGGCATGTTTTCCGGATTCAGGCAGGTAAAGATTGCGGACCGGCAGCAGGCCGTGATTGCGGCGCCTGAGAAAGCGCTAGTGGACCTTCTTTATGCGACAGCCGGCTCGGATTCCGATGGTTATATTGAGGAGTTGCGACTCCAGAATACAGAAAATCTCGCGGCGGACGAACTGAGAAGATATGCTGAAATTTCCGGCAGTTGGAAGGTAAACCGGGCCGTGGAGAAGATCTTGCAAAGTATTAAACAGAAAGGACCTGAAGGCAAATGAAAGACGTATTAAGAGGTATCCTGGACACGGTCCCCGGACCTTTGAATAAAACACTGGTGGTGCGTGAATATCTCCAGGCGCGGATTCTGCAGGCCTTGCAGGACGACGGTGTTTTCCAGAGATGGGCCTTTGTGGGAGGCACGGCGTTGAGGTTTCTGTTTTCAATTCCCAGGTTTTCAGAGGACCTTGATTTTTCCCTGGTTGACAAGGAGAAAGATACTGATTTCAGCGGGGCGCTGAAGAGTGTCGAGTCGCTTTTCAGGAAGGAAGTGTATGATGTAAGTATTGCGGCAAAAGGCGATAAAACCGTTGCTTCGGCATTCATCAAATTTCGCGGATTGCTTTATGAAATCGGGCTTTCCCCGCATGCCAGCCAGGTGTTCTCAATTAAGATCGAGGTGGATACAAATCCTCCATCGGGGGCCGTAATGCAGACGTCGCTGGTGCGACGGCATGTTGCATTGAATCTCCTGCACTATGATAAGGCGTCCTTGCTGGCCGGCAAGTTGCACGCTCTCTTTACACGGCGCTACACAAAAGGCCGCGATCTATTTGACCTGATCTGGTACCTGGCGGATCGCTCCTGGCCGGCTCCAAACTGCGCCTTGCTGAACGCCGCCCTCGCGCAGACCTGCTGGAAAGGCCCTGTTGTCACGGCCGAAAACTGGCGCGGTTTGCTGAACGAGCAGCTTGCCAGGTTCAATTGGGAAACGGCAAAGGAAGACGTCCAACCGTTCCTGGAGCGCCGGGAAGATGCGGCCTTGATCACGCGGGAAAATCTGGAGTCAGTCTTGAGGAATTGAGCAACACGCGCAAGCGGGCCGCCCGTTTCTGCTTCGGGTTAGCCCGCATTTCTCACGTTCGGCCTGTGAGATATGCGGATTAGCCGGTGGAAAGGATCACAATGTTTTCCACTGCGGGAATATATTTCTCGCAGTTTGGCCGCATCCGGAAAATTTACTGATTGATGTGGACGGTCTTCGCGGGCGGGAAGCCGTTGAAGGGGGTTGAGGAGGCGACGCTGTAGGCGCCGATATTCTCGCTGTAGAGCAAGTCGCCGAGTTCCAAATCGGCGGGGAGTTCCTCGGCCATGGATATCACGTCCAATGCGTCGCAGGTCGGGCCGAAGACGGTGCAAATCTGGCTTTGTCCCTTCTTGAATGGTTTCAGGCGATACTGGCAGTGGTCAAAGAGGATGCCGGAAAAAGTGTGATAGACGCCGTCATCCAGGTAGTAGCAGAGCTTGCCGCCGCGCACCGCCTTGCCGATGATCTTGGCGACGAGCGTTCCGGCGGTCGCCACCATGAATCTTCCCGGCTCGGCGAGGATCTGGATGTCTTTCGGGAAAAGCCGGTCAATCTCGTTGTTGATTATCCTGGCCAGCTCGCGGAACGGTTTCACGGTCGCGTCGTAGGGCGCCGGGAACCCGCCGCCGATATCCAGCAGGTTCATCCTGGTGTAGCCGCGGTCTTTCGCTTCCTTGAATATGTCCGCCGCGAGGTTGATGGCCTGCACGTAGTTTTCAAAATTGGTGGTCTGGCTGCCGACGTGGAAACTCAATCCCTCCACGACCAGGCCGGCGTTGACGGCTTCCAATATCAGGTTCACGGCCTCACCCGATTCCGCGCCGAACTTGGAAGAGAGCTCGACCATCGCGCCGGTATTGGCGACCTTGAGGCGCAGGACGAGGCCCGAGTGCGGGGCGTATTTCTTGATTTTCCTGATTTCCTCGGAGTTGTCGTAGGTCACAAGCGCCTTGTACTGGTCAAGCTCCCGCAGGGTCTCGTTGGCCTTGATCGGATGCGCGTAAATGATCTTGTCCCAGATCCAGTCCTGCCGTTGCTTGGCGGGCAGGTCCTTGATGTACTCGTGCACGATCAGGAATTCCGGCATGGAGGCCACGTCGAAACTTCCGCCCGCGTCGTAAAGCGTCTTGACGATGGCGGTGTCGGGGTTGGCCTTGACCGCGTAATAAGCCTGGACGCGCGGCAGGTATTTTTTGAAGGTGGCGTAATTCCGGCGCAGGACGTCATGGTCCACCACGAAGAGGGGCGTCCCGTGCTTCCTCGCGAGCTGCTGCAGTGTTTTTAATGCGGCCATAAACATCCTTCGAGCTGAAAATCCGAAATTCCAATATTCTAATGCGGGCTATGCCCGCAATCCAAGTTCGCCGCACACCGTGCGGCGCTACAGTTGTAGTGCGTCACGGTGTGACGCATTGTTTTCTTGTTTTTCTTTGCCATTCCCGATGGTTAAGCAGCGAATGTTCAAAACTTATGGTCTTAACCTGCTTTGTTTCGAATTTCGATATTCAAGTTTTTCATGAATGGCGCCCCCTACGGGAGTCGAACCCATCTTTCCAGGATGAGAACCTGATGTCCTGTCCGATAGACGAAGGGGGCCGCGCATTCAGTCGGTTTCTGCTAAAGAATAGAAATAGTACTGCCCATGTCCAGTAAAATTATTCTTTATTATCACCGGATGTTTCATCGCCCAGCCGGTCGGCCAGTTGAACCCATTGGGCGATCGTGAGCGCTTCCGGGCGGATGCGCGGGTCAATCTCCAGCTTTCGGAAAATATCGCGCAACGCATGGGCCGGCCGGCAAAACTGCGGCGGGGCGTTGGAAATTATTTTCTGCAGTTGTTTCCGCCGCTGGCCGAAGCAATATTTGGTGAGGGCGAAGAAAAAAACGCGGTCGGAGGGCTCCCCGCCGTCCGGCCGGCGTTTTTTCATGCTGATGATCGCCGATTGAACGTCGGGCTTGGGGAAAAAACAAGTTGGGCTGACAATTTTGCGTATTTCCGTTTCATAATTCAACTGGCCCCAGATGCTCAACAGGCCGTAATCGTCCGTGTTTGCTTCGGCCGCCAGGCGGCGGGCGACCTCGGCCTGCAGCGTGACCACGATCATTTCCGGCCGTGAATCGCTTTTGAATATCCCCGCCAGGAGGGCGGAGCCGATGGAGTAGGGCAGGTTGGCGACCATTTTGTTAATGCCCGACGCCCAGAATTTTTCCGGTTCGAGCCGCATGGCGTCGGCGCAGATAAATTCAATGTTGGCCATGGGCTGGAACCGGCTTTGCAGGAAACCGGCAAAGCGCGAGTCTTTTTCAACCGTCACCACCCGGCGGACGTTTTTGGCGAGGGCCTCGGTGAGCACTCCCAGGCCGGAGCCGATTTCCAGGACTTGGTCGTCCGGCGCCAGTTCGGCGGTTTTCAGGATTATGCCGAGGATGTTGGCGTCGATTAAATAATTCTGCCCCTGGGATTTGACCGGCCGGACGTTGAGCAGTTCAAGCGCCCGGCGGACATCGGCCGGGCTCGTCAAATTAAGGCTGCGAATAATTTCATGCATTGGAATGTCCGGACTGTTGTTTCCCGGGCCGGCGCTCCGGTGATATTGCCTGTTTTCCACCTTCCATCTTCAGTCCAAAGCGGACTATGCCAGCAACCCAAATAACCAACCACTGATTACCCAGGCTCCGCCAGAGGCTTCGCCGAGGCGAGCACTGATTTCACGGATACTGATGCCGGACTGTCCGACTGTTTGACCGTCTAACCGTCTGACGGTATCCGTGGTAATATTCTTGTTTTTCATAGCGGTTTCTTATGTATCAGGTGCTATTCAGCTGGTTTATGATCGCCTTCCCCATGGATTCGGGCGCCGGGCGAGCTCGATCGCGAGCTTGATGGCCGCAACCATGCTGGAGCAGGAGGCGACGCCCTTGCCGGCGATGTCAAAGGCCGTGCCGTGGTCCGGCGACGTGCGCACGAACGGCAGGCCGAGCGTCAGGTTGACGCCCTTGTCAAACGCGATCATCTTGAGCGGACCGAGTCCCTGGTCGTGGTACATGGCCACCACCGCGCCGAATTTATTTTGCATGGCCTGGTAAAAAATGACGTCGGCCGGTATCGGTCCCCTGGCCCTGATCCCAGCGCGGCGCAATTGTTTGACCGCCGGGATGATTATTTTATTTTCCTCGTCGCCCATCGTTCCGCTTTCGCCGGCATGCGGGTTGAGCGCGCAGATCCCGATTGTTTTTTGCGGAAGGCGCAGCCATTTTATGGCGAGGTTTGCCATAGCGGCGGCCTCGATTATTTTACGGCGGGTGAGGGAGTCGGCCACGCTTGCCAGCGCCTGGTGCCTTGTTGCCAGCACAACCCGCAGCCCTCCGCCGATGAGCATCATGGCCGTTTTCCGGTTCCCGGCCAGGTGCGCCAGGTATTCGGTGTGTCCCGGGAACCGGCACCCGGCCGACTGGATGCTGCTCTTGCAGATCGGGCCGGTCACGATCCCGTCGAATTTGTGCTTCAGGCACGCGGCCACCGCGGTGCGGATGAACGCTATCGCGACTTTCCCTTCCAGCCGGCCGGTCACGCCCGGCCGCCATCTTGCGGCCTGGAAGGCGTGGGCGCAAAGCGCGCTCGGCTCCCAGAGGCTTATCCGGGCGTTGTTCCGGTCAATGGCATGGCATTCCTCCGGCGCGGGCAGGCGAAGTTTTTTGGCGTAAGAGAGCCACACGTCCCGGCAGCCGATCAGGACAAACTTTACATATGGCGGCCATTTATTGCCGATGACGGCTTTTAAAGCTATCTCGGGACCGATGCCGCCCGGATCGCCCATGGTCACGGCCAGTTTGATGATTTTTGACATAATGGTTTTGGGGCTTGAAAATTTCCAAGTAAAATAATACTCTAACACAAAGATTATTCAAGAATTGAAAAATCGAAGTTTTCCCGTAGGTTACTCTTGTCGTAGCACTCTGAACGGATTTCGACGAGCGAAACCCCTACATAGGAACTTGAATATTGGATGGTTTATTGTTTTCCCGTAGGGGCTACGCTTGCCGTAGCCCTCTGAACGGCTAAACCCCTGCATGGGATTTGTGTCAATGATATGTAATAATAAAAAGTTGTTCTGAAGCAGTCACTCTACTTAACTTCAAGGCAAAATCTATGAACAACAACCATATACCGTCCGGCATCGGGGAACGTGAAGAAAAAATGGGGTTTGTCCTCCAGACCCTGGATTATCCCGATAGTTTTGAACTGCGCCAACTGGGGAACAAGGAAAAGGCAAGGATGGAGGAGGCGGTGGCCATCGTGGTGGATGACGATAACCGCATCAAGCGCTGTCAATTCAGCCAGGGCTACATCCATGAGCATCGTGAAACGGACGGCTGGAAAACTGCGGCCGTATTTCCCGGCCTGGATGAGCTCCAGGCCAGCCGGGTCTATGCCGAGTATCAGGCCAACCGACCGGAACCCGAGGAAAAAAACGAAGACGGCGATTGAGCTCTGGCCATGAATTTAAAAGTTTTGGAACGGATAGAAATCATCCAGGGTGACATCACCACGCAGTCAGTCGATGCGATTGTGAACGCGGCCAACACCACGCTTCTTGGCGGCGGAGGTGTGGACGGCGCCATCCACAGGGCTGCCGGGCCGGAACTGTTGGAGGAATGCCGGGCCTTGAAAGGTTGTCCCACGGGTGAGGCCAAGATAACCAAAGCCTACCGTCTGCCGGCAAAGTGGGTGATTCATACGGTGGGTCCGGTCTGGCATGGCGGCAATAAAAACGAACCGGAATTACTGGCGAACTGCTACCGCAACAGTCTTTCCCTGACAAAAAAGCATGGCATCAAAACCATCGCCTTCCCCGCCATCAGCACCGGCGTATATAATTATCCCAAAGATCAGGCCTGCCGAATTGCGCTGAGGGAAATCATAAGGTTTCTTGAGATTGACACTTCGATAGAAAAGGTCATTTTTGTATGTTTTTCAAAAAGTGATTTGAATGATTATGAGATCGGGCATGCAGAGGTTCTGCAAAAGTAGCATTGATTAAGACTTTGTCACCAACGGCAGTCTGAAGTATTTCAAACCATAGTTTGAAAATTGATACATAGCATGCGACAAAATATATCACTTAAAAGGAGTTATATCATATACTAAGATTTTCCGGAAATTGTGAGCGGTTTGATATTATGAAGGGCCGCGAACAGTATCCGAACAGCATTGATAGTTATCGAAAGGAGATTTATCTGTGAACAACACGCGTGTTCTGACGGTTTCTTATATACTATTATCAACCGTAATGATTGCCGCCAGCGCTCATGCTGAACGGCTAGTTCCGAGTTCGATCGATCCGGCACTTGCCGAAGTTCGCGAGAAGGCTTTTATCCCATGGTCAAACCCCAAAGAATCAGGCGCTTACTGGAATAAACTTCGTTCTTCTAGCGTTCCAATTTACAACGAACGCAAAGATGGGAATCTCGAAAGACTTATTTATATTCCGAATCCAGGAACTGGATACTGGGTGCTCGGCGGACTTACAGAAAAAAACCTTTTTAAGACCCACCGGGAAAAGTTGAAGATAGATGACACCTTAATCAGTGGATCCGTTTATCAGGACGAGAAGGGAAATAAGATATATTGGGCATTATGGGCACCAAGAGCGCGAGCCTATCTGCTTGTTGATGAAATGAGGAAGCTTGGAATAGGGCAGGCTCGAATTGAATTTTCATTGGTTGACAAGATCATGATGTGGGCCGCAGATCTGAAACCGTTTTCAGGATTTATTATGGCATGTTTACTCGTTGTGAATCTCGCCATGTTGCTTCTAAACTTTTTTCTTATATACAGGTTGCGCCGAAGAAACAAAAATGTCTAACACGGCCTTTGCATCCAACAGGAAACGGATTGGTTTCGTGATCGTCCTTCTTGTTACTGCCTTCGTAGTATGCCTTAGCCATTGCACGTTTGTTCACTCAGAGTTCGGGACAATCTACACAGCCGAGATGGTCGAGTCATGGGATCGGTCGCAGACTTGCTATGAGAAGGCCGAAGCTGTTGTTCGCAAGTGGTTTCACATGGCTGCGAGACCTGCTCCGCCGAGATTTGGCCTACAGATTGGCCCGGCCTTGTTGGGCTGGAGTCTTAGTGGTCATGGCAATAGCTATATCTATCTAGACGCACCGGAACCTCAGGCAAGTAATGTGCCGCGCTGGGAGTTCGCTTTGAGTAGTCGCAAGAGTCTGACCGGTGTAAAACGGGAGGACTTGCGATGCGAGTTCTATAGCATGAACGACTCTAGAGGCATAAATGTTTTTGGCAAGTCTTGGAAGGGGCATGCTATTCAAGTGCCAGACGGACAAGTTTTCTTTGCCCGGCTGATCACAAATCGGTCGGTTGTTTGCGTTATCCAATTGGGCAAGACGCGAGTCATTAATGATTGGGGTAGAATGCGGGTGCGATTCGTTAAAGCAACAAACGTACCGCCTATTTCCGGTAATTAAAGCTGGTTATGTGAGGAGAATCTTCCAGTAAAAGAAACTGTATTTGGACAGCATTGAAGTGGAACAAAGATGCCTAGGATGAATATAAAATCTATCGGAACCTGATGGGCGCCAACGATCAGTTGGTGACGCGAAAAGCGATTTTCGAACTATAGTTTGAAAAATACGAGATACATAACATGGGACGAAATGTACTGCCGGGGAAGGTGGAGCTCTCTTAGAAAATGGCGTAATCAACGGGGGCAAGTCACCGACCTATTTTTTCCCGACACCTATTTTCCCCGCCTGCCCAGTCAAATCAAGTTCCAGTTAAAACCAGATGAAATCCCGGCCAATTCTCGGGCACCAGTCGGGCGATCATGTTTTTAACACATTTTTACCGGTCTTGTTTTGCGCTTGCAATTTCCGGGCGGATAAGGACAATGGCCTTTCCGTCAATCAGACAGGGGAATATTATCGGGGCGCGCTGGCGGATGAAAAGCGTGGTGAATAGAGGTAACAATGAGCGAGGGTAGCAAGAAAAAATCTTCCGGTAAATCCGGCGGTTCGGGAGGATCAGCCATGAATAAAAAAATGATACTTGCCTTGATTCTTTTCGCGTTCACCATAGTGGTGCTCCTGTTCTCGGGGATGAAACCCAAGGTCACAGTTGATATCATTATCACTTCCTTTTCCGTCTACAAATCCATGGCTTTCCTCGGCTTTACCCTGATGGGAGTCATTATCGGCACTCTTCTTAAGTGACACTTTATTCAGGTTGTTTAGGCTGTAGACTGTTAGGATTTTAGACATCCTCGGCTGACGCCGGTGGCCGATAAATTCAAAAAACCTACAGGCTAATTGCCTATAGCCTGTTCACCTGCCCTTCGTGGATTGAAAAAACACAGTGAACGAAACCGTCAATGATGAAGTCGGAAAGTTGCTGGCGGAGCTGGCCAAGGTCCTGCCCGCGCACGGGCGGGTTTTGATCATTCCGCACGATTATCCCGATCCGGACGCCATGGCCTCGGCGGCCGCGATCCAGTTGCTGCTGGCCAAGCGCCATAAACTGCGCGGAAAGATCGTTTTCAGCGGGATTGTCTCGCGGGCGGAAAACCGCGAAATCCTGCGGCATTTCAAGTATGGCCTGACGCCCGTCCAGCAGTGGCAGCCGGGCAAAAAAAAGTGCCCGGCCATATTTGTCGATACCGCCCCATGGCGCGGCAACGTGACCGTGCCGGCCTCTGTCCGGCCGATCGCCGTTTTTGATCATCATCATCACGGCAGATACAAGGCGCCGGCCGGAATATTCATTGACATCAATCCCGCCTTCGGCGCCACCAGCACCCGGCTCTGGGAATGCCTGCAGGCGGCCGATGTCCCGATCCCCAAGTGGCTGGCCGCCATCATGGCCTATGCCATCACCTCGGAAACATTTGATTTTACCCGCCACGCCACCGAGCGCGATATCCGGGCCTATACGCTCCTGCTGCATCAATGCAACATGAAGACGCTCGGGCAGATTAAAAACGCCTCGTTGCCGCGGGAATACTACAGTTACCTGGCCGAAGCCGTGACCAACGCTCAAACTTACGGCCGCGTGGCCTGGACCCGCCTGGCGGCCGTGAAACAGCCGGAAATCGTGGCGGAAGTGGCGGATTTGCTCCTGCGCATGGAGCGCATCATGTGGGCGTTCTGCACCGGTTTTGCCGAAGGACGCCTGATGGTTTCCATCCGCAGCGAGGTGGCCAGCCTGCACTGCGGCCGGTTGCTGCGTTCCCTGATCAGCCGGAAGGAAGGATCGGCGGGCGGACATGAACAGGCCGCCGCCGGTTTTATCGACGTTTCAAAACTTTCCGTCGAGGAACGCATTCAACGGCGCGAAACCCTGGAAGCCAAGCTGCTGGCCAAGATTGAAAACCGCCTCAGCGATACCGCCCGGCCGCTGCTCTCGTTTGAGAATTAAGCCAAATCATTGGCGTCCCGCAGGGACGCCATGATTGGTCTGAAAATATTGGTTTACCTGATAGTCTACGGACTAAACAGCTTCAGCCTTGACTACGCGAGTAGTCACCATCCTGGCAAGAATGAACGCGATTGATTGCCGAATGTGGACATCCCAATATTCCCAGGAATGAGCGCCGGGATATTCACGATATTCGTGCTTAAATCCGATTTTTTTCAGGTGGGCGTGAAATTTCCGGTTCTCTTTCAACAAGAAATCGTCCCGTCCGCAATCTATCCGCAACGCCGGTTTGTTGCGCAATTTCAACGCCTTTTGCGCCAGGAGGAATACGTTGTAGCTTCCATCCTTCAGCAGGGAATCGGCGAGACTGTAGATTTTCGGCGTATCACGATAAACTGGATGCGTGAAGCCGACGGCGCTGGAATGTCCGCAAGCCACGGAGAACAAGTCCGCGTGTTTCAGGGAGAGCATCACCGCCCCGTACCCGCCCATGCTCAGTCCGGCGATCGCCCTTCCCCGGCGGTCGACGATCGTGCGGAATGTGGCGTCCGTGAATCCGACTACGTCCCGGACGATATGGTCCTCGTAGGCCGCCCCGTCCGGCCGGGGGTCGTTGCAGTAAAAACTGCGTCCGCCGTCCGGCATGACCACCGCCAGGTTCTTGCCATCAACATAGCGCTCAATGCTTGTCCGTCTTTGCCAGATTGTGTAATCGTCGCTCAGGCCGTGCAGGAGGTAAAGCACGGGGAAAGGGCCTTTGCCCGGGGGAAGTATTACGTGCATGGCGGTTTGTTTGTCGAGCGATTTGCTGAAAAACTGAACGGTTAGCAGGGCCATTTCTTGTCTCCTTTCTCAAGCGGGCTTCGCCCGCAACTCAAGTTCGCCGCACACCGTGCGGCGCTACAGTTGTAGTGCGTCACGGTGTGACGCATTGCTGTTAAAAACTGGAGGGCCACGTTTCATCGTGGCCGTCTTTTCTCTGATCTTGTCGTTTTACCTCATTCGCTCATCATTCTCCCGACGGAAGCGCCATGTCGGTCAGTTCAAAATCAATGCTGATATCCTTATAGAAGCCGCCAAGCCCGGCCGGCAATGGCGGAAGCTGGGTGATCGCATCAAGCGCGCGCCGGACGGAGTCATCCATCTGCGTATTGCCGGAAGGGACGGTAATCCTCCGGCTGGTGACCTGGCCGTCGCGTTGGACGCGCACTTCCGCCGTGGTCATGAGGCCTTTTGAGCCGGTGAGCGCGCTGGGCTGTTGCCAGGCTTCATACATTGCCATCTTGATCTGGTAATAATACCAGGCGAAAGGAACGGTTGAGCCGCCGCCCGCGCCGGTCCCGGGGCCGGCCCCTGGCAGGGGCGGACCGGAGTTCGCGATTCCCTCGCTCAATAATTTTTTTATCTCGTTTTCGGTCAATTGTTTTTTCGGCGGGGGTTTATTAATGGTTTTTTTTACAAGTTTTTTGCTTGGGTCCACGCCTTTGTTTTTTTTGGCCAGTTCGGGGAAAGCGTCGTCCTTTTTGTTCACCGCCAGTTCGGCCGCGCCGCCCCCGCCTCCCTTTGGCGCGCCGCCGCCCATCTGCAAATCAAGGAACGGCGATATGTTCCGGGTGTCAACCCGGTGGCAGGAGATGAAAGAGCGGATGATCAGGAACAGTATCAGCGTCACGTGGACGGCAATGCTTATAATTCCCTTGCGTTTCAGTTCCCTGTTCATTGCATAACCCCTTCTTCGCCAGCGCTACTCTGCGAAGTATACCATGCTTTTGGCGTGGTGAAGCCTTCGCTACGAAGCGCGAGGGCTACGAAGGGCAGGTTGCCAGAGTGGCGATCAGTCGTGCTCAAGTATCGGGCGGAAAATATCATTTGTTCTTGGCCGGCCCGCGCCCGGGGTCCTGTTTGCCGGCCGGCGCATCGTGCCTGACATTTATGCCCAGCTTGGAGACGCCGAGCCGTTTGACAACATCCATTACGGTGATCACGTGTTGAAATTTAACGTCCTGGTCGGCCTCGATCATGACCGGCTGGTTCTGGGGATCCGGCAGGCGCGCTTTCAGCCGGCTTTCCAGCGCGTTCTTGGCGACCGTCTGGCCGTCAAGGTAAACATTGCCGGCGACGTCCACCTGGATCTGCAGGATTTGATCGGGACGCGGGACGGCTTCCTTAAGCTTGGCCTTGGGCAGGTTGATCTTGATCTGGGATTTGATCAGGTACGGGGTCATGACCATGAAAATGATCAGGAGCACGAGCGCCACGTCAATCATGGGGACCATGTTGATTTCCGCCATGATCTGGTATTTGCCGTTCATCCGGGAGGAGGTCTTCATTGCTGGTTTTCCGCGCGGGTGGACAGCTGTTCAATGACTTCGTAGGTTGCCAGGTCAATCTCCTGCGTCAGGCGCTGGACTTTGTTGACGCAGTAGTTGTAAAACATGACCGCCGGTATGGCCACCAGCAGGCCGAAGGCGGTCGTGATCAACGCCTCCGAAATTCCGGCCGAGACAATTTCCGGTCCGGCCCCGGCGTTGATGGCGATGTCCTGGAAGGCCTTGATGATTCCCATGACCGTGCCGAGCAGGCCGACGAACGGCGCCGTGCTGCCGATCGTGCCCAGAATCTGGACGTAGGCCTCAAGCCGGTTTATCTCGGTCTGGAGCGCGTATTGGCCGGCGCGTTCCCGGTCGTCGCGCGCGCCGCCGCGGATGATGATCGCTTCCATGACCTTCGCCGCCGGCTGCGAAAATCTCTGGCAGTATTCAAGCGCCGCGCCCGCGCCCTGCGCCTTGATAATTTTCACCAGGTTGGCCGCCAGGGCCATGGCGTTCAGCCGCGCCCGGCGCAGGACGGTGAAGCGGTCCAGGATGACCGTCAGCGATATGATTGACATGACCACCAGGACGCTGACAATCGGCCAGCTGTTAAGGAGCATTTCGCGAAATGTGAATCCACCCATTTTAAATCTCCAATAATTAATATATGTTTTATCGCGCGATTAAAAAAGCAATATTACAGGATTCCATCCTCCTTCGTCAATTATTCTTCGTATGCCTCAAATCTTTTGCGGAATTCCGCGGGAGTGCAGCCGTAGTGTTGGACAAAGACATGATGAAAGTGGCTTTTATCCGTAAATCCCCATGACGCCGATATCATTTTAATGGGATGCCGTGAATGGATAAGTTGTTTCTTGGCGCCGTCAAGCCGATATCTGAGTGAAAAATCGGCCAAACTGATTCCCATGGAATTATGGAACAACCTGGCAAAGATTGACGCCCTTATTCCGCAAGCTTTCGATATTTCCTGGAGGGTAACCAGCCTGTGGCTGTTAAAAACCATTTGGATGGCCCTGTTTACGGTCATATAATTGTCGTCGGACACTTTTCTGTCTTTTATCGGAAACGGCCAATGAGCGCATAATTCAATTATTATTTCAAAGAAAAGAAGGGATAACAAAACATCCCGCGCGGGTTCATTTCTTTTCATGGTATCCACAACACGCCGGCCAAGGGAATGGAAGAGTTGGCGGCGGGCCTTATTAACGGAAGGCCGTTTTTGCGGCGGGATCGTGAAGGGGGTAAGCCAATCGAAAGATGCCGCTCCGGGCAATTGGGTCATCGCCAGCGTTTCAGGCAGCATGGACAAAATAACCATCTGGGAATGAGGCTGGAGAGTCACGTAACCGTGAGGCTCCCATATTCCGCAAAGCCAGACCTGGCCCGCGGTCAGTTCGGTGCTCCAATGCCGATAATACCGCTTGATCTTGCCGGATAAAACGATTCCAAGCTCCGGGGCGTAGTGCATGTTGAAAACGGACGCTTGTTTGCGTAATGAGGGGGCGTAGGCCACGTAAACCGGATGCTTATCGGACAAAGGCAGGGTGACGCGGTTCGTTTCAATTGAGTCAAACGGTTCAATTTGGCTGTCAATATGTCTGCTCATGGAAATTGAGCGTTATTTTTTTACAACTTTAACAATAGCACTTTACAACCCGCGCGGATTGCCTTTTTGTTCATTATTATGGTAAACATTGCGCAACATCAAAACAATTCGGAGAAAAATCAAATGTCTACTCAGCAGAGCGCGCCAAACGCCGTTATCCCTGCGCAATTGCATCCTTCGGGATTTAAAAAATCGGATTCCAACTTCTACTCGCTCTCGCTGGCGAGCGACGGAAACCTATATTACACCCTTTCTTCGCATGATCTGAACACGCCCGGCCGGGTGTATCGCTACGAACCTGCGGACGACAGGGTGACGCTTCTCGGCGACTTGGGCGAACTGACCGGCGAGGCGGGACAAAAATGCATCCCCCAGGGAAAGTCCCATTGCCCGTTCTTCGAGTGTGACGGCAAACTCTACTTTTCCACGCAATACGGATATTTTATGTCATCCGGCGACAGGGAGCGCCCGGCCGGCGTGCCCGAGGGCTACCGTCCGTATCCGGGCGGCCATTTTCTTTCCTACGACCTTGCCGGCGGGCGCTTCGAAGATTTGGTAACAGGCCCGGCGGAGGAAGGCATTATCGCCATGCAGCTTGACCCGGCGCGCAGGCGCATTTATGGGTTGACCTGGCCGAAGGGGTATTTCCTGGTCTATGACATATCCACCCGCCGCCTGCGCAATCTGGGCAAGGTTTCCCGCGAAGGGGAAGCCGGCGAGGGGCCGGATTATTTTTGCCTGTGCCGCAGCATGGGGCTCCGGCCGGAGACGGGCGATGTTTATTTCACCAATGCCGACGGAGAGATCCTGAGATACTGTTTCGGGAGGGATCTTGTTGAGTCCGTGGCCGGCGTTCACATGAAGCGCGATATTTTCGGCGCGTGGGATCCCCATGCGCCCGGCCACCAGGGATACAACTGGCGCGATATATTCTGGCATGAAAAGGAACATGTCTTCTATGGCATTCATCCCAAGTCCGCCTATCTTTTCCGTTTTGATCCGGCTCTGCCCCGGTTGACGCTGCTGGATCGGATCTGCGCGCAGGAACTCCGGGAAAGCGGACAGTTTGAGCCGTTCCGTTATGGATATCTTTCGCTCCGTCCCGGCCTCGACGGCCGCACCGTTTATTACCTGACCGGCGGCGAGCTTCCCGCTCCTGACGGCCGGCGGGTGAAGGAAGTCGTGCATTTGGTAACGTATCATCTTCCCACGGGGCGCTACCGCGACCACGGCATGCTGCAATTGCCAGACGGCCGCCATCCCCAGATGGCGCACGCCCTCGTTGTCCATCCGAACGGCAAACTCTACTCCTGCCCGTGGATAGAAACTCCCCATATGAATGCGGACGGCCGGGCGCAGTGCGAATGCGATCTGGTCAGTTTTTCGCCTCAATAGTTATGAAAAATACGGATAACGGCAGGTTAGGGGAAATGTCTCTTGAAGGGGCGCGCGAACAGTACCGTTCCGAACTTTTTGACGATTTTCTTCCTTTCATGGCAAAATATGTGATTGACGGCGAATACGGCGGGTTCATGTGCCATGCCGATCGCGATGGCGCGCGCATCTCCACCATAAAACGCGCCTGGTTTGAAGGAAGGGGGATATGGGTATATTCATTCCTGTATGACAAATTCGGCCGCGATCCCGAACACCTTGCTGTCGCCCGTAAATCAGTGGAATTTATTTTGAAGAACAAGCCGGCAGGAGACAACTTCTGGCCTGGTTCGTTCACGAGGGAAGGGAAACCTCTTGAAGATCCGAACCCGCCGTTTTACGGCCGGACATCCATTTATGGCGATCTGTTTATCGCGACCGGGCTGGCTGAATATTCCAAGGCGGCCGGCGACCGGAAATATTGGGATATAGCCAAAGAGATCATCGTCAAGTGCATGAACATATACGACAATCACGCGGGATACGGCTCGCTGCCCCGGACCGATTCTTTTCCAGGCGTGGATGCGCCGCGGATTTTGGGGCATTGGATGGTTTTTCTCCGCCTGGCGACCGACATGCTTGTAGCCAGGGCCGATCCTGCCGTGGAAACTATCGCGGCGCGATGTGTGCAGGCGGTCATGGTTCATCACTTTAATCCCGAACACGGACTGCTTAACGAGTATCTCAATCACGACCTGTCACGGATTGAATGCGATTACGGCGAGATCGCCACCGGTCACGGCCCGGAAGTGCTTTGGATGATCATGGACGAAGCGCTGCGGACAAAGAACATTGAACTTTTTGATCTTGCCGCCGAACGGCTGAGAAAGCATATAGAGGTTTTTTGGGACGACGTCTATGGGGGATTGATGGAGGGGCTTGCCCATGTCAACAGAAAGACCTGGAATACGCGGAAATGGCTGTGGCTTCAGGAGGAAGCCCTGATCGGCCTGATGATGGTGATTGAGCATTCAGGAGCGCAGTGGGCCAGGGACTGGCATGCCAAGATATCCGCATATATGCACAGTAAATTTTTATTGAAACAACACGGACTTCCGCTCTGGATTTTTGTGGCTGACAGAAAAGTGACGTTTGAACGCCACTCGGACCGCATTGAAAATTTCCACCTCCCGCGTTATCTCATGTTGAGTCTGCTCTCAATTGACAGGATGAGTAAGCGAAAAGGTGCGGCTTGAAAGAAAATAACGGCGGGTTTTGCTTCCTTCATTTCCGGCCGAAGGGCGAAATGCTCCGCAGCTTGTCGATAATCGGCGGCAGGGCCGCCAGCACGTAGTCAATATCCGCCTCGGTGTTATAGCGGCTCAGGCTGAACCGGATTGAGCCGTGGGCGGCCATGAACGGCACCCCCATCGCGCGGATGACGTGCGATGGCTCCAGCGAGCCGGAAGTGCAGGCCGACCCGGAAGAGGCCGCGATCCCCAAATCGCTCAGGTGATACAGGATGGATTCTCCTTCAACAAAGAGGAAGCTGAGATTGAGCGTGTTCGGCAGGCGATGGACCTGGTCGCCGTTCACCTGCACGTCCGAACATCTTTCGAGGATGCCTTTTTGCAGGCGGTCCCGCAGGACGGCCACCCGGATCATCTCCTCGGAAATGTTGCGCGCGGCCAGTTCGCAGGCCTTCCCGAGGCCGACGATGTAAGGCACGTTTTCCGTTCCGCCGCGTTTCCCGCTTTCCTGGTGCCCGCCGAGCAGCAACGGCGCGACGCGCGTTCCCCTGCGGACGTAGAGCGCGCCAATCCCCTTCGGCGCGTGCAGTTTGTGCCCGGAGAGCGAAAGCATGTCCGCTTTTATCTTGCGCAAGTCGATCGGCAGCTTGCCGACGGCCTGCACGGCGTCGGTGTGCATGATTCCGCCGGCGGCCTTGACCATCTCCGCTATTTCCGCGATGGGGAACATGACGCCGGTCTCGTTGTTGGCCCACATGATGCTGGCGAGCGCGGGGCCATGGCTCAAAGCTTCTTTAAGTTGGTTGAGATTAATCTGTCCGGATGAATCAACGTCCAGTTCGATGACATTGTAACCGAGGTTTTTGAGCATCCGCGCCGGCTCCAGCACGGCCGGATGTTCCACGCGGGTGGTGATGAAATTCAAGCGTTCAGCGGCGGCTTCCATCGTCCCGCGAATGGCCATGTTGTCGCTTTCCGTCCCGCAACTGGTGAAAATTATCTCGGACTTGTCCGCCCCGAGCAGCTCGGCCACCTGCTGGCGGGCGTTTTCAACGTGCCGGTGCACCTGCCCGCCGAAGGCGTGCATGCTGGAAGGATTGCCCCACAGTTCCTTGAAGAACGGCATCATGGCCTCAATCACTTCCGAAGCGACGGAGGTCGTGGCGTTGTTGTCAAGATAGACCAGTTTCGGGCTCAAGGTGAAGCCTCCTCGACGATGATGTCCGGTGCGACAAATTCCTTCAGCTTGGCTTCCACCACGTCCTTCAGCGTAAAACGCGCCACCTGGCAGTTCGCGCACATGCCGCGCAACGCTACGACGACCTTGTTGCCGGTGACGTCAATGAGCTCAATGTCGCCGCCGTCTTTCCGCAGGGCCGGGCGCACTTCTTTTTCCAGGGTTTCTTCAATCAGCTTGATTTTCTGGAGGGTGGTCAAAGTCTTGGGCCTGGCCGGTTCGGCCTGGGCGCTTGCGCCGCTCTCGCCCCGCACCCTGGCGATGATGTCCGCGATGTCCTTGTGGCATTTGCCGCAGGCGCCGCCGGCCTTGCAATAGTTGGTGACCTGCTGGACGGTGGTCAGGCGGTTGTCACGGACCACCCGCGTGATTTCCTCCTCGGTGACGCCGAAACAGTGGCAGATGACCTTGCCTTCCAGGATTTTCTTGGAAGTGTCGCCGGTGCGGTAATTGTGAATGGCCACTTCGAGCGCCTCGCGGCCCATGACCGAGCAGTGCATTTTTTGCTCGGGCAGCCCGCCGAGGAAATCGGCAATGTCCTGGTTGGTGACTTTTTCGGCCTCTTCCAGTGTCTTGCCTTTTATCATTTCCGTCAGGGCGGAGGAGGAGGCGATCGCGCTCGCGCAGCCGAAGGTCTGGAATTTTACGTCGGCGATTCTTTTGTGCTTGTCCAGCTTGAAGGTGAGTTTCAATGCGTCGCCGCAGGCCATGGAGCCGACTTCGCCGGTCCCATCCGGCTTTTCGATCACGCCCACGTTGCGCGGATTGCGGAAGTGGTCCAGGACTTTGTCCGTATATTCCCACATGACTTTCCCCTTGTTTCCTTGCTGCAAAATAAACGATGAAGTTTATTTATTAATCGGCCATATTCTATTCTTTTATGCAAAAATGTCAAACGCATGATAGGCGTGCGGTCGGTTGATTTGAGCGCTGTTTAAGACTTGATATGTTAATCAGCTTTTGGCATCATGACTTATGATCAGATTCAGTTTCATATTCTTTCTCCTGTGGATCGGGGCCGGGCTGGGTGAAGCGATCGGCGCAGGCCTGCATGAGCCGGAATCCGGGGTGTATCTCGGTGTGATCCTTGAAAACGGCGGATCCGGCGACGCGCTCGCAGCTTTTAACCGTGATGCCGGGCGGCAGCGCGCCCTCTATGGCAAGTTTGTGGTTTTCAAGCGGGACCCTTTTCCCTCCGACTGGATCGCCGCGGTGGCCAGCAACGCCCCCGGCGCGGCTCTCCATATCATCCTCGAGCCCTTCACGGACTTTACGGATTTTTTCCAGAACTGGAATCCGGGCGCGGCCCCCTATGAAGCCGCCGTATCTTTCGTAACCAACTGCGCCGTCGTGCCCCGGGCGATTTTTCTCCGCTTCGCGCATGAGCAGAATGGCTGGCGGGTGATAAATCGGGTATTTGACAAAAGCCTCACTAGAAGCCATACAGGGCTTATTGGTTTCTCAAGAAGCTTTGATAAGCCGTTTTTTTCAGGATAAGAAATTTTAACATATAAGTCATCTCGCGCAAAGCCGCAGCCGGCTCCGGTGCAGCGCGAGCCAGATTACCAAAGAGGATTAAACATGCGCATATTCATAACTATCCTTGTATTGGGGTTAACGGTCTTAACGGTTGGCCTTTACCGGATTATTAATCACGATTGGGTTTCATGGCGGCAGGCCGAGGATGCAAACAAAAACGGCGATTACCTTCAGGCCGTGGCAAGCTACTCCGGCTTATGGTCAAAGGGATTTAAGCCGGCCCTGGTGTTCCCGCGTTTATATGTTTCTTATTTGGAGCTCGGGCAGCCGGATAAAGCCGCGAAGGTCGCCCGGGAGGCGGTGCTCGTGGCGCAGAACGCCCCGGATGGAAGGCGCTCAAAAAAAGATGTTGAAGACGGCAATTCTATCCCCGAATGGAAGGCGCGCCTGGAATTGGCCCGGGCTCTCAGTTACGCGAAACAATATTCGGAATCAATCGCGGAGTATCGCCGATTATTACAGATGAGTAAAAATTTACCGCAAGCCCATCAAGCCCAGCTGGAATTGGCCAGGGTTCTTTTCTGGGCGGGAAAGAGAAATGAAGCGTTGGCTGAATTCCAGCGCGTGCCGGTTTCCATCCTGCAGCGGGATGACAGGATTGTCATCGCCGACTTGTCTGCCGGCGCTTTTCTCTATGAAAAGGCTGAATTTGACTATCGCCAGCTGTTGCATGAACTTCCCTCCGATCTAACTGTGCGCGAAAAACTGGCCGATTTATTGAGCTGGAACGACCAATATGACGAGTCATTGCAGGAATACGAAACAATATTGCGCCAGTCGCCCGATAATATCCGTGTCAGGCGAAAATACGCGAATGTGCTGATGTGGGCCGGCCAGAACCAGAAAGCAATTGAAGAATTGAAAAAGACCCTCCCGGAAAATAGCGCTGGAAAATAATAATTACTCTTTCAAAACCATGACACACCGGCGTCAACGTTTTAACCTTGCATTGATTTTATCCTGTTCGCTGTGGCTGATGCCCGGCCCGGCGCCGGCGCAATGGTCGGCCGAACCCGCCGCGTCAAAAGGCGATTTTGACGCGCGCTGGGCCCTGGCCCGCGGCCTTTCTTATACAAATGACCCCGCTTCGTTGCGGAAAGCCGAGCTTGAATACAACCGCCTCCTGGAACAGGCCAAGGATCATCCCTATGTCATGTTTGAATCGGCCCGCCTGGCTTTCTGGATGGGAAACCTGGAACTTGCCCTGACGCGGTTGAATAAAGTTCGCACCTTCGAGCCCGATTACCCCCCCGCGCTTGAAATGGCGGCGAGGATTTATGCGGCCCGGGGGGATTTTGCCAAAGCCGAGGACTGTTTTCAGCGCGCAAATAATAAATCGGGCGGCGGCAATTATGCTTTAATGCGCGCATGGTCCAACGCGCGCTTGACAAGCGGCGATTATTACGGGGCCGAAGAATTGACCCGCTCAATGCTGGCCGGCAAATCTTCGACCGATGAAGACCTGCTCCAGCTTGCCGATATCCTGAAGGCGGAACAGAGGTACGAGGAAGCGGAATGCGTTTACTGGCGCCGCCTCGCGGCTTCCGCTCCCGCCGCGCCGTTCTTTCTCGGCATGGCTGATCTAAAATACCGTGAAAAAAATTATCCCGCCGCCCGCCAATGGTTGCGTGATTATAAAGAACGGTTTGACGAGTCGCCGGCTTTTTATCTTTTGTCCGTAAAATGTCTTGTTGCCCAGGGTTTTTATGACGAGGCCCGGGAGATGGGCTTTGGATTCCTGGAAATTGACCCGACCAGGGCCGACCCATGGCTGGAAATGGGCAAATTGGCCCTTAAACAAAATGAGGCCGATTTTTCCAGGGCTTTATTTTCCGCCGCGCTTTCCCGCGAGCCCGGCCGGGTTGAGGCGCTTTATTTCAGCCAACGCGAGGCGGTAACTAATATTCATTTCTTTGCCGGATTAACAAACGATGCAAATAATTCGCCGATGATCTTGTGCAAATGGGCCGGCTGCTACGCCGATGCTGGCTATTACAAGATGGCCGTTGCCTGCTACCAGGCTGCCTTAAGGAGCGATCCGGCTTGCCTGCCGGCGGCAACCGGCAAAGCATTTATGTTCGGCGTTGATCATCAATATGACCGGGCCATTGAAGATTATTCCCGGCTGGCAAAAGCGTGGCCGCGGCACCGGATGATTCAATTGGATTACGCCCGGGTCCTGAGCTGGTCTAAAAACTACGCTCGTGCCATTGAACAATATGACCGATTGATTGGGATGGCGCCGGAGGATCCCGTGCCGGTTTTTGAAAAGGCGCGGGTGGCTTTCTGGGAAAAATCTTTCCGTCAATCAATGGGTTATTACCAGGAACTGTGCTCTCCGCCGGTTGACTGGCAGCTGACCGTTGCTTTACAAAATATTCTCCGCACCGGCCCGCAGGAAAAGAGCGCCGCCCGGGATTGGCTTTCCCGCAAGGCGGAGCGCCTGCGCGGCAGGGAGGGGAAAGATATTTACAAGGAAATGGAAGCGTTTCTCGACGAATGGCCGCTTGTTGCGCCGACTTGGCCCGGTGCGTGGCGCCGGGGGGTTGAAAAAATATTGGTTGATTTATGGCCGGCGTATCTTATCCAAAAAAATGCCGTGCTTGAACAAACCGCCAAGGCCAACCTATGGCAGCGCCGCTGGCGGAACGCCGGAAAAAACCTCAAGGAACTTACGGACTCAACGCCGGGCAATAATGAAGCCTGGTTTGACCTGGCCCAGTCCCAGTACGCGCTTGGCCTGAAGAAAGCAACATATCAAACTTACTCCCGGCTGCTGGCGTTGGATCCATTGCACCAAATGGCCCCGGAAGGCCTGCAAAAAATCAGGATTGACAGCCAGTCGGCCCTGGAGGCTAGTTATGATTACTGGTATGAAAACGGTTACGGCCACCTGGCCCAGATCACACGCCATGAGTCCGCGGTCCGCGCCGAAGCGCCGATTTTGAAGGATTATTTCGTCGCGGTCGCCGGCGAACAATGGCAGTATCGGCCCAACGAAGTCAGCCGGACCTGGCTGGCCTATGGCCCGACGCTTCAGGCCGGCGGCGTGATCAATCCCTGGCTGAAAGGCGATGCGGCATACTCCCGGCAGATTTTTGAGGGAAATGACGTCCAAAACGCCAACAGCGGTCATCTTGAGCTTGAAGGCGCCCTGAATGATTATTTTTCGCTGGGCCTGCGCGGCGAGCGGCAAAATAATTTTGTCAACGTTTACGCCCTTCAACAGGGCATTCAACTCGATTCGGTCGGCGCCCATCCTGTGCTGCGGGTCAACCGCGATCTCCAGGTTGACGGCGAGGCCGGGTGGCAATCCTACACCGATCAAAACAGCGCCCAGCATCATTGGCTGCGAGGAACGGAACTCTTAACCCAGCATCCCCGCGAACTAAAGCTCATCCTCCGGGGCGACTACCGCAACACTTCGGAGAAAGACCGGGAAATATGGGAAAACGGTCAACTGGTTGATATTGTTCATCCCTATTGGTCCCCGCAGGATTATTTTGCCGGCGCCGCCGGCCTGGAATGGCGCCATGA